>JAJRRA010000046.1 GCA_024279945.1 Gammaproteobacteria bacterium
GAGCGACCATACTCCTTCCAGGACACGCTGCAAGTACGTCCCTGTAAGCTCGGATGCGTCATCCCTGACGCATACGGTCCTGCAAGAAGCACGGTCACTCTTTCCGGCTATTCAGAGTTCTGCATCACAACATGGCAAGAGGAGGCCCAGGGACGGTTCATGCCGTGTCCCGGAAACAGCTCCCTTACTCCGGACCGGCGCCCCAAACAAGAAAGACAAGCGTCTCCATCTCCAGAGCTGCGCCCTGACAAAAAAGACAGCATATACAAGCCTGCTGGAATTCACAGTCAGCCTGAAACCATACGGTCGTAAAAGCGTGCGCGGTAAAGCAGGCGTCTGTGGCCCGGAGTGTCTTCGAAGGCGGTCCGTTTGTGTAATACGTTGTTGCAGATGAGGCCCTCGCCTTTTTGCAGACGGTAGCGGAACAGCGGCCCGGAGTCGTCGGCCAGGAGTTCGCTTAGAAAATCCCGCGCTGCCGTGGTCGTTTTATCCTCACGCCAGTGGATGTTTCTTTTGCGGGCGCTGTAGCGCATATGCAGTGTGCCGTCTCGAGGATCACCCGAAAAAACCGGGCCACAAATGGCCGGGCGGATTTGAACTCGCACACCTGCATGGTCCGGCCCTTTGTTTGCGGGGATGATCATGCACTCGGGATGTTCGAAAGCACTGATAAAGGCCGGGTTTTCGTCACGCAGGCGGATGTAGGCCATTTCTGGATCGAACAGGGCGCTTTCACCGCCTGAAACGGCAGGGTTTGCACAATGCAAAACGATGGCGCGGATCTGCCGGTCGGGGGCATTGTAGTAACCGTCGGTATGCCAGCTTAGGCTATTGTTTGAATAAGGCACATACTCACTGCGAACGCCGGCGGTTGCCACGGAGATTTCCGAAACGCCGTCTTCGTTGGTGCACAGGTGATGGTCGAGTCGCAGCAAGCCGAAGTTCGCAGCAAAGCTGCGTACCGCAGCCCGGTCGGAAAAATCATCACAACAGCGGTAAATCGCCATGTTGGAGCGCCGGCAGATTGCCAGGATGGCCGCTTTTTCCGTTTCACCCAAATCGGCCAGCCCGCCGATTTCCACCATGAGCTCTTCCGCGCGGTGCGGGTGATGGTCGAGCCTGGCTTCGCGCCATGCCAGGTAGCTGGAATGGTCCATATCAGCATTACTCCGGATGAGTCCACTGGACATTGAGTGTGAAAATTATATATGATGAATTATTAATATACTGAAATAATCAAGTCAAAATATTCATGCAAAATTACGCATTTATTCATCAGCGTTCAAATGGCCACCGGCCAATCGCCCGAACAGCCGGCTGTTTACCATGATGCTGGGAGATCAACAGGGCTCATAAACACACAACACAAGCAGATTTGGTGGAAACTATTATGTCGAAGCAGCCACACGACACACCGTTATTGGATGAACTGGAGCAGGGTCCCTGGCCGAGTTTCGTTACCGGGCTTAAAAAGTTGGCGAGTGATGAAGGCAAGCCCTATGCCAACATGATGACCGATCTGCTGGGCCAGCTTGAACATTCCTACGAGACCCGCACGGGTTACTGGAAAGGCGGCACGGTCAGCGTCTTTGGCTACGGCGGCGGTGTTATTCCCCGCTTCTCGGAAGTGGCGGAAGACTACCCTGAGTCGTCAGAATTTCACACACTGCGGATCCAACCGCCGGCCGGAATGCACTATTCAACAGACCTGTTACGCAAGATGTGCGACATCTGGGAAGAGCATGGATCGGGCCTGATCGCACTCCACGGACAGTCGGGGGACATTATGTTCCAGGGGTGTACAACGGAGAATGTGCAAAAATCGTTTGATGCCCTCAACGAAATCGGCCTGTACATGGGTGGGGCGGGCCCTGCTTTAAGGACTTCCATGAGCTGCGTTGGTCATGCCCGCTGTGAGCAGTCCTGCTACGATGACGTGCGCGCGCATCGCATGATCGTCAACGGTTTGATTGATGAAATGCACCGCCCGGCACTACCCTACAAATTTAAATTTAAGTTCTCCGGTTGCCCGAACGACTGTGTGAACGCCATCCACCGTTCGGATTTCGCCATCATCGGCACCTGGCGCGACGACATGCAGGTTGACCAGGAGAAGGTCAAGGAGCACGTCGCCAAAGTCGGGCGCAAACAGATGATAGATACCGTGATCGCTCATTGCCCGACCCGTGCGTTGAGCCTGAACGATGACGACACACTGGATGTGGACAACGGCAGTTGTGTGCGTTGCATGCACTGCATCAATGTCATGACCAAAGCCCTGTCGCCCGGCAAAGACCGTGGCGTAACCATCCTGATGGGCGGCAAGCGTTCGCTGAAGATCGGTGACCAGATGGGTACGGTGGTTATTCCCTTCATGCCACTGGAAAGTGACGAGGATTTCGAAACCTTGAATGAACTGGCGGAAACGGTGATCGACTTCTTCGCCGAAAATGCGCTGGAGCACGAGCGTGTCGGTGAAACCATCACCCGCATCGGTCTGGCCAATTTCCTCTCTGCGATTGATGTTGAGGTTGACCCCAACATGGTGAATCATCCGCGCACCAGTTCGTATATCCGCACCGATGACTGGGATGAAGAAGCTCAAAAATGGTTCGAACGCAAAGGAGTTGCAGCAAATGAATAAGGCAACACTACCCCGCAGGGCGGAAGAGCACGGAGTTCCTGATCCTTTTCCCCATATGCACCCCACCCTGAAACAGAACTATGGAAACTGGGCCTGGCATGACCGCCCGCGTCCCGGTGTTTTGCACCATGTGGCCAACGGCGGTGATGAAATATGGACCGTGCGTGCCGGCACGCAGCGCCAGATGGGTGTGCACACGATTCGCAAGCTGTGCGAAATTGCCGATGAATTCGCCGATGGCCACATGCGTTTCACCACCCGCAGCAATGTCGAATTCATGGTCACCGCGGCAGACAAAACCGCACCGTTGATCAAACGCCTGAACGACGAGGGCTTTCCGGTCGGTGGCACCGGCAATTCACTGTCGATGATCTCCCATACCCAGGGATGGCTGCATTGTGACATCCCCGGTACCGATGCATCCGGTGTAGTCAAGGCCCTGATGGACGAATTGCACCACGAATTCACCCACGAGGAAATGCCCAACCGGGTGCGTATGACCACCTCCTGCTGCCAGATCAATTGCGGCGGTCAGGGTGATATTGCAATCAATGTGCAATATACGCGGCCACCCAAGATCAACCACGATCTGGTGGCCAATGTTTGCGAGCGTCCGGCAGTTGTGGCCCGTTGCCCGGTAGCGGCGATACGCCCGGCCATGGTTAACGGCAAGCCTTCACTCGAGATAGACGAGAAAAAATGCATGTGCTGTGGCGCCTGCTATCCACCCTGCCCGCCGATGCAGATCAACGGGCCGGAATCAACCAAGCTCGCCGTCTGGGTGGGTGGCAAACACTCCAATGCACGCAGCAAGCCGACCTTCCACAAACTGGTGGTGGCCGGCCTGCCCAATAATCCGCCCCGCTGGCCGGAAGTGGCTGAGGTGGTTAAATCGATCCTGTACGCCTACAAGGAAGACGCCCGGGCCTGGGAGCGCATGGGGGAGTGGATCGAGCGTATCGGCTGGCCGCGTTTCTTCGAGATGACCGGGCTGGCCTTTACCAAACACCACATTGACAACTGGCACGGCGGACGCAGCGCTCTGAACGCGTCGGCCCATATCCATTTTTAACCACGCTGTTTTATGAAGGCATTTTTGTGAAGCCACAGTTATGAAATTTGGAATCCTGATCAACGAAGGTCCGTTTACCCACCAGGCCTCTGATAGCGCCTATCGATTTGCCGAGGCCGTGCTGGCCAGGGGACACGAAATCTATCGGGTGTTTTTCTACAACGACGGCGTTTATAACTGCAACAAACTGTCCGAACCGCAAAGCGATGACCGGAATCTGGTGGCGCTGTGGTCGAAACTGGGTACCGAGAACGGCATCGACCTGGTGGTGTGTATCGCCGCCGCTTTGCGCCGGGGTATCAAGGACGAGGTGGTGGCGGAAGGTTTCCGGATTTCCGGGCTGGGTCAACTGGTCGAAGCGGGCATCGAGGCCGACCGGCTGGTGGTGTTTGGCGACTGATGGGCAACTGATGGAGAACGAGTGAAATGGAAGAATGGGAAGAGTCCGGCCCTGAAGTAGTCAAGCGCTTCATGTACGTCAACCGCAGGGCGCCTTACGGCACCATCTATGCCCTGGAATGCCTTGAAGTGGTTCTTATTGCTGCTGCTTTTGATCAGGACGTGAGTGTGGTCTTTCTGGACGATGGCGTTTGCCAGTTAAAGAAAAACCAGGACACAACCGCGATTGGGATGAAAAATTTTTCCAGAACATACGGGGCGCTTGATGACTACGACGTGGAAAAAATCTACGTTGAAAAAGAGTCACTCGAAGCGCGTGGTCTGACCGCAGACGACCTGGTGATTCCGGTTGAAGTGATTGCGGCAGATGATTTACGCGACGTCATGGCGCAGCAGGATGTGGTGATCAGCTCATGAATTCCATGTTGCATTTAATCAATAAATCACCGTTTGAAAGAACCGCGCTGGACAGTTGCCTGCGTGTGGCGAAAGCGGGAAGCTCAATCCTGCTGATCGAAGACGGAGTTTACGCGGCCCTGAAAAACGCCGCACACGCGATAAAAATTTCTACCCGCATGGAAGATTTTTCTTTTTATGTCCTCGGGCCCGATGTTGCTGCACGGGGCCTGGGTGACACTCCTTTGATCGAAGGCATTACGGTCGTTGATTACGAAGGATTCGTCGATTTGGTGGCGGAACATGAGGTCACCCAATCCTGGTTGTAGTTTTGAATTTGATGAAGAGGTAAGCCATGGCTTATGAATGTAACGGCGCGACGATTGAAGCTGATGAGGAGGGCTATATTCTCGATATCAGCCTGTGGAACACCGATCTCGCGGGCTTGATTGCCGAGGCCGAGAACATCGAGATGGGTGATGATCACTGGGAGGTCGTCAACTTTCTGCGCAATTACTACGACGAATACCAGATCGCCCCTGCAGTCCGGGTTTTGACCAAGGCGGTCAAGAGATCACTGGGGCCTGAGAAGGGCAACAGCAAATACCTGTACGAACTGTTTCCGTATGGCCCGGCCAAGCAAGCCTGCAAGATTGCCGGTTTGCCCAAACCGACGGGCTGTATATGAGGAACCCTTGATTTGTTCGTCATTCCGGATCGGCGTAGCCGTATCCGGAATGACGGTAAACAAGAAATCACGGAAAACGAATTAGTCTGAGGTGCCCTGCCGGGTTGGTGCCGGCAAGGCGGCTGAGGTGTAAAAAGGAGGCATAAAGAAGAAGGTGCTGAGCGCAGTTTATGCAATTCTGTTTTACCTCGCGGCGGTAGTTTTTTCCGTCGGTCTGGTGTACAGAATCAGGCTCTACGCCAAAACCCCCGCGCCCCTGAAAATCCCGACCACCCCTGCGCCCGTGACCCAGGCGGGTGTGGTGGCGCGCATGGCGAAAGAAGTGGTCTTTTTCGACAGCCTGTTCAAATCCAATAAATGGACCTGGTTGTTTGGCTGGGTATTCCATGTGTCCCTGTTGCTGGTATTGCTGCGGCATTTGCGCTATTTCACCGAGCCGGTCTGGTCCTGGGTGGTGCTGGTGCAGCCCTTCGGCCTGTATGCCGGTTTTGCGATGCTGGGTGGACTGGCAGCACTGTGGGGGCGGCGTCTGGTCGTTGAGCGTATCCGTTATATTTCTGCACCATCCGATCACCTGATGCTGTTGTTGCTGATAGGTATTGCCTCCAGTGGCCTGCTGATGAAATTCGTGGCACACACGGACATTATTTCGCTCAAGGCTTTTGTCCTGGGCTTGATTCGTTTTGACTGGCAGCCCCTGCCTGCCGATCCCTTGTTGCTGACCCACCTGGGGCTGGTGCTGGTATTGATGTTTATTTTTCCGTTTTCAAAACTGTTGCACGCACCCGGCGTGTTCTTCAGCCCCACCCGGAACCAGGTCGATAACGCGCGTGAGAAAAGGCATCTCGCACCGTGGGCTGCCGCACTGGATACCAACAGACAAGAGGGCAAAGCCGATGGCTGATTACAAGGTGCCCTGCATCGACAAGCCCCTTGATATCCCGGCGCTGGCGCGGGGCTCAATGGCACATTCAGCGCCTTTCCCGGCGGCGCCGGAGCACCAGCAGGCGCTTGGCTTCCCCGGTGAACTGGTGGACGACTGGCACGACAAGGCTATCGACAAGTTTGCCGAGCTACTCGGTAAATCGCGTGCGCTGCAGGTTTACATGGACAGTTGCGTCAAGTGCGGCGCATGTACCGACAAATGCCAGTATTTCCTCGGCAGCGGTGATCCCAAAAATATGCCGGTTGCGCGCCAGGACCTGATGCGTAAGGTTTATCGCCGCCATTTTACCTGGGCGGGCAAAATTGTGCCCTGGCTGGTGGACGCTGAGGACCTGACCGAAGAAGTACTAGATGACTGGTACAGCTACTTCCACCAGTGCTCCCAGTGCCGGCGCTGCTCCGTGTTTTGCCCCTACGGAATCGATACGGCTGAAATATCCATGGCGGCCCGCGAGATCATGGATCACATCGGCAAAGGGCAGAAATACTGCAACGAAATTCTCGGCAAGGTGCACAAGATCGGTAACAACCTCGGCCTGCCTGAAAAGGCGTTGGCCAATACGCTGGAAGATCTGGAAGAGGACATTGAGGAAGAAACCGGCTTAGAGGTCAAATTGCCACTTAATGTAAAGGGTGCTGATATCCTGCTGGTGACACCCAGCGCCGATTTTTTTGCCGAACCGCATGTGGACGGGCTGATCGGCTACGCCAAGGTGTTCCACCAGGCGGGAGTGAGCTGGACCATCAGTTCATACGCATCGGAGGCCGCCAATTTCGCCATGTTCATCGGCTCCTACGAGCAGATGAAGCTGGTGGCGGCACGGATTAGGAAAGCGGCCGAAGACCTGGGTGTAAAACGGATTATTTTTGGTGAGTGCGGACATGCCTGGCGGGTCGCCTACGCCTTTCTGAACACGCTGGCCGGACCGTTTGATTTCCTCGACCCCGATTACCCGGTGCCACAGCATATTTGTGAATTAACCTGGGATTTGATTGAAAAAGGGGCGCTGACGCTGGATAAATCCGCCAACGACCACATGACGCTGACCTTTCACGACTCCTGCAACGTAGCACGCGCCACACGCATGGGCGAAGAACCCGGCGGGCAGTTTGAAATCCCCCGGGCGATTATCAAAGCCTGCTGCAACAATTTCGTCGATATGGACGCCGATACCATCCGCGAAAGCACCTTTTGCTGTGGTGGCGGTGGCGGCCTGTTGACGGATGACCTGATGGAGACCCGGATCAACGGCGCATCGCCCCGGATGCAGGCGCTAAAAGAAGTCGTTGACGACCACGGTGTAACCCACATGGCGGCCATCTGCGCCATCTGTAAATCACAGTTTGCCAAGATTATGCCGATCTATGGATTTGAAATGGACAGCATTGTCAGCGTACACCAGTTGGTCTCAAACGCGATTATTCTGGATGGTCAGACAAGTGGCCAGACAAGCGAAGCTGAATGAAATAAATACCAGGCGCTTCGACAGGCGCAGGACGAGGACACGATGAACGAAAAACTTCTCACCAAACGCCGGTACAAGGATGGCGACAATAGACACCTGCCCTGGCAGGAAGAAATCTTCGTTGCCGACACATCCCACAAGTGCCCGACGTACATCCATCGCACACCACCATGCCAGGGTAGCTGTCCAGCGGGTGAGGATATACGCGGCTGGCTGAACATTGTGCGTGGCATTGAAAAGCCACCCGGAGAGTTGCCCTGGCAGGAATATGCCTTCAGTCGCGTGGTCGAGGCCAATCCTTTTCCAGCCATCATGGGCCGGGTTTGCCCGGCGCCCTGTGAAGACGGCTGCAACCGCAACGAGGTTGAGGATCACGTCGGCATCAATTCGGTCGAGCAGTTTATCGGTGACTACGCTCTGGAACACAATCTGAAGCTTCACCCGGCCGGTGAAGATACGGGTAAAAAGGTCGCGCTCATTGGCAGTGGTGTCGCCAGCCTGGCCTGCGCTTACCAATTACGCCGTATGGGACATGCCTGCACGGTGATTGAAGCCCATGAGGAGTTGGGTGGAATGATGCGCTACGGCATTCCCGGATACCGCATCCCACGCGAAGTGCTCGATAGTGAGATCCAGCGGATTCTCGATCTGGGCGTGGAAATTCGTAACAACACCAAAGTCGGAGTGGATATTTCGCTGGATGAGTTGAAAGCTGAATATGATGCGGTCTTTATTGGCCTTGGTGCACAGTCCGGTGCAGCTTTACCGGTGCCGGGTGGTGATGCACCGAACTGCATCAGCGGCATTGCCTTCCTCGAGGCCTTCAACGACGGCAGATTGAAGCATTCCGCCAAAAACGTACTGGTTATCGGTGGTGGCGATACGGCGATGGATGTCGCCGCCGTTGCGCGCCGCCTGGGGCATATTGAAACCCAGCGTGAACACGACCGGCCGGAGAACGTCATTCTCGGGCATGTGGAGCACGATGTGGCCACCGTTGCCCAGCGCGAGGGCGCCGAGGTAACGATTGTTTACCGCCGGCTGGTCTCCATGATGCCGGCCATCAAAATGGAAATCGAGCACGTCACACAGGAAGGCGTGAAAATCCGCGATTCACTGGCTCCGGTGGAAGTGATTATCGGGGATGACGGGCGTGCCAAAGCACTGCGGGTGATCGAAGCCGACTGGAGCACCGGCAAGATGGTGGTCAAAGAAGGTTCCGAAATAGACATTGAGTGCGACCTGATCGTTGCGGCCGTGGGACAGGTGGGTGACCTCACCGGCCTGGAGAGCCTGGACAACGGCTGGGGTTTGATCGATGCCGATGGTTTCTATCGTGTGAAGAGTCACTCGGACCTGTTTGTTGGTGGTGATGTGATCAAGCCGCATCTTCTGACCACGGCGATCGGTCATGGCTCCATCGCAGCAGAGGGGATTGACCGCTACATGGCAGGGGAAGATCCGTCACGGCGCCCTAAAGTGGACGTACATCACTTCAATCTGCTGGAGAAATTGCGGGAAACAGATCATGCCCCCGCTGAATATCCCCATGTCCAGGACTGGGGTACCGACCAGGCCGATTTCGCAGTACATAATTTTGAAGACCGTTCTTTTGCTGAAATCGTGCCTTCGGACCAGTTGTTTCTCGGCCATTTCCCTTACCAGGCCAGGCATAAGCGCAAGGAAAGTGAGATTACGGCCGACAAGGTGCTGGGCTATTTCGGCGAACGGATCAAAGGCCTGTCAGAGGAAGATGCCGTCAAGGAAGCCGATCGCTGCATGAGCTGTGGTATCTGTTTTGAGTGTGATAACTGCGTCATCTACTGTCCCCAGGACGCCATTTTCCGGGTCAAAAAGACAGATTCCACTATTGGTCGCTATGTCGATACCGATTATGCAAAATGCATCGGTTGCCATATCTGTGAAGATGTTTGCCCGTCGGGGTACATCCGGATGGGACTGGGGGAATAAGCCATGAGCCTGCGCCGCATTTTCATTGTGTTGGTTGCAGTATTTATGGCCTGGGTCGTCCCGGGCGAAGCGCAGACCGTGCCAGAAAAAAAGATTGGTAATAACTCTGTGCTCTTGCCTGCGATCCCACGGGGACAGGGCGACCACTGCGTTGCGGACGCGGACTTCATGCGGCGCAACCACATGACCATGCTCATGCATCAGCGTGACGAGACCGTGCGCCAGGGAATCCGTGGCAAGCCATTCAGCCTTAAAGAATGCGTAGCCTGTCATGCAGTCGAGGGGCCGGATGCGATGCCGGTTACTGTTGCCAGCCCGCAACATTTTTGCCGCGCCTGTCACGACTATGCTGCCGTGAGTATCGATTGTTTTCAATGCCATGCGTCTCGCCCCGATGTCGTAACTGACGCGGGAGGCCAGGGTGGGGTCGTACGGGGAGCTGCAAGAGAATGAGCGGAAAAATGAAACACACGGGTATTGCAGCAGAATTTAACCCGGCCCGGCGCAAGTTCCTGGGTGCCATTGCCGGTGTCGCCAGTGTGACGCTGGCCCCCGGTGTCATTCTGTACGGCATCACCCGGTCGGGGGATGCCAGGGCACGAAAACCAGGAACTGCCGCATCGCCCGACGTACGCTGGGGCTTATTGATTGATGTCAACCACTGCGACAGTGGCTGCGATAAGTGTGTATCCGCCTGTGTCGAAGAAAACGGACTCCAGGGCCATGGCAGACCGGCCACCGACCCCCAGTGGATCAGGAAAGTCAAAATCCATGATCCGGATACCGGCCTGAGCCAGTCACTGCCCGTGATGTGCCAGCATTGCGCCGAGCCGCCCTGCGTCGATGTCTGTCCAACGGGTGCGTCATTCAAACGGGCCGACGGTATTGTCCTGGTGGACCGTCATCGCTGTATCGGCTGCCGTTATTGCATGATGGCCTGTCCTTATAAAGCAAGGTCTTTTGTCCACGAGGAGATTGAAGATCAAAAAACCTATGCACCACGCGGTAAAGGTACGGTGGAAGCGTGCACCCTGTGTATTCACCGGGTAGATTCCGATCGCCTGCCGGCCTGCGTGGAGGCCTGCAATGATGCGGGTGGTGGCGCCATGTTGTTTGGCGATCTGAAAGATCCCAATAGTGAAATCGCCCGGCGCGTGGCCCGTTACGCCAGCCAGCAAATTCGCGGTGACCTGGGGCTGGACCCGGGCGTCCGATATCGGAATTTAAGCACATGAAACGGATCATATTCAGTGAAATCGACGGACGCAGCACAGGTTTTCGCGGCCTTGCAGCCGTTCTGGGGGGATTTTTTCTGATCGGCCTGGCCGCCGTCCTCTACGTGGAGCATGCCGGTCATTACGTCACCGGCGGCAGCAACCAGGTGGTTTGGGGCCTTCCTGATGTTTTCGCCATGTTCCTGATCGTTTCTGCCTCCGGTGTGCTGAACGTAGCCATTATCAGTTCGGTTTTCCGCAAAACGCCGTACCGCCCATTGGAGCGTCTATCGTGCCTGTTAGCCATTGCTATGTTGTTGGGGGGGCTGATGATCCTGGTGCTGGACCTGGGCCGGCCGGATCGCGTCATCGTTGCCATGCTAAATCGCAACTTCAAGTCGGTCTTTGCCTGGAATTTCTATCTTTATACCGGTTTTATCGCGGTTGTGGTTCTGTATTTGTGGATGCAGATGGAGCGCAGGATGAACCGCTTTATCCTCGCAGCCGGTCTGCTCGCATTTGCCTGGCGCATTGCGCTGACTACCGGCAGTGGTTCCATCTACGGTGTGCTTGTGGCTCGTGAGGCCTACTCGGCTATCATGGGGCCGATGTTTGTCGCCATGTCCTTTTCTTTCGGCCTTGCTGTTTACATCCTTGTACTGCTTGCCGCCTGCAAGGGAATCGACCGGGAAATCGGTGCTGTACTGCTACGGCGTCTGGGCCGCTTGCTGGGTATTTTCATCGTGGCGGTGCTCTATTTTGCCACCGTGCAGCATCTGGTCAACCTTTATGCGGCTGAGCACAGTGGGGTTGAACGCTTTATCCTTCTTGATGGCGGAATCTATACCCTGTTGTTCTGGGGCGGGCAGGTCATCATCGGTGGCCTGGTGCCACTGGCCCTGATCTTCATCTCCTCACGGGGCGGGGCGCCCCTGTCCGGGCGTACTGTGGCCCTGGCCTCGGTGATGGTTATTGTCGGAGCATTTTCTCAACTCTATGTATTGATTATCGGCGGCCAGGTCTATCCTTTACCCCTGTTCCCCGGCATGGAAGTATCCTCAAGTTTCTATGACGGCGTTATCAATACCTATACCCCGAGCCTGCCCGAACTCGCCCTGGGACTGGGCGGTGTCGCGCTGGCCGGGCTGGTGGTGCTGTTTGGCATGAAGCTGCTGCGTTTTATGCCCGCAACGCTGGCGAATGCGAGAACCAATACCTAAACTGCATGAGTTGCGCCTGGTTAGACTGGTTGATCATGCGTCTAGGATCTGCCGGAATATTCTGGCTCAAACAGAGCCATTCAGGCTCGACAAATTATTTTAGGCTAAGAGCCCTAATCTGATTTATTCTTATATTTCAATACATTATAGAATTTTCTTTTCTCCATATTGCGCTCAAGTGCAATTAACTGCGGATATTTTGCTTGCGTCATCAAAATATGCATGATTGAATGCTAAAGCGTCCAAATGCACATATATATGGTTGCATATACGCTGTCCGGTAAGGCTAATACATCTCATCTAAATCCGTAGGATAACTTTGGGAAAGTAATCAAATGCTAGAAAAACAAATCGTTGAATCGAATCATACCGTACTCATTCATGCCTATCACCTGATGCTGCTTTGTTGTTTATTCGTGTTACTCGCTATACCGCCGCTGGCAATATCTGCGGATAATATGGTCCTGGAAGAGGTCATTGTGACGGCCACAAAGCGTGGCGCCGTAGCGTTGCAGGATACACCGGCAGCCATTCAGGCAATTGACGGAAAGACACTCGCCGCCATGGGGGCAATAACATTCATGGATTTTGCACACGCGGTGCCAAGTCTGCAATATCAGGCTCTCGGACCCGGTGACAAGGAATATATCATCCGTGGAATCAATTCATCCGGGCCCTCGACTGTTGGAGTCTATTGGGACGAAGCCGTAATCACCGGATCCAACAAAGAGGATGGTGGTGGTAGAAACGCTGATATAAAACTTTACGATCTGGAAAGAATTGAAGTCTTGAAGGGACCTCAGGGTACATTGTACGGTGCCAACTCCATGGCCGGCACGATTCGTTTCATCACAAATAAACCCAAAATGGATACGGTGGAGGGCTATGTGGATGGTCAAGTTTCCTCTGTTAATAAGGGTGGAACCGATTATGATATTAACGCCATGGTTAATTTTCCGATTGTCGAGGGTTTGTTCGCTGTGCGTGCAGTGGGCTGGTTCAATGATAAGAGTGGATTTATCGATGCTGTGCGCATTCCCTCCGGGCGACTTAATAATATTAATACGGACAACACGGAGGGTGGTCGGCTCATCTTCCGCTTGACGCCCGGTGACAATCTGGTTCTTACAGCTTCAGCGCTGGTGCAGAACATGTCCTCAAATGGTTCCTCTCGTTATACGCCGGAAGGTGAAGACAGCTTCGATCTGTCGGGCCTCGGATTTCCTTCTGTCCCGGGTGGTGACCTGATTAATACCGATATCGCGCAGAGTCCCTGGGACGAAAGTCTGCAGATTTATAGTTTTGATGCCGAATATGGTACAGATTTTGGTGTTTTGACGGCGACGACGAATTACTTTCAGCGGGACATTACTTTTTTGTTTGATACATCGCCTTTTCTGGCGGCCAACCCGGGTTTCCAGGGCTTCCTGCCGTATCCCTTCACCTCGCGTGAGCCCCGTGATCGCACCGTTTGGTCCAACGAAATTCGATTTGCCTCGGACCTGGATGGCCGTTTTCAGTTTGTAGTCGGTGGCTTCTATCAGGAGGATAAGCTCGACTTCACCGTGCAGACTCTTCGTATCAACGGTTTTGGTCTCCCGCGCGGACCATTCAGCAGCCTGGATAGTGATGATGCGATTACAAACTTCCCCGATGGAAACACAATTTTTGGCCGAATTAATAATACGACCACCGAGCAATATGCACTTTTTGGTGAGTTTACTTTTGACTTGACCGACAAACTGACCGCAATGGTGGGTTTGCGCTATTTTGATTCAACTCTTCGAGCGGAGGAATACGTCACGCACCCATTTTTCGGCTTTGGGGGGGCTCCTGACTTTGACGTCATAAGAACAAAGGATTTGCAGAACAAAACCACGACGAAAATCAATCTTGCCTATACGTTGTCGGAGGACTTCCTGGTCTACGCAACCGCATCACAGGGTTTTCGAGTCGGCGGGCTCAATCCGGCCAGCCTTCCGTTCGATGGAGGTGAAATTCCACGAGGGTTTGACCCCGATCAATTGTGGAATTATGAGCTTGGCTTCAAAAGTGATTTCATGGACGGTAAAGCTCGTTTCAATCTGACCGGTTTCCATATTATCTGGGATGATCTGCAACTCGAGTCACGGACCTCGGACGGTATTTTTCCCTTCATAACCAATGTCGGCCAGGCGCAAGTTACCGGGCTGGAATTTGAGACCTACTTCCTGCCCACGGACCAGTTGCAATTGAGCTTGAGCGGATCATACCAGAACGCCAGGCTGACGCAGGATACCCCGGATTTAGGCAACCCTGCCTCGCGGGGGCTTAGTGGAGACCATCTCCCCAATATTCCGAAATTCCAGGCGTATTTTGCTGCAGATTATTTTGTCCCCGTCAGCCAGACGTTCACGGGGCGGTTCCGGGCCGATGTGTCGTATCGTGGAAAAGCGAAGACCGAATTCAGTCAGAGGCATCCTTTCAACGTTAATCTCGATGATTTTTTCTTACTCAATCTTCGCGCCAGTCTCGAATCTGACCTGTGGTCCATGACCCTGTTCATTGAGAATGTGACCGATGAAAGGGCACAACTCGATGCCATCAGTTCCGAGCAGGACGGCTTTGCATATTTGACCAATCGACCACGGACGATTGGCGTGAGGGCGGTCCGGAGATTCTAAAAAATTTCGCCGTCCAAAATATGGTTAATCAACAGTAGATGTATTGCCAATGACTCGTTTGATACGTTTTACAGAACCCCGGTCGGAGCTTTCCGTCACTTGTCGATTACTGGATGACGAGGCACCCCAATCCGCCGAGTTCCTGTGGCAGTTGGCAAGTCGTGGCCGTACCTTTGATGCTATTCACGCTATGTGGACAGGACCTGAGCTTTCCTGTCCCCTGCCGTACTCAGTTCTTCCTGAAGATCTTGCAAAAATTGAAATTCCACAGGAGAACGCCAGCTCTCACCCACGAGCGGGGGAGGTGGTGCTGGCCTATCTATCCGCAGGGAGCGTGAAGGGCCTCCCGCCCGGACCATTTTTTGATTTGGGTTTGTTTTACGAAGATGGTGGCCGACTACTCATGCCATTCGGGTGGATTAAAGCCAATATCTGTGCAGAGATACAGGATGCTGACTTGGCTCAGGCACAGTCGTCTTTGCGTACAATCCGCAGTAATGGAGCGTGCAAACTCGGTATTGAGTTAGCTTGACCCCAGGGACGGCAATGCATGTAGCTAAGAATATGGATCCGGAGGATTCAGGCGTAAGCCCCCTCTGGAAGAGCACAGCTCCTCCTCTGGCGACATTCGATACTCTGAAAGGCGAACAAGAAGCCGATATTGCGATCGTCGGAGCCGGTATAGCCGGGCTTTCGGTGGCTACCATCTCAGCCAGTCAGGGATCAAAATCTGCTTGCTGGAGGCTGAGGAACCGGGAATAAATGCAACCGGAAAAAGTGGCGGCGTCATTGCGTCCTTGCCGGCGCGAGTGAGTCCTTTTGAAATTATAAACAAATACGGCGAAGACCTCGGTCGGCAACTTTTATCATTATACGGAAACTCCGGTAAATACACATTTTCACTCATCCAAGAACTTGGACTTGACTGCTCCCCGCAAGACAGCGGTTTTCTTGCTCCGGCAAGGCCGGGTAAAGAGTTAGAAAGCTTAAAAAGCAAAAGTGCAGAATGGCAATCATTTGGATTCGATATTCAGTATCTTGATAAGAAATCTATTACCAGATTATCGGGCCTTGACCTGTATGGTGGTGCGATACTTGATCCCAATGGAGGTGGTGTTAATCCTCTTGCTTTTGCCAGAGAATTGGCACGGGTTTGTGCAGAAAAAGGCGTCAAACTATATACGCGCAGTCGTGTGACAGGGTTTTCCAGAGTTGGGGAATCATGGCGCCTCAAAACATCTGACGGACAGCTTAAAGCAAAAAAGGTTATTTTATGTGCCGGTGGTGATAACCGTGGATTACATGGCGATTTGGAAAAATCAGTTATGCCACTCAATGTATTCCAATTCTCCACGGAACCCTTGAGTGAGCGGATAAGAGAAACATTACTACCCGATGATCATTCTTTAACCGATGTACATACTGATATATTTACGATGCGCTTCGATAGAGATGGACGGCTGATAACGGCATGTCCCGCTTTTCTGTCATCAAATACCAAGGACAGGGCAATCTATGCTGTTACCCAGAGATTGAAAAGAATTTCTCCACTGCTCAATTCTGTTCGTATAGAAGATATCTGGCAGGGCACCGCGTGGCTTGGGACGTCTTTGTTGCCCAAATTTTGTGACCATTCCGAGGGCCTTTATTCTATCCAGGCCTGTAATGGTCGAGGTTTGGCGGTGAATACACTACTGGGTCGTGAAGTGGCACAGTTTATTCAGTCAAGTGCTTATGAGAACTCGAGCCTGCTTGTATCACAGCCTGATTTCATCCATCCGTACGGTCTTATGCGTCATGCACCAAATTTATTCATCAGTGCCGTGCGTTGTCGAAATCTGGTCATTGAAAAGCTGAAAACACGCATACGTGGTTCATGAGCAGGGTAAACAATGGAAGTCATTGAAAACATTCTTCTGCCTGGCTCACTGTGGTTCATCATGTACTCGATGGGTTTGAGTTTGACTCTGGGTGATTTTCGTCGGGTTTTAACCGCTCGCAAAGCATTACTGGTGGGTATTTTCAGTATGATGCTGGTGCTGCCGGTGATTGGCATCACTATTGCTACAATAGCGGCGCCTACACCGGCGTTGGCAGTAGGGTTTTTTCTGCTCGCCACTTGCCCGGGCGGGATGTTGTCCAATCTGATGACTGATTATGCCAAGGGAGATCTGGCCCTCTCGCTTTCGCTCAGTATTATTGTCAGCGTTGTCTATTTGCTTGTTATCCCGTTCTATGCTTACGGCGCAGTCAGCTATTTTATGGGGGCAAGTGAAAGTATCAGTGTCCCTTTCCTTGAATCCGTATTTCGCATTATCAGTATTACACTGGTTCCCGTCACCCTGGGCGTTGCAACGAGAACCTATTGGGCATCGCTTGCCAAAATCTTGAAACCCTATATCAAGAATGGGGCAACGCTGGTACTGGTCATTGCATTTGGTTTTATTATTGCCGACCAAATGGAAATCCTGCGACGTACTTTCGGGACATTGCTGATGATGGTTATCGTGATGAATGCCCTTGCCATACTGGTAGCCTTTGCCCTGTCAAAACTAAACAGACTTTCTCCGACTGAAACAACAGCCATTTGTATAGAGCATTTGATTCGTCAGGAGGGGACCGCTATCTATATTGCCGTCACAATAATGGGGGTACGGGAGATGTCACTGCCAATGATAATCAATACTCCTGTTGGCCTTTCTTTCACTATTGTCTTTGTCTTTGTTTCCAGATTCTTGTCTAAGAAATATATTGTGAGCGCCGTGCAAGAAAGGTAAGAAGTTTCTCATTAGATTCTTGCGTAATATATGCTACTTATTGAAATAAGCTTTGAGTCGGCTCAGAACTTCAGTAATTCTTTCGTGAGGTGCGGCGAATGGAAAGCAAGTACAAATATGAGTAAAACACAAAATAAACAACTACCGAAGCATTTTGATCCGGCCATGCCGGAGTTCGATCTTTTTCAATCCCCGTTTTATTTGATTGCTCATGCAGACTTCAAATTCCACGAAGATCTGGATAAAGCGGTTGAAAAATTTGGATTGGACAGGACGACATACAGATTGCTGACCATTTTGATGCGCAGCAGCCCAATTAACATCAAGGAATTGTCATCTTTTGCGCTGCTTCCACGCTCAACCACAAGCAGGGCGCTCGATCGCATGCGAAAGGAGGGGTGGGTCAATCGAAGTCCAAATGCTCATGACAACAGAGCAACAAATGTATATTTGTCGTCAACTGGGCGAGAATTGGCCGAGAATGTGATGCGCTTTGGCAGCCGACAATTGCAAAGAGCCGTCAAGGGTTTAAGCGAAGAAGACCTGGATAACCTGGCCAGGCTGCTCAAGCACCTGGTATTCAATCTGAGCAAGTTGCCAATCGAGTAGCGTCTTTGGACCCCGATAGATGGCAAGCAAAGAGACTCAAACCCGTATTACAATCAAGGCAATTGAATTGTTTAATGAACATGGGACCAGGGCCATTTCAACCAATCGTATCGCTGATGAATGTGAGGTCAGCCGCGGCAATCTGCACTACCATTTCCGGACCAAGGAAGAAATTGTCAAATCTATTTTCCAGCAAATAGACAAAGAGATAGAAGAAAGCTGGTACGACGATCATCTGCATCCTTCTATGGAGCGAATGCATTTGATGTTCTCAAGACAAATGAGGCTGATTTGGAACTACCGGTTTTTCTATCGGGAACTCGCCACATTGCTGCAAAAAGATGAACGCCTGAAAATGCTTTTCATGGATATGCGCAGGAAGCGGGCCAAAGAGGTGGCCTGGTTTTTTAATGAAATGGTGAAGGCGGGTTTCATCGATTTACCGGAACACTCTCACAAGATGGAATCCTTGTTACTCGTTACCTGGCTGATCAGCGATCACTGGGTTCCCTATCTCGATATGAACGACCTGGAGTTTAATAAAAACAATATACAAAAAGGATTTGATCTCATTTTTCAGATCCTTGATCCTTATTTTACCGAGAAGGCAAAAAAGGAACATGAAGGGCTGATACTTAGAAAAAATATCAATGCGGCTTAGCTGCAAATTACACAGCTTTTGTAATCTGAGATGTCACAAATCCTCTGCCCTTATACGTTTTGCCATTCGCGGCTTGATAAGGACCGGCATTTGCACTAACGGAAGAGCTTTTGTCGAGTGAGAACAGGGTATTGAGGGAATGCCTTGAAATCACGATGATTGTGAAAGTGTAATTGATTCCGGGTTTTGGCTTGGTCCCTGGATTAGGGCAATGGGTCTAATCCATTGATGCACATCATGTATGATGTAGCCAGTCCAACAAGGCAAAGCCCCGCTGTGAACGGGTGCAAACGGTTATGGCTCATCTTTATATTGCTGCAGCACACAAGTCTTCCGGCAAGACCTCAGTCGCGGTAGGGTTGACAGCCGCCCTGGTAAAACGGGGGCTGGTGATACAAACCTTCAAGAAAGGCCCGGACTATATTGATCCCTTGTGGCTGGCGCGGGCGGCCGGTAATGCCTGCTATAACCTGGATTTTTTTACCCAGACCAGGGCGGAGATCGAAGCCAGCTTCGCGCAGAAATCTCTCCATGCTGATATCAGCATCATTGAAGGCAACAAGGGCTTGTTCGACGGCCTCGATGTAGAGGGTTCGGACAGTAACGCGGCACTGTCGAAGTTGTTGTCGGTACCGGTCGTGCTGGCTATCGACACCGGTGGAATGACCCGGGGTATTGCACCGCTGATTCGTGGCTATCTGGACTTTGACCAGGAGGTCGATATTCGTGGGGTGATCCTCAACAAGGTCGGTGGCTCACGGCATGAATCCAAGTTGCGTGCAGCGCTGGAGCGCTATACCGATATTGAAGTGCTGGGATCCATTGGACGCGATGTCGCACTTGAAATTCCCGAGCGGCACCTGGGCCTTATTCCGGCGAATGAGGTTGACCATACCGGTATAGCGGATACCATGATTACCCGCCTGGCCAAAGCCGTTTCAAGCGGTGTTGACCTGGACCGCATCATCGATATAGCTGGCTTACCTGCCGGAAAGCCTGAACCTGTTGCCAGTTCACAGCCGCAAAGCCGCACAGTTCAGCCTGATGTGCGGATCGCCATTGCGCGTGATGCCGCCTTTGGTTTTTATTACCCCAATGACCTGGAGGCTTTTGCCGCAGAGGGTGCTGAACTGCTTGCTTTCGATACGCTGAACGACACACGTTTGCCGCAAGTGGATGGCCTGTTTATTGGCGGTGGTTTCCCTGAAATTTATTTGAAAGAACTGTCTGCGAATCAAGGCCTGCTGAAGGATATCAGGCAGGCACTGGCGGCCGGCATGCCTGCCTATGCCGAGTGCGGAGGTCTTATGTACCTGGCGCGCAGCATTCGGTGGCGCGGGGAGAAACGGAACATGGTCGGTGTGGTGCCGGCAGACGTTATTGTCGGCAGTCGTCCCCAAGGCAGGGGCTATATGGTGCTCGAGGAAACCGGGAAGAGTCCGTGGCCTTCATCGCCGTGCGATCCAGATACTGTAACAGCCCATATTCCTGCACATGAGTTTCACTATGCCCGCCTCGAGAACCTGCCGGATGACGCAAGTTATGCTTATCGCGTGGCGCGTGGTTTGGGTATCGACGGGCGCCATGACGGGATAGTTGTAGCAAATCTCCTGGCAGGTTTTGCACATCACAGCAATACGCAGGCCAACCCCTGGGTCAAACATTTTGTTAACTTCGTTCGAAACAGTACAAATTACAAACGCGCGAATTAAGCAGCAAATACATCCATATTCTATTGCTGGGTGCTGCTCGCCGGGTAGATGGAAATTACGCGCGAGAACATGTCCCGCACTTTGCTCACCGCGACGGCTTGGGCTAGACTGTGTGCGCATGCGGATCATCAGCCTTGGAGCGGCAGATGAAGATTGACTCTGACATGCAATTTCTTAAACACAATCATCTTTAGGAGAAAATAATGAGAAGAGAGTTATTTCGCGCATTGCGCGCGCGGGCAGTTTTCCTGCTTGTATCATCGATTTTTCTTTCATACGGATCCTCGGCGCTGGCCGAAGAACACGAGTCTGTCATCATCAATTGCGGTGGTAATTGTGGCTCGGTGATGTTACGTGTGCAGCAACTCGGCGGTACGGTTACCAACGAGTATAAAAATGTCAGCGCAGTTTCTGCATCACTGCCCATTGGGTCTCGCTCCGCATTGCTTTCCAGTGATGGAGTGTTGGTAGCTTATAAGGACGCCCGGATTTCATCACCACGCCCGATGGATGAGGTCAAAGTTGATGAAGCAGCAGGTACGTCGCCGGTAGTGGGCCAGGAAATGCAGGACATGCTTGAAACAATGCCTGCAGATTACAGCTTTACCAATACACTGACTGGCGCCAGCGTACTGCATGCCAACGGCAATTATGGGGGTGGCGTTATTGTCGCCGTGATTGATACCGGTACGGCCAACAATTCTGCAGTAGTGCCTGCCATAGCGGGTGACGTTATCGGTGGTGAAAATTTTGTGCCGGGTGCAGGTGAGCCCAGTGCAACCAGTACGCTGAACGGCCCGCACGGAACCTGGGTTGCCACCCAGATTTCTGCCGATGTATTTTTTGGCTTCCTGTCCGCCGGTACACTGGCGCAGTCCATCAATACGCATGCGCCGGACAGCATATTGTTTGATTTCTTTCCGGGCGTATCTTTCGTGCCCATGATTGGTGTGGCGCCGGATGCCAGCATTTATGCGATGAAGGTCTTCTCAGCCGGTGGTGGTGGCGCTCCGGAATCCCGAGTTATTGCGGCGATGGATCGCGCCATTACTTTGAAGCGTAATTTCAATAATGGTATGCCGTCTGTTCCGGTGGCCGGCGATGGCAGTGAAAACAATCCTTACGTTTACAACTCACTGAACATCCAGGTGGTGAATATGAGTCTCGGCGGGTCTACCCTGTTTGCGGGACGCGATCTGGAAGATCAACTGACGGAACAGATGCTTGAGGTTGGGATCACTCTGGTCGCCTCGGCCGGTAACGAAGGTCATGCCGCCATGACCGGTGGCAGCCCCGGCACGGGTATTGGTTCGCTGACCTCAGGTGCGGCCAGCACGGCGGCGCACGAGCGTATTCTTCGCGATCTCCAGTTCGGGCTGGGTGCGGGTAGTCTGTATCGTCCGACCGATCATATCCAAATGGCCACTTTCAGCTCACGTGGTCCTTCAGCAGATGGCCGCATTAGTACTAACGCCGTATCAAACGGTTTTGCAACGCTGGCCCAGGGCGCTAACGGTGCTTTGAACGTGGTATCAGGTACTTCATTTTCCGCGCCACAGATGGCCGGTGCAGCCGCATTGTTGCGTGCTGCAATGCCGGGCGCCAGTGCCGTTCAGATACGCAATGCTCTGGAGCAGTTCGCTAACCCGAATATGCTCGGTGACGGTTCAGCGCCGATTGATCAGGGTGGTGGCATGATTGACATTCCGGCCGCACTGGCCGCACTACAGGCAGGCAATGTGGACAGCGATCTGGACTACGGACGTGCCGGCAAGAAGGTGCGAAAAAATATCGAGTCACTGGGTATTGATGTGATTGAAGTGGAAGATGATACCTATACTCAGCACCTGTCGAACTTGCTGCCAGGCCAGGTTGCCCATGTATTCCTGCGCAGTGAGGAAGATACCGAGAGCTTCACCATTTCATTGACCAACATCCAGCCGCAGCTACCCCCGGCGCAGCAGAATGCCTTTTTCGGCGATGATCTCTACGTCAAAGTTCAGGATGCGGTGACTTCGGATGAAGTTACGGTTTATCAGAATTTCCTTTTCTCTGACACGGTGATCTCGTTTGATAAGCCTCAGACCGGCGTTGTACGCCTTGCCATCATGGGTGACTGGACGAATGCCGGAACCATTTCTGCTGATCTGACAATTACCGAAACCCGTCAGGACAGTGATGATGAAGAAACGTCAGAGGGCAAGGTAGAACAGAGCCAGACGGATGTCGTTTACATCGATATCCCTGCCGGTACCGCTCAGGCTACTTTTGACCTGGCCTGGGAAAATAACTGGGGTGCATATCCTACCGATGACCTGGATTTGATCCTGCTTGACCCCAACGGTGGTGTGTTTTTTGATGGCGCTACGCTGGCCAGCCCGGAACGGGTGATTGTCGATAATCCGGCGAGCGGCACATGGACCTTGTTCATCGATGGGTTCACAGTTCACGGTGTGATCGATAATGAGCCGTACAGTGAATGGGAGCTGACCGCTCGTGCGGATGGCCAGGTGATTGAACTGGAAGACGATGACTCGGATGAAGACGATGACTCCGGGGATGACGACTAAAGTAAAACCGGGGTCAGGTTCTGTGAACCTGACCCCAGTCCGGAGCGCGAAGCGGCTTCAGACAGGTTTGTCGTTTATACAAAACTGGAGTCAGGTTCTGTGAACCTGACTCCAGTTGTTTGCTTGTTTTGAGGGCCACGAGAGATCGTGGCCCTTTTTTATCAGAATTTTGACCACACTTCATTTATGGCTTACCGAATATAATGGGTCGGGATATCTGTGGAAAAAAATGATGCTTTAGCAGGAATCCAGACGGGGTGGGCCTTGCTTTTCGTTGCCTGGGTCGTGGTCACTGCCGCTACGCTGGGTAGTCTTTTTTTTAGCGAGGTCGTTGCTGTCCCGGTTTGTGAACTGTGCTGGTATCAACGCATCGCCATGTACCCCCTGGTGTTGATTCTGGCCATTGGCCTGTTTCCCTATGACTCCCGGGTGCTGCGGTATGCTGGCGCCCTGGCGGGAGCAGGCTGGTTGATTGCCCTGTTCCACGTGCTTGTCGTTGCCGGAATTATTCCGGAGAGTGTTCAACCCTGTGTGCAGGGGATTCCTTGTTCGGAAACCCACATTGCCCTGTTCGGGTTCTTGAATATTCCTGTGCTCTCTTTTTTAACGTTTACTCTTATAGGTATTTTGCTGCTGTATGCAAAAAGGATGGAATCATCATGAGTCGGAAAGGTCTTTTTATCACGGTTGCCGGGCTGCTTTTAGTGGTCTTCGTTGTCGCCACGGTCGTGTTTCAAAGCAATAAAAACACTTCTGTGAACCAAAACCAGAGCGCACTGGAGCGTGCAGGAGCGCCGGTCAAGGGACCTGCCGATGCGAAAGTCACTATCGTCGAATTTTTCGACCCGGCTTGTGGGACCTGTCGGGAATTTTATCCCTTCACGCAACAGTTGATTAACCAGTACCCGGGGAAAGTCAGAGTAATGATGCGCTACGCCCCCCGCCACACCGGTTCGGGCCAGGTCGTAAAAATGCTGGAAGCTGCTCATATGCAAGGTAAATTCTGGCCGGCTCTGGAGCTGTTATTCAACAATCAGCAGCGCTGGGTGGTCAATCATGCATCTCAGCCGATGAGTGCCTGGGGTATATTGGGCGACCTGGATCTGGATCGGAAAAAATTGATGTCTGATATGAATCTTGCGGCGGTGGCGCAGGTCATTCAACAGGATGTGGCCGATGGTCAGACCCTCAAAGTCCAGGCAACTCCGGAATTTTTTGTCAATGGACGCCCCATGCCCAGCTTCGGCTACGAGCAATTGAGCCAGTTGGTTAAAGAGGCGGTAGATGATGCTTATTAAACAACCGGATGACCCGCTTGAAACCGAAGCGCAGCGCCTGTTGTATTCGCTGATGTATGTTGATTGCAGCGCCGGGCGCAAATGGAATATTGAAACCTGCCGGGAGATTGCACCCCTGACGCTGGAAATCAACCGGCTGAAAAGGGAAAAAAATGCAGTCATCCTCACCCACTCCTACGTCGAACCTGAAATAATTTATGGGGTGGGCGACTTCAGGGGCGATTCCTATTACCTTTCTGCCCGGGCCAGGGAAGCCAAAGCGGACGTGATCGTATTTGCCGGCGTTGTGTTCATGGCCGAGACTGCAAAAATTCTGTCGCCCGATGCTCAGGTGGTCGTGCCCGACCGTGGTTCAGCTTGTACGCTGGCAGACTCGATCACCGGCGAGGATGTGCGGCGCCTGAAGGCCCTGTATCCGGATGCTGCCGTTGTTTGCTACATTAACAGTACGGCACAGGTCAAAGCAGAATCAGATGTCTGTGTCACCTCCAGTAATGTGTATGACATTGTAAGCGGCCTTGCCGAAAAGCGTATTGTGTTCGTACCGGATCGGCTAATGGCGGAAAATATCCGTAAGGAACTGGCCGCTCGCGGCGTTGAAAAAGAGATTATCTCATCCGATGGAACCTGCATCGTGCATGAGGAGTTTACGCCGGAGCAGATTGCACAGGCACGCGAAAATTTCCCCGGCCTCAAGGTGGCTGCTCATCCTGAATGCACACCGGAAGTAGCCGAGCAGGCTGATTTTCTCGGCAGCACCGGCGCGATGATGAAGTACGTCAAGTCCACTGATGCGCCGTATTATCTGATGCTGACCGAATGCGGGCTGGTCGGCCGGCTGGCGGTCGAGGAACCGGACAAAAATTTCATCGGCGGCTGCCGCCTGTGCCCCTATATGAAACTTAACTCACTACAAAATATTCATCGTGCGCTGTCCGACCCGCAGCCCGATCAGCTCATCACTATTGATGATGACCTGTCTCGCCGCGCCGCACGCTGTATCGACAGGATGTTCGAACTTGCACCCTAGAACAGACACGCTGATCGACCTCGCACTGGAAGAAGACGCCGGGCTTGGTGACATTACCAGCCAGGCAATTTTTTCTTCGGATCACGTTTCCACGGCACAGATTCTGGCCCGGGAGGATCTGGTCGTTTTTGGTCTGGAAGTTGCCCGGCGCGTATTCCTTCGCGTTGATCCTTCAGTCACCGTTTGCCTGCTCGCCGATGATGGGGAGAACGTAAACAAAGGAAATGCCGTGCTGCGAGCCGAGGGGTCCACCGTATCCCTGCTAACAGCCGAGCGAACGGCCTTGAATTTCCTCCAACGCCTGTCCGGCATTGCAAGCCTTTCGCGTCGTTTTGCCGAGGCGGCAAGACAGTCGGGCCATGGCGTGCGCGTTGTCGATACGCGCAAAACCACACCCGGCTGGCGGGCACTGGAGAAAGCGGCGGTGCGCAGCGGGGGATGTTTTAACCATCGTTCCTCCTTGGGTGAGCATGTGCTGATCAAAGAAAATCACATCGCGGCGGCCGGCTCTCTCTCAGAGGCGGTAAAACGCGCCCGTGCATTCGCGCCTCATTGTGCGAAAATTGAAGTTGAAGTCGAATCGCTGCAGGAAGTCAGGCAGGCAGTGGAATCCGGTGCGGAAATCATCATGCTGGATAATATGTCACCGGCACAAATTCACCAGGCAGTGGCACTGATCGATCAGGCTGCCATAGTGGAGATTTCTGGTGGCGTTCGCCTGGAAACCTTCGCGGATTATGCTTTGCCCGGCGTGGACGTGATCAGCGTGGGCGCCCTGACCCATTCGGCCCCGGCTGTAGACCTCAGCATGACCCTTGCCACTGAGCTGGAGAATTAGTCCACTATGGAAGTCATTCGCACGGATTGTCTGGTGATTGGCGCCGGTCTGGCAGGATCGGCATATGCACTGCATGCGGCGCAAGCCGGTCTGGATGTTGCTTTACTTTCGCTGGGAGGGCCGTGTGAAGCAAACAGCGACTGGGCCCAGGGTGGGATTATTTACGATACCTCGACCCATCCGGATTTGCTGGCTGCCGACATCATGGCTGCCAGTGACGGAATGGCAAACCCGGACGCGGTGGAGCAACTCGTGCGGGAAGGCCCGGTGGCGGTCAGAGAATTGTTGCTGGAACAGTTGCAGGTCGAATTTGACCGGCAAAGCGGTGGCGGGCTTGAATTGACCCGTGAGGGAGGTCACAGCGAACGGCGGATCATTCACGCCAAGGATCTGACCGGGCATGCCATTCTTTCGTCTGTGGCGGCTTGCGTGGATGCCAGCCCGCGCATCTCGCGTCAGTCAGGCTCCGTTGCGATTGACCTGTTAACGCTGTCGCACAACACGGATACGCCCGCAGACCGCTTTGCGCCGCTCACCTGTTTTGGTGCTTATGTGCTGATGGAGAATTCCAGCAAGCCTGTGGCTATCGTGGCGCGAAAGACGGTGCTGGCGACCGGCGGACTGGGGCAGATTTTCCAGCACAGCACCAACCGCCCGGGAACCGTCGGACACGGCGTCGCGATGGCCTACCGTGTTGGTGCCCGCGTGATTGACCTTGAGTATGTGCAATTCCACCCAACGGTTTTTTATGGTGAAAATGTACCACGCTTTTTGATTACCGAAGCGTTGCGGGGCGAGGGTGCCGTGCTGATCAATCGACATGGCGAACATTTTATGGATGCCGCTCACCCACGCGCTTCGCTTGCGCCACGCGATATTGTGTCCCGGGCAATCCACCAGGAATTGGTCACCAGCGGCGAGCCTTGTGTGTACCTTGATACGAGCACACTGGCGCCGGATTTTCTTCACGAACGTTTCCCCCATATTCACCAGCGCTGCCTGGAACATGGCGTGGATATCGGTAAGGAGCCGATTCCGGTGGTTCCCGCCGCGCACTATTCCTGCGGCGGCGTACACACCGATCTACAGGGACGCTCGAATGTCCTGCACCTCAATGTGATTGGTGAGACGGCCTGTACCGGGTTGCACGGTGCAAACCGCCTGGCCAGCACCTCCCTGTTGGAGTGCCTGACCGGAGCCAAATGTACGGCCATGGCCGATATTCGGGATCTCAGTGAGATGGAGTTTCGTTTACCTGAGCCGCGATCGTGGAAAAGTCCACAACGGGATCCTGACCCGACTTTGATCCAGCAGGATCTGAACCTGGTGCAGCAGACCATGTGGAACTATGCCGGGATCGTTCGCTCTCAGCGGCGCCTGAGCCGGGCGCGACGGATATTGCTCGAACTGCGAGAAGAGGTGCAGTCTTTTTACAGTGACTGCCGCCTGAACCGTGAACTGATTGAGCTCCGCAATGCGGTACAGACTGCCTTAATGGTGGTGCATGCCGCTGCCCTGAACCCACGCAGCAAAGGTTGTCACTATGTGAGCAGTGACGAGTGACTGGTTCACGATGATAGGCTTTACAAGCACTCATCTGTACAATCCCCTGAGGTGACATTTTTGACTTATTTGAGGCGGGATACGGCATGACGAGAGGCGGGTGTAATCTGACCCAGATCATTGTTGCAGATTGCTCCCGTGGCTAGGGTAATGCCCCTGAGCCAAAGAGTACGGAGCCGAGGAGTGCGGGCGCCATGGAACCTGCTGCAGTGACAGCCAGGCAAACACCAGTTATCTCTCCTGATGCTCCAGGCACAGGCTCCCCGTGTGTGCGCGGTGTAAAACAAAGGGCCTTCCTGCAAGAGGGCTGGGTTATCGCCAACCACATCCTGGTTTCCTTCCATGTGGCGTTTATTTCCTCTGTTCTTGCCATCCCGGATGCGGCGGCAACGCGCGAAGCCGTGCTGCGTTTTATCTTTTTGAGCCCTGAAACGATCATCTCGGCGCTGTTTACCTACACTGTCTTTCATACTGCGATCGCCTTGCATGAACTGGGCCATTTCCTCGAGGCGGCCCGTCTGCGCGCGCTTACTGATTCGATCCAGGATTCGGTCGAGGCCCGTCTTTCCGGTTCTTTCCTGTCGCGTATGTTTTACCTGCTGCACTTGTTTATTCGCATCCCCTACGGTCGTGCGACTGGCATCAAGCGGGAGGGTTTGAACTACTATCCCGATGCGCCCTACAACCTGGCAGTTGCCGCTGCCGGGCCGCGGTGGAGTATGAAAATTGCCCGGGTAGTGCTGCCATCGGCGGTGGTTCTGCTGGCCATCGGACTGTTGTTGGACATTACCACAGCACTCAACCTGGGACGATTGCTGCTTGGGCTCGGAGTTGTGACCGGGCTCGATTTCCTGATGGCGGATCCGGGCAAGTACCGGGAATTCCAGCGCCGTGAACAGCGTGCGAGTGATGCCGTTGCGGCACTGCCGGATGCTAATGCCTGGGCCAGTATGGCGCCGGCCGCCAAGCGCCGCATCGTGGAGCGCAGCATGCAGGAAGCCAGCCATCCACGGCTTGGCACAGTGACTGCACCCTGGCAGTTTCGCAACTGCGGCATGGGTGGGCGCCACACCGAAAAAGAATACCCGGAGTCGAACATCAGCATGCAGGAGGCCATGTTCCTGATCCTGGGTGCGCTGGATTCGCAGGATGCCCAGGAGATGACTGTGCGCTTGCAAAACCGGCTCAAGGAAATCCTTGAAAAGGCAGACGGATGCCGGGTCATGGGCATTGGCCTGGAGGGTGGGCTGGCGCCTTATGTCGACCGTGGCGAATACGAACTACCCGAACTACGCCTGTGGATCATGATGAAACAGGCCATCGAGGAGTGCGGTTATCGCCCCGGACTGGACGTGGCAATCGCGCTGGACCCGGCGCTGTCTGAGCTCGAGATCGCGTACCGTGAAGAGTTTGATGTGCCGGACAGCATCGGCATGTACCTGTTCTGGCGTGATCACTCCAAGAAAGTGATGGATCGCGATGCCGTGCTGGCGATCTACGAGCAGGCGATCAACGAATACGATATTCCGATCCTCTCCATCGAAGATGGCTTTTCTGAGGATGACTACGAGGGCTGGCGCAATCTGCTCGAGAAACTCGGGGATCGTGTCCTGGTCATCGGTGATGATCTGGTAGTTACCAATGACCGCACCATTGAGATGGCCACCTCAAAGGGTCTGATCAATTCGGTGCTGGTGAAAGCGAACCAGATAGGTACTTTGTACGAAACCATCCTGGCCTTGCTGGTTTCGCTGGGCAAGGGCATGCACATCGTTGTATCCCATCGTTCAAAGAGCCCCAACGATGACATGGAGGCGCATATTGCGTTGGCGGTCAATTCGTTGGGCCTCAAGACGGGCGGTGGCGCCAATACCGAGCGCCTGGTCAAGTACCAGGCCGTCGCCACCCAGATGGAGCAGGTTAACGAAATTGATGTGTGCGAGCCCGAGATACCGGAATTCGCCATGCTCGAACGCCTGCGGGCGCGCGAAGAACCCACCAACGCAGGCATCCCGACGGTTGGTGTTGACGCCTTTTTCGCTTTGCCGGGAGCAAAACCCGAAAGCCGCGTGCGGATGTTGTTCCACGGCGCAACGCCGCTGGGTACATCGGCCGGAACGGGTGAGGCGGTTCATTTGATCGATGGTGTGTTTGAGCGTGCCGAGTACCTGGAGGTCGTCGATCGTCACGCCGCGTTGTTACGGGAAGTGGAGCCCGGTGTATTTGCTTTTGACCGCGCCGTCACACAGGCCCAGGTTGAGTCGACGGGGGATGAAGACCTGCAGGCGCTGTTTGTACGTACCCAGCGTTACGGCGGCATGGGTTGCCTCAATGCGGTCGAAAATGTACACCAGTTCGCTGCACCGCTGTTTGAAGGCAAGGACACGGCCAAGTGGGGATTATTTGATATCGACCGCAGCCTGCTCAGGTTGGAATTGTCAACGGCAATCCGGCGTGGAAAGCTCGACGAAGACGCCAGCCAGGAAGAAAAAATGCAGGTGATGCAACGCAAGCAGAACCTCGGTATGAACGCAATTTTGTCGATCTCCCTGGCCCTGGCTCGTGGTGTTGCACACATTCGCGGGCGGGAACTGTATGAGCTTTTGCGTGAGGAATTGCTGGTGATCATGGAGCGCCTTGCCGCGCTCCACGGTGTGGCTATCCGGGGTAGCCAGTTTGAAGATTACGTGGCTGCCTTGCGCGAAGTGAATGCAAAGCTAGAGGCACAGGGCGAGTCCTTGCATGAAGCCTTACGGCAGCTTACGGGAATATATTCTCAGCATGAAGTGCAGGTCGTGGTGCCTGCACCTGATCTGTCCATCGTTGAAACCGTTGCGGAAGAAGAAGGATCATTCAGCAGTCAGGAACATGAGCACATTGAAGCCCTGAACCGTGCGCTGTTTGCAGCTTTTGGCGTTGAGAGCAGTGAAGACAAACACAAAATTGCTTTGCGCTGCTATCTTCATACCTTGACCTTCCTTGCCAGGCGCTACCGGATGTTCGAGATAGCCAACAACCGTATTTTCTCAACCCCGGACCGCTTGATTGTACCTTATGACGCGCATGGCAGACTTTCCATATATGTTCTGAGTAATGATTCGCAACAGCTTGTGGCAAGCCGGCGCCTGCCGCACGGCACCCTCGTTACCGATGAACTGATCGCGGATCTTGCGGGTGAGCAGGGTGAAGTCATTGACCTTGAGCGTGCGATTTATCACCTGGAATTTGACGATATGCCCACCATCCAGGTGACACGTTTGCGTGACCTGGCCAGGTTGTTAAGGCGCCTGAATACCAGTGGCAGCCGTCATGAAGCGGTGTACCTGTTGCGTTTCCTGGTGGCCCGTCTGTGCAGTACTTCATACCGGGGCGTACCCGGTGCCAAGAACCTCCAGCATGAAATTACCCGCGTGCGCCGGGAGTTGGCTGAGTTCATGAACGGACCCTTTGCCGATCGCGTGCGCCTGCCGGCGCGCATTCTGGTGCGCAGTATTTCCGGTCTGGTATCGCGGCCCAAGCTGATTGATGAAGTGTGGCAGGACACCATTGATCTTTCTGAAGTACATGTACGTGGTAGTACCATCACCAACGAAATTCGCAGAAGCACGCACCATGCCCTGGGCAAGCACACGCTTAGCCTGGCGCGGGCCTACCTGCAATGGTTGCAGACCGGTCAGGCAGATTTCCCCGACCCGTCGCGTGAGGTTCCAGGCGCAGCCGATGAGGCGGCCCGTTCGGACAGTGATGTTTTGGACCGGGTGGAACGTATTGTTTCTAATCTTGAGCAACTGCTGGGCAGTTCGCAAATTGCGGAGCGCCTTGGCGAGTGGCGTCTTGCCTACGCTGAGGAACTGTTACGCTGTGAATCAGGCAATACGCTGGAGGAAGAACTCGAGTCTCTGGTTGCCAATGGCATTCAGGCGCGTAACCGCTGGGTGTACCAGCATCGTTTGCGTAGTTTCGTCAGCAAGATTCGCGATGGCGACTGGACACTGGAAGCGAGCGGGCCCTTTGAAAAGAGTCTGAAGCACCTGCAGGAGGAGCTTCCTGATGACCCTGACTTTCCTGCGCAAGAGGTTGAAAATGACGCGCGTTCTGCGGTAGAAGCCTTTTGTGAACGGCTTCGTCATGACCACCAGGATGCCCTTTTTTCCGCCCTGGATGAACTACTCACCTGCTATGAAGGCGGCACGCAGTTTGAGGCTTTCAAACGCAGTTGCAGCCTGCGGCGTGAGCTTGAAATTCTGGCCGGTAACGGTGTCTTCAAAAGCCAGCGCTTCTTGCTGCATCAACTGGATTGTCTGCTGGAAGAGTTGGGATTTTTCGCCCTCAGGCATGTTGCCTCAGCTTATGCTGAGAACGGAATGGAACTGAAAGAGTGCCTGCATATCGTGCACCTGTGCGCCGGCAACCTGGATCGTGATGGCCTGTTCTCACGTGAATTATGGGACTTATCGGCCATGCTGGTCCATCCGGGCCGTTCGCCGTCGGAATTGCTCGACGTGCTGGAGCAGATCCGACGCAACTACCACCGCCTGGTGTATCGTGTCAGCAATGCATACGAAGTGATGGCCGAACACCTGGGCTACGGTACTGAGGAAATGCGTGCCGTACTGGCCAACTTCCAGCGCACCATGCATGACCTGAATAATTTGGTGCATTTTTCCGATCTGGCGTCTGCGTATCTGTCCGAGAACCCAGCCGATTTACAGTGGCCGGGGACCGGGGGCGCGGGTGACGATCCCTGGGATTTCGTCCATTTGTCTCATTACAACGATATTGTGCGTCGTGTTGAAGACGGAAGCGCACCCAGTCTGCAGGCTCGCTATGGCGGCAAGGGCAGTGGCTTGCTTTATATCTCCTACCTGGGGATTCCGACCCGCGACGGTTTTATTGTCCCGACGGTCCTGGCACGCAGAGGCCTGCACAAGAGTGAGGCCGGGCGCTTCGAAACGGAAGTGATGCGGCACTTGCACCAGCTTGAAGACGACATTAGTCGGGACCAAAGTACACCGGTAAAACTGGGTGATCCCCAGCAGCCTCTGTTACTTGCCATTCGCGGGGGGTCGGTATTCTCCATGCCGGGCATGCTGGCCACCGGGGTTTTTGTCGGCATGACCGAGGAAGTCGCCGCAGTTCTTGCAGTCGATGACGAATGGTACGCCTGGGACGCCTACCGGCGATTCCTTGCCTCTTTTGCATCAGCGGTCTGGAACCTGGACCTGGAAGCCCATAATCTGATTGAAAACGCCAAGCGACGTCACGGCGTCGCCCTTAAAACCCAGCTTTCGGGAATCGCCATGCGCGAAGTGGTTGAAGCTTCGAAGGCTGTGATAGCGGAGGCGGGTTACGCAGATCAGTTGGAGGAAGTTCTGCATGATGCCGAGCTTCAGTTGATAACGGCCGTGCGGGCTGTGCATGCCTCCTGGGATCGTGAGAGAGCTGTTCGTTACCGTGCCATCAAGCATCTGAGCGAAGGGTGGCACACGGCGGTTACCGTGCAGCAGATGGCATCAGGCAATCGCAGCAATGAGCAGAAATTGCAGCCGGGGCTGGACGAGTCGCACATCTCGCTCACCGGCGTGATTCCCAATACACGCGTGCAAAATTCCGGCTTCCGGGCTTTTACGGGTGACGTAAAATACAGCGCCTGCGGCGATGATCTGGTCGGTGGATTAACCGCAGCAATGTCTTTTGAGCCGGTGCACAGCTTGCGTGCCCAGGCGCCGATGCTGGAACGCAAACTGACCCACATCAGTGCCCGGCTGAGGCGTTTCTTCGGCTCGGATGCTGAGGTTGAATTTACCGTTGACCGTGGCGTGCTCAGCATCCTGCAGGCTCGTAGCGCAGAGATTGAATCGTACAACCCGCGCACCTTCAGGGAACCCGGTGATCCCGTGGGGCGTGGTATTGGAATCAGTGGTGGCGCATTTCGCGGCCTGGTTGCTTTTGATGAGGCGGATGTCAAGCGCCTGTCTGCGATGCTGGAAGATGGGGATGCGAAGGTCGATGAAGAAGACGTCGATGGCGTGTTGCTGGTGCTGGAAAACCCGATTCCAGATGAAATCCCGCTGATCCTCTCGGTTGACGGACTGCTGGCGGCCAGGGGTGGATCAACCTCACATGCTGCTGTGGCCGTTCATGGAATCGAGGACAAACAGTACAGTGCCGTGCTGGGTGTAGCGGAACTGCGGGTAAGCTCGGGAAAAGCCACCTTCAGGGGCAGCGACGGCGGGACTGAGATTTCTGTAAGCGCCGGTGAGGTACTGTCCATTCACGGGCAAACGGGTGAAGTGTTTATTGGGTCACAGGAAATACTTGCTGTTGAAAAAAGTGTTCCACCCATGCGCAAGCACATAAATTGAATTATGCTAAAACTATTCTTTTTTCGCAGAATAAATTCAGCATACAGGCTTCCCCCCTATGTCTTCACTACCCCAGGTCATCCGCCGCACTGCTCAGGTCTGCGGCAGTAAAACCGCCACCTGCTTCAACGGTCGCAGCCGTAACTGGGCCAATTTTCAGGAGCGTATTTCCCGCCTCGCCGGTAGTCTTCGCGAGTTGGGTCTGAAGGACGGGGACCGGGCCGCCTGTCTGGCGCTTAACAGCGACCGCTACATGGAATTCTATTTCGGGGTCGCCTGGTCCGGCGCCGTTTTTGTTCCCATTAATAATCGCCTTGCTCCCGCCGAGATCATCTACTGGCTGAATGATTCGGGCAGCACGGTCCTGTTTGTTGATGACGCCTTCATCGGCACCGTTGACGGAGTCCGCGATACCCTTGAGACGGTTGAGTATTTTATTTACCTGGGAGATGCGGCGGTTCCGGATGGATACCTTGCCTTTGAAGAATTGGTGACAAGCCACCCTCCCGTCGAGGCGACACGGCGCTGCGGTGATGACCTTGCAGGTATTTTCTATACCGGTGGCACGACCGGTCGTGCCAAGGGGGTGATGCTCAGTCACCGCAATCTCAGCTACAACGTGCTGCAGTCACAGCCGATCCTGGGGCTGGTCCAGGAGAACACCTACCTGCATGCAGCACCAATGTTTCATATCGCCGATGGACTGGGCATGATGGTCGCCACAACCATGGGTTGCACCCATGCGTTCGTACCGGCATTCGAGCCCAGGCGAGTCTTGCAAACCATGCAGGATGAAAAGGTCTCTCATGTATTGCTGGTTCCCACCATGGTGAACATGCTGGTCAATCATCCGGCCCTGGCGGAATATGACCTTTCCCGGCTCCAGCAGATTTTTTATGGTGCATCCCCGATGCCTGAAGCGGTGCTGCTCAAAGCCATGGAAGTCATACCCCATATCAGCTTCGTCCAGGCCTACGGACAAACGGAAGCATCACCGGTGGTCACGCTGTTGGGGCCGGAATACCACACCACCAGTGGCCCGTACGCCGGCAAGCTCACGGCGGCCGGCAAGGCTATTCCCGGCACCGACATGGTGATCATGGATAAGGAGGATAATCCGCTGCCGGCGGGTGAAGTGGGTGAAATATGTGTCCGTGGCGACAACGTCATGCTGGGTTACTGGAAGCAGCCGGACATGACGGAATAGACCTTGCGCGGCGGTTGGTTGCATACCGGAGACGGTGGACGACTCGACGAGGACGGTGTGTTGTTCGTTGTCGACCGGGTCAAGGACATGATCGTCAGCGGCGGCGAAAACGTCTACTCGGCTGAAACAGAGCAGGCCATCTACACTCATCCGGCAGTCGCAGAATGTGCGGTGATTGGTATTCCCCACGATACCTGGGGTGAGGAAGTACATGCGATTGTCTGTTTGAAAGAGGGTGAATCGCTCACCGAAACAGAACTGATCGAACATTGCAGAACCCTGGTTGCGGCTTACAAGTGTCCGAAAAGCGTTGAATTCCGCAAAGAATCCTTGCCGCTCAGCGGTGCCGGAAAAATTCTCAAAAAAGATCTCAGAGCGGTGTATTGGGAAGATCAGGGTCGTAATATTAGTTGAAAGAGACTTCGGTCAAGGCCACCGTTTTCTTTTCATGATATTTACTGTTCATGTACACGATCTTGTTGGCGTACCTCCGTTTACTGCTCCGGGCAGCCATCCTGTTAGCGGTTTTTCCTCCCCTCGCTGTGGCAATCACGATAGAGGCAGGCGCAACCGACCAGGCCATCCGCCTGGACGGGATACTTGACGAAGCTGCGTGGCAGCGGGCAGGCTTGATAACAGACCTGACCCAGCAGGACCCGCAGCCGGGAGGCGCTACTCCGTTTGTGACCGAAGTGCGAATACTGGTGGACGGCAGGGCGCTCTACATCGGATTCGTTAGCCATGATCCTCAACCTTCGCAGATTGCCATTCACACCATGCAGCGTGATGGCGATCAGGGTGCCGATGATTCAGTCGCCGTGGTGCTGGATCCAGCCATTGACGGGCGGCGCGGCTATTATTTCCAGATCAATGCGGCAGCGGCGCGCCTGGACGGACTCATCTCCGGACCGGATGCCATGTCCACCGACTGGGACGGGATCTGGGACGCTGCCACCCAGCGCACCGCCACCGGCTGGACCGCTGAGATTCGCATACCGGCGCAGACGCTTCGTTTTCGCTGGGGGCAGGACCAATGGGGTTTCAATGTCCAGCGTTACGTTGCGCGGACCCTGACCACCCTGCGCTGGAGTGGCACTACCCTTGATGCGAACTTTATCGACCTGCAGCGGGCTGGCCGGCTGGCTGGTGTCGGCGCCCTGCGCCAGGGGCTGGGTGTGTCCATCAGCCCTTATGGCCTGCTGCGCTACGACAAAAATTACGACAGCAGTGAGCAAACGTCCGGAGCTGAAGTGGGCGGAGACATCGCCTGGAATATCAGCGGTGATCTCACGGCCTATCTCACGGTCAACCCGGATTTTGCCGAAACCGAGGTCGACAGCCGACGGGTCAACCTGACTCGCTTTCCCCTCTTCTTTCCGGAAAAACGTACATTTTTCCTCGAGGGATCAGATCTTTTCAAGTTCGGGAGCGGCCTCGGCCGCGACTTCATTCCCTTCTTTTCCCGCCGAGTGGGCTTGTTCAGCGGCGAAATGATTGCCCTGCCCTACGGCGTGAAACTTCTCGGCCATGCGGGCCGCTGGGGAATGGCGGCGCTCGCCGTACAGACAGAGCGGACAGATTTCACGGAAAAAACCAAGCTCTTCTCCGGTCGGGTAACTTATGACATGGATGAGCACCTGACTCTGGGCCTCATTGCTACTGATGGCGACCCGGAAGGTCAACGTGAAAATTCACTTGGAGGTTTCGACTGGCTGTGGCGTACGTCTACCTTCAAGGGCAACAAGAACTTCTCGGTGGGCGGCTGGGCCGCCGCCAGCCGTGGGGATATCCCTGCCGGTCATAAGTACGGATGGGGCTTTAAAGTGGATTACCCCAACGACCTCTGGGATATGTATGCAGCCATCAAGGAATTTGGCAGCGGGCTCGACCCGGCCCTGGGTTTTCTCCCCCGCCCGGGAACGCGTTGGTATCAGGCGGGAATTTCTTATCGGCCGCGGCCACAGGCCGAGAAGCTGGGCTGGGTGCGCCAGTTCTTTTTTGAATTCTACCCGCGCTATATCGAAGATGCCGATGGGCGTGCCGAATCATGGCGGGTGTTTACCGCCCCCTTGAATATCCAGACCCAGTCCGGTGCGCGTATCGAGGCTAACATCATGCCGAGTTTCGAACGGCTTGATGAAGGCTTCGAGATTTCGAAAGGTGTCATTATCCCTGCCGGGGACTATTCCTACACACGTTTCCGGGTTGAGGGCAAAACGGCGAACTACCGTGCATGGCGGCTGGGCGTCTCGGTCTGGTTCGGCAATTTCTACTCCGGCACCATGACCCAGGTGCTGGGTTCCGCCACCTATACGACACCCGCTGGCCACCTCCAACTCGAACTGAATGCCGAGCGGGACATCGGCAATCTTCCCGAGGGTGATTTTACGCTCGATCTTTGGCGGGTCAATGCAGTCTATGCCTTCACTCCGGACCTGATTCTGTCGAGTAACATCCAGTACGATTCGGAGTCCCGCAACCTGGGCGCCAATACCCGTTTTCGCTGGACCATTCGGCCCGGAAACGATCTATTCGTGGTCTGGAACCGTGGTTGGCGGCAGCCAATCGACAGTGCACAATTTTTTTCCTTGCATACGATTGAAGACCAAATCACGGTCAAGTTGCGCTGGACCTTCAGAAAGTGACTTGTCTCTGACTATAATTGGTGTCTCGTGGCAGGAAACGGAAAACCGGATGAAATCAATGAACAAAGCGCATGGATTCGTCATGTATGGCGCCGAGTTCTCCCTGTATTCAGGGAAGTTACGCAGTTACCTGCGTAAGAAGGGCGTTGAATTCACCGAAATACAACCGTGGCTGCTGACTTACAAGCGATTCATTGTTCCGCGCACCGGCGTACGTTATATCCCGGTGTTGCAGACCCCCGAAGACGATGTCTGGCAGGATACGACGGTCATTATCGACCACATGGAAAAGCGCTTTCCGCAGCCGTCCGTTTATCCGTCCACGGCGAAGCGCAGGCTGGCGGCACTGATTCTCGAGTTGTTTGGCGATGAATGGCTGCTGTTGCCGGCCATGCATTATCGCTGGAACTATCCGGAAGAAAACCAGCCGTTTATCTACCGTGAGTTTGGCCAACTACTCTTTCCCCGCATCCCGGCTTTTATGCAGCGGAGGCTGGGCAAAAAGCTGGGCGACCGCTTCCGCGATGTGGTTCCGCGCCTGGGCATAAGCAGGGCAACCATCCCGGCGCTCGAGTCCTGGTATGAGGACTTGCTGGGTGAATTGAACCAGCATTTCCGGTCTCACGATTTCTTGCTGGGAGCGTATCCAACCATAGCGGATTTCGGTTTTATCGGTCCGTTTTACGCTCACTTGTACCGTGATCCGACACCTGGAAAACGGATGCGTGAATCAGCTCCCCGGGTGGCTGCCTGGGTAGAGCGGATGATGAGCCCCCAAGCCGTAAGCGACACGCCGCCGGTGGAAGCTGCGGATGAAATTCCACCCACCCTGATGCCGGTGCTAAGGCGTTTCGCTACAGAACAATTGCCCGTTCTGGCGGACACGGCCCGTATTGTGGATGAATATGCCGAGGGTATTGGCACAGACGAGGTGCCCCGGTTCATTGGCATGCACCGGGTGAAAATTGCCGGAGTGCCGGCAGAGCGATTGGTTCTTCCCTATTCCCTGTGGATGTTCCAGCGCCCACTGGATTTCTGGCGTTCCCTGGAAGGAGAAGATCGGTTTCGTTGTACGCAATTGCTGGAAGAAATAGATGCCGCCGGCCTGTTCGACATCAAGTGTCAGCATCGTCTCAAACGTGAAAACAACAGACTTTATCTTGAAACTTCACATCCGCCGGCATCCGCCAATTCTCACCTTGCAAAAAAACCAAAGGCACCTCCATGAAGTATTTCCTGCCCGGATTCACTGTCCTGTTGTTGATCATCAGTCCGGCTCATGCCGGACAGAGCGAAAATTTTGACTATTTCGCCGCCAACCGCCGCATGATCAGTCATGGTGTGCAGGCGGTTCTTACCTGCAACGGCCTGTTTACATCGCAGCGAACACTGGAACAGGTATTTGCACAAGAACTGGCCTACCTGGCCGAGCCCGTGGGCACGGCTGAGGGTGGTGAATACCTTATTGACCGGGAACGAAAAACTGTAGCCGTGGGCGGTCCTCAGTCCGGCCCCGTTATGCGCGCTGCATTTCGTGAAGGAATCGGCTGCATCATCCTGGCGCCCGACCAGGATTTTGATGACATTGATGCCCTGCCGGTCAACACGCAGCCGGCGCTCATCAGCGGCGACCCAACTGCCATCGCCTGGCCCAACGGCGATCTGGTGCCGGAAAAGCCGCTTCCGGCAGGGATTGACCGTGCGGCGCTCAAGGCCGCTTCCCACTGGGCTTTCGACCGCGAGTCGTCCGAGCAGGTAACCCTTAGTCTGATGGTTTTATATCAGGGCGACATCATCCTGGAACGCTATGCGGCGGGGGTTGATGTGAGTACTAAAACTCGCACCTGGTCGACCGCCAAGAGCATTGCGGTAAGCCTGATCGGTATGCTGGTCGATGACGGCCGGCTTGAACTCGATGCGCCGCTGGGTATCGAGTGGCTGCCTGGAGTCGCCTCACCCGAAAGTGACCCCCGCAACGCAATCAGCCTGCGGAATGTACTGCACATGTCCAGCGGACTCTACCCGGTGGACAGCTTTGCCATGGAATATGCAACCGGTTCCGGCCTCGCCTACTGGGCCGGGGCCAGTTCGCTGAACGGTGCCAGAAACCGGGGGCTGATTCGCCGGCCTGGTACGTTCTGGGACTATGAAAATTATGACACGCTGCTGGCCGTCTATGCCATGAAAAAGGCACTGGGTGATGAAGAGAGCTATCACAGTTTCCCGCGCAAGGCTCTGCTCGATCGCATCGGCATGCGTAATACGTTGCTGAGTACCGATCGCTTTGGCGATTTCATTCTCAGTTCCCAGGTCTACACCAATGCAAGGGATCTGGCCCGTTTCGGCCTGTTGTATCTGCAAAACGGTATCTGGGACGGCGAACGATTGCTGTCAGAGGAATGGATCGAGTTCGTGCACACACCGGCTCCGGCCACATCGGAAACCGGCAATTTCTACGGCGCGCAGTGGTGGCTGGTGCCGGATGATCGGATTGATGTGCCTAAAGACGCCTACTCAACAGCAGGTAACCGCGGCCAGTTCGTTATCGTTGTTCCTTCCCGCGACACTGTCATCGTGCGCCGTGGGCTGGATTACGGCAAACAAGGCTTTAACCGCTGGGACCTGACGCGGGAAGTGTTGCGGGCCATACCCAAACATCAATAGAAATCCGCGCATCTACTGCTGAAATCCATTTTCCGGTAAATCTGAACTGGACGATGAGTTCTTCCCGTAGTGGTTTCGATCAGTCTCCCTGTAGCAGATAATCCTCTTCCACATACCTGAGTATGGCTTCGAGTAAGGCCTCGCGCGGATAGTCGTTTTCATCAACCAGGGTTGAGCCGATAAAAATATGTGAACGCGCTATGGGCACGGCCAGGGCCCAGTGGTCTGCGTTGAGGTATGCAAGCAGGGTGCTGGTGGGAATGACCTGATCATAAAACAATAACTGGCCGTCATTGCGGGAGTCGATCTGCGCAAGCTGCCTGGAGGGTATGCTCAAAACTGATGAGATACGATCCGGTTCCGGCAGAGTGACCAGAGAGTAATATTTCAGGTTTTGCGGCAAAGGATTTTGCGCCAACCAGGCCTGGCGAGTTCCTGGCCGCAGGCTGTCAATAGCGCCGCCATCTCCGACAGTGCACTCCGATTTGGGTATGTATTTCATGATGCCCAGGTCTTTTTGATCCGCCGCAATGGCCAGCGGGGATCCCCCGATGGCGCCCGCGGCGCTGATCACTGCAACAACACGTTCACGTATTCCAGGATAGCTAACGATTGCCTGCAGGATATCGACGGCTCCTTTAGAGTAACCGAGCAACACCAGGGGCCGGTCCTTGTCTTCAGGCGGCAAAGCGAGAATTGCGTCTCTGATCTGGCGGGCATTGGTTTGTGTCCCGGACAGCCCATCGACCCGGATCTTGAATCCCTTGAAACCCATCTTATCGATAAATGCGCTCATATTATCATCGTAATCGACCCAGCCTTCGATACATTCCCAAGCCACACCGGGCACCATGCCAACCATCAGGCCGGTTCGGGACGGCCCGGTATCGACCGGAGTTCCGGCCCCCGGCTGTTCAGCGCCAAGCCGGGTCAGGGCGTCTTCGCAGGGTCTGTAATCGGGCAATTCTTCAGCGCGAAGTTCCAGCACGGCACAGAAAATTTCGCGGAAGCGGGCTCTTCCATCCTCAACACCGGCATATGAGGCAGGTGTCAGGACCAGTGGAGGCGTTTCGGTAGTGTAGGGCAGCAGCGGTTTTGAACTGCAGGCTGCGAGTGAGACGGTGGCCAGAATCAGGATGATCCAGTTGGTCAATTTCAGCATGATATCAGGTGATATAGGTCAACCGGGGCCAGACAGCAAAATACCGCACAATACGCTGAGCCCAGCCCCTGTGATCCCGTCCATATTTTAAAACGGCATGCGCTGGACTTCGCCGGTAATTGCGCTAACAGCCCCGGATTTTCCGTACTCAAGCAAGCGGGTTTGTGAGCGGTTTTCTTTACCATTGACCGTGTCGGTGCTGTCGCTCTTAACAATGCCAAAGGGAACCTCGTCTGAGAACCACATAAGCGACTGACTCTTTATTTCCATTTTCTTGAAAAGAATCTTGGTGTGGGTACTGCCCACACCGCTTACCCGTCTGGCTTTAAAAGCACCGGCGGCGGTATCAATGGTTTCTTTGCCTTCTTCTTTAAACTGATAGTTGACTTCAATGCCCATGGATTTCATCAGAGTACCGGCCAGCAACCCCCCTTCGGCCATCATCATGGGTGGGCTATCGCCTGACTGCATGATGATCTCCTTACCGAAACCCTGCAGATTATTAACGACATTGGCAGGATCGGAGTTCATTGCCTCCTCTGATACAAGCACTTTGAATACCATGTGCTCGCCATTGGGTTTGCGCTTATTCTTCTTGAGTTTGTAATTGTCCACTTCAGTTTCCAGCCAGTAATATGTTTGCCCCTGGCGTTGTTCGCTGCCGAGGCACTTCTGCCGGACGACCGCAACCGTTTGATGTCCTTTATGGTCGGTGGTGATTGTTTCGCGCACAGCCCAGCTTCCTGCGGGAGTCGATGCGGAAAAATCAAAAAATGGCTCTGCACTAACGTGGGTTGAGATGCCCAGTAAGCAGAGGGATAAAACTCGGGAAATGACAGACATGGTTGCCCCCATCAATTAAAGTTTAACCCGGATCAGGAACATTTCAGTGTACGCACCAATGTGGTTTTTGCAAGCCTCACACACAGTGACATGGCTTGATGTAGAATAATCGCATGCGTATCACTCAGCGGACATGTAGCATTGCGCTGATCTTTATTCTGGTCTGGGGTCAGGTCGCGTTGGTGCGGCATGTCTCGATCCACCCAACGCCTGATGTCAATTCCTGTGAGCTTTGTCTCAGCCAGGCTCAGTTGTCCAGCGGTATTGTGTCGCAAACCGTTTACCTGGTCGTTATCGTTGACCGTGATCCTTATTACCAATCACTTTACCAGTCTCACATATCCTCCTTATCCATTCGGCAGCAGCAAGCCCGGGCTCCCCCCTTTCTCGCCTGAATTAATTTTCTGAACTTATCGGTGCCTTGCGTGAAAAGGCATCGTATTCCTGCATTTGTACAGGAGGCGAAAAATGGGTAATAAACGGCGTGTCATACTGTGGGCGGTTATTTTACCGCTGTCATTCCCGGTCTGGAGTCAGGATCAGCAGGCCAATGAAATCGATGCTCTGCGTTCTGAACTGGTGCAACTGCGTGTTGACTATGAAGAGCGCATTAAAAACCTGGAACACAGGCTTGATCTCGCAGAACAGAAAGCCGAACAGGCAACTATGGAAGCTGCACAGGCCACGCTGGCCGTGCGCGAACCGGCGCCGGCGCCGGCTGTCGTAGCCGAACGGTCTGTTGCTGTCGCCGGCAATGCGTTCAATCCTGCCCTGGGGGTAATTTTCCAGGGCCAGGCCTGGGCCTATGACAAGAATCCTGAAGACTATTACATTCCGGGTTTCCCGCTGGGTGGTGAGGCCGGGCTCGCACCGGAAGGGCTGGGCCTGGCCGAGACCGAAATCAACATCAATGCCAATGTGGATGACAAGTTTACCGCCTGGCTTACCGTGCCGCTGGTGTTGGATGATGGGAAAGCGGGCGTTGAGATCGAAGAGGCCTGGGTCGAGACGCTCAAGCTGCCTGCCGGCCTGTCATTACGCATGGGCCGGTTTTTTTCCAACATCGGCTACCTCAACTCAAGGCATGCGCATACCTGGGACTTTGCTGACCAACCCCTGGCTTACCGGGCTTTCCTGGGCAGCCAGTATTTGGATGACGGTCTGCAGATTCGCTGGCTGGCGCCAACGGACTTCTACCTCGAATTAAGCGGTGAACTCTTGCGAGGGGACCGTTACCCGGCTGGAGGTGCTGCCAATTCAGGGTTTGGGAGCTATACACTGGCTGCACATACCGGGGGCGATATTGGCTTCTCCAGCAGTTGGCTGTCCGGTCTATCGTGGTTACACGGGAAAAGTGATGGGCGTGAATCGGGCCCTGGGAACGACCCTCTGGTCTTTTTCGGTGATACGGACATACTGATCGCTGATTTTGTCTGGAAATGGGCCCCCAATGGCAATTCCCGCCAGCGTAATTTTAAATTCCAGGCAGAGTACCTGCTGCGCAGGGAGGATGGTGAGTATGTATCGTCCGCTACTTTGCCATCGCCGTGGAAAACTGACCAGCAAGGCTGGTATGCCCAGGCAATTTACCAGCCCTGGCCCCGGGGGCGAATCGGCGCCCGCATTGAGCGTCTTTCCAGCGATAAGCCCCTGCCGGTATTCACCGGCACTGTGCTTGATCCGCAGGGGGAGAACCCAACCCGCTTCAGCCTGATGGTGGACTGGTCAAACAGCGAGTTCAGTCGCCTGCGCCTGCAATACAACCAGGACAAGTCAGGGGTGGAAACCGACCATCAATTCGCTCTCCAGTACATCTACAGTATCGGCGCCCATGGCGCCCATACTTTTTAAATTTCGGGAAATCATCATGAAAAACAGAATAGTGACAGCAATGGTATTGTGTTTCGCGATGCAACTGCCCCTGAACGCTGCGGCGGCACTGCGGATATTTGCCTGCGAACCGGAGTGGGGCGCCCTTGCACACGAGCTTGGGGGTAAGTGGGTCAAGGTTTCCGTTGCCACCAATGCCTTGCAGGATCCCCATTACCTGGAAGCTCGTCCCAGCCTTATTTCCAAAATGAGACGCGCTGACCTGGTCATCTGCACCGGCTCCCAGTTGGAAATTGGCTGGTTACCCATGTTGCTCACCAAGGCCAATAACCCCAGGGTTCAGCCCGGTAGCCCGGGTTATTTCGAAGCGGGTAATTTTGTGCAGCACCTGGAAGTCCCTATTTCGGTTGATCGCAGCCAGGGTGATGTTCACCCGCAGGGAAACCCGCACATCCAAACGGACCCGCGAAATATACTGCTGGTTGCACGCGCTTTGGGTGAGCGCCTGGTCAGCCTGGATTCGGACCACGCTGGGGATTACCGCTCAAGGCTGAAGCAGTTCATTACGGATTGGAATGCCGCCCTGGTGAAATGGGAAGCTGAAGCCCGGCCGCTTCGAGGCAAACGCGTGGTTAGCCATCACAAGAGCTGGGTTTACCTGGAAAATTGGCTTGGTCTGGAACTGGTAGGGACACTGGAACCCGTGCCGGGCATTCCCCCGACTGCGTCTCACCTGTCCGAACTTCTTGCCCGTTTGGGCGACGATGGAAGTGGCGCTGATTTCATCATCCGCTCGCCCTACCAGAGCAGCAAACCCTCTGATTGGTTGTCCCAGCGCACCGGGATACCGGAGCTGATGCTGCCCTTCACGGTGGGCGGCAGTAAACAAGCGGACGACTTGTATGGGCTGTTCGACGATACCATCAAGCGGCTTCTGGAGATATCAAAGTGAACTGGGATGCACTTGACTGGACGATTATCGGCCCGGCGATGGCAGGCGGGCTTCTCGTGCTCAGTACACATGTGCCCCTGGGCCAGATGGTACTCAAGCGCGGTATCATTTTTATTGATCTTGCTGTGGCGCAAGTGGCGGGCCTGGGGGTTATCGCGGCAAGCGTGTTTGGCTGGCAGGATAATGGCTGGGTTGTGCAAATCGCTGCGGTCTGTGCAGCGCTGGTCGCGGGGATTTTTCTGCGCTGGACTGAAAAACGCTGGCCCCATTCGCAGGAAGCACTGATTGGCACACTCTTTGTGCTGGCGGCCACCGGTAGCATTCTCCTGCTGGCGGAAAATCCCCATGGTGGGGAATACCTCAAAGACTTACTGGTCGGTCAGATCCTGTGGACTACGTGGAACACGTTGATACCCATCTCAGTCGTATCAACGGCCCTTCTTGCTGCCTGGCTGGTTCTGCGTGACCGCATATGGGGACTGGGTTTCTATATCACTTTCGCTTTTGTTGTCACCGCGTCGGTACAAATCGTTGGTGTTTATCTGGTTTTTGCCAGCCTCATCATCCCCGCGCTGTCCACCCGGCGTTTGTCCGGGGTAAAGCGTATTTCTGCCGGCTACTTTATCGGCAGCATATCCTATCTTGCGGGCATCGTGCTTTCCGCCTTGCTGGATTTGCCAACCGGCGCGGTTATTGTGTGGACCATGGCGCTGATTTCGGTGCTTGCCGGTTTCCTCATCCCCAGACCCGCGGCTTAAGCTCCCGGCGGGGCGATAATGACCGGGCCGTTCAGTGCATCCAGGACTTTTTGATCCCGCTGGTAGATATCCTTGAAAAAACGCACTCTGCCACCGGGTTCTACGCTGGCGGTCAGGTAAATAATCACTACCGGCATTTTGGGAGAGGGGTAGATCCGCTGGGTTTTCCCTGAAGCCACAATGGCTTTCAGTTCTGACTGATTGTATTTCACCGGGTCATTCAGAATCAGTTCGGCCAGCTTGAGTGGATTCTGTATACGGATGCAGCCCGAGGAAAAGGCTCGTTCGGCGTGAGCAAACAACTCGCGGTGTGGCGTGTCGTGCAGGAACACGAAGTGTTTGTTGGGAAAGATGAATTTAACCGTGCCCAGGGCATTATTCGGGCCGGGCTCCTGGCGCAGGGTGTAGGGGATGCCTCTGCTGTACCGGCTCCAGTCCACGGTAGACGGATCGACAATTTTTCCGTTGCGGTCGATTACGCTGATGTTGTGTGATGCCAGGTAGTTCGGGTCCCGTTTGATCGCAGGTAAAGTATCATTGCGCAGAATGCCGGGCGGGATAGTCCAGGTCGGGTTGAATTCCAGGTACGCTATGTCGCCCCTGAATATTGGGGTTTGCCGGTAGTATTTGCCGACCATCGCACGGGTGGTCCATGCAAGCTGACCGTCTTTATAGAAAAATGCTCTGAATCCGGCGATATTAACCACAACCAGCGTCTGGGCGGCTTCCTGATTGACCCAGCGCAGGCGTTCCAGCGAAATACGTAACTGGTCGATCCGGCGTTCCACCGGGATGTGCATCGCGGCGATCGATTGCTTGCCGACGATACCGTCATCACCCAGTGCATGTCGCTCCTGGAAACTTTTCACCGCAAGTTCGAGATCGGGATCGAAGACCGGCGAATCTGCATTGACGCCGGCTGGCAAATCACCGCTTACCGCCAGGCGCTTGCGGATAAGTGCCACGCGGGAATCCTCGTCACCCAGTCGCAGCGTAGCGCCCTCCGGTACAGTCGGCCAGCCGCCAGCGGCGGCAATAGCCCGGTACCGTTTCAATTTGGATTGCAGATCTCGGTATGCGGGCCCTGTCGGTGCGATCATTTCGATAAAATCAGCCAGGGATGAGGCCTTGATCGCCTGTTCGATAGTCACACGGGCTGCTTGTTGCTCAAAAAATTCCCGGCGAAAATTGATGGCCGGATCGAGTTTACTGCCTTCCACTTTGCCAAAACGTCGATGGTAGCCGTAACGGAGCAGGCTCTCCGTCAGCAAAATATCGTCTTCGGCACGCATTTCGGCGGAGAGTGAAGATTCGCTCTGTCGTAAAATCTGCCGCAGCAGATCGATGTTGTAATCAGCCGGGTTCAGGCCATGATCGGGCGAGTTGCTGATCAGGGTAATCAGTTCCCGGATCCGGTCAAGCCGGGTCCAAATGGGGGAAAACCCCTGTCCCTGGTATACATCCAGCAGGAAAGCCCGGGTCAGTATTTCCGTTCCGTCAACCACCAGGCCCTCGGTCTGCAACATTTTCTCGATGTTGCGATTCACCTCGGCTTTGGCGCCGGTTTCTGCAGCGCTTGATACAACAGGGCCGGCAAGTATGAGAAATGCCGTCAATACTGCGCTGAGTCGTCTGCTGATGTTCATGTGTATTACCCGGGATTGGGGAGAAGTACACCAATAACGTATTCTGCCCGTGTCGACATGATTAAGGTCAGAACCGATAATAACCCACATTGCTCGGCGTTTCTGAGCACACCTGCCCAGGCGCCAGGTAATATTCGTATAAGCAAATCCGATTCTGGTTTGTCCAAACCCTCAGTTGTCAACATTATCCAAATATTGACTATTGACCGAAAGTATTTGACGAGGCGACTACAGTCAAGTAGAACCCAACGACAAGGTGGGTGTGGTGAAACCTCAATGCCCGGTCCTCGCTGGAGCTCCCAAACAGGCCGGCAAGCAGCAGGCAACACCTGATAAATTGCATCTTCATCGGCTTCAGGGCATTGCTTTCCGTGCTGGCTTCCAGCAGGCTTTGAACAATGGGATTCGGAATGAGTTCGAACAAATTGCAGACCCTGCAATATGCGTCTGACAGGACAAGCAGTCACTGAGGGCTTCCATGCAAAATCAACCGGGAAATTCAAAAGTCAGGCTGGCCGCGCTGATCATTGCGCCCCTGATTAGCCTGTCACTGATTCTTTTCAGTAATTTGGCGCCGGATAATCCAAAAATTACCTACACACTGGCGATCGCGATATTGATGGCCATCTGGTGGGTCACCGAGGCCATCCCGCTTGCTGCTACCGCGCTGCTCCCGGTTGTCCTTTTCCCTGTGTTTGGGGTCGTCGATGGAAAAACGGTCTCGGCGATGTATTTCAACCACCTGATTTTCCTCTTCCTGGGTGGGTTTTTAATGGCTTTAGCCATGGAGCGTTGGAATCTACACAAACGCATCGCCATTAAAATTCTGATGTTTTTTGGCGTCAGCCCCGGAAGAATATTGATGGGCTTCATGTTTGCTACCGCCTTTCTGTCGATGTGGATGTCCAATACGGCGACGACCATGATGATGATTCCCATTGCCCTTTCAATCATCTACAAGCTGGAAGAAATCCTGGGTAAAGCAAAATTGGGCAGTTACTCTATCGGCCTGTTGCTGGGCATCGCCTATTCGGCGTCCATCGGAGGTATTGCAACCCTGGTAGGCACACCGCCCAACCTGTCGTTTGCACGCATCATCAGTATCATTTTCCCTGCCATGCCGGAAGTGTCGTTTGCCGACTGGTTTATTTTTGCCATCTGGATCACGGCGCTGGTTTTCCTGGCGGCCTGGCTGCTGTTGTTCCTGATGTATAAACCGCCGCAACCCTGGGATGGTTTGAAGCGGGAGGATTTCAGGCAGGAATATCAACTGCTGGGCAAGGCAAGTCCGGAGGAAAAAATCGTTTTTGTATTGTTCGTATCAATGGCCCTGTTGTGGGTTTTCAGAACCGGATTTCATATCGGACCGGTCAACATCCCAGGCTGGTCCCAATGGTTCACGCATCCGGGCTATATCAATGACGGCACGGTGGCCATTGCGGTTGCACTCATTCTCTTCATTATTCCTTCAAGCTCAAGAAAAGGTGAAAGAATCATGAACTGGGAAACAGCCAGCCGCCTTCCCTGGCATATCGTGCTTCTGTTTGGCGGTGGTTTCGCCCTGGCTAAAGGGTTTGTTGAGTCCGGGCTGTCAATCTGGTTCGGTGAGCAATTGTCCAGTTTGTCCGGCACTCATCCCATGGTGCTTGTATCCATGATTGTCACGATGATGTCTTTCCTGACTGAGTTGACCTCCAATACTGCGACCACCGAAATGATTCTCCCCATCCTGGCGGGCCTGGCCGTGAGCATTCAGATCAATCCCCTGTTATTAATGATTCCGGTGACGCTGGCCGCATCACTCGCCTTCATGTTGCCGGTAGCTACGCCGCCCAATGCGATCATTTTCGGCACCGGACACTTGCGCATCAAGGACATGGTAAAAACAGGATTTGTGCTCAACCTGGTGGGTATTGCCACCATCACCCTGGTGACCTGGTTTTGGGGCACCGTTGTGTTCAATATTGATGTAAACAGTTTCCCCGAGTGGGCGCAGGCAGTAACGTCAGTCCGCTGATTACCGGAGTCCGCATGCAGACTCCGGCAGTTCAAATGGGAAAGGTGCTCTGCAGCAGGGCATCCCGCCCAGGTCTGGTTGATCGGGCTAAGGCGTTTCGAGTTGGATATCCCACATGTAGTCGGCATGTGATCCGCAGATTTCCGTAAACTCTTTACCCGCCGCATTGCCGTCTGCGAATAACTCACCAAGCAGTTCACCCCGCGCCTTGAGCAAGGATTTGTGATCGGCGCCGGTCATGGTTTGCAGCTTGCGGTATTTGCCGCCTACCCAGTGTGATGACCAGCCCCAGGAGGTCAGCTTGCCGTCGGCAACGTACTTGTTGAACAGGGGAGCGAAGTCTTTCTTGAAGATTTCATCGGCACGATCTTCTTTGTTTTCATTGCACTGGAAATAAACAGAAAAGCCGGCTTTTCCACGGCTCTTACCGGCGGATCCCGCTTCCACTTTCCATATATAGTCATCGTGGGCGTTGCAGATTTTTCCGAATTCCTTGTCCTGGGCATCATTCTTGGCGGTGCTGAGGCGTTTGCCCATTTCTGTCTGTGCATCCAGCAGTGCATCGAGGGTGGGCGCCTGGTGGTACTGAGCACGACGCCATTTGCCGCCTGCATAATGCGCCAGCCAGCCCCAACTCGACATTTTGCCTTCTTCCACCATCTTGTCGAATACCGGAGCATTTACGTTTTTGACGATTTCATCTACCCGGTCCTGTCCGGTCACGTCACAGTTGAAATAGGTGGCATAGGTATACAGGGATGGCCCTTCCTTCTCCTGGGCCAGTGCATTGACAGACAGGGCCGTAAGACCCGCAAGCAAGATATAGTTTTTAATTGTGTTCAATTTACTCTCCATTACACCGCATTGTGCGGTGTTCGCTATTAAGATATAGCAGAGAGAGAAGAATTCTGCTCAGTAGGTGTCCGGTTTACCGTTGCCGGGGTCGGGTTCTGCGAACCTGATCCCATCGACCAGGCTAAAATCGCTTCTTACACTTTCAGGCCTTTCAGCACGATGTCGGTATAGCTGACCAGGCCCACGATTTTGCCATTATCGATGACCGGAGCCCGGGACAGGCCGAAGTTGTCGAACAGCCTGGTGCAATAGCGGATGTCCATCTGGGGGGGCACGCTGATTACGGGTTTGGCCATAATTTCATAGATATTGATGCGACCGGGTGACAGATTGGGCGCCAGCACACGCCGCGCGATGTCACGGAACATAACCACGCCATACTCGTCATCTTCGTGGCGTTTGTCGACGATCATGGTGCGCGTGTCCGGGTATTTGAGTGATTTCATCGCTTCGGACACGGTCATCATGCCGTCGACGATATCCACTTCGGTTTTCATTACTTCGCTGACGCGGATAATTTTTCTTTTTTCAAGGTTCATATCTGTTCCTCCACGGTCTCGGTAAGGGCCGAAATCTGGTGCCGGACTCCGATGGCATCCTCCACGTTGATTTGGAAGGTGATGCCGGTTCCGGGCGATTCATCGAATTCTCCCGCTTCAGCCACTTCCTCCAGGATGTGACGACTCAGGTGTTCCTCTACCAGCATCAAAAGAACGTCAACCTGGGCGCTGATGCTGAGCCCGAGAAATGTTTTGGTCGGAATGATGCCTTCACCACGGGCCTGGTTGAGCACGGTGGCGCCGGTAGCGCCCGCTGCCCGTGCAGCCTTGAGGACAGCGTTGGTCTTGGTGTCTTCGACCATGACAATAATCAGCTTGAAATGCATTGAATTTCCTCCTATTGGTCGTTGTTTTCCTGTGTTTGTCTGCGCCCTTTGCGTTTGTGTGCGAGGTGGGCACTCAGTTGAGCGTAGGTCATGACTGCGATAATCGGGAACAGGCTGGCGAAAGCGATCAGGCCGAAGCCGTCGAGCAGTGGGCTGCGGCCGGGTATAGTCTCCGACAGGCCCAGGCCCAGCGCCGCAACCAGCGGCACGGTTACCGTGGACGTGGTGACGCCGCCGGAATCGTAAGCCAGCGGAATAATGATTTTCGGTGCGATGAGGGTTTGAAGGATCACCAGCACATAGCCGGTGATGATGTACCAGTGCAGCGGTGTTCCGGTGATGATGCGAAAAGCCCCCAGCGCGACACCCACGGCCACACCAATGGCCACCGCAATGCGCAGGCCGTTGACGCTGATGGTGCCGCCCGATACCTGGTTGGCTTTGATGGCGACCGCGATCAGGGAGGGTTCGGCGATGGTGGTAGCAAAGCCGATGGCGGCGGCGAAAGCATAGACCCAGTAGTATTCGGCCCAGTCTGCATGAGCCGGGATAATGGCGCCCGCGCCGTAGATGAATTCCGGTGCCGTGAGTTGTTCCGCCATCAGGCGGCCGAGCGGGAACAGCGCCATGTCCAGGCCTTCCAGGAACAATGCAAGGCCGAGGATAACAAAGACCATACCGCTTAACACGCGCACAGGGTAATGGATGGGTTTGCGCAATATGAAAAACTGGAAACCAAACAGGATGCCCATGATGGGCGTCACGTCACGCAGCACCACGAGCAGACCGCTGCCAAAATCTAACAGTGCATCCATCACCATCAGATCAACATTCCGTAGGCCATGACGAAAATCATCGGTGTCAGTACCGCCAGGGCAATCATTCCAAAGCCGTCCAGCATGGGATCGCGGCCGCGAATGCTGCTGGCGAGTCCGACGCCGAGCGCGGTTACCAGCGGCACGGTCACGGTGGATGTCGCCACCCCACCAGAGTCATAGGCGACACCAATAATCTCCGCGGGAGCAAACCAGGTCATGATCACCACACCGATATAGCCGCCGATAATCAGGTATTGAACCGGCCAGCCTTTCAGTATCCTGAGTACGCCGATCAACAGCGCCACACCGACGGCCAGCGCCACGGTCACACGCAGTCCCATTGCATAGCTGGCCTGAGCAACTTCGTTATTGCTGATCATGCCGCCTGCGGCGGCAACCTCCGCTGCCTCATTGCTTATGATAATCAGGGCCGGTTCGGCCATCACGGTGCCAAAACCGAGCGTAAAAGCAAACAGGAAAAGCCACCAGAGGTTACCCGCTCGCACGAAATTGAACGCCATCTCCTCGCCGAGTGGAAACAGCGCGATTTTCAGGCCCTGAATGAAAAGCGCCAGACCCAGCATGACCATGAAGATGCCGGCCAGTAATTTGCCCACATTGGGCAGAGGCTGCTGTAATACAAAGAACTGGAAGAATGTCACCACCAGAATAATGGGCAACAGATCCCGGAAGCTGTCGCGCAGCAAGCGCAGCGGTTGCTTCAGGAGTGCGATCACTGCCCGGGTGAGGTAACGTACGGGACGTTCTTACGGCGGGCCCATTCGTTGATGGTATCGATATAGTCGGTCTTGATCGCTTCCAGTTCCGTCTGCCGTTCAGACCACTCGGCCTTCAGGTCTGCCAGTCGCACCAGAGCACCCTCAGTTACTGGGGCACCGGTGGCATCGATGACATCCAGAAGATAACGAAGCTGCCCGGCCAGCATGGTCTCCCAGGCATCCTCGTCCTCGTAGGTCTGGTGCAATACCTGGATAATTTTTCCGTCCCACTCGCTAATGAGCTTAATCGCCGAGGCACCGGTTTGTTGCAAATCTTTGTCCTCCGGGTACTCCTTCATCAGCGCCTTGATCTGGCCCTGTGCCTGACGTGCCGTATCCAGGCTGCCAAGGGTGTCATTGAGCATGGCCCCGACTTCCTCCAGGCGATCAGACCAGAAGCGGATTTCCTCGTCCGTGGCGTTGATGCGGTGGTCCATTTTTACGGAAAAAGCTACGGTTTGAACGGAATCGCCAGTGGAGAGCCGAGCGCTGTAATCGCCCGGTGCAACAGATGGGCCGTCGAATCCCGCGAACAGGGTGATGTTATCAATGCAGTTAAGGCCCTGGCGTTTCAGGTCCCAGGTCCACTTGTTCAGGCCTTTTTCAGTGGCAGGGTATTTGAGTTTGAACGGTAGCCGGGGATCCATGTTGCCGAGCTTGCAGCGTTCAAAGTTGCTTTCCTCACTGGAATAGCTACGCACAAGCTGGCCGGCGCCATCAAGTATTTCAATGGTCAGAGGGTCTTTTATCTCCTCGGCAAGGTAGTAATACAGTGATACGCCGCGCTCCGGATTGGCGCCTTCGAATTTGCCTGCTTTGCCACTGCGACGAATCTGCTCCGTTGCGCCAGGTGTAAATACGTGCAACGGTTTATCTGAGAATCCGGCGGCGGCCTGGCGCACCACGAACAGGTCGTCCAGCACCCAGAAGCCGCGGCCCTGGGTGGAGGCCACCAGCTTGTTCTGACGCAGCGCCAGATCGGTGACCGGCACCGGCGGCAGATTGAGGTCGAGCGACTCCCAGTCTTTGCCGCCGTTGAAGGATACGAACATGCCCAGTTCAGTGCCAGCATAAAGCATGCCCGGAAACACCGGGTCCTCGCGCACGACACGTACGAAAGCACCGGGCGGCAAGCCCTTGTCGATACGCTTCCAGTGTTTACCGTAGTCGCCGGTTTTGTAGATGTAGGGCTTGTTGTCGCTGAGCTTGTAGCCGGTCACCGCCAGGTAAACAGTGGCCTTGTCGTGCGGACTGATCTCAATCGAATTGATCATGGCCTCACCCGGGTGTTTGGGCGAGACATCTTCCCAGTTGGCGCCGCCATCGCGGGTGAGATGCACCAGACCATCGTCACTACCGACCCAGATCAGACCTTTTTCGTGCGGGGATTCCACGATGTAGAAAATCGTGTTGTAGAACTCTGCACCAACGTTTTCAGGTGTCAGGGGTCCGCCGTTGCGGCCCTGTTTTTCCGGATCATTGCGGGTCAGATCCGGGCTGATTTCGGTCCAGGTAGTACCCCGGTCGGTACTCTTGAGCAGCACCTGAGTGCCGTAATAAATAATGGATGGATCATGCGGTGACACGGCGACCGGTGCGTTCCAGTTGGTGCGGTATTTCAGGTCGCGCGAATCCTTGCCATAGACCATTTCCGGGAAGGGAATGATGTAACGGGTCAACCGCGTCGAGTGATCGTATTCAGTCAGGGTGCCGTTGATGGTGGTGGCGTAGATCAGCGTGGGGTCATCCGGGTCGAAAGCGATGTGTGCGCTTTCGCCGCCGCCGACGTCAAAATAATCCTCTACGCCAATTCCCTGATAATAACTCTCGCTGGCAATCGAAACGGTGGTGTTGTCCTGCTGGCCGCCGTAGATACGGAAAGGCGTTTGATTGTCGGTGGTGACGCGGTAAAACTGGCCGGTGGGCTGGTTCATGATGCTGGACCAGGTCTCGCCGCCGTCGAAGGTGATGGTTGCGCCACCATCGTTGGCGTTGATCATGTTCCTGTTGTTGTGCGGGTTGATCCATTGATCGTGGTGGTCGCCGTGGGGTGTGGTCATTTTTCCCCAGGTCTTGCCGCCGTCAACCGATTTCATCATCGGCACATTCATTACATAGACGGTGTCTTCGTCGACCGGGTCGGCAGTGATGTGGATGTAGTACCAGGCACGTGAGTGCAGCACACGGTGGCCATTGATCAGCTTCCAGGTTTTGCCGGCGTCATCGCTGCGCCACAGGCCGCCTTTTTCCGGTTCCGCCTCGATGATGGCGTAGATGCGGTCCGGGTTGCTGGCCGATACATCAACACCGATCTTACCGATCATTTCCGGTAGCCCACCACCGAGTTTTTCCCAGGAATCGCCACCATCTGTGGTTTTGTAGATACCGCCATCGGTGCCGCCGGAGTGAATGAACCATGGCTTGCGACCGTGGTTCCACATCGCGGCATACAGGATTCGGGGGTTGGTGGGATCCATGCTCAGATCGGTTGCCCCGGTATCGGGGCTGACCTTCAGAACCTGTTTCCAGCTTTTGCCACCATCGGTGGTGCGGAAAACGCCGCGTTCTTCATTCGGACCCCAGATTTGACCCTGAACGGCGACAAAGGCAATGTCGGGATTGGAAGGGTGAATTTCGATTTGTGCAATCTGCCCGCTTTTTTCCAGGCCAATGTGGGTCCAGGATTTGCCCGCATCAGTGGATTTCCACATACCATCGCCGTTGCTGGTGGTTACGCCACGGATAGGGGCTTCACCAGTGCCCACATAAAGGACGTTATGATCTGACTTGGAAACCGCCACGGCACCAATGGTGCCGACTTTGAAGTAGTCGTCGGACAGGTTCTCCCAGGTAACACCCGCATTTTCGGTCTTCCAGCCCCCACCGCCGGTGGCGCCCATGTAATACAGCAGTGGATTGTCCGCCACGCCGGTTACGGTCGTAACGCGCCCGCCACGGTAGGGGCCGACCAGGCGCCACTCCAGGCCTTTGAGCAGGGACGTATCCACTGAAGTGCTGGTGTCTGCAAGTGCAGGGCTTGCTAAAATACTTAGCAAAATGAGCAGGGAAGCAGCTAAATAACCGGACTTTGATTTGATCAGCATCATTTCTGTCTCGTGGTGGCGGGAAGGCACTTAATCAGTGCAGGTGATAAGTTTACAATCGGAATGACCGGTATGTAAGTCACTCCGCTGAATATTGCGTAACAGTTTCGATAATAAACTGAAACCGCTTCGCGCTCCGGACCGGGGTCAGAGTAAGGGACTTACTCTGACCCCGGCAGGACACGCACAACCGGGGTCAGGTTCGCAGTACCTGACCCCTTCAAACAGGCGGAGCGGGTTACGCTACGGCAACGCTGATCAAAAGGACTTACTCCGACCCCTTCAAAGCGGCGGTGACGATTTCACGGGCCTCGGCCTGGATTTGCGCCAGGTGGTCTGCACTTCTGAAACTCTCTGCATAGATCTTGTAGATGTCCTCCGTACCCGACGGGCGTGCCGCGAACCAGCCGTTCTCGCTGACCACTTTCAGCCCGCCGATGGCCGCGCCGTTGCCGGGTGCCTGGGTGAGGCGCGCGGTAATCGGCTCACCGGCCAGTTGCGTGGCGGTGACCTGGTCGGGTGACAGATTTTTCAGAATGGCTTTTTCCTCCAGGCTGGCCGGAGCGTCGATGCGCTCGTACACGGGTGTGCCGAATTTTTCAGCCAGATCCTGGTAGTGTTCGCCGGGGTCGCGGCCGGTTCGGGCAGTGATTTCCGCCGCCAGCAGATTGAGGATGATGCCGTCTTTGTCAGTGGTCCAAACCGTACCGTCGTGGCGCAGAAAGGAAGCACCGGCGCTTTCCTCACCGCCAAATCCGAGAGAGCCGTCCAGCAGGCCGTCAACGAACCACTTGAAACCTACCGGCACTTCGACCAGTTTGCGCCCCGAATCCTGTGTGATGCGGTCGATCATACTGCTGCTGACCAGGGTTTTGCCGATGGCGGCCTCCTTGCTCCAGCCAGGGCGGTTGGCGAACAGGTAAGAAATGGCCACGGAAAGATAGTGATTGGGATTGAGCAGGCCCATCGAGGCTGTGACGATTCCGTGGCGGTCAAAATCAGTGTCATTGCCAAAGGCGATGTCGTAGCGGTCCTTCAGTTCGATCAGGCCCGCCATGGCATACGGTGAGGAACAATCCATGCGGATCTTGCCATCCCGGTCGACGCACATGAAGCGGAAGGTTGCATCAAGGGTTTCGTTGACCAACTCCAGCGCAAGGTCGTAGCGTTCCGCAATGGGCTGCCAGTACGCGATACCGGAACCGCCCATCGGGTCGGCCCCGATACGGATGCCGGAGGCCCGGATGACATCCATATCGATAACCTTTTCCAGGTCATTGACATAGGGCGTGAGGTAATCGTGGCGGTGCACGTTATCCGCCTGGGGGGCGCGGGCCCAGGGCACGCGTTTCACTGCCTCTGGGCTGGCCATCAGTTCATTCGCACGGCGCTCGATCCAGCCGGTAACGGCGGCATCGGCCGGGCCGCCGCTGGGCGGGTTGTACTTGTAGCCCCCGTCCGGTGGCGGGTTATGTGAAGGCGTGATCACCACGCCGTCTGCGAGATTTTCAGTTTTGCGCCGGTTGTGACACAAAATGGCGTGGGAAATAACCGGTGTGGGCGTGTAGCCGGATCGCTCGTCAATCATCAGGTCGACGCCGTTGGCGGCAAATACTTCCACCGCGCTGATCCGGGCAGGTTCCGACAGGGCGTGGGTGTCCACGCCGAGAAACATGGGGCCGTCAATGCCCTGAGCCTTACGGAAATCACACACGGCCTGGCTGATGGCCAGCACATGCGCCTGGTTGAAACTGCACTGGCCGGCGTTGCCACGATGACCTGAGGTGCCGAAGGCCACGCGCTGTTCTGCAACCGCCGGGTCGGGAGACAGGCTGTAATACTCGCTGACCAGGCGCGGGATGTTGGTCAGGATGGACTGGGGTGCCGGTTTACCGGCCAGGGGATGTACGTTCATTGCGATACCGTTACTGTAAGAGCCCGCTCGCGGGCGAAGTCTGAAAGCTTATTTGAAATTGGTCGATCAGGGCAGAAGCGCACAAATAGTTGCCTAAACAGCCATTCCTGCAGCATAGCCCGAAGACCATGCCCATTGGAAGTTGAATCCGCCCAGGTGACCGCTGACGTCAAGCGCCTCGCCGATAAAATACAAGCCCGGCGTTTGTGATTCCATGGTCCGGGAGGATAACTCGTGGGTATCCACGCCCCCGAGCGTCACTTCCGCCGTGCGATAGCCTTCGGTCGCAGCCGGCTTGAGTTCCCAGGCCTGGAGTAGTGTGGCGGCAGTTTTAAGTTGCCGGTCCGGCCACTCGGTCAGCGCGGTTTCGGCCTGTCCCGGCCAGTGCAGGGCTTCGAGTTCCCGAATCAGTTTTTTCGGTAGTTTCTCCGCCAGTAGCGTGCGCAGCAACGCTTTGGGGCGTTCGCGTTTCCATGTTTTGAACAGGGTGGTCGCATCCATGCCCGGCAGTAGATTGACGCGGATGGTTTCACCCGTGTGCCAGTAGCTGGAGGCCTGAAGTACAGCCGGCCCACTCAGACCCCGATGAGTGAACAGCAGGTCTTCACGAAATGAAGTTTCCCGGCAGTACACAATAGCCTCGCAGGAAAGCCCGGAAAGCGCTCTGCACAGCGCCTTCGTGGCACCTGAAAAGGTAAATGGCACCAGCCCGGCCCGCGTAGGCAGGAGATTCAGCCCGAATTGTTCCGCCAGTTGATACGCAAAACCCGAGCCGCCCAGGCTGGGAATGGAAAGGCCGCCGGAGGCGACCACCAGGCTTTCTGCGGCAAAGCGACCCTGGTTGCTGTGCAAGTGATAGCCGTCCTGGCGTTTCACCGAACTGATGTCACAGCCGGTCCGGATGTGCACACCAGCCTGTTTGCATTCATCCAGCAGCATGGTCAGGATCCGTTTTGATGAGTCCTTGCAGAATAACTGGCCGCTGAGTCCGTTGACCGTTCGTTTCTCGAAGTATTCGATGCCGTGTCGTTCCACCATTTCGATGAAATCCCATTGCGTGTAGCGGCTGAGGGCACTCTTGCAGAAATGGGGATTGGCGGAAATGAAGCGCTCCGGCGTTAGCTGCAGGTTGGTAAAATTGCAGCGCCCACCGCCGGACATCAGGATTTTTTTGCCCACCTTGTTGGAGCGGTCCAGAACCAGTACCCGCCGCCCACGCCGGCCTGCAGTCAGTGCACACATCAGCCCGGCGGCGCCTGCCCCAATGATGATGGTGTCGTATGTGCTCATGGCAGAAGAATACGGGAAAAAGCCCCCTGAGTCCGAAAAGCCCGGTCGCGCCCAAGGGCGCTCTTACAGTTGTAAGAGGCCGCTTGCGGCCGAAAGCCCGGTCGCGCCCAAGGGCGCTCTTACAGTTGTAAGAGGTCGCTTGCGGCCGAAAGCCCGGTCGCGCCCAAGGGCGCTCTTACAGTTGCTGGTGGGAATCTACTATTGCAACTTGCTCACGGCCGGGCAAGCAAGCAAAATGGGGTTCCTGTTTGCGAGCCTGCCCCGCATGAAAACCACCGACCCGTTATTGCCCAGCCAGCGCCACCTCTTTGATATCCCCGACGATGTGGCTTACCTCAATTGCGCCTACCAGTCGCCGCTGATGAATTCGGTGGTAGCGGCAGGTGAGGGGGCGGTGCGTCAGAAGCGATACCCCTGGGAGATTACGCCACCCGATTTTTTCACCTTGCCGAACCGCGGCCGCGAGTTGTTTGCACGAATTATCGGTGCAAACGCCGATGATATTGCCATCATCCCCTCGGTTAGCTATGGCATGGCGATTGCGGCGCTGAATATCGATGTGGCGGCAGGACAGGAAATTCTGGTGCTGGACGAGCAATTCCCCTCCAACGTTTACCCTTGGCGTGAAAAGGCCGGGGAATCGGGCGCGCGGTTGGTGACGGTGCCCCGGCCTGCTTCGGCTTCGGGGGAAAATAGTCTGGAGCCTTGGACGGACGTGGTCCTGGCAGCCATTGGCCCGCAGACGGCAATCGTGGCGCTGCCGCACTGCCACTGGACGGACGGCTCGCTGATTGACCTGGTGGCGGTAGGTAAAAAGGTGCGCCGTGAAGGTGCGGCGCTGGTGCTGGACGTGACGCAGTCTGCCGGTGTCCTGCCGATTGATGTAAAACAGGTGCAGCCGGATTTCCTGGTCGCGGTCACTTACAAATGGCTGATGGGGCCTTATTCACTGGGTTTTGCGTATATTGCCCCGCAGTGGCGGGACGGGCAGGGCGTGGAACAGACCTGGGGTGGCCGCAAGGGTGCCGAGGACTTCACACGATTGGTGGACTATCAGGATGAATGGGCACCGGGCGTACCACGCATGGATATGGGTGCACGTTCACAAATGCAATTGATGCCCATGGCGCTGGCGGCGATGGAGCAGATACTGGCCTGGGGTGTGGAGCGCATCGCCGCTACGCTGGCTGAAAAAACCCGCGATATCGCTCTGCGTACTACTGAAATTGGCTTGGAGTCAGTGCCTGAGGAACAACGCGCCGGGCATTTTATCAGCCTGAAATTTCCCGGTGGCGTGCCTGCCCCGCTGCTGGATCGCCTGTTTGAACAGAAAATTTTCGTCAGTGCCCGTGGCGACAACATGCGCGTGACGCCGTACCTCTACAACAGCGCGTACGACATCGATCGTTTGATGGCAGCGCTGACCGCAGAACCTGGCATTTAATCTTTATCCGGAACCATCGGAAATTCCGCCCCCGACTTGCAGCAAATTGCGTTGTGTTTTTGTCTCGTCCACAATGCACGCATGGTTTTATCCCCGGGATCTTTGGAGGCTGTAGTGCTCGTTGTAGATAATCTGGTCAAGCAGTACGGTGATCTGATCGCGGTAGACGGCGTCAGTTTCACTGCCGGAAAAGGCATGGTCTTCGGCTTGCTCGGGCCCAACGGCGCCGGTAAATCAACGGTCATCAATTGTATTTCGGGCTTGCTGCGACCCACCGGCGGGCACATTAGCGTGGCGGGCTTTGATATCCGCAAAGAGGCCAAAAAAGCCAAAAAAGCACTGGGTGTCGTACCCCAGGAACTCGCGCTTTACGAAGACCTCCCGGCGATTGATAACCTGCGCTACTGGGGCAAGGCTTACGGCCTCCGAGGCGAGTACCTGGAATCCCGCGTGGATGAAGTGCTCAATACGGCCGGCCTGGCCGACCGCGCGAAGGATCTGCCGAAGACCTTTTCCGGAGGTATGAAACGGCGCCTGAACTTTGCCTGTGGTGTGGTGCACAAACCGCCAGTGATGTTACTCGACGAACCCACGGTTGGCGTTGATCCGCAATCTCGTGAACGCCTGTTTGAGTTGGTGGAAGCTGAGCGCGAAAACGGCAGTTGCATCGTGTATTCAACCCACTACATGGAAGAGGCTGACCGCCTGTGCGATTCCCTGGCCATCATGGACCACGGCAAGCTGATTGCGCAGGGCACCGTGGCCGGGTTGCGGACGCAACTGGGCGCGCGGGACGTGCTGCAACTCAGCGGCAGTTTTCCGGGCGATGCAACGAAGCAGGCAATTCGGGCACTGGCCAGTGGTGGAATTGATCTGGAAATTATCAATCACGAGGAAGCCGGCCTTACCTTGACCCTGAGTGGTGCATCCCAGCATTTACCTGCCATTTTCGAGGCCTTGTCCGGTGCCGGGGCACTTGTTTCCGAAACCAGTCTGCGCAGCCCCAACCTGGAAACCCTGTTCCTGTTGCTGACCGGCAAAGAGTTGCGCGAGTAGGCGAATGGGGTTTGTCCTGTCATCGCTGAAGAAGGATATCGCCCGCTGGCGCCAGGACGCCACCGCCATTCTTCTGTGGATCAGCGTGCCGCTGCTGATCGGCGGCATACTCACCCTGTTGATGTCCGGTAGCGGCGCCAAACCGCATGGCGTGTTGCTGATTGCTGATCAGGATGATTCGCTGTTAAGCAGCCTGGTGGCCGGAGCGTACAGCAAGGGAGAACTTGCTGAACTCATTTCGGTGGAGAAAGTTTCTGCTGCTGTCGGTAGAGAAAAAATCAATGCCGGTAAAGCCAGTGCGCTGCTGATTATTCCCAGGGGCTTTAGCGATGCATTCATGCAATCGGAACCGGTCACCCTGACGCTCAGGACCAACCCCTCACAGACCATTTTGCCCGGCATCATCACAGATGTGACCCGCGTATTGCTTGATATCGGGTTTTATGCCGAGCAACTTTTTGGCAGCGAAATTGAAACAATCCGTCAGGCTAACGGCAACCGGGGTCTTGATGATGCTCGGCTCGCAGCACTCTCAATCGCAATCTGGCACAAGATTGAATCCGTGGCGCCCTATCTGTTTCCACCGGCCATTGATGTCGATATCGTTGAGCCGCCACCTGACGAACCGGGCGTACCTTTTGCATTACTCTTCCTGCCCGGCACCATATTAATGGCTGTGATGTTTGCAGCAAACGGCCTGGCTGGTGACTACTGGGCGGAACACAATCAAGGCACCCTGCGCCGGCTTGTCAGCACACCGGCCCGGGTGACGGGATTCCTGGCTGGCAAGGCGCTGGCAGCAGGCCTGATCATCACGATGACCGGTGGCCTGGTGCTCATCATTGGTTTCCTCTACCACGGCATCACCTGGGACAAGCTGCCGTCCTCACTGGCCTGGATTTTTGTATCCGGCATCGGTTTGTTTGCCTGGTTCGGAGCGCTGCAGATGATGGCGAGTAGTCAACGTGCTGCAAACCTGCTCACCTCCATGTTGCTGTTTCCATTGCTGATGGTCGGGGGCAGTTTTTTTCCCTTTGCGGCATTGCCCAACTGGATTGCAGAGATTGGTCGCAACACTCCTAACGGATTTATTGTCGACCGCTTGACCCGGGAAATTACCGCAACGTCAGTCTGGGCCATTGATTTACAAAGCTGGCTGATTGTGATTGCCATGGTGGTCAGCGGCCTGGCGGTTTGTGCATGGCGTTTGAAAGCCGGTTTTGCGCGAGGATAGGCGGCGATGAGGAATACTTTTTTTATCGCTTTGCAGGACATCCGTTACCAGTTGCGCCAGGGTTCAACGCTTCTGTGGCTGTTCGTGATGCCGCCTATATTCTTTTATTTTATTGGTACGGTAACGAATAAGGATAGATCGTGAGAGCGAAGCGAGCCACGATCTTATCCTGTAGTTGGACAAGCCCGTTCTTTATATAAGCAAATATCTTATTTGAAGCTCAGGTGGGAAGAGCCGGAGGGTTGATAAGCATGTTCCTGCA
>JAJRRA010000047.1 GCA_024279945.1 Gammaproteobacteria bacterium
ACTGGGCTCTTCAGCCTCGACCCTGCTGCCGAATGAAACGGTAGCCTGTACGGCCAACAGTCTGTACACGGTCTCGCAGGCGGAAGTCGATGCGGGCAAGATCGATAACACGGCGACCGCCACCGGCACACCGCCAAGCGGTACCCCGGTGACCGATACCGATACCCAGACGGTAACCACTACGACTGATACGGCGATCGACCTTCTCAAAGAAATCAGTGTTGATGGCGGTCTTACCTGGAAAGATGCCAAGAACGATGCTTCCGCGCCGGTCAAGGTATTCCCTACAGGAGCCTTGTACAGGATCACGGTGCAGAACAACGGCGGGACAACCCTGACGGGTATCCTGGTTAACGATCCCACTTTGGGTATTGTCGATTATGCGGTTGCCGACCTGGCGCCCGGCGAGTTCATAGTGATTACGGATGTTGAGATCGCGAAGCTTGATGTTGTGGAAGTCTGCGACAAGTCAGGATCCTTCCTGAATTCCGCAACCGTAGCGGCAGTGACTACGGTGACGAACACGCCAGTGCAGGCATCTGACACGGCTGTTCTGGTATGTATCGGCAAACCCGGTATCTCAATCGTGAAAGAAATCAGGGCAAATCCAACTGACGTTTGGTCGGATGACATCACTGCGCCGCAGGAGTATCCAAGCGATGCGGAATACCGGATTACGGTGAAGAACGTCGGCACGGTTGATCTCACGAATGTCGAAGTGACTGACGGTGATCTTCCAGTTCCAGTCCTTTACACCGTGGGTAATCTGGCTGTCGGTGAAATAGTCGTTCTCCATTGGGATGCATTGTGTGCCAGCGATGGTGTTCCGGAGACACTTTGTGAACTGAAAGTTGTGGATCGCTGCACCAGTGCAGGCGTGGTGATGAATACAGCCTCGGTTGGAGGCACATCGACCGATCCCGGAAGCGCAACAGTTTCCGACAGTGATACAGCCTCACTGGATTGTGTCGGTCAGCCAAAGATTGAGATCGTGAAGGAAGTGAGTATTAATCAGATCGACTGGCTGGATGCCGATACCCAGGCTGGAGCGCTGATGACCGTGCTTCAAACCGGTAACTCTATCGATGCGTGGTATCGCATTACGGTGAGGAACATCGGGCCGGTTGACCTGACGGGTGTTGTTGTCACTGACGGGACAGTCGGAGTATTTGACTACCCAGTTGGCGATCTGGCTGCAGGAGCTGAAGTGATTCTCGGCGCCGGCGCCATTCCGGAATTGTTCTATCCCGGGCGCTGCTCAAACTCCGGCGCATTCGCTAATACGGCTTCTGCAACCGGTTTGTCAATATTGACTGGGTCAAGTATCAGCAGTAGCGATGCAGCCTGGTTGGTTTGTACCGGCACACCGGGCATCCAGATCGTCAAGGAAATCGGCATCTGTGAAGCGGATGACGATGGTAGCAGTGACGATGGCAGCAGCGATGACGATGGCAGCAGTGATGATGACGGTAGTGGTGGCAGCAGCACTGATGATGACAGCGACAGCGGAGACGATGACAGTGACAGTGGCAGCACGGATGGTGTTGTATGCACGCTTGGCGGTAGCGATGATGACAGCAGCAGTGGTGACGATGATGCCGCCAGCAGCAGTTCTGGCAGCGGTGATGACGACAGTAGCAGCGGTAGCAACGGTCGCTATAGCAGCAAAGGCGTGATTGTCTGGTATGACAACAAGACGCCTGCACAACAGCCTCCTGCAGATGCCTGGTACCGGATCACGGTACGTAATATCGGCACGTCCAATCTTGAAAATGTCGTGGTAAGCGATCCAGATCTTCGAATCTTTGATTTCCCCATCAATGATTTGCTGATGGGTGAAGAGTTTGTATTGGATGAGTACAACCTGGAGATCGGCGACAAGATGTTTTGGCCAGAGCGTTGCACTGGAATAGGAGAATTCATCAACATAGCAACAGCTAACGGCGATTCGGCATCTGTTCCGTTCGATTCAGTAACAGATAGTGATGCTGCAACTCTGGTCTGTGACAATGTGAATGTCTGCCGAGCAGGGAAACCCTTTAGGCTGTTCTTCGAGTACGACGGTGATCCTGATACCAGCCACGGACAGCTTTCTACTTCCGTGAAGATCACCCCGGATAACCCATTGTTCCCAGCCAGTCCGGTTGATATCACAGTCATAGATCCGAAGTCTAGGAAAGTCATCAATACTTTCTATGATGTAGTTATCGGAGAACGGATGCGGATCGGTGGATCTTTGTATAAAAAGACACCGGTGCTGAAGTTTGAAATCTGGGGGGCGGGAGACGGGGGTGGTCAAGACGACTCCGATTCAAGCAGTTGCGGAGACGATGACTCCAGCAACAGTAAGAGCAGCATCAGCAACAAGGACGATTTCAATAGTCCACAATCTGTTGGTCATGGCGGAGATGATGATAGCTCCAGTGATGGAAGCTGCAAGGTACTGCTCCAGACGATTCGGTTCTCGATCTCTTGCAAAGACCCACTCACGGTTGGTGATGAGTTTGGTGCGATAACCATCACGAATTGATCGTTGACTAATTTGAAAGCTGGATTCAAACAGAAAAGGGCCGGGATTTCCCGGCCCTTTACGTATCAGCAGCCAAAATCGTCGTAGCGGATAGCCGCAGGCTGAACTCCCCGTTCCGCCAGCATCTCCAGGGTAGCCATCAGCATGGCGGGTGGCCCGCAAATATAGAACTCGCAGTTACCTGTGTCTGGATGCCCCGCCAGATATTTTTCAAGCACAATCTGGTGAATCATCCCGATTGGCCCTGTCCATTGTTCATCCGGTTCCGGGTCGGAAAGGGCTACGGTCCAGCTGAAATTGTCATGATCCAGAGCGAGTTGATCAAAGGTTGCACGGTAAAAAACATCGGGGCACTTGCGTGCGCCGTACCAGAAACTCATGGTTCTGGCGCTGGACTTGTTGAACAGTTGGTCGAGGATAATGGAACGTAGCGGACCCATGCCGGCACCGCCGCCAATGAACACCATTTCGCGCATTGTATTCTGTGCATGAAAATGGCCGTATGGGCCGGATAATTCCAGCGTATCACCCATCGACAGGCTGTGTACCCAGGCTGAACCCACACCCACAGGAATATCTGGCTGCCCGGTGGGAGGTGGCTGGAATCTGATGTTAAACAGTAGGCTATCTCCAAGCTCCCCGGGGTAGCTGGCTGCCGAATATGCCCGGCGTATGGGGGTGCGCAAACTACTGTGAGGCGAATACTGCACATGGTCCCAGTCACGCTGATACACATTGGGTAGCTCTACCGGCTTCAACACGATCTCATGGGCAGGAATGGTAATCTGAAAATAACTGCCTGCGGCAGAGCTCAGGGGCCGGTCGCATTCCAACAGGATTTCTTTGATGAAGGGGGTGACATAGCGTGTTTTTCTGACCGTTGCGATTATTCTCTTTGATGCGATGGTACCTTTGGCTAACCTTAAGGTGACGCTGTGCTCTACCGTGTGCTGGCAGGCCAGCCTGAAACCCCGTTGCAGTAAATGCCCGGGGATATGGTCCTGCTCGGCTGCATTGGGTGCTGTCAGCTCTGCAGACTCCATTTGCACCAGGCAGAGGCCGCAACCGCCGCCACCGCCACAATTGGATGGCAGTGTGACATTGTTCGCAGCGAGTGACAGGAACAGGTTTCCCCCTGGTTGAAGCCTGATTTGCTGAGGTGTGCTGACCAGGGGGTCGATCAGGGTGACCAGAACTTCATTGCGTTTGCGCCACAACTTCAGGAAATTGAAATCTGAGCGTTTGAAACTGGTGAAAAGCAGGATGAATCCACTCAGTCCCAGCCAAATAGCAATCAGCGCCACAACAATAATCAGGGTATTGTTGAAATTTTGCCGCCCGGCGTAATCCATAATGTGCAGCATCCAGAAAAAATCAAATACCCGCCAGTAGCTGTTTCTCCGTTCAAGTATTTCCCCGGTCGCGGCAGAGATGTACAACGAGGTATGGGTTTTATCTGAAAAATTGACCCGCCAGTATGGCCCGGCACGTGTGCGGGTTTCCTGGTCTGGCGCCATACCGCTGTGGATGGAAATAATTTCACCCCGTCCGGTGAAATCCTGCCGGGCCAGGTTTTCCGCATCCTGCTTGTTAAAGTGGATCACGGAACCATTTTTTGCATCAATCAGGATTACCCCGTCTGCCCGGTTGATCCGGTAGGTTGCCAGGCCCCGGATCGTCTGCAAGCGGATACCGAGCGCACTTTCCAGGTATTCTGCCGGCAATTGCCTGGGTTCCAGCAACAGATCGTCCGGCAATACTTGCGGCTCAGCTTCGATGTGGCGTGTCCATTGCTGGCCGCTGACCTTCGCTGGATTGAGCAGGCTCATCATCAGACCACTGATCAGCCACAGTAGTACCTGAACACCGATGAGTAGTCCGACCCACTTGTGCAGTTTCTTCAGGAATACCGTCATCTGAGGGCTGCCTTACGTCGTTTTCTAAAGCTGAAAAACAACAGCCATAATCCACTGAGGGCGAAGCTTACACCGCTGAACTGTGCAATTTTAAGTAACAGCTTATGGGCATCAGAACGCTCATCGTAGTCCATGATATGGAGCATGAAAAAGAAGTCGAAGATACGCCAGTACTGATGTCTGCGGGTGACCAGCGCGCCGGAATAGGGATCGATGTAAAAACTGGTCGAATAAGAGTCATTGAAATCAACCCGCCACAGGGGCAGGTGGCGCGGCCCGATTTCACGTGGCGGATCGGTGGTAATCAGCCTGGACTCACGTATCGAAGCTTTTCCATTGTAGTGGAAGAGCGCAATTTTCCTCGCCATCTCCTGGTCAAACGGTGAAATCACTTCCGCGCTTTGCGGTTTGATCAGGTAGCGTTGATCTGGGGTGGTAACGGTGAAAAAACTGCTTCCCATGATAGGCCGCAAAGCAATATCCGTTGCGTCCGGGTATTGCGCCCGCAGGGATGACACACTGGTCCCGGATGAATCTGGAATAGTTATGACTTGCCGCATATTTCTGACCAGCGGATCGCCGTGGATAAAATCCAGATCCAACACAACCATGTACAAGCCGGTGGCCAGCCAGATCAGTACCTGCAGGCCGACGATCAGCCCCAGCCATTTGTGCAGGGAGCGGGCAAGGAAAAATTTATTCATATCGTTGGATTATGTTTTCAGGAAGACTTGATATGCAAATATTTGAAATGAGATGGTTCTGATTTTTGGCACGTTTAAATCCTGCACAAATTTCCTGCTTGACCTGGAGTCAACTCCAGGCTCTAGAATACATGCTGTTTTCGCCTCAGGAAAAAGAATCAGGGCGGTCAGCGGACTGTCCTGATTCGGATTAGAAATGAAGTATTCATTACTGCCTCGCTTGATTATAGGCCAACTGGTATTTTTGATCGTGTTGTTCATTCCTGATGCCCTTGCACATGACCCGGTGTTTGGCCTTGGGCCGCATGTGCTGTTTAAAAACGGGGTAGAGATTGCTACGGAAGCCTTAACATCGGATCAGGGAAACAGTCACAGCAGTGATGATGGTTGTCCCATTCTTGACGATATTCAGAGCGGTTAGAGCGCAAGTATTAACAGACAATTTGCCAGGCAAAGGAGGTTTATATGCTGAGAATAATAAAAACCGTTAGCGTTGCTGTATTAGCGACCGTTATTTTAATTGTTTTGATGCTACCGGCGCAGGCCGATACGGCATCAGATGATGCGGCTTTGAAAAATATCATTGAAGCAGTCAGAAATGGCTGGTTGCAGGCTGATGGTACACCGTTCCGGGAAAACTTCCTGGATTTTGAAGGCGCCCGTTATATTGAATCCGGTGGGCAGAATGAGGGTCTGTCAGAGTTGGTCGATCATCACGTTGAACCCGAAGCCGATGCTTTCGAAGACTTCACGTTGGATTTCAGTAACATCGAAACTCACATCGAGAGTGATTTCGCCTGGGCTATTGCCAACACGGAAATCAAGGCTACCTTGAAACGTGACGGCAGAGTGATACACAACGAATAAGGATAGATCGTGAGAGCGCAGCGAGCCACGATCTTATCCTGTAGTTGGACAAGCCCGTTCTTTATATAGAGCCTGCTCAGAAAGTCATAATACACTGATATAAAAGGATTAAATGACTTATTTATGGTACAATAGTGCACGAAAAACAAGCCAAACTCCTTAAAAAGCGTGCACCTATGATTCGTTGTCGCAGTCACCAACAAATAC
>JAJRRA010000048.1 GCA_024279945.1 Gammaproteobacteria bacterium
AACTTTGTTGACGGCACCTATGGGTTCCGGGTAACAATATGCAAAACCCGCGTCGCTATCGCTGCGAGGGGTGGCAACCTTGACCGGTTCAGGTGGCAACCTTCAAACGGATTAGGGGGCAATCTTCACCGGAATACGCAGTAACCTTTCCAGAACACTTAAAACCATGTCCCGCTATGGCATCGTGGAGATGAAAAGAGAGAACAATCATGTCCGCCCAATTGCAAAAGCAACCGGGTTTCGCATCATCGCGGCATGAGAAAAAAGGAAAAAAAGGGGGGCAGGTTGAATAACCTGAAAACGTAGGGTTAGCCTGAATCGCCTTTCAGTCAGGTTAATTCAACCTGACCCCTTTTTTCCCTGCAAAAACCTGGCGGGGGTGATGATCCGGACGGAACGAAATGGGTGCAGGGCCAGCAGGTCTTTATCGCCTGTGATGATGGTCTGCGCCCGGCCATTGACCGCGAGTTCGAGAAACTTGTCGTTCTTCGGGTCCCGGCACGCCTGTATCTTCCGAACAATCACCACGCGCTCGACCACTCGGCCCAAAACCCGGAAATACTCCTGGCGGTTAGCCAGGGAAATCCAGGGATCGCATTTGGCGCGCGAGAGCACCGACGCGAATTCATGTAAGGTCTCGTCAGAGACGATCAGGCGCCCGCTGTGCAACCCTTTTCGAGCCGCCCGGGCCGGAACGCCGGAAGGTATGAGCAGGTGGCTTATGAGTATGTTGGTATCAAAAACCAGGCGCGGCACATCGCTCATTCGGCGAGGATTTCATCGAGTTTTTGTTCCGTAAGCCCGCGGCGGTCCGCCTGCTCGCCAACCTTGTCGCAGAACTGTTCAAACTCTGAAATATTCATTCCGCGCAGGCGTTCGTATTCTCTGGGCGAGAGCACCACAGCGACTTCACGGTTCTGACGGCGAATCATCACCGGCTCGGTTTGTGCGGCGTCGAGGACCGCCGCGAGTCTCTGTTTGGCCTCGGTTGCCGTTACGTACTGCATTTTGAGTCACCTGTGTCTATATTTTGTACATTATAGACAAAATAGACAAAACATACAAAAAGAGGTCAGGTTGAACTAACTTTTTGGTTGATTCAACCTCACCCCTTTTTCATTACTCTCCGCCCCCACAGTTCCCGGTCGCACCGATGGTTGGCGGCGTCAGTCGATTGATGTCGAAACTGATGTCGCCGAACAGTTCTGAAGTTACCTCGATATTGGCCAGGTCGCAGTCTGACCAGGTGACCTTGATGTTGCCCCAGGGCGTGCGCACCACCTTGTCCGGGTTGAAGGCGGCACCAAACTCCGTGCCATCGGTGATCACCATGGGCACATCGGCTGAGTTGCCGATGATCGGTGCAGAACCCACCAGCCAGGCCTGGCGGCCGCTGGTATTGTTTTCATAGGTAAAATAAAATACCACCAGTGTGTTAACACCATCGATCACGGCTACATTAAAGATAAACCCCTCACCATCGCGCGCCACCTGGTACCAGGAACCGGAATAGCCGCCATCGATGGTGGTGTCAACCGGAACCGATACCGCCGATTGACAGACCCCCTCAACGCCGGTCGGCGCAGGAGTCAGGCGCACCAGTTCATAGCGAACCGCCGGGAAAAAGGGAGAATCCGACTCGACCAGTGCATTGTTGCAACCGTTGAAGCTCACTTTCACGTTACCCCAATCCATACGGTTAACCGAATCCGGGTCCATGGCCGGCCCGAATTGGGCGCCATCGGCAATAATCACCGGCACGGAAGCCTTGTTGCCGATAATGGGCGCCGAGCCAACCAGCCAGGCCTGGCGGCCGCTGTTGTTGTTTTCGTAGGTAAAATAAAACAGCACCAGGGTCGGAATACCGCCGACCACGGCCACGTCAAAAATAAATCCTTCGCCGCTCCGCTCCGTACCAAGCCATGACCCGGACAGGGTGCCGTCAATCGTGAGCGCATCATCACCGCTAAAGGCCTGCCGGTCCTGAACATATATAGGATCAGACACTGTATGAGTATAGATTCTGGTCTCGCCGGTCTCATGGTCTACAACAGTGAGCACAAAATCCAGCGGATCGAACATGCTATAAGTGACCCAGTACCGGCCATTGGCTGAGCTGCCGTCATTGATGGTGACAAAGAGATCGAAAAAAGTTGGATTGATGAAGGGGAATCCAGCAGTGCCGCCGGACAGTTTCTGCACCGGGGATGTTGAGTCACCGGTTTCCACGGAAACCTCGAAGCGTCCGTCATGCAGGCAGCTTGTGCCTGCGCTTTCCATACAGTCCCCCGCCGCCTCAGTCGTGTTTTCGGCCGCAGACTGCGGGGTCTGAATGGATTTGGATGCCGCCGATTTCTGTTGCCCTCCCGGGCAAGTGGCAAAGGCATTCGTGTCGGTGATTGGCTGGAAGGGTGTGCCATCCGGGCTTGAATAGATACTTACCTGTCCGCTTTCCGTGTCAGTAACCGTCAAAGTGGTTTCAACATCGGTGAGTCCAGCAGCAAATACCCAGAATTTGCCTCCCCCCGCACAGTCATCGAATACGTGAACGGCTACTTCCAGGTTATCCGGGTCAAAAAACCAGAAACCGGTCCAGTCGTCCGAAACAGGAATTACCCGCCCCGAACCCGAGCCATCGAAATCCTGCACGGTACCGGGATGTCCCGCCTCTGTCATCCAGTCAACTTCCACTTTGAAGCGGTTTCCGTTGAGGCACAAAGTGATGGGGCTGGCTGCGCAGGGATCCGCACCATGCTGTCCATAAGCCAGCGGGCTACACAGAATAAGGGCCAAAAGGCCCGTCAGGGTGGTTCTCCGCATCTCAATTCCCTTTTATAATTATTAGCTATCAGAATAACTATAGGACAAGTCCGTGCAAAAGGCTGCCCCCTTAGAATAGGCGGAGCGAGTGCAGTAATTGACACGCTTTGTAAAAATGGGCGGTAAACCCGACCGACAGCGCTTCGCGCTCCGAACGGGGGTCAGGTTCTCGGAACCAGACCCCGGCTTTACCCTAGGGACGCGCCAGCGCTGACATGTTAAACTACCCAGACTTAAGACCCTAGGGGGCGACCTGGATTCGACGCAGGTAGTGAAACCCAAGGTGCATGCCGAGCTGCAACCATCTCGTAAAACTGATTGCAAACTTTTAGTTGCCAATGATGACAACTACGCTTTAGCAGCTTAAACACCTGCGTAAAGCCTTCCGCCCGGTTTCGTGCCTGTACGACCGGATCACGGGAGTCACCCTATACAGGATCGCGATGAAGCACGCCTGGTGTGGATTCGTTAAAACTTATCCAGGCTCGTTGTTGGTCTTCCCTGCCGCTCGGGTAGCCTTCAATTAAATAAAATGACCGGATAAGCATGTAGAGCCAAAGGCGGATCACTTGCGGACGCGGGTTCGATTCCCGCCGCCTCCACCAATGATCCAAAAAAGGGGTCAGGTTGAAGTAACCGAAAGGTTATTCAACCTGACCCCTTTTTTGCGGCCCTCAGTGACAAAGTTTGTCAGTCAGCGACAAAAATACAGCATTTTGAGCTCAGCCATGAATTATAAAGATACCCTATCCTGTTGTTTTTATGAGATTCAGTATTTTCTGGCACACAGATTGCATGTTTTTTATGTCGGGTACCGTATTTATAGGCCTTATTAAAGCGGTACTCAATAAATCTGCCCAGGGAGGGCCAGCAGATGAAGTATCTTTATCGAGGGCACCAAGGACCGGCCTCAAGAGGATTTACGCTAATCGAATTGATGATCGTGATCTCGATCATCGCCATTTTAGTATCAATCGCCGTACCCGCTTACCAGAGCTATTCGGTCCGGGCAAAAGTCAGTGAAGGATTGAGCCTTGCGGCCGCCGCAAAGCTGGCAGTGGGTGAGACCTGCATGAGCGACCCGACCATCGTTCCCAGCAACAGCACGGTCGGCTATTCATTCACCAACAGCAAGTACGTCAGCTCCATCGCCATCAGTCATACCTGCCAGGAGCCCTGGATTATCATCCGCACCGTCAATACAGGTGCCGCGACCAACGTAGTTCTTTCCCTGGATGGCTACTTAAGCGCGGCGGCCGGTCGCGTGGTGTGGAATTGTAACCAGGTGGCCGGCCTGAAGAGACATATGCCGCAGAGTTGCCGGGATAATCACGGCGTTCCCTAAACCGTGCCCGCTTACCACGGCGGGAATCTTAATCTTTTTGGATGGGCGTCTTACGGCCTTTGTCATCGACGCAGACAAAAGTAATATGGGTGTCAAACAGCACCTGATGCTGCTCACGCTGATAGCGCTCCCCGAATACTTCAACATGGTAGGTGACTGAACTGGTGCCGATACGGGTCTGCTGACAATCGAAACAGAGAATCTGCCCCTTCACGATCTGGTGCCGGAAGGTCACATCATCCAGACCGATGGTCACGAACTTACGCTCCGGCAAATCCAGGCTCACGCGAATGTAGGCGATTTCATCCACCCATTTCAGTAAATTACCTCCGAACAGAAAACCATAGTCGTTCAGGTGCTCCGGCCGCACGATTTTGTAATGCTGCATGAAAACAGGGCCATTCAATATGGGCCCTACATGCTAGAGCCTGAGCTAGCTGGCCGCAAGCGACTAGCCCACTGCACGCTCCTGCAGCAGTCGCCGCGCATACGGGATCAGGCCGCCGGCATCGATAATGGCCTGGCGCGCCTGCGGCAATGCCTCAATGGCATAGAAATTGCCGCTGGTGAGGTTCCACACCTTGCCCTCCCGAACTTCCAACTCGTCACCCTCCCCGGCCTCAATATCCGGGCAAATGATCATCTGCAACCCGACGTTGATTGAGTTTTGCAGGAAAATCCGGGCGAAGTTACGAGCCACTACGGTCAGGCCGTAACCCTTGATGCAGGAGGCCGCCTGCTCACGTGACGAACCGCAGCCGAAGTTGTCCCCGGCAACGATGAAACTTCCCGGCGGAACCTGCTTCGAAATCAACCGTTGATTGAATTCGCCATCGTCCGCAAACGCATATTCCGGCGTCTCCGTCGGCAGTACCGTGGCCATGAAACGGCCCGGATAGATGATATCCGTTGAAATATCATTGCCCAGTTTCAAAGCAACCTTGCCTTGTGCCATGTCAGTTCTCCTCTCTCGGGTCTGAGATCACGCCGGTCAGCGCACTGGCCGCAGCCACCGCGGCGGAACACAAGAATACCTCCGCCCCCGGGTTGCCCATCCGCCCCTTGAAATTTCGGTTGGTGGTGGCAAGGGCGGTTTCACCGTCACCCAGCGCCCCCTGATGGATACCCAGGCAGGGTCCGCAACCGGGGTTGCAAACCACTGCACCGGCCTCGATCAGGTCACTCCCATAACCCAGGCGCAGCGCATCCCGGTAGATGCGCCAGGAGGCCGGGAACACAATCATGCGCATATCCGCTGTCACCCGTTTGCCTTTGAGTATCCCGGCGGCAACCTCGAGGTCATCCAGGCGGCCGTTGGTGCAGGAGCCCACCACGATCTGATTGATTTTCTTCCCTTTTACCTCAGCAATGGGCTTGACGTTGTCAACGGTGTGAGGACAGGCGATTTGTGGTTCGAGTTGGCTGGCGTCAATTTCCACTACCCGGTCATAAACTGCATCCGGGTCGGCGGCAAAAAGGTCCAGTTCATCCGCAACCCCCGCCTCATCGCGCAGGTAGCGGCAGGTCTCCTCGTCCGGTGGAACCACGCCTGCAGTCGCACCGGCCTCCACCGACATATCGCACAAGACCAGGCGACCGGATGTCGAAAGATCACGAATGGTATCGCCATGAAACTCGATCACCCTGAAGTTGGCGCCCTCGGCGCTGAGCAGGCCCACCAGGTGCAGGATCAGATCCTTGGCGTAGACCGCAGGTGGGAGTTCGCCGTTTACCACGACCTTGATGGTGCCCGGCACCTCCACATTGAGAATGCTCCCCAGCGCCCAGACCGCGGCCATTTCCGTGGCCCCGATGCCGAAGGCGAAAGCACCCAGCGCACCGTGTGTGGTGGTGTGGCTGTCGGTGCCCAACAGCACCTGCCCGGGCCGCACATAACCATTTTCGGGGAGAATCTGGTGACAGATACCGCCCACATCACCACGAATATCGTGAAACTTGCCGATCCCCTGCGCGGCAACGAACTCGCGGGTTTTCTTGTGATTGGTCGCCGTCTTGGACGACTCGGCGGGCACCCGGTGGTCGAAGATAATCGCGATCCTGTCTGGATCCCAAACGCGGGCCTCCTGCCCGGTATCACGAAAAATTTCCTGAAACTGGTTAATCACGAGCGCCGCATTTTCATGCGACATCGCCAGGTGTACCGGCAATTCAAGGATGTCCCCCACCAACACCTCGTCCCGCTTGCAGGCGCGGGCCAGCAATTTCTGTATGTAAGTCATTCCCATGTTGCTTTACTCCTTAAACTTCGTCACACGATCTGTTTCGCCTTCATATTTTTCAGTTCTTCTGGCGTGATACCGATTTCCGCCAGCACTTCGGCCGTGTGCGCCGAAAGCCTGGGCGGCGGGGAAGTGATTTCTCCCTGCGTCTGCTCAAATTTCGCGGTCAAGGTGAACAACGGAATGGTGCCCACCCCTTCCACCGGAACATCCTGCAGTACCCCGCGATGCTGTACCTGTGGCTGCTTCAAGGCGTCCTCGAGGCTCAGAATTTCGCCACAGGGCACGTTCCCGGCATTGAGCAGTTCCACCCACTCACCGGTATCGCGCTCTGCCAGTTTTGCCTCCAGCAGGGGGGTCAAATCCTTGCGATTTTGCTTGCGGGTATCACGCTCCTTAAAGCGTCGGTCCGTTTTGAGCTCCGGCAGTTCGAGCGCATCGCAAACCGCTTCCCACTGCTCCTGCTTGTTGGCGGCGATATTGATGTGGCCGTCCCCGGTGCGGAAAACACCGGACGGCGCGGCAGTGAAGTTGTCGTTGCCCATCGGCACCGGCTGGCGCTTGCCAATCAGCAGGTTCGCCGCCACCCAGCCCATCAGCGGCATAATGGAGTCAAGCATGGCCACATCGATAAACTGGCCCTTGCCGGTACGCTCGCGGTGGTAAAGAGCCGACATGACGGCGAAGGCGGCATTTAAGCCGCCCACCGTGTCACAAACGGGAAATCCGGTGCGCAGCGGATTCAGACGTTCGTCACCGTTAACCGACATCTCGCCGCTCAATCCCTGGATGATCTGGTCGTAAGCCGGTTTCAGCGCATCGGGCCCGGTTTGACCGAAGCCTGAAATAGCGCAGTAGACCAGGCGCGGGTTGATCTCCCTGAGTACATCGTAATCAAGCCCCAGGCGTTTCATCACGCCGGGGCGGAAATTTTCCACCAGCACATCGGCTGTCTTCACCAGCTTTTTGAAAATCTCCTTGCCTTCGGCCGACTCGGTGTTGAGCGTGACCGACTTCTTGTTCGAGTTCTGCGCCAGGAAACTGGTCCCCATCAGTTGCTCATTCAACTCGGGAAGGTTGCCGAGCTTGCGCGCCAGATCGCCGCCCCGGGGATTTTCTATCTTGATCACATCGGCCCCCAGCAAGGCAAGGTGCAAGGTGGCAAAAGGTCCGGCCAGTACGTTGGTCAGGTCGAGAACCCGTACGCCCTTGAGCATCGGCTCACTCATTCTGTCTCCTTTTTTTGCCCGGTTTCTTGCCCGACCCTGTGCAAAGGTCCGGTTTTGTGGACGCAGCCCGGCATGTCGCGGTCAAAATACTTTGCCACATCACGAGCCAGAGTGATCAACTGAGCGAGATCCACATCCTGACGCTGCCCCTGCAACTGCAAAGCATGCACAAAATCTTCGGTGGCCACATTTCCCGCCGCCACCCGGGTGAACGGACAGCCCCCCAGGCCCGCAAACGAGGTCTCAAATAAGCTCACGCCTGAACGCAAGGCGGTCAGGATATTGGCCATACCGAGTCCGTAGGTGTTGTGGAAGTGGCAAGTGATCTCAACGCTGGGGTCGAGTTTGAATACAGCGGCAAACAGGCGCTCGACCTGATCCGGAAAAGCATGGCCGGCGGTATCCGCCAGGCTGATGTTGCGCAGGCCGGCCTCCAGGTACGCCGCTACCATGGTGAGTACGCGTTCTTCGGCAATCGGGCCTTCAAAACCGCAACCAAAGGCTGATTGCACGGAAACCTGTACTTTCTTTCCCGCCGCCAGCGCCTGCTGCGCCGAGCCGATGATGCGGCGGGTGGCCTCGCTGCTGGACATACCCGTGTTCTTCATACTGTGGGTTTCGCTGGCCGAAGCACCCAGGCAAAACATCTCGACCCCGCACTCCAGGCCACGCTCCAGGCCCCGTTCATTGAGCACCAGGCCGGACAGGACAACCGAAGATGTCTTGTCGCGCCTGAGCCGTCGGAACAGTTCATCGGTATCGGCCATCTGCGGGACTTTTACCGGGTGAACGAAGGAACCCACCTGGATGATGTCCACTCCGGAGGTAACAGCCTGGCGAATCCAGCCTTCCTTGATTTCCAGCGGGACAACTTCCCGCTCCATTTGCAGGCCATCACGAAGGCCTACTTCGTGAATGACGATGCGCGTCATGAATTCCTCACCCGATGATCAGAGCTTCGCGGTGATGGCTGCGGCCATCTCGATGGTGCTGTCTGAACCGCCCATGTCGTAGGTGCGCGCCTTGCCCTCACGCACCACGGTGGCGACAGCATCCTCAATCTTTTGTGCGGCATCCGTCTCACCCAGCCAGTCGAGCATCATTTTGGCAGTCATAATGGTGGCAATCGGGTTGACCTTGTATTGTCCGGCGTACTTGGGGGCCGAACCGTGGGTCGGCTCAAACACCGCCAGTTTCTCGCCCATATTTCCGGAACAGCCAAAACCCAATCCGCCGACCATTTGTGCACACAGGTCGGAAACGATGTCGCCATAAAGGTTCGGCGCCACCAGTACATCGTAGTTGAACGGGTTTTTGATCAACCACATGGTCATGGCGTCAATATTGGCATCGTCCATGGCGATATCCGGGAAATCCTTCGCGACCTGGTGTGCCGTTTCCAGGAAAAGGCCATCGGTGGCGCGCACGACGTTGGCCTTGTGCACCACGGTGACCTTCTTGCGCTTGAACTTGCGGGCAAACTCAAAGGCGGCGCGGATGATTCGTTCGGAGCCTTGCCTTGTATTAATTTTGCAGGAAATCGCGTACTGATCACCGGGCAGATCTTTGAACGCGCTGAACGCCGGCGCCTGCTCGGACAACAGGTCTCGCAGTGAATCCGGGACGGGGTTGAATTCAACACCTGAATACAGATCCTCGGTGTTCTCACGGAAAATAACCAGATCAATGCCCTCGCGGTAGTTAAGCGGATTTTGCGGATAGGCCTTGCACGGCCGCAGGCACACATAGAGGTCGAAAAGTTGGCGCATGCGCACGATCGGTGAACGGTAGCTCAGACCCTGCCCCTGCAAAGCGGGCGCCAGTTCCTTTTCTGCATCCTTTACCGGCTTTGAAGTGATGGCGCCAAACATCGCGGCATCTACATTATTCAGGAGGTCAATCGTGCGGGCGGGAAACGCATCACCCTCGTTGCACCAAAACTCCCAGCCAATGTCACCGTGAATGTACTCAGCGTCAAAACCGACACGGTCAAGCACCATCCGCGCCGCTTCCATCACCTCTATACCGACACCATCTCCGGGCAACCAGGCGATCCTGTAATTCCTGCCCATACCGCGAACCTCCTTAACGACATTGCGAGTGACAGTACACCTGCCGGCTGATGGCGTCATTGATATTAATCAAATGCTGCAATTGAGCTGCCGGCTGACCGACTGTAAGCAGACCAATGGAAAAAAATGACAGTTTTTGATTTATGTCAATTGAAGAGGGAAATATTGGCCCCTATATTCTGTGGCGTGATGGGTGAAGTCGTCGGAATGGACATGCCCAGGCAGAGCAAAGGCAAGTGCCTCCGAGAGACGTGCTACCCATCGTTTCAGTTGTTTTTATTCTGTTGATCGAATGAAAAGGAGGTGCAAAATGACACTGAAGCAAATTATTCCCTGGCGCTGGGGTGGATTGAGAACCCTGGAAGAGGAAGATCGTCCGTTTGAATCGTTTTTTCACGGAATGGACGCTCTCCAAAAGCAAATGGATCTTCTTTTCGAGGATTTCTGGAAAGGCAGCGGACATTCCTCCTTGATGTCCAACCCCAGGAATTTCGCCCTGGTGAATCCCCGTCTTGATGAGACAGAGGACGACAAGGCCTTTCATGTCAAAATTGAATTGCCGGGCATGGATCAGGAGGATGTCGATATTACTTTGTCTGATGGCCTGCTCATCATCCGCGGGGAAAAGAAGCAAGAGGAAGAAGATCGCGGTAAGGACTTCTACCGGAGTGAGCGCACTTTCGGCGCATTCCGCCGTACACTGCCTATCCCGGTAGATGTTGATGAATCCAAAATTGAGGCTTCATTCAAGAAAGGGGTTTTGAACATCACACTTCCGAAAACCGAAGAAGCCAAAAGGAAAATCAAACACATCACTGTAAAAGCAGCCTAGGTAAAGGCTCTTATCCGGACGCGTGCCCTGTTGCAAGAGGGCACGCGTCCGCTCATTTTGGCCGCAGCAGGCTGCGTGTCCCCTACCCGCCTCAACAGTCTTATTGCGTCTAATCTGAAGTGATTAAATCACACGAACAATACAGACGAATTCCTGAAAATCCTTCATACTGCTTTGCTTAAGCAGTGGCCCGGGAGCGATGAGCAATGAATACCGTTTTGAAAGACGATCAGGACAGTCATAATGGCGAAATGGCTGTTGAACTGACTGCCTGCCTGGAACGGCAGCGCCAAGCCTATTTCGCTGAACCCAACCCGGATTATGTGCAACGGAAGCAGGATCTGCTGTCACTGAAACGGATGATCAGTGACAACCGGGAAGAGATCAGCCGCGCCATCAACCGGGATTATGGAAACCGCTCGCGCCACGAGACTCTGCTGGCCGAAATTATCGTGGTCATTGACGGCATCAACTTTGCGCTCAAACACCTGAAACACTGGATGAAAACCCAACGGCGTGAGATTGATTTTGCCCTCTATCCGGGTGCAAAAAATCGGGTCATTCCACAGCCGCTCGGTGTTGTGGGAGTTATCGTGCCCTGGAATTTCCCGATCCAGTTGTCCTTCACACCACTGACTTATATTTTTGCGTCCGGCAATCGCGCAATGGTGAAAATGTCGGAAAATTCCCGCCATTTGTCCCACTTGTTGATCAACCTGGCGCCGGATTATTTTCCACCGGAAAAGCTCTCCTTCTTTGAAGAAACCGGCCGGGTCGGCATCGAGTTTGCCCAATTGCCGTTTGACCATTTGTTGTTTACCGGTTCAGGCACCACCGGCAAGGCGGTGATGGCCTCGGCCGCAAAAAACCTGACGCCGGTCACGCTGGAACTCGGTGGCAAATCCCCAGCGGTTATCGCAGCCGACTACCCGCTGCAAACAGCCGTTGAGCGCATCATGTTCGCCAAGCTGTTCAACGCCGGCCAGGTTTGTGTGAACGTGGACTATGTCTTCGTGTCCGAAGACCGAATCGACGAGTTCGTCGAAGGCGCCCGGGCCTGGGTTGGCAAGCACTGCCCGGACATCAACAGCCCGGACTATACCGCCATTATCGATCAGCGAGCGCTGGATCGGCTCAATGAAAGCCTGGCCGATGCTACCCAGCGCGGTGCAACACTCGTCAACCTGACCCCGGGGCAGAAATCAGCTCCGGGCATGCGGAAATTTCCTCCCCACCTGGTATTGAACCTGTCAGACGATATGATCCTTCTGCAACGCGAAATATTCGGCCCAATCCTGCCGATTATTCCCTACCGGGATCCGCAAGAGGTGCTGGACTACATCAACCGGCGCAACCGCCCGCTGGCATTCTATCCGTTTACAAACGACCGCAAATTGCAGGCATTTTATCTGGACCGCGTTATGTCCGGTGGCTCCTGTGTCAATGACGCCCTGCTCCACCCCGGCCAGCACGACCTGCCGTTTGGTGGTGTCGGCGCCAGCGGCATGGGGCATTACCATGGCTATGAGGGTTTCGCCACCTTCTCGAAACTGCGCCCGGTCTTTTACCAGGCACGATTCAGCGCACTGAAATTTCTCGCGCCACCCTACGGAAAACTGGCCAACAGCATGATAAACCTAATCCTTAAGATAAAGTTATAGAATACTGATATATAATGAATAGTCTTATTTCAAAAATGAAACAAATTGTAGGCGCCAGGGGCATCCTCCTCGGTGCAGACGTTCGCAGCCGCTCAGACTTCTGGCCCCCAACGGGAGGGTGTCAGGCCAAAGCCCTGCTGCGCCCGGCCACGACCCGTGAAGTCTCGGAAATCCTGAAACTGTGTCATGCCGAAGGCCAGACTGTTGTCACCCATGGCGGCCTGACCGGCCTGGTCGGCGGGGCCCGGGCTTGCGAGGACGACCTGGTGCTTTCCATGGAGCGCATGACCGACATCGCAGCCGTTGACGTCATTAATCGCACGATAAGCGTGGAAGCCGGCGTGCCTCTGCAGAAGGTTCAGGAGGCAGCAGAAGCGGCTGACCTGCTGTTTCCACTGGATCTGGGCGCTCGCGGTAGCGCCACCATCGGGGGAACCATCTCTACCAATGCGGGCGGTAACAGTGTTATCCGTTACGGGATGATGCGTAATCAATTACTGGGCGTTGAGGCGGTGCTGGCCGATGGCACAATCATCTCGTCACTCAAAGGCGTCATCAAAAACAACACCGGCTACGACCTCAAGCAATTATTTATCGGCTCTGAAGGAACGCTGGGCGTTGTCACCCGGGCCGTGCTGCGCCTTCGCCCCTTGCCACGCTCATGCAATACCGCCCTGGTTGCGATTGATGATTTCGAACGCCTCGGGCGCTTCCTGCGGGACATGGATTCAGCACTCGGTGGCACCCTCAGCGCCTACGAGGTCCTGTGGAACGATTTCTACCGCCTGATCGTGGCTAATAGTGATCGTCATGGCTTGCCTCTGGGCCCGGACCATGAGTTTTACGTACTGATCGAGTCAACCGGTGGGCATGAGGATGCCGACAAAGCCCGCTTTGAAGCCGCACTGGAAGAAGCGCTGGAGCAAGAACTGATCGTGGATGCGGTAGTTGCACAAAGCAAACAGCAACGTGAAGACCTTTGGGCGATTCGCGATGACATTGAAAGCCTGGCCAAAAAACTGTTCCCCCCGATCACTTATGACATCAGCCTGGGGATCCCACAGATGGATGACTACGTCAGCGAAGTCCGACAACAACTGACCGAGCACTGGCCTGATTCTCACATGGTGGCTTTTGGTCACCTCGGTGACGGCAATATTCATCTGGTCATCACCGTCGGCAGCCTGGAAACAGATGAAGTCCACGCGGTAAACGAAATCGTTTACACGGCCCTGGGCCGTCGCCAGGGCGTCATTTCAGCGGAACACGGTATTGGCCTGGATAAACGGGAATACCTGAAACACTCACGCAGCGCCGAGGAAATCGCGCTGATGAAAACCATCAAACAGGCACTTGACCCCAGGGGCATACTCAACCCCAACAAAATCTTCGAGGTAGTTTCGTCATGAACGGCGCAGAACGATTACTGGAAACCCTGATAGAAAGTGGTGTCGAACTATGTTTCGCCAACCCGGGCACATCGGAAATGCAACTGGTTTCCGCCATTGGCAACAGTGAGAAAATGCGTGCGGTTCTGTGTCTTTTCGAGGGCGTCGTTTCCGGCGCAGCCGATGGCTATGCCCGCATGAGCGACAAGCCGGCGCTGACCCTGCTGCATCTCGGCTCCGGTTTTGCCAACAGCATGGCCAATCAGCACAATGCAATGCGCGCCCATGTTCCACTACTCAACGTCGTTGGCGACCACGCCACCTACCATTTGAAATACGACGCCCCACTGACCTCGGATGTCCCCGCTCACGCCCGCATCAGTTCAGACTGGACCCACGTATCCGAATCTGCTGACGACCTTGCCGCAGCGGGCGCCCAGGCCGTGCAGGCAACGTTGAAAGGATGGGGAAAGATCGCAACCCTGATTGCACCGGCCAACCATGCCTGGGAAGAATCCACACAGGTAGCGCCCGTGCTGAGCAGTCCTGAACTTGAAGAGGTATCCGCCGGCACGCTATCCGATATTGCTGCTGCTTTGTCCAACGGCAAAACCACGGCGCTGTTTATGGGTGGACGGGCGTTACGCGAGGAATGCCTGCACGCAGCGGGTCGTATTGCCCGCGCCTGTGGCGCGCGTATCCTGTGTGAAACCTTTCCCGCTCGCCTGCAACGCGGCGCTGGGCGCGTGGTGGTTGAGCGCCTGCCCTACTTTGCAGAACAGGCGGCGGAACTTCTGAGCGATTTTGAACAACTCATCCTGGTGGGTGCCAGTGCACCGGTGTCGTTTTTTGCCTACCCCGGCAAGAAGAGTTGGCTGACACCCGATAGCTGTGAAGTCATCAAACTGGCCGGCGTCGATGAGGATGTACTCGGTGCGCTGGAAAGTGTGGCCGAGGCGATGGCCGCAAGCGAAGCGCCTGAAACTGCCTCAGCCGTGGCGGAGCAAACCACCCCGGTTGGTGATCTCACGCCGCTGGCCATTGCTCAAACCCTGAACCAGTTCATGCCGGAAAATGCAATTGTTTCAGACGAGGCGGCCACCTGTGGGCTGGCCATGTTTCCGGCCACGGAAAATGCACCGCCGCATGACTGGCTGACCATCACCGGAGGCGCCATCGGCCAGGGTCTGCCGCTGAGCCTGGGTGCGGCCCTTGCCTGCCCGGAGCGCAAAGTTATTGCCCTGCAGGCTGATGGCAGCGCCATGTATACCGTTCAGGCCTTGTGGTCGATGGCCCGTGAGAACACGGATGTCACCGTGGTCATCATGAACAATCGCAGTTACGCCATCCTCAACATTGAACTGGCCCGGGTCGGAGCCGGGCAGGCAACGCCGAAAACCCTGTCGATGTTCGATCTTTCCAGGCCGGATATCAACTGGGTGGATCTGGCTCAGGGGATGGGCGTTGCAGCGACGCGGGCTGACTCTGCTGAGGAGTTTCATCAACAATTTGCTGCTGCGATGGCAAGTCACGGGCCGCGCCTGATTGAAGCGATGGTAGTTCAGCAAATGCCCTGACGGACTACTGACTTTCGATCAGATCGGAAGTGATGTCTTCAATCCGGTTGACGCCCATCAGCGCCATGGCGACTGCGATTTCCCGCTGAAATACAGCGAGAAGATCGCTCAGTCCCTGTTCACCACGCCCGGCTATCGCCCAGACCCACGGGCGCCCGATCAGCACGCTGCGCGCACCCAGCGCGACCGCCTTAACAACGTCAACTCCACTGCGCACACCACCATCCATGTAGACCTCAACACGGTCACCAACTGCCGCAGCCACTTCCGGCAGCTTGACGATACTCGAAGCGACTCCATCCAGTTGCCGCCCACCGTGGTTGGAAACAATGACACCGTCAGCACCCACATCGGTCGCTGAACGGGCATCTTCATCAGTCATCACACCCTTGATCAGGATTTTACCCTTCCACAGTGAACGCAGCCAGGCAATATCCTTCCAGGTGACAGTAGGATCGAACTGAGAGTCGACAAATGTCTTGAAACTGTTGAGACTGTTGGTGTCCGAAACCACCTCACGCAGATTGCCAAAGATAAGCGGCTTTCCCTTGAGCCCGACGTCAAAAATCCAACGGGGATGTGCTGCCATTTGCCACGCTTTTGTCAAAGCCGCAGCCAGCCCACTGTCCATCATCCCGTTACGCCAGTCACGGTGGCGCAAACCGGCGACCGCCAGATCAACCGTAAATACCAGGGTCTCGCAACCTGCGGCCTGTGCACGCTCAAGCAAGGCAGCTACCAGGCCCCGGTCGCGCAGCATGTAGAGCTGAAACCAGAACGGTGCCTCAATAGCAGCCTGTACCTCTTCCAGTGGGCAAATTCCCACTGTCGATGTGGTGAAAGGTATACCTGCCGCCCCGGCCGCGCGAGCCGCCTGTACTTCGCCGCGCCTGGCCATCATGCCGGCGATACCGATTGGTGCCAGCGCCAGGGGCATAGCGGCCGGCTGACCACAAAGTACGGTGCCGGTATCGATATCAGAGACGTCACACATGACCCGCTGTTTGAGCCTGAAACGGCGGAAATCAGACACGTTGGCGGCCAGGGTATCTTCTTCGTTGGCGCCACCGTCTATGTAATCAAACAAAAAACGCGGCAGGCGTTTTTGCGCCAGGCGACGATAGTCCTGTGTAGTTACTGGAGTGATATTGCAGTCTCCTGTTTACTTGCACATTTTGCATTGAAAAAACGAAATACTTACTGCCCCGCATTGTACTGCCACACACAATGTCAGCGCACAATCACCTGGTAAAGTTTTTCTTCCATAGCACCAAAGGACCACTTACCATTCGACTTGAACCAGTCCTCGCGAGATCCGCGACACATTCATCTGATACCGGGGCAACAGGAACACAAGCATGAGAATGAAGCTCTGGCATTGCCACAACACACGCTCTTTGCGGCCCCTGTGGGCGATGGAGGAGATGGGCATGACCTATGAACTCGTCGAACTCCCCTTCCCGCCGCGTGTTCTGCAGAAAGATTACTTGCGGGTAAACCCACTGGGAACTGTGCCCTACTTTGTCGATGGCGACACACATATGACCGAATCGTCGGCTATTGCTCACTATTTGGTTGAACGCTATCAGCGCTATGATTTTGGCCTTAAAGCCAGTCACCCGGAATTCGGTGCCTATCTCAACTGGATGTATCATAGTGACGCCACCCTGACCTTTCCCCACACGATAGCCATCCGTTACGCCATAATGGAATCTGAAGAACGTCGCCTGCCCCAGGCTGTCAGTGATTACGGTCGCTGGTTCATCGGTCGCCTGAAACGCCTCGACCGTCACATCAGTGACCGTAAATATCTGTGCGACCAGCGCTTCACCATCGCCGACATTGCGATTGGCTACGCCCTTTACCTCGGCGAAATAGTAGGCTTCTCGAAGGATTACAGTACCGCAATACTGGCCTATCTGGATCGCCTCAAAGCTCGCCCTGCTTTCCAGAAGGTGGTGGTGATTGGTGAAGCAGAGAGTACATTCAAAAATATCAGCTTGTGGGGCTGACTTCCTGACCCCGGTTTTACCAGATAGACATCTATTTATTTGCCTTTTCCGCCTGATCCAGGAAACGTTCCGTCAGTTTATCCACCGACCAGGAGTCGGGTTTCTGGCTGGGTGGATATTCAATGAATGTCTGCAGGAATGTTGCCGTTTGCGCCAGGCCCATGTAAACCCAGGGCGCTTTGCTTATCACCCAGTCCCAGTAGGTATTGGAATTCTGGTCAGCACGTTCGTAGGGGTCACGACGGAGGTTGAAAATTTTCGGCAAGCGAAGCACAACCTCAGGCTCGGCCCACAAGGCCATAGTCTTCGCACGCTGCTCGGCGTACACAATCTTCCAGTCACCGACCCGCACACCAACCGGCATACCTTCATCGTTGAGGTAGTGGAAAACCTGCCGGGGTCCGGACTTCGCTTCCCCGGTCCAGTACGGCAGGAAGTTATAGCCGTCCAGGTGTACCCGGAATTTGGTGCCACCGGCCGTATAGCCCTTCTTAAGTTTATTGACAATATCCGGTTCGCCGACGGTTGCCAGCAAAGTCGGTAACATATCCAGGTGGGACATAATCTCGTTTGAAACCACTCCGGCGGGAATCTTGCCGGGCCAGCGAAACAGGGCGGGTATGCGGTAAGCGCCTTCCCAGTTGCTGTTCTTTTCACTGCGATAAGGTGATATGGCGGCATCGGGCCAGGTATTGTAGTGCGGTCCGTTGTCGGTGGAATACATCACGATGGTGTTGTCGGCGATTCCCAGCTCGTCCAGTTTGTCCAGCAATTCTCCAACCACATCATCATGCCCCATCATGCTGTCGTTATACGGCCCCTGGCCGGAGCGGCCGACATCTGACGGCTTGGTGTGTGTCCTGAAGTGCATGTGGGTCGCGTTGAACCAGACAAAGAAAGGTTTGTCCGCAGCGTTGGCGCGGTCGATAAAATCCAGACTTGCGGCGAGGAATTCTTCATCAACGGTTTCCATGCGCTTGCGGGTCAGTGCACCGGTATCCTCAATACGGCCGTCCGCATAGGAGTGAATTACACCGCGCGGGCCGAACTTCTCGCGAAATCCAGGTGCTTTGGGGTAGTCCGGGTCTTCCGGTTCCTCTTCGGCGTTGAGGTGGTATAGATTTCCGAAAAATTCATCAAAACCGTGATTGGTCGGCAGGTATTTATCCTTGTCGCCCAGGTGATTCTTGCCGAACTGCCCAGTGGCATAGCCCTTATCCTTCAATAACTGAGCAATGGTCACATCGCGGGCCTGCAGGCCCAGTTCAGCACCTGGCAAACCTACCTTGGTGAGACCGGTGCGCAGGCCAGACTGACCGGTAATGAAGGTCGAACGGCCCGCAGTACAGCTTTGATCACCATAATAATCGGTCATCCGCATGCCTTCTTTGGCAATGCGGTCAATATTCGGTGTGCGGTAGCCCATGATCCCGTCGTTATAGGCGCTAATATTCATTATGCCGATATCGTCACCCCAAATAATCAGGATGTTCGGCTTCCCTTCTTTTGCAGCAAGGCTGCCTGATAACACCAGAGCCAGAACAGAAAAGACCAGGAGCATGAACATGTTTCGAAGTGATGGCTGTTTATTGCACATTTTGAAGTCCTGTAAGTTCGAGAATATTCGTACCATATTCTTGATTTTGAAAGGTGACGAGCCAAAATATAACAGCTTCCAAGTGCGGCCATAAGGTTTACTCCGGCCAAATGCAGGTACCTAAAAGGTCAAATCAAAGCTGTATTCTAACCCCAATATTTCATGAGCACCTCTGATCCAGCCTGATTTGGCAATGGATTCCTGATTTATGCTGTCAGGGCAGTCGGATGGAAGATATGTTGGATTTTCGAGGATTTTTCCTGGTATTTGGGCACCAACAAGCGCTGAACACAGTCCATTTGCACCACTCAGGCATAGCTGTCCATCACGCCTGTTTCAACGCGCCTTTTAATCAGTAATCGTCTGGACTATCCCGGCGCGAGCCGGGCTGCAACATGGAAGAACAGTCTCTGATAGGGACAAGCACTCGATAACAGAAAACGGATACGCCGGGTATTGCGCAAGATGATCGCCCCGACCTTGAGCAGCTTCAGGCGCAGGGTGCCAACATAAACATTGGCCAGTTCCGTACCCTGCAATGCCAGACGCCGGATCGCTTCCAACAGCATGTAGGCCAGCGACGATAACAACAGCCGGAACTGGTTGGGCCACCAGCGGTGGCAAGAAGTGCGATCAGCGAATAGATCCAGTTGCTGCTCCTTGATACGGTTTTCCATCTCACCACGTGCGCAATACAGCTTGTCGTAAAGTGTTTTTCTATCACCTTTCAGGTTGGTCACTACGTAACGCGGGTTACTGCCTTTGCCCGTATGTTCGATCTTGGCAATGACCCGACGCTTGCGCTTCTTCCAACTGCCTGCAGCATAGCGAATATCAGAAAACCAGCGTATCTTGGCACCCAACTGGGCATAACAGTCACTGGCATCACGTTGCAGTTGCGCCGTGAGGGCATTGAGGCGTTTGTTCTTGGCAATACCGACAATGTACCCCACATTGTTGCGTTCACACCACGACAACATATGATGGCGGCAGAAGCCCGAGTCTGCCCGGAAGATGATTTTAACCTTCGGCCAGACCTGGCGCAGACGCTTGACCAGCAATGCCAGGATGGCCCAGGCATGTTTGGCACCATCGATCTTGCTCTCCCGCAAGTAACCGACCAAAAGCTGGTTACGGCAAAAGACATACAGCGGTAAAAAGCCGTGGTGGTCGTAGTAACCGTGAAAGAAGCGACCTTCCTGATTACCATGCACTCGATCATCGGTGGCATCAAAATCCAGAACCAGTTTTTTCGGAGCTTTTTATAAGAAGCGATGAACTGCTCGACAATCACTTCATGCATCTGCACAGCAGTTTCGCGGTCTGCCCGGTTCTCCCAGCGGCACAGGGTCGGACTGCTGGCCAGTTCCTCGGTACGCCCCAGTGCCGTTTGAATGGCCAGGTCCAGGCGCAGGGTCTCGTGGTCGTTGAGGTCTTCATAACCCAGTGCCAGTGCATAGACCCGCTGGCGCAGCAGACTCAGGTTATCGTGGTCAATACTTGCCTGACGGCGGGGATCATCGAGGCTACGTGACACTGCCTCGGTCAGACCCAGGCGGTGGTCTACCTGCTGTAACAGAAGCACACCTCCATCTGAGGTGATGTCGCCACCCTGAAAGTTGGCCTCGACAATACGTTTTTTTAGGACTGGAAATTGAAACGATTCTTGGGTACAGTTTGTCACAGGCAAAACCTCTTCTTTATTCAATGTAGACAATTGAATTATAAAGATTTATAAGGGGTTTTGCCTTTTTATTGATGAAATATTGAGGTTAGTGCTCGAGCATCCACCTCGCCGACAAAAGCCACCGATACACTGTTGGGCAAACCGATACGCCACTGGTTGCTGGCAGCTGTTTCCATCACCTGTGCCTGTTGGAACCGGGTTGGTCGCATCACCGGTAGCGCACCCTTTTTGACCAGAGTTTTTTTACCACCATACATGGCGCAGGCAGCAATACCTTGCGAAGCCGCATACTCAGCCATGCTTTTTCCGGAAGCTTCACAGGCCTGGACATGTCCCAACCAATAGCGCTGACGATCCGTCAGCGCAGATATCATTTTCTGCATTTCGCTTTACTCCTGGCTCGCTGTGAGCGTAGAGTTTGATGGCAATGGGATTATGAAAACAGGGTGTCGTTCACGTGGCATTTACCCTATATTGATATCGCCAACAAATCTGCAGAATTTTTAGCTGAAAAAACTGGTGGCACAGCACAAAGTATGATTTTCGAAGCGGTCGCCAATATCCCTTCCACCGCGCACATTCTGGGCGGAGCAACCATTGGCCGGGATAGTAAATCCGGTGTAATCGATAAAAACCATCGTGTCTACGGTTATCAGAACATGCTGGTTTGCGATGGCTCAGCGGTCCCTGCCAATCCCGGTGTCAACCCCAGCCTGACCATTACGGCAATGACCGAACACGCCATGAGTAAGATTCCGGTCCGGGGTCAGGTTCTATAAACCTGACCCCGGCTCTGCTACTCCGCTGCATCCAGCATAATACGCTGGATCTTTCGTGCCCGGGGCCCATAACCCGCAGCTCGAGCATCTTTCGGCCAGTCTCTCATGAATGGCTCCAGCAGCTCGCCAGGCAATGTGTGCCAACTGACAATGGAAAGGTCAATGGCGTCCGGGCTACGGGTCAGCAAACGGATTTCGAAAGATTGCCTGTCCGGGTTCACCAGTTGCAGGGTATCAACCCGCCACTGGTGCTTGGACTCAAGTGATGTATCCAGCGCCAACTGGCCATCGACCCAGGCCTTCTCCAGCCCACTCTCCTTCGCAATAAGCAATTTCAGGAATTCCAGCCTCTCTTTGCTGTGTATAACAAAGCGGTGAGACCAGCCATCTTCCTCGCGCCTCACGCTGTGCTCACTCACCTCCACCCCGGGCAGCTTAAGAGCCGGCACGGTCATGGCTAGTTGTTCAGTGGACTGTAACCAGCCGGAGTCCAATTCAAGTGGCTCAAAACCATGCGCATCTGCATAGTCTTTATCGGGACGTGAAAAGAGACTTTCCAGCACCAACTGCCCTGTTTCACTGCCTTCCACTTCGCTGTACATCACGGTCATGCCGCGCGGGCGCTCAGGGGTAAACCCAGGCAGGGAGAGGTGCACAATGCACAGCAACAGGATGGCGACAAGTCCCCAGCGTACCGGCTGCCAACTGAGTTCCCGGCCACGCACAAATGCGAGCAGCATGGGCAGCGCCGTCAACGTCATGTACGACAGCGGGATTATTTTGAAATGGCTCTGGTCAAAATTGAGCACTACATCCAGCAGGAAAAAGTGATAGAACGATATGAATGCCGTGCCGGTAAAACCCAATACCGAGGACATCAACAGGGGCGCGGGAGATTTTTTTCGGAGCAGATCAATGACGGATCCGATAGCGAACATCGCCAGGGGAATCAGCGTAATGTAGCCGGCGGTGGGCAGTTTGTCCGCCAGCACCATACCGGCAAGGAAAATCAGCCCCCAGCCCAACATCATCATGGCACAGGGAGATACCTTGCCGGCGAACAGCTTTAAAGTGGCATACAAAGACAGCACCACGACTCCGAAAACTGCCAACCGCCCGATCCAGGGGTACGGATGTTCAATCGGGTGAAGATCTGGCCAGTGTCCAAGCGGGTATGACAACAGAAAACCACCCAGTACGATGGTGCCCAACAGGAACGGAACCACCAACAGCCCCCAGCGTAGCTGCCAGATCCGGAAGTCTTTGCGGAAGGCTGCGGCAATGGCAATCAGGGCCCACATCCCCAGCACCAGCGCTAAACCCAGCACGATACTCGAGGGGTAATGCACCAGCCCACCGGCAAAAACATCAATGTAACCAGCATCTTCACGCGACCTGAAATGATCAAGGCCACGATCCCCCAACGCCTTAATCATGCTCCAGGCATTATCGCCATGATGTTGAAGGCTGCCGATATCCAGGTGATTCAGGTCATCGATCGATGAATGGTAAACCGCAACGCCTTGTGAAAAAGCAAAGTTTAGTCCGGCCACTCCTTTGCGTTTATACACCGTGTAATCGGTGTCATTCGGCATCCGTTTGTATATTTCGTTGACCAGTGAATTACCGACCGGACGGTCCACATTCTTCGAATACATGCGGATGATTCCGCGGTTACCTTCACCCGTTTCGAACAGGGCGCTGGGACCGGTATTTCCGCGCGCCTCAAGGTTGACGACTGCTTTTACCTGGGCAAAAAGCGGATGGTATTGTGCAAACGCATCGGCCCCGATCAGGCCGTTTTCCTCGCCATCGGAAAGCAGAAAAATGATGCTATTTTTAAACGCTGGAAACTCTGCCGCCATGCGGGCGATTTCCAGCACCGCTGCCACGCCAGCGCCGTCATCAGCCGCTCCGGGGCCGGTCCAGCTACTGTCATAGTGGGCCGTAAGCAATACGGCGTTCTTTCCCTCTGAACCCGGCTTGAGCGCAATAATGTTTTCGATCGGACTGCAACCACCGAACATCGGGTTACAGTGAAAACGGGACTGGATTTCCACTTCATAACCCGCAGCCTCAAGGTGGGATATGATCCGGTTTCGAACCACCAGGTTATACGGTGAACCGGCGACATGGGGTACTCCATCCTGCAGGAGGTCACGAAGAATTGCCTCGGAGCGAAGTGCAGAGAATTCCACATCTGAAGCATCTGCTCCTACCGGGTCAGGTACAGAAAAAGAGCGCAATACGCCCAGCAGCACCAGGGCACAGATCAGTATCAGCGAAACGGGGTGGCGCAATCGAAGCATCACGCAAGTTTATAATGACTGACTCGACCTTGCAGAAGTTTATTGCCGGGAGTCAACTGATAAGCACCAGGGACAACCAGGGCCAAAACGCAATAAGGGCGACGGACAAAAGCAGGAACAGGAAAAACGGCAAGGTGGAAACATACAATTCAACTATCGATCGGTCAAAACGGTAACTGGCGATAAAAAGATTCAAACCGACCGGCGGGGTCAGGTATCCCAATTGCATGGTCGCAAGAAATACAATACCCAGATGTACCGGGTGGATGCTAAATTGTGTTGCGATCGGAAGGATCAGCGGAACCACCAGAACGATCGCTGAAAAAATATCCAGGATTGCTCCCAGCAGGAGCAGGAAAACCAGCAAGAGCAACAGGAAACTCAAGGGACTGCTCACCATGGCGCTGACCCAGGCCAGGAGTTTTTGCGGAATACCGGCATCGATCATGTAATTTGTTGATGCCAGGGACATACCCAGTATGATCAGGATGCCACCGACCAGCACCATCGACTCACGCATGATTGCCGGCAGCTTCCGCAGTGGGATTTCACGCAAAATGAACACATCGACAATCAGCACATACAGGGCCGTTACCGCCGCAGCCTCGGAAATGGCGAAATAGCCGCTGTATATCCCACCCAGCACAACCACCGGCAATGGAATTTCCCAGATTGATTCCCGCACTGCGGCCCGTACTTCCTTCCAGGAAAAATCAGAAAGGGGCACGCGCAGTGCACGGTTTTTCCAGACACTGTAGCCCGACAGCATAATGAGCATCAGGAAACCGGGCAAAATACCGGCCAGGAAGAGATCCTCAATCGGGATTTCAGCGATAACCCCATACAGGATCAGCGGCAGTGAAGGCGCAAACAGCAGGCCCAGGCTACCGGCCGATGTCACCAGACCCAGATTGAATTTTTCCGGATAACCGGCCTCCTGCAGCGCGGGAAACAGAAGCGCGCCGATGGCGATAATGGTCACTCCTGAAGCACCGGTAAAAGCCGTAAAAAAAGCACAGGTCGCCAGTGAGACAATCGCCAGCCCCGCCGGCATCCACCCCAGTAATGCCTGAGTCAGGCGGACAAGACGTCGGGGAGCGCCGCTTTCACCCAACAGGTAACCGGCAAAGGTAAACAGGGGAATGGCCAGCAGGATCGGCATTTCAGCCATGCCGTAGAACTCGATCACGACAGCCTGCAGATCAATGCCTTCCTGAGTAAAACCCCACATCGCACTGGCTGCAATTACTACAAACAAGGGGGCGCCAAGCAACGCCAGAAGAACCAGCAGCGGACCAATCAGGATCACGATGCTCTGTCTCCTCTGAACTGGGCCACCAGACGCTTCAGGAAAAACAGACCATAGCGCCAGGCAATAAGGCCAAAGCCAACCGGCAGCACCAGTTGGAGCAGCCACGCAGGTACCTTGCCCAGCAACATATCCCCATATTCATACGATGTACGCACAAAACTGATGCTGTGCCAGGTGATAAGCGCACAGATGCTCGCGGTAAAAAGATCCACGACAATTTTTATGCGCTCATTGGCTTTCGGCGACAGAAAACGATCCAGCACCGCAATATTGATGTGTTTGTCTGTTCGGCTGGCCGCTACTGCTCCGGCCACCGCAACCCACAGCACCAGCATTCGTAACAGTTCGTCACTCCAGATAAACCCGAAACCGAAAACATTCCTGGCGACGATCTGGCCAGCGGCCAGCAGGATCATGCCACCCAGGATAATAACCAGGACGGCGTCTTCCAGCCTGCGGCCTGTTTTCTCAAGCCGTTGCATCGTGGTTAGGCGCGGGTTCAATTTGCAGGCCTGTCAAAATTGCTTTGTGGGCCTGTTCGCACCCTGCGCAGCACGAAATTCGACCAGCAAGGCCTCCATCTGTTCCAGCATGTGAATATCAAACACACCTTTTCGGGCCAGTGCTCGGTGAGACTCAAGCACAATCTCACGCCAATGGCTGACTTCTGCTTTATCCGGTGTGACCATTTTCATTCCACTTTCCAGCAAGGCCTGCATCGCGTTACGGCTATCGCTCACCCCGCTGCGATCAAATTTCTGATAGATACCTTCCATCACCTCCCGCACAACAGCCTGATCTTCCGGGGCAAGCTTTGAAAAAGCCCGTTTGTCGATCAACATGGCTGCATAGACATAGGCCACCGGTATTTCAGTAATGTAATTGAGCCTGGTGTGCCATTGAAAGACCAGGGCGCCCACCGGCGGGACCGCTACACTGTCGATCAGATCGGTTTGCAAACCGGTCATCACATCAGTGATCGGCATGGTCACCGGAGCGACCCCCAGTGCCCTGAGTGCCGCATAGCCGGCCGGATCGCCTTCAGGTGTCCAGATTTTCTGACCCTTGAGATCCGCCAGGCTTGCCAAAGGCTTATTCGACATCATGTAGCCAAAACCAGCAGTGGCAAAACCAAAATTTACATAGCCGGCATCTTCCAGGCGCTGCCTCAGTTCAGGCTCCAGGCGATCACGTACATAGCGCGCTTCTTCGATGGTGTTGAACATCATGGGCAGGGAAAATATATCTGCATCCTTCTGAAAGCCATTCAGGCCTCCTGAACTGAATGCGCCCCCATTCAACTGGCCCGTACGCATTTTGCGCCGAACCTGCCGGTCGTTACCCTGTATGCCACCGCCATAGAATTTGAAAATGACCCTCCCCTCGGTGCGCTCTTTTACTTCTTTGGCGCCGGCCCGCATATCCTTCATCCAGGATGAACCTTCGGGGGCAATGCTTGCAATTTTCAGGGTGTGCGAAAACACCAGTGGCGCCCACAACGACAGCAGCAATGGAAGAATTTGGCTAATAAATTTAATTTTCATCGTTGTCATTCAATCCTGAATCTCGCTCGCCGGAAAACCTAACAATAGTCATCAGCGCTGTCGAGTAATTCCTGCGCTTCCTTTTGCGCCAGCGTATTGAGCAGGGTATACCCCTCGTGCACCGGATCGGCTGACAATACTTCGTTCAATAAGCGGTCGTGAAGTTCCCGATCGTACAAGGTGCGCGCGTAGTATCTCGCATAATCAACCTTGATGCTCAAATCCTGGCCGCCGGAAAGGGCTATAGCGCGTTGATAATGGGTATTGCCGGCTTCGAAATCCCCGCCCAACGCAGGTGGGCGAATGGTGTCGAGCACTGCCAGAAAATGCTCTACATTAGACCGCTCGTATTGTGGATCCAACTCCTGCACACGAACCATCGTAGCCTGCACCTGGGGTAAGCTGGCCAGTGCCGCCCAATCTTCACTATGGGCCTTGACATAGGCGATCCAGCTTACACCAAAAATATAAAGAGCCCCAGCATCCTTTTTATTCAGCTTTTGCAGGGCAGCGACATAATCCTCAAAGGGAAGTTCCCATATATCACAGCCACGCTTGTCCGCCGCGCATAAGGCGCGCTGCCCATATGAGCGTGCCCTTTCGGTCAGTTTGCGCGCCCGCTCCGGATCGTCAACAAAGACCACGCCATAGGCTGCATACAGGCTGGCGGCCGCACTGAGTGCTGCCTCATTATCCGGTGAGGCGGTAACGAAACTGTCCAGCATTAATAAATAGGAAGGCGCACCGTCACGAACCAACTCGGGATCATCCTGATTCAGGATCGCCGTGCTCAAATTGTCTGCCAGACCGCTGCCGGCAGTCGCCATCATGGAGGCACAGCCTGTGAGCAACAGGACCGCTGCTGCCAACAGGCACGCATTTACGAGCAAAGTTCGCCAGTGTGAAATCATGTTTTAACTGCAGTGAAAAAAGACGCACCCGATTATAACGAATTCATGAGAATCATGACCTTCAAATCAGCCTGGATATTTCGGCAGCAACAATCGGAGTCAGCTACTCACCGTAGGGTATCCAGATATTTTTTATCTCGGTGGCCTTGCGCAGGAAACTTTCACCCTGCCCTTGCTCATCGTCTTCCCAGTCGTGATAAAGGCCGTAATTGACCCAGGTTCGCTTCATGCTTGCGGCCGCTTCTTCCTCGACCATTCGGCTGCCCTGACGGCTCCCCCAGTACCACATTCCTTCTATGTCATAGTGCTTCGCCAACACCTCAGCCAGCACGTCCTGATCACCACTGATGATATTGACCACTCCAGCGGGCAAATCCGAGGTATCCAGGACCTGGTAAAAATCACTGGCTAGCAAAGCGTAGTGCCGCGAAGGCACTACAACTACCCGGTTTCCCATCGCGATAGCCGGCATCACGGTGGAAACGAAACCGAGCAGTCCGGCTTCTTCCGGAGCCACGATACCGATAAGGCCCAACGGCTCTTTCATCGCCAGCGTGACGTTGCGCATGGGAGTGGCGTGGACCCGGCTATCGTATTTATCCGACATGGCGGCGTAGGTGTAGATGCGCCTGATGCACAGATCCAACTCCGCGTGGGCTGAGGCTTCATCTTTGCCGCTGAGCTGTGAAATACGGCGGCTAAATTCTTCGCTCCGAGCATTCAGGTTTTCAGCAATATAGTAGAGCACCTGGGCCCGATTGTGCGCGGTCGCACCGCCCCAGCCGGTAGCCGCCCGCGCCGCTTCGACTGCGTTACGGATGTCTTTGCGATTGCCCATTGGGATCTCGGCAATTACTTTGCCGCCAGCATCATAAGCCACCTGACTGTAGCCGCCGTCAGGCCGGACCTGCCTGCCGCCAATATACAATTTGGGCGTACGGTCAATGCCTGGCGCATCTTCACTGTCGATTTTCTCGACCGGTACAAAGCGCGGTATCTGCTGCACCGGGTCTTTGCTCAGTTTGGATTCCCAGAACGGCTTCACATATTCGTACAGGCCTTCCTTGCCACCTTCACGGCCAAAGCCGGATTCACGGTAACCACCAAAGCCGGCAGCCGCATCAAACACGTTGGTGCAATTGACCCAGACCGAGCCGGCCTTGAGCTTTGGCGCCACATCCAGAGCCAGGTTGATGTTCTCTGTCCAGATGCTGGCAGCGAGGCCGTAACGGCTGTTGTTGGCCAGGAAAACAGCTTCAGCCGGGGTTCGGAAACTCATCGAGACCAGAACGGGGCCGAAGATTTCTTCCTGCGCCAGGGTAGCGGATGGCTGCACATCAGTCAGCAAGGTGGGTGGATAATAACAACCCTCATCGGGCATGTCGCAGTGTGCCTGCCATTTTTCCGCACCTTCTTCCACACCCAGATCCACCAGCTTGCTGACTCTTTCCAGTTGCGAACGGTCGATTAGGGCGCCCATGTCGATACCCTTGTCCATCGAGTCACCCAGGACCAGTTTCGACATGCGTCTCTTCAGCTTTTCATGCAACCGAGGGGCTACTGATTCCTGGACCAGCAAACGCGATCCGGCGCAGCAGACCTGCCCCTGGTTGAACCAGATGGCGTCCACCAGACCTTCAACCACACTGTCGAGGTCCGAATCTTCAAAAACGATATAAGGCGACTTGCCACCCAGTTCCAGAGTCAGTTTCTTGCCGGTACCGGCGGTCGCCTTGCGCAGAATTCGTCCCACCTCGGTGGAACCGGTAAACGCCAGCTTGCCGACTTCCGGGTGATGGGTCAGCGCCTCACCTGCTTTGTGATCGCCCAGCACCAGATTGAATACACCAGGCGGCAAGCCAATCTCCCCACACATTTGTGTAAACAGGACTGCGGTAGAGGAGGTGAATTCCGCCGGTTTCAAAACCACGGTATTACCCATCGCCAGTGCCGGCGCCACTTTCCAGGCCAGCATCAACAGCGGGAAATTCCAGGGAATGATCTGACCGACCACACCAATGGGGCGGTAACCGGCCATTTGCTGGTGCATGACCTGAGCCCAGCCGGCATGGTAATAAAAATGCCGCGCCACCAACGGAATGTCGATATCGCGCGATTCGCGGATAGGCTTGCCGTTATCCATGCTCTCGAGTACCGCAAACAAGCGGCTGTTTTTCTGGATGTGGCGTGCGATGGCGTAAAGATAACGGGCCCTGTTGTGCCCACCCATGGCGACCCAGCCCTCCAGTGCGTCCGCCGCGGCCGCAACGGCGCGATTCACATCTGCATCGTTGCCATCGGCCACCCTGGCCAGCCGCTCGCCATTGGCCGGATTGACGGTGTCGAAAAATTTACCCGATTGAGGGTCTTCCCACTGGCCACCGATAAAGTGACGCAGGGTATGATCCCGGGCCTGCAACCACTGCTGTGCCTGCTGAGGGCTTTCCGGCGACGGGCCGTATTCCATGGATTCAAATATCGCTTTTACTGACATGTCGGATTCCTTCCCAATCAGCTCACCGGATGCCTGTGCTGTGCAGAGTAACTTCCGGTCAGGTGGTGTTCCAATTGACGCTCAATATCGCCCAGAAGGCTACTGGCGCCAAAACGGAATAATGTTGGCGTAAGCCAATGATTTCCCAATTCTTCTTTCATTAAAATCAGGTAGTTTATCGCATCTTTCGACTTATTGATCCCGCCCGCCGGCTTGTACCCGATCTGGTAGCCGGTCAGTTCGCAGTAGTCCCGGATGGCGCGAACCATGACCAGACTGTATGGCAGCGTCGCGTTAATCGATTCTTTGCCGGTGCTGGTCTTGATGAAATCGGCGCCGGCCATCATGCACACCCAACTGGCTTTGGCCACATTCGCCAGTGTCGCCAGTTCGCCGGTCGCCAGGATAGTCTTGAGGTGCGCATCACCACAGGCTTCACGGTAGGCTCTCACCTCGTCATACAACCCCTGCCAGTTACCGGTCAACACCAGCGCCCGGCTGATGACAATATCAATTTCAGCGGCACCTGCCGCTACGGATTCGCGTACCTGGGCCAGCTTAAGCTGCAGCGGTATCTGCCCGGCCGGAAAACCGGTCGAGACGGCAGCGACCGGAATACCGCTGCCTTCCAGCTCGCGCACGGCAGTTTCAATCAGATTGTGGTAAACGCATACAGCGGCTGTCGTGATGTTGAACTCGGCAACACCCAGGCCTTCGAGTATGTCGCGGCGCAGCGGCCGCCTGGCTTTCTGGCACAGGCGCCGAACCTTGCCCGGGGTGTCATCACCCGCCAGCGTGGTGAGATCAATGCAACTCAGGGCTTTGAGCAACCAGGCAGCCTGGTAGTCTTTCTTTAGGGAACGCCGCGTAGCCACCGTGGCAGCACGGCGCTCCACCGCACTGCGGTTGATCCGGATACGACCGAACAAATCCGGTTCGAAATTCATGCCCGGATTGCGTTCAATCACTTCATGCGCCCTGATCGAATGTACGTTTGACTGCGATGTATGCGCCATATTATGACCCGTATAGTGTCTCTGACAGGAACCAGTATAATTGGCTATCGATTCGATGTGCAGAACCTTTGTGGATATGTAAGAGGCCGCTTGCGGCTGAAGGGCAGGGTCGCGCCCAAGGGCGCTCTTACAGGATATGTAAGAGGCCGCTTGCGGCTGAAGGGCAGGTCGCGCCCAAGGGCGCTCTTACAGGATATGTAAGAGGCCGCTTGCGGCCGAAGGGCAGGTCGCGCCCAAGGGCGCTCTTACAGGATATGTAAGAGGCCGCTTGCGGCTGAAGGGCATATTTTGCGCGCAAGCGCGCTTTTACCATTACATGGCATAATAACGATCTGCTTTTTCACCTGAACTTAACTGTTCCCCAGCCGTACTCATTGCAGGCTGGCAGAAAAGACCACCGGAGACCACCATGATTAAGCTGAAGCATGCCCTGCTGGCATCCTGTAGCCTCCTTATCCTGGCTTCATCGCTTGCAGCCATGGAAGAAAAGGAGAGCAAACCAGGGTTCAATGAGGCGACTTTCCAAGGCCTGGAATGGCGCGGCATCGGCCCGGCGCTGATGTCCGGGCGTATCGCCGATATTGCGATTGATCCCGACAGACGAAGTACCTGGTACATCGCCGTGGGCAGTGGCGGCGTGTGGAAAACCATCAACCGCGGGACAAGCTGGAAGCCCGTCTTTGACGGCCAGGGTTCCTATTCCATCGGCAGCATTACGATTGACCCGAATCAGCATAATGTCATCTGGGTAGGCACAGGCGAAAACGTCGGTGGCCGCCACGTTGGCTACGGCGATGGCGTGTACAAGTCGCTCGATGGCGGCGAAACCTGGAAAAATATGGGGCTGAAAAATTCCGAACACATCGGCATGATCGCAGTTGATCCACGTGACTCCGATGTCGTGTACGTTGCCGCCCAGGGACCCTTGTGGTCTGCCGGCGGGGACCGGGGCCTTTACAAGACCACCGATGGTGGTGAAAACTGGGAATTGATCCTGTCCGGTGGCAACTATACCGGGGTCAACGAAATTCACCTGGATCCGCGCGCCCCAGATGTCTTGTTTGCGGTTAAACATCAGCGCTACCGTAACGTGGCTGCATTGATGAACGGCGGGCCGGAGTCGGGTATTTTCAAATCTACCGACGGTGGCCGCAACTGGCGAGAGCTCAGCGAGGGACTCCCCGATGAGGACATGGGCAAGATCGGGCTGGCAATTTCCCCCATCAAACCGGACGTGATTTACGCCACCATTGAACTCGGCGGGCGTAAAGGCGGCTTCTGGCGTTCCACCAATGCAGGCGAGTCCTGGGAAAAGCGCAGTGATTACGTTTCCAGCGCCACGGGACCCCACTATTATCAGGAAATATTCGCCAGCCCGCACCAGTTCGACCGCATTTACCAAATGGACTCCACACTGCATATCTCCGAAGACGGCGGCAAGACCTTCATTGCTCAGCCCCACGGAGCGAAACACAGCGACCACCATGCGATGGCTTTCGACCCAAACGATCCCGACTACCTGATGTACGGCACCGATGGCGGCCTGTACGAATCATTCGACCGGGGCAAAACTTTTCGCTTTACGGCCAACCTGCCCGTTACCCAGTTTTACAAGGTCGCGGTGGATTACGACACCCCGTTCTATAACCTCTATGGCGGCACCCAGGACAACAATACCCAGGGGGGACCCTCACGCACCACCAACGTCAATGGCATACGCAACAGCGACTGGTTCGTGACCCTGTTCGGCGATGGACATCAGCCGGCGGTTGACCCGACCAACCCGGATATCATCTATTCAGAATGGCAGGGAGGCAACCTGGTGCGCTTCGACCGCACGACCGGAGAAATGGTCTACATTCAGCCTCAACCAGATGCCGGTGAAGAAAACGAACGCTTCAACTGGGACTCACCCATCCTGATCAGCCCACACTACCCGGCCCGGCTTTACTACGCCAGCCAGCGTGTCTGGCGCTCGGATGATCGTGGCGATAGCTGGACCCCCATCAGCGGCGACCTGTCCCATGGTATTGACCGGCTCAAACAGCCGATGATGGGCCGTACCTGGAGCTTTGACGCGCCCTGGGACCTGTGGGCCATGTCCAAATTCGGCACCATTACCTCTCTGTCCGAATCGTCCCTGGTCGAAGGCCTGCTCTACGCCGGCACCGATGACGGGCGTATCCACGTCAGCGAAGACGGCGGACAAAACTGGTTCAGCATCGAGCGCCTGCCGGATGTGCCCGATGCGTTTTTCGTCAACGACATCAAGGCGGACCTGCACGATGCAGATACCGTGTATGTGGTGGTCGATAACCACAAGTCGGGTGATTTTTCACCCTATGTGCTCAAGAGCAGCAATCGTGGGCGCAGTTGGGTCAGCCTTGCGAAAACGCTGCCCGAACGCCATGTTGCATGGCGCATCGTACAGGACCACGTCAACCCGAAATTACTGTTCCTGGGTACCGAATTTGGCGTGTTCTTCAGTATCGATAGCGGCAAGAAATGGGCCAGGCTCGCTGGTGGCGCTCCCACCATTCCATTCCGCGACCTGGCCATCCAGAAACGTGAAAACGATCTGGTCGGCGCGACCTTTGGCCGTGGTATCTGGATACTGGATGACTACACGCCACTGCGCACCGTGACGGCGGAACAACTCCAGCGTGAGGCCACGCTTTTCCCTGTCCGTGATGCACTGTGGTACATCCCCAGCCTGCCGCTGGGTGATTTCAAGGAAAACGGTAAGGCCAGCCAGGGTGACGCATTCTTTATCGCTCCCAATCCACCCTTTGGGGCCGTATTCACCTACTACCTCAAAGAGGGCCTGAAATCCGGCAAAGAACAAAGAAGTGAGGCTGAGAAGAAGCAGGCAGCCAGCGGCGAAGACACCCCCTACCCCGGTTGGGATGCCATTCGGGCGGAAGAAATCGAAGAAGCTCCTGTGATCATCCTGACCGTCAGCGACAACGAGGGAAAGGTCATCCGGCGGATTGAAGGATCGGTCGAGTCCGGATTTCATCGCGTGGCCTGGGACCTGAGATACCCTCTTTCTTCCCCGTGGACAGCCGAATCCGGTGGTGATACCTATATTGCAATTCCGGGTCCACTGGCTGCACCCGGTTCCTATTCAGTCAGCCTGGCCAGGCGCGTAAACGGCGAACTGACCGAACTGGGGGATACGCAGACTTTTGCCGTAATCCAGATGCGTGAGCCCGGGCTGAAAGGCGTTTCGCCGGAACAGATGGTGGCTTTTACACGGCAACTGGATGATCTCAACCGACAGGTGCAGGGTGCTGCGAGTGCGATCAAAGACAGCTTGACCGAAACCGGCGCCATCAAGCAGACGCTGCTGCGTTCCGACGCCGCAACCAGCCTGCGCGATACGGTCCGGGCTCTCGAACTGGAATTGCTGGACATGCAGGACCACCTCAACGGCAATACGGCGCGTGACCTGTATGGCGACCCCGGTCCGGTCTCAATCAGCCAGCGCCTGAATGTGGCCATGATGGGTACGTTCCGGTCCACTTACGGCCCAACCCCAACGCATGTACGTTCCCTGGAAATTACCATTTCAGATTTCAGCGAAGTAAAAGCCCGCTTGCAGAAAATGCTCGATGAAGACTTGCCGACACTACGCAAGCAGCTTGATGCAGCCAAAGTGCCCTGGACACCAGGTCGCGGTGTGCCCGAAGCCTGATGCCGTTCCGTTTCGAGGGGGGAATTCTCCCCCCACTGATGATGATGTCAGTCTGTTTTTCATCCACCGGTATCGCTGCTGAACAGATGGATAAGGAGACAATGTCGGCGGCTGAAGAAATACGGGTGCTCGAAACAGTACAGGTAACCGCAACGCGCCGGGCGCAGTCCATCTACGCGGTTCCGGAGGCGGTAAGCGTGATCGATACCGGGACGATCAATCGCCGGGCGCCGGAACTGCTGGCTGAAATGCTGCGCGGCCTGCCCGGCACCTTTTTCCAGCAAACCACTCCCGGCCAGGGCATACCCATTATTCGGGGCCTGAAAGGTTCACAGGTATTACACCTGGTTGACGGCATGCGCCTGAACAATGCTTTTTTTCGCAACGCCCCCAACCAGTATCTTGGCCTGGTGGACGTGTACATGACTGAAACGATGGAAGTTGTTCGCGGTTCGGCACCGTCTCTGTACGGGGCAGACGCCATGGGTGGCGTAGTCCAGGTCTTGAGTTCTGAGCCCGATTTTTCCTCTTCCCAGTGGCAAAACAAAGGCCGGGTCTATGCTTCATTCAGCAGCGCAGACAACAGTATTGTTGCCCGGCTTCAGGCGTCGGGAGGCAAGGACGGCTCGGTCATTTCAGGCGGTCTGACCTACCAGAACCATTCCAATCGCCGTGTAGGTGGTGGCGAAAAAGTGACACCCAGTGCCTATTCAGTCCGGGCCGCTGACTTCAAATGGCGCCAGACGCTGGGCAGCAACTCAGAAATCATGTTGTCTGCCCAGTATTTGGAACAACCCTCAACACCCCGTGTGGATGAACTGGTGGCAGGCTATGGCCAGGACCGCCCCAATTCGGAATTATATGAATTCAAACCCAATCAGCGCAATTTTCTCCATGCCCGCTATCGGCTGGAAAGTGACGCAACCTGGTTCAGCCGCTTCGAAGCGCACCTGGCACGCCAGCTCATCACCGATGACCGCCTGACGCAGGATTACAGCGATCCGGAAATTGTGCAGGAATTTAACCAGAGCAAACTGGATGGCCTCACACTGCAATTCAACTCACCCTGGAGTTGTGGCCTGTCCAATTTAAGCCTGTCCAATTCAAGCCCCGCATATTGTGAACTGGTGTGGGGTTTCGAGTACTACATGGACGAAATTTCCAGCACGCGAATTCGCACAAACACCAACAGCGGCAACCGGGGCGAATTATCGCGTGGCCGCTTCCCTGATGGTTCAGGCATGGACAGCGCCGCCCTGTACGCCTCTAACGATTGGTACTGGGATGCGCTGACCGTCAGTGCGGGCCTGCGTTACAGTTGGTTTGATATCTTCCTGCCGGCCGGCCCGGAGAGTCCAGCGGTGCGCCTTAAACCGGATGATCTCACCGGAGACATCCACTTCAACTACGAAATCAAATCAGGTTTGCACCTGGTGAGCAACATGGGGCGAGGCTTCCGGCCACCCAACATTTTCGATCTCGGCACGCTCGGTTCACGCCCCGGCAACCGCTTCAACGTGCCCAACAGCAAACTCAAGCCGGAGTCAGTCTGGAGCTACGATCTGGGTATCAAGTCAGGAGGCAGTCGCTGGGAAGCTGAATTGTTCCTTTTTTATTCCGACTACAAAGACAAAATCAACTCCCGGTTTACCGGGGATACGACAGCAGATGGTCGCTTCATCGTACGCAGCGACAACCTGAACAGGGTGCAACTCTGGGGCCTTGAATCCGGCCTTCGCTACCTGATCACGGACGATGCAGAATTTTATGTGGTCATCAACTATACCCAGGGCGAGGAAAAGGACAGTACCGATGTGACGGCGCCGGCTGATCGTATCCCACCGTTGAATGGCCGTATTGGTTTAACCCTGACACCGGGTAACAGCTTGCGCCTGGAACCCTATGTTGATTTTGCCGGTGCACAGAACCGGCTGAGCCCACGTGATGCCAGTGACCCGCGAATCAACCCTGCAGGTACACCCGGCTGGGCCACTTTCAACCTGTTACTCAGTTGGCAGGCCAGTGAAAGCGTGGAACTGGGACTGAGACTGGAAAACCTGGCGGATAAAAACTACCGTGAACATGGCTCCGGCATCGATGCGGCGGGACGTAACCTGGGAGTCTGGTCCAATATACTGTTCTGAACCATTCAATGACGCCGTAAATATGCTCAGAACTCTGTGTTACGCTTTGCGCCGGGCAGATGCAGCCACCCAGGTTGTTCAGGTTTTTTGCTGGAGCAAGGGAACGACATGATTACCCGCGATGAGCTAATGCAAGTATTCAGAGGTCGTGGCGATACCGATGTCGGCTATCTGGAGGCCCATTCATCCCGTTTCCTCAACACCTATCACCGCTTTGACTCTGGCTGGGATCGCAATGCGGGCATACGCCTACTCGATATCGGTGCACACTGGCTGCACCAGTCCGCCGTTTTCAGCCTGGGTGGTTACCAGGTTACCGCCACCGATGTGCCGATTACCTTCGATTCGGAATCTGTCCAGGCCGTAGCCGGATTACTTGAAATTGAGCTGCTCTCCTACACCGATCTCTCCGCCGAAGGTTCGCTTTCCGCGATTTCTTCAGACAGCATGAACATCGTGCTGATGGCCGAAATTATCGAGCACATCACCTTCAACCCGGTCGAGTTATGGAAAGAGATTTACCGGGTGATCGTTCCCGGTGGCCGGATTGTCATCACTACGCCCAACTACTACCGGACGGGCGGGAAGGCCTGGGAATGGAGGCGCTTCCTGGCGGGGCTTGGCAGTGGTATTTCCGTCCGCGAGATTCTCAATACGCCCACCATGGGCCATCACTGGAAAGAATTCAGCCTGGGTGAACTGCAACACTATATTGACTTGCTGTCACCCGACTTTGCTTGCGTAAAGGGGGAATACACCAATGACAGCAACAGCAAGGACCGTGTTTTCCAGAAACGCTTCAAATGGCTGCTACCCGGGATTCACCTGGAAGTGGATGTGGCTGAAAAATCCTCGGGAATAACCATTATTCCAGACTGGTAAAAAACTCCCTGCCTGGATCAGTCTTTCAGGTAAGCACGTTCCTGTAAATGCAACAACATCAATTGCCGGGCCTCATCCATGGAAAGCCTGTCTTCACATTGCAGTGTTGAACCATCTATTGAGGCCAGTTGCAATTTCATATCAAGCAGGCGCAAATCAAAACCCTGCTTGCAATAAACCATGAACAGACGCCCGAGGGAATACCACGGCGCCTGCGGATTGCTCACGGACCAGAAAATGCCGTCCACCGTCTTGGCTCTGGAACTTCCGCTGGCAAAGATCGGCCGGGTGCTGCGATCTTGGGCATCTGCGCTGAACATCGACTGGCCTTCCATCCAGACAGGCACGCTGATGTCCAGGACATCGAGCAGCGTGGGTGCGAGATCCAGCCGCTGAGTATTACCGTCACCAAAAGCACGGTCCGTCGACCCGGGCAGGCGGAGCAGCAGCGGGATTCGGTTCAGGGGGTTGTGTTTAAACCCGTGGTCGGAGGTAACGATAAAAATGGTGGAATCCAGCAAACCGCTGTCTTTGAGCAAGTTATAAGTTTCTTTCACATAGCGGTCAAAGTCGATGATGGCATCGTCATAGCCGTCTTCATCCCAGTCCAGAGGATAGCTTTCCTCGCTGGAATAAATACGCTCACGCGGCCGAAATCGAGTGCCGTGCGTGCCCATCATGTGCACATGCAGAAAAAAAGGCTGCCGACCTTCACCAATGAACCGGTGAATTTCTTTCATGCGGGCGGGGTCACGGACAAATCGCTCATCCGGTTTATTGACTACGGCCATCGGGTCAAGCATGGCCTTGTTCTTCCAGATATGGCCAAAGCGTTGTGACAAACGCTCAGAAATTCGATCCGTCAGCAGAGAAGTGGCGTTCAGGCCCGGCCAGGAGCGAATCAGGGCAACCAGCGTGCCGCCGGTATCCTTGAGCTTGCGGAAATTTGCCTCATCAAAACCGCCTCGCATATTCAGGTCATACGGGTCTGCATAGTGCCGCATACTGATATCCGCATTGTAATATCCCAGCTTCTTCAGCACGCCGGGCAGATGCTCAAAACTGTCGCTGCCGCGCAAGACATCGGGTGGATAGATCACCCGGGTGGTGGTGGGAAACTTTCCGCTCATCATGGAAATCACCGAACCACCGGTTTCTGCTGCATTGGAAAAATGATTTTCTGCGATCAGGAATTCATCCCGTACGCTGTCGAGGAACGGTGTGGTCGGTCGCCCGTAACCATACACAGACATGTGCTTCGCCCAGATGCCGTCACCGGACAGAATGAGGATATTGAGTCGCTCCCTGTCCATCCCGCTGATGACACCGACATCATCCGGCGCGCTCAGAACCGCGACAACGACAATCGGCAGACCGGTCAGAACAATCAGCCCTGCAAGCAGCGCCAGGCCTTTTGAACCAGCACTGACATTGCGCTTGCCCAGCAGTTGGTGCAAAGTCCGGGCCGCGTAGACCAGCAGAGCGATGCTGAAAACTCGATAAAGCCAGATTCCCGTTTCCTGTGCATTGCGAATACCCCAGCCGAACAGCGTCAGTGTGAAGTTATCCGTCAATAACAACAAAGTAAAAGCCAGCAGGATAATGGCTGGACAAACCGCGACCACCGACACCAGCAGTGACCGCCGGGTAAACCTGCTCAACAACCAGGCCAGGGCGATAAACGGCAACGATCCAAGCACCAGGGCCACCGTCATAATCAAGGCAGTGCCTGACAGTACGGCAAGCTTTTCCCACAGCGAGTAGAGGCTCATGAATGAAGGCTTGGTGACGAAAAACAGCCATTCGAAGACTACCCAGGCCGTCGCCACAACTGTGATGATGAGCAACACGCGGGTAATGTTCAGCGCTGTTTTACTTTGATTCCTTGCAGACATGGTGATTGACAATACGGGCAGGCTGTATTACTCAGCCGCTTTCAGCCGGGCGTTTCACGCACAGATACAGACTGCGATTACCCTCGTTCACATCCTGTTTGCGCTGAATTTCGAAATGCCGCAGCAGGTTTGCTTCCAACGATTCGCGGCTGTAATCCTGGTACTTGTCTTCTTTGTTGCGCAGCAAAATTTGCACTTTGTCATCATTGCGCGAAACAAACTCAATCACCAGCCTGTCCGTCAGCCCGGCGAGCCAGTCGATGAACTCTGCAAGTGGAATATTTGCGCTGATGACGACGTGGTGGATCAACGCCAGGCACAACAGCAGGTCCGGGCGTGCGCGACTGGCGAGATCGCTGCGTTCCTGATTGCGCCAGCCCCAATTCGGGGAGGGGTCAGCAACATTTTGTACCAGCGGAAGAATCCCGCTGATATCCGATGACCGCAATTCCCGATACAAGCGCTCAACGGCAAAATGATCCAGATCCATCGCCAGCACCGTGTCGGCGTGCCGGGCGGCAATTCTCGAGAACTGGCCGGTGTTGCAGCCGATGTCCCAAACCAGCTTCGCCTTGCTGCCTGAGACGCAATCGCTGATAAAGGACTCTTTCACCTGGTGATCGCTTTCACTGTAGTTATGAAAAGATTCATAACTGCCCCACTCGGATCCGTCTCCCTGCCAGCTCAGCTTTGCCACCAGTTTCTTCAGCTTCCGCACATTGGCCAAAATCATTTCTTTGTGAAATCCGGCTGATTTCAGTTCAGACCGAACGTCTTTTTGCGTGCTTCCAAAACGCTGGTCCAGCTTCGCCTGCAGCCACACATGACTGAATACGCCACTCCGAAAGCGGTCACGAAAGCCAAAAAGGCGGGCCGCCGTCTGCACGTCGATACCATCGATGCTGGCTCTCATCAGCGGCTGGAAGTGAATGCCCTTATAGGCCTGCAACATCAGTGGAAACAGGAACATCTCGCAGAACTGCCGGTAGCCTGACCATGCTGCACCCTGGGGCAATGCTTCGAACGAAGCGATGTCGATAAAGACGGGCTGCCCATCCACGAACTGAATATTGTAGGGCGATGCATCCTTCAGGGTCATGCCTTCGCCGATAGCGGCTTCGAGCAGATTCAGTTGTAACAACGCGGCATCACGCAACATACCGAAAGTCCACTCGTAGGGATACGAAATCACCGGGATGCGCTGGTGCTCAATGAACCCGGCCCATTGCCGCTTTACCTCTTGCGGCAACGGAACCTCACCAGGCGCCCGTTCTTCGCTGGCGACCAGTGTGCCTGATTCAAGATATTTGCGATAAAATTTTGCCGATGTGAGCTGGCTGAAAGACTCGAGGGCACTTTCGCTGACACCACGTATTATGCGTTGATCCAACCGGTAAATCCTGCCGTCCCGGTCGCGGAACGAACCGGCATCGACAATGAACGGCGGCGCAGAACCCACTTCAGACCGATTCGTCGTCGGCGGCGGACCTCTTACGCAGTCCAATGGCCACCCGGATCTTGTACCAGAACAGCTTGATCGCCACGCCTACTGCCGCAACACCACCCAGGATAACCTGGAGTAACATGCTGCCCGTGCCCGGATCGAGATAAGCAAACGCCGGCTCAGCAACGAGCACCAGCAAGAGGATTGCAAGTCCATGCCGTAATTTCATCAAAATATCACCTTTCCCGCGTTGCAGGCGTTAGCTATTTGTGTTCCAGCAGATTCCAACAGAATAAAACATTATATTGCACAATGCCTGATGGTCGCCAGCCGCTTCTGAGCCGGTGGAATGCATGACCGACTCGCAAACGCAGGCATTTTGGCCGACCACATTCCCAAGTCGCCGCAAGGAACGGTGTCGCAACCGCTTCTCCTGAGATACAATCGCGCTCCAGTCCCTCGCCATTGCAATTTTAAAGTGCTGACCAAGAATATATTCTTCACCATGGGTATTTTCGCCCTTATCCTCCTGCTCAGTTCCTGCGGTAAGGATGAAACGGTATATCACCCGGGCCTCCAGACCAGCCTGCCCGACTCCACTAGCCTGAATTTTCTCATCATCAGTTTCGACGCCTTGCGTGCTGATGCACTGGGCCTGTATGGTTATCCGCGCAACACGTCCCCCAACCTGGACCGTTTCGCGAAACAGGCACTGGTGTTTGACAATGCGTACACCGCCTCGCCCACCACACCGACTTCATTCGCTGCTGCGTTCAGCGGCCAGTATCCCTTTCGTGTATTCATTGGCTGGAAGTTACTCCCAACGATTACGTTGGCCAGCGTGATGAAAGAATCCGGTTTTTATACTTTCGGGCTATTCAACAATGTCCAGCTTGCGCCTGAACGGAATTTTGGCCAGGGCTTTGACTCCTACAATGTCCCTACCTGGAAAGATGAGCAGATTCTGGAAGAAGCGAAACGACTCTTGAGTGATGCTGCAGACCGGCGTTTTTTTGGCTGGATTCACTTTATTTCTCCCCATACACCGTATGAGTACCGTGAAATGTCGGCGCAACTGGCAGGTCCGCGAACCGAAGGCCGGTACGCGAAAACAACCCGCGGAAGGTTTGACGTGGAGTCAGACGAAGAACTCAAGCGGGTGCGCGACCTGTATGACGGTGAAGTCTATTTTGCCGATGACTTGTTCCGCCAGTTGATGGAACATCTGGAGTCACTGGGTTTAAGCGACAACACCGTGATCATCGTGACTGCGGACCATGGCGAGGAGTTTATGGAACACCAGCAGTTGCAGCACAATGCGGTGTATCAGGAACTTATTCATATCCCACTGATCATCAGCCACCCCGGCCTGAAGGAAGGCGTCCGGACCGACGCGCGATACCTCAACGTGGACCTGATGCCCACTGTTGCCGCCATGGCGGGCATCGAATTGCCGGACAACATTGACGGCATCAATCTTTTCAAGCCCTTCGACAGCAACCGCTTTCGCCTGTCGGCCAGCATGACGAACAACAAGCGCTACGAAATTTCCAACGAACAGGCAGCAAAAAAATTCATTCTCGGGTGCACGCCTGAATTTCGTGAGGAATTGTATGAACTCGGTACCGATCCGGGTGAGAAAAACAACCTGATCCTTGATCAGCCGGACGAGGCCGGAAGGCTTTTTGCGGCAATGGAGTCCATCGCCCTGGGTGATCCATGCACGACCATCATCAATGCCAATCGTGGCCGGAAACCGAAGAATCTCCTGAGTCCGGAGCAAATTGAGAAACTCAAATCCCTCGGCTATATCCAGTGAACAACAGTCGATCCGGCAGAAGAAGAATCGCGTTCATGCTTCTTGGTGCCTTGCTGCTGACTGCCTGCGGGGAGCCACCCCGCGTGGATCAGCGCCTGATCATTCTCGGCTTTGACGGTATGGACCCTGTACTGGTGCAGCAATGGATGGACGATGGTTCCCTGCCGAACTTTCAGAAACTGGCGACAAGGGGGGAATTCCAACCCTTGGCAACCAGCAACCCTCCCCAGTCCCCCGTAGCCTGGTCGAATTTTGCGACCGGTACCGGCCCCGGCAAGCACGGCATTTATGACTTCCTGCGCCGTGATCCTGAAACCCTGTTGCCGGCATTTTCAATATCAAAATCCATTCCGCCACAGCAGTTTCTTTCCCTGTTTGGCATGGAACTGCCACTGGACAGTGGCGAAATCATCAACCGCCGAATTGGTACCCCGTTCTGGAGCGCCATCGAAGAACAGGGGGGACGTTCCACGGTTCTGCGGGTACCGGTCACCTTCCCGCCCGACCCGATTCACCGCATGCTGGCCGGCATGGGTGTACCCGACCTGATCGGCACTCAGGGAACCTATACCATTTACTCCACCCGGCCAATCGCAGGATCGGAAACCAGCAGTTCGCGCTCCGTGCGCCTGCGGCCGAACCGTGAGGGACATATCAAGACCTTCCTGGTGGGCCCCGCACATCCTCTGAGACCGCAGGCCCCGGCCCTGAATACTGAAATGCTGCTTGACCCGCAAGGAGAGAAAGTCCGTATCCGCCTTGGGGACTCTGATGTTCAACTGGCGGCAGGCGAATGGTCTGACTGGGTGAGTGTGAGCTTCAAATATTTTGGCCCGGCGTCTGTAAAAGGCATAGTCCGGCTCTACCTGCTCCAGGCCTATCCCCAGGTTCAGCTCTATGTATCACCCATCCAGATCGACCCCCGCAATCCGGTGGTTCCGCTGTCTTCACCACCGGATTACGCCAGCGAAATGGCGCAACGCTTCGGCCTCTATCACACCATAGGTATGCCGGAGGAAACCTGGTCGCTCAACGAGGGCCACCTGACTGATCATGCCTTCCTGGAAATGGAACGCACCATCCTGCACGAGCGGGAAAATATGTTTTATGACGCGCTCGACCAGCACGACAGCAATGTGGTGATCAGCATATTCGTCCAGACCGACCGGATCGCCCACATGTTTTACCGTGGCATTGATCCACAACACCCGCTGTATGAAGAAACGGATGACGAGGCGCGCCAGGCCATTCACTGGATTTACACCGAAGCTGACCGGGTGCTGGGCGAAACCCTGAATCGGATGGGGGCAGATGACCGGCTGATCGTACTCAGCGACCACGGTTTTGCACCGTTCAGGCGGGCGGTCAATCTCAATCGCTGGCTGCTTGACGAGGGACTGCTGGTGCTGGAGAAAGGCCAAAAGGAATCACCCATCGGCTTTGCCCGGGTGAACTGGGCACAGACCCGGGCCTATGCACTGGGGCTGAACAGTGTGTTCATCAACCGGCGCGGCCGCGAGGCTCAGGGGATTGTCACTGAAGATGAAGCCGGTGAAATCAAACAACAGATAATTTCCAGCCTGCCCGGCCTGTTGGATCCGGACAGTGGTTTGCCTATGGTCAGGGAGGTATTTGATGGTGCTGTCCTCTACCCAGGCAACGGCAATCAGGATGCACCGGACCTGGTCATTGGCTACGAGCCAGGCTTCAGGGCTTCCTGGCAAACCACGCTGGGCGGTGTGCCGAACTCACTGGCGGACGATAACAAAAAGAAATGGAGCGGGGATCACTGCATCACCCCGGAGGCGGTTCCCGGCGTGGTGTTTACTTCCTTCAAGCCGGTAATTCCGCTGGATTCCTTGCAGGACGTTGCACATTATGCCAAACAATACTGGAAGGTATCACCATGAGCGAAAAACCGGCAGTAGAGCCATGCCAGACAAGCGGATGAAGACCGGAAAAAGTGGTGTCCGTGTTCCAACCGGCCTGCATTTTCAGTCACGATTCTTCGCCGCCACCCAGTCCATTTGGAGGCGACTGGCCGAACTGGAATCCAGTGCGGTTCGCGACGAAATGAATCAACGCAGCATAGACCGCCCGGTGTACGTCACCAGCCTGCCCCGCTCCGGAACCACCATCCTCACCGAGATGCTGGAGCGGCATCCGGACCTGACCTGCCACCATTACAGTGATTTTCCCAACGTGTGGACACCCTACTGGCGCAATTACCTGCTGCAAAAAACCCGCAGACACACACCAAAAATGGTGGAAAGAGCCCACAAGGATCGAATCCTGGTCAGTAACGAGAGCCCGGAAGCTGTGGAAGAAGTGTTATGGATGAATTTCTTCCCATCAGTGCATGACGCCCGCCAGAATAATGTTCTGGATGGAACCATGCGAAAGGACGAATTTGATCTTTTCTACCGCGAGCATATCCTGAAGCTGCTTGCTATCCGCGACTCAAAACGGTACCTGGCCAAGGGTAACTACAATGTTTCCCGCATCCGCTACATTCTTTCCCTGTTTCCGGACGCAAAATTTCTCATTCCCATCCGTCACCCGGTACACCACATCGCCTCCCTGGTAAAACAGCAAGCCCTGTTTACGCTTGCCAGCCAGGAAGACCCGAGAGTACCGCTGCAACTGGCCCTGTCCGGTCATTTTGAATTCGGACCAGAGCGGACTCATGTCAACCTGGGTCGGCCACAAGCCAGCCAGGCCATCAGCAAGGCCTGGACGCAAGGGCGCGAGGTGGAAGGCTGGGCGCGATACTGGGCAATGACCTACCAGCATATCCTCGATCAGCTACAGCAGTTTTCGGAAGTACGCGATGCCTGCCTGTTGTTTCGCTATGAAGATTATTGTGCCCATTCTGCAGCGGTCATTGACACCATTCTGGATCACTGTGGGTTGCCACCTGACGGGTTCAATTCGATCCGCTCGGAATACGCTGAGCGACTCACGCTGCCCCGTTACTACCAGCCTGACTTCAGCCCGGATGAACTGAAGCAAATCTCCATTCACTGCGAACCGGTCTACGAAGCCCTGTCCCAATGCTGCCTGCCTGCGGAATAACCCACCCCTGGTACAATTCGACAAACGGAACAAACTGACAGACCAGTGGCCCTTCTGCACATTCGAGATCAGTGCTATCTTATCTACCAAGGGTTTTGTTTCGTTTAGTATAGCTTCAAGGATGAAGTTGTGGTCTGTCAGAAGGGGTTCTGTTTCAAGCACAGGTTGGTGCAGTCGCACCTCTCCGCCAATGGGTTCACCATTGTCGAATTTGTTATCGCGCTCCTGATCGGTGCAATCACCCTGACACTCGCCCTACCCTCACTACTGGCTCTATCTGCCAGCAATCAGGTGATTGCAGCCAACAATTCGATCATTTCGGGTCTCAACATGGCACGGAATCAGGCGATTATGAGTGGCGATGATATAACCATATGCCCAAGCAATGATGGCGCCTCCTGCCTCGACAGAAGCTGGGATAAGGGCTGGATCGTATTCAATGACAAGGACAGCGACTCGGTTGCCGATGCGGCTGAGATTCTTCGTGTGATTGACATCGATGGCAAAATTGCCAGTAGCGGATATGGACAACAAATTGTATTCCGTTCCAACGGAACCACCACGATGGGCTCCAGCGCAATCATCACCAACTGTTACTCCAATAGCGGGATAAGCGCTAAGTGCCTGGATATCAATGTCAACCGTTTCGGCATGATCGAATCTACTACTTCAACAGTGCTGTAAGTGCCCGGCCTATGAAAAATCTTCAACATCAGACCGGCATCACACTGATCGAAATTCTTATCGCCATACTGATATTCAGCGTAGGTCTGGCGATACTGGCCGGACTGGCTCTTTCCTGCCTGCGTAGCACGGCCGATGCCCATTTCACAACGCAGGCAACCATTATTGCTGACGAACTGTCGGAAATGATGCGGGCCAATCTGTCCGCCTATGAGAGCAACAGCTTCGTTAGCACACCCGCCACGATTCAGAAAGCCTGCTCACCTAGCACAATCTGCACCTCTGGTGAACAGGCCAGACACGATTCAGACAAATGGCGCTGGCATACGGCGCGGGCACTACCGGACGGAATCGCGGTGATGTGCATGGATTCTACTCCAGCCGATGGACAACCCGGAGCCATTGCCTGCGATGGATCCGGCTTGAATACAATCAAATTGTTTTGGAAAGACAGCCGCAATGAAGATGTGCTGCTCAACGGAGAAACTTATCATCGTTACGTCGTCGCCATCGTCCCCTGAAAGGAGAGCAGGCCTGTCCTTAAAGATGCTCAATAGTGGATTCACGCTGACCGAACTTCTGATTGCTTCCGTTCTTGGTGTGATTCTCCTTATGGCTATTACGATGGTCTTTGCAGGTGCAAAACACGGCTACCTGTTGCAGAACGGACTCTCTCGTATACAGGAGGATGGCCGAGTCGGGATATCTCTGATTGCGGAACAAGTACGTAAGGCTGGTTTTCGCAAACCTGTCTGGAATGTGCCCCTGATCGGCTATTCGCCGTTGACAAACGCCTCAGTCAACGGCGCCAACGATGCCAATGACACCCTGCAACTTATGTACCTTGATGACCGTAACTGCTCCGGAGTACTCAACGCAGCCATTGATCCGGAAACCACCGAGCCCAAGGCAGACTACAAACGGGTCACTTTTTCAGTCGATAGCGCCGAAAACCTGAAGCTGAGCTGTGAGTTCGGTTCAGACCCGCGCAACCTTCAGTTACAGGTCTCCAGCGAAACCATCATTGACGATGTGGAAAGTTTCCAGGTGCTGTACGGCATCGATACCGATTTCCCCCCGGACTTCAGCATCAATGGCTGGACAACAGCAGACACCATCACCCCAAAGGTTTCTGTGTGCCTGCAGAGCCAGTACCTGTGCGAAGCAGACGGACTGTTGAACAAAATGCAATCCGGCATCCCACTCGCGGTGAAGATCGGCATCCTGGTGGCAAGCCCTGATAATACCGGTTCCGATACCGACAAGCAGCCAATCAACCTGCTTGATATTTTCATCGCTGCCCGAAATGACAACAAGTTGCGAAAACCATTTACAGCAACCATTTCATTAAGAAACCTGACCTTATGAGCCATACTCAGCGTTCCCGCAAATGGTATGTATCGACAAAGCTGACACGGCCGGCACATCAACGCGGTGCGGCTTTGCTCATCGGCCTGGTCCTGATTGTGGTGCTCATATTGCTGAGTCTCTCCTACACCCAAAGTGCAATTATTCAGCAACGCCTGGCAGGAAACTACAAAGATATCAGCCTTGCGTTTCAGTCCTCGGAAGCAGGTGCACGTTGGGGTTCCGCCTGGCTGCAAAGCCTGGGCGGAGGTACGCTTAGCCGCCCGTTCCCATGCCAGTCTAACTGCGACAACACCTCCAGGGTATGGCTCGTGGGCCAATACCCCAGTCATCCCGAACCCGGGGACACATTCTGGGCTTCAGCACGTATTTACGGTGTTGATCCTGCGGATGACATCAACTTGGGGCAACACGTTCCCCTGGTGAGCAGTCAACCAAGATTTATTATGGAAGAACAGTATTTCCGCCGCGATGACCTGGCTGGTGATCCACAGATTGGTGTGGCCTACTTTCGCGTGGGAAGCCTGGGGAATGGACGCCGTCAAAACAGTGACTCTATTGTGCGAACCGTGGTAGCCAAGAGATTCGAATAAACCACTGACCTGACACAAACAGGCAGGGAGTTCAAGGATGAACCAAGCAGACAAAGTTTCTAAAAACGCTGGAATAGCTATCCTGACACTGATCCTTGGCCTGGGCTCGCCGGGTTTCTCCCCAGCCTCTCTTTTACTCCCGAATGTGCCCCTGTTTGTCAACATCAGTACAACGCCGAATATTTTCCTGCAAATGGACGATTCAGGTTCCATGGACTGGGATATTTTGACTCCAACCCATTTCACAACGTGCCGCTACAACTACAAAAAGTACTGCAGCATGGTTGAAAAATCCGGTGAATTCTATGACTGGACCGGCAAGTGGGATAGCTGGGGCCGCAGGATATTTCGAAATTTTGAATACCTGGAAACGTCGTGGGACGACGCCTATAACACGCACTGCTACAACAGCAGTCTCGATACGATTGAACTGTGTGGCAACCGGACAGGTGATGCTCCCTGGGACTGGCGCATCAGAAGCAGTTCTCTGAATGTTCTGTACTTCAACCCGAACATCGACTACCTGCCCTGGCCTGGGTACAGCAACGCCAATTTCAATTCAGCACGCTCTTACCCCGACCCGGCACAATACGGCTACAGCGACACGGATAATCTCGATGGTTTCGTCTACTACTACTGGATAGACGACATGGGCTTCAGTGGACCCCTGCCCGATCGAACAAACCCAAGCATCGGAGCCAATAACATTGTCGATGAATGGGACAGCAACATCAAAGTAACCGTCACCTCCTCCACCTATAGTTGCAGCCTGTATAAATACAGTCCGGATCAAGGCGGTCTCAATCCAAGCGTGCAGTCGCTCGCAACTTCAGATCCTCTGTGCCAGGCTGCAGTGGGCATTAACACCTCGCTGGCTGTATTCCAGCAAAACATTGCCAACTGGTTCCAGTATTACCGGCGCCGCAATATGGTAACCCGCGCAGCCGTATCAAACGTTATTACGGATCTGCCTGCATTTCGTTACGGCTTCAGCATGATCAATGACTACAATCTGTTCGTGGAGATGCCGCCTGCTTCGGTCAATGATTACCGGGCTCACAACGCTGACCTGATCAGACAATACCTTGAGTATCCCCAGGTGATACATGGCACGCCGCTACGCAGGGGGCTGGAACGGGTTGGTCGCTACTATGACGGCCGCTTGAGCGGCAAAGCCGACCCAATCATCAGTGCCTGTCAGAAGAATTTTACAATATTGTTTACCGATGGTTACTGGAACGGAAGTTCGCCGTATATCGTACAGTCCGATGTTGACGGTGATAATGGAGTCATATTCAAAAACAGCTATTGGGAAACACGAATTCTGCTCGCTGATGTCGCAAAGTACTATCATGACATCGACTTGTCCAGCCTGCCGGATCTCGTTCCTACCGACCAGTTTGACGCGGCCAATCAACAACATATGGTCACTTTTACCATCGGTTTCGGCGTCACCGGGTCCCTCTATGACGTTGATGGCGATGGCTGGCCGGATAATCTGAATAACGGATCCAAATGGTATTTGGCCGGAGCCAACGACAATGAACGTCGCGTTGATGATCTGTGGCATGCTGCCTGGCACAGTCGTGGCAAATTCATTTCCGCTGAACGCCCCGAGGAACTTATCAGCAGTTTGAGGGATGCCATTCTCGGTATCAGTAAACGTGTCGGTGGTGCGGCATCCGGCGCCACAAATGGCGGCTCAATCTCCGGTAAATCCAAGGTCTTCCAGGCCAAGTTCGACGCATTTGACTGGCACGGATCACTGCTGGCTATCAATGTAAGTTCAAGCACCGGCAAACTGGATACGATTGCCTGGGAAGCCGGTACAGTCCTGGATAGCTATTCCAACAACTGGTTCATTACAAGCCGAAAAGTCTATACCTTCGATCCGGTAAACCACTCCGGCAAAAGTTTCACCTGGGCCGGTTTGAACCAAAATCAGAAGGATCTGATGAGTATCAATCCAAATACCGGCAGTGCGGACAGCCAGGGTGAGGCCCGCGTAAACTTTATCCGGGGTTCAAATGCTGGTGAAGGGCTTAGCTTCAGGAGCCGCCAGCACCGCCTGGGTGACATCGCAAATTCTGATCCGGAGTTTGTTGGTGCTCCACCATTTTTCTATCCATTTGGCGCTTACCAGGCCTTTGCCACGAGCAACCAGAACCGGCCAGCAGTTGTTTATGTCGGCGCCAATGACGGCATGCTTCATGCCTTCCGTGAATCGGACGGCAGCGAACTTTTTGCCTTTGTTCCAAACAAAATCATCCATAAACTGCCGGCATTAACCGCCACCAGCTACCGTCACGATTATTATGTTGACGGTTCTCCGGTCTATGGTGACATTCAGTCTGGCACATCCTGGAAGTCCGTATTGATCGGATCTCTGCGTTCTGGCGGGCACGGTTTGTATGCCCTGGATATTACCGATCCAACCACCTTCGGCACGTCAAATATCATGTGGGAATTTACCGACCAGGATGATGCTGATCTGGGTTATGTGTTCGGCACACCGCAAATTCGAAAAATGGCTAATGGGAAATGGGCCGCTGTTTTCACCTCTGGATACAACAATACGGAAGCCGACGGCAACCCCTCAGTAACGGGTTCTCAGTACGTTTACATACTGTTTATCGAAGACGGCCTGGACGGATGGTCTGCCAACGATTTCGTCAAAATCCCCGTTTCTGGCGCTGATGGCATGTCAGCACCCGCAGTCACCGATGCTGACGGTGATCATGTAGCGGACTTCATTTATGTCGGAGACCTAAACGGCAACATGTGGAAAATTGACGTGACATCGTCCTATCCAGCCGACTGGGGGCTGGCATTCAATGGACAGCCGTTGTTTGTAGCAAAAAATGCGGCAGGTGTGCGCCAGCCGATCACCAACCGCCCGGCCATCATGCGCCATCCCCTGTCGATCCGCGAAGGGGTCCTGGTTCTGTTTGGAACCGGTAAATACCTGGAAATCAATGATGACACTACTTTGGGTGTACCTCAGCAATCTGTCTATGCTATCTGGGACCGTGACGGCTACTACAATCACGCCCTGAACCAACGCAACAACACCGGCGACCATGGCTTCACCCGCGCCGACCTGAAAAACCCCAATATTTCTGTAGATGCCCAGTCAGGCAAGAGAGTCATTTACGACTATGGCCCAAATACACCCATCTGGTTTGACGCCATTGGCAATCCGAATGACCGCGGTTGGGTTGTTGATCTGCCTGTGGCAGGAGAACGGGTGATACGAAAGATCGTGCTACGGGACGATACCGCCTTTCTGGTCTCCCTGATTCCGGAAACGGATGAATGTTCGGCTGGCGGCAGTGGGTGGTTGATGGTGTTAAATGCACAAACAGGCGGTGCTCCGCGTTTTCCGGTTCTGGACATCAACGATGATAAGGTCATCGATGACGGCGATGTACTGAACCTGCCCAATCCGTATGACGGAACAAATGCAATCCCCAGCATCACCAATCCTGTCGGTATCCAGATGTTGAGTATTCCGAACCTGCCGGCCATGCTTTACGATGACCGCTCCTCTGACCTGGGTGGCGTATTTCCTCCCCGCCCGAACGCACCGCGGGGCTGTGGTTCAGGCGGAGCAAAATCATTCACCTACACGACCCGGACCAACGGCAGTATCAAGATGATCACCGCCGCACACCAGCCCCTGTCCTGCGGCCGTCAGAGTTGGATGCAATCCCATTAATCCACATTCAAGAGGAACTCAACCCGTGTCGAAACTCATACGAAATATTCTGGCCCTGGCGCTATTGCTGACCTCCCCGTTGACGCTGGCTGAAAAAATTACCGGGACGCTGAATAGGGTCTCGTTTAGCGAACACTTTATCCAGGTCGACAACGAGACTCTGGAAGTTAATACAGACTATACCCGGGTTATTTATCACGGTGACACGGTAGGTGAAGAGAGCCTGAGACCCGGCGATCAGGTCGAACTGATTATCAGCGATGATACCGGTGCAAACCAGAGACGCGATTTACATACCGTGATCCTGTTACGCGGCAGCAAGTCCGGACTGGACCGTTAGGAGGAGAAATGTGAAACAGCACACCACAGGGTTCACTCTGGTCGAGATGATGATCGTAGTGGTCTTGCTCGCGATTATGATAAGCCTCGCTATTCCCAGCTACCAAAATTATGTCGTGCGGACCAATCGCACCGAAGCCATTGAAGCGTTACTTGCAGCGTCCAGTTGTCAGGAGCGTCTGTTCATACGGAATAATGCTTACAGCACCGGTGCCTGTGGCGGCACATCATTCAACAATCACTACCTGATCAGCGTAACCACCAGCAATGCCAACCAGAATTTCCTTGCCTCTGCAGTTCCACAGGGACCCCAACTCAGTGATAGATGTAAAACACTGACTATCAACGACAGGGGCGTGAGGACAGCCAACAGTCAAACCGCTGCATTTGCCCAAACCTGCTGGACCGGTAAATTCTAGAGACGTTCTTCATTGGTCCAGTTCAGTGAAAACAGGCTACGGAATTGATGCACTGAAATGCAGCTTTAGCGTCTGTACCACGTTCTTTTTCTGAATGAGCTCCTGCCGGTCGACAAAGCATATACAAATTATGTAATATTTATCCATCCTCAGCGGAAAACTTCAAAAAAATCATCATTTTTTCATCAATTTCCACAAACTGAGTAGCAACAGAGGTCCTGCATGTTATCGAAACCGCTTTATATTCTCGTTTGCTCGGAAAACCATGAAAAAATCCAAATGGCAGCAATGGCTGCCTCAGTCGCCGCCGTTTCTGAACGGCCGGTTTCCGTCTTTATCAGCATGGGCGCAATCTATACCTTCAAGGCCGGTCTTTCCGATGATGAACGGTACCGCGGTGGCGACTTTTCCAGCATTCTGCGAGAAAAAGGGGCACCTGATGCACTAAAACTTCTTGAGATGGGAAAGCAACTGGGAGAAATGTCCATTTATGCCTGTTCGATGGCGCTTGATATTCTCGGCTGGGATGAAACCGATCTCGAAGGTGACCTGTTCGATGGTGCAATGGGATTAACCAAGTATCTGTCTGATGCAGAAGCGGGGCAGATCATCACTTTTTAGCCTTGTTGTCCGGGGCTTATGAACCTGCAGGAAATAACAAATGGCTCAAAGAAAATTGATCGATGCTCGTGGCGCATTTTGCCCCGGTCCGCTGATGGAGCTTATTGCAACCTTAAAGCTGATTGAGATCGGCGATGAAATAGAAGTCCTCTCAACCGACAAGGGCACTGCGGCAGATGTGCCTGAATGGGTGGCGAAAGTTGGCCATGAGATGGTTGAAACCGTTGATCATGGCGACCACTGGAGCGTCGTTGTCCGTAAGGCAAAATAGTCACTGGAGTAAAACAGACCCGAACCATCAATTCACCAAAATACATATAAAAAGACGGGAGAAATACCATGGCAAACAGAATTCTGATCGTAGGTGGTGGCCTGGCGGGAACCATTATCGCCAATGGACTGTGCCGCCAACTGGGCAAACAGTTGAGAAGCGGTGATATTTCTATCTCCATGCTGGGTACATCGGACCAGCATCTGTATCAGCCCGGCTTGCTGTATGTGCCTTTTGGGAAAATTCGTGAATCGGAATTGTTCCGTGATCAGCGCAGGGTTCTTGATAACCGGGTCCCCTACGCCATTGACCCAGCCACCAACATCGATATCGAGGCAAAAAAGGTAAGCACGAAATCCGGCAAGGTTTACGACTACGACTACCTGGTTATCGCCACAGGGTCGCGTTTAATGCCCCAAAACATTCCGGGTATGGAGGAAGGTGCACACTGGTTCTATGATCTCGAAAGTGCACGCAAAATGCGTGCAGCCCTCAGTGAATTTGAGGGTGGGAAAATCATAGTGAACGTCAATGCACCACACAAATGCCCGGTAGCACCACTTGAGATAACGTTCATGCTCTATGACTACCTGGAAGAAAAAGGGGTCATGGACAAGACCGAGATCACCTATACCTACCCCATTGGCCGCCTGCATGCACTGGAACCGGTCGCTGAGTGGGCAAAACCTGCAATGGATCAACTCGGCATCAAGTACGAAACATTTTTCAATACCCGCGAAGTCGACCCCGACGCTAAAACCATTACTTCGGAAGAAGAAGTCACTCTGGATTATGACTTGCTGGTCACCATTCCTCCTCACAGTGGTGCCCAGGTGATCACCGATTCCGGTCTGGGCGATGGCGGCTGGGTACCAACTGACAGGTACAAACTGCTGCACGAAGGCTCCACCAACGTATTTGTCTGTGGCGACACCACCAATATTCCGATTTCAAAGGCCGGGTCCACCGCACACTTTGAAGCCGACACCATCGTCGACAACCTGGTTTCGTTACTAACCGAAGGGCACTGGGCAAGGCATTACGATGGCAAGGTCTTTTGCTTCATTGAGACCGGCATGAACGAAGGAACCTATGTCTGGTTCAACTACAAGACGCCTCCCAGCCCGGGGGCGCCGTCACAGATGATCCACTGGTTCAAACTGGCATACAACCGGCTTTACTGGTTGTCGGCCCGTGGCCTTCTGTAAGGGAGGGGGATCACTATGACAGAAGTAAACCCACCGTCCGATGTATTGCGACTGGCGCAGGCAGCCCAGGAATCACTGACCGACACCATGGTAGAAAGATTATCGATAACCGGCGCTAATGCGCTGGAAGTGGTTGACCGCCTGAACGACGAAGATACCTTTGATGCCGTCATGTCGGTAATTGACAAGCTGACTGATATCCATCGAAGCGGTGCACTGGATACCCTTTTTGAAGCCGCAACCATGATGCACGTTGCACGCAGCGCCGTGACCGATAACATGATTGAGCGCATGTTCATCTTCGTTGAGCATATGATGAGCAACCTGGCCAACGAGGAAATCGCTGAAATGGCTCACAATGCCCGGCGTGCGATGGAAGAAGCCGGAGATGAAATAGCTGAGCGCGGTACTCCCAACGGTGGCTTGCTGGCGACAATATCGATGCTGAATAAACCGGAAACACAACAAGCGCTGCAGTTTCTCCTCGCTTTCGCCTGCAAAATGCGGGCACGAACGGCTGGCGAGAATGACTGAATATTTATAGTTTGCAAAAAATCGAGCCGCGCTGTAACGCTGCCAACAAATGCCTGCAAATGCTCGGCGTGGTCGCGGTATGAACGCCTGTCGTTAAGCTTTATACTTCTGCACCAGATCAACTCACTTGATGTTATTTGAATTATGCTGAAAACCTTGCTTATAGTACTACTGGTGTTAATCTCCAGTCCCGTTTCCGCCTACGTTGGCCCCGGCGCCGGTATCAGCGTGCTGGGATCACTGCTGGGCATTCTCGCTACGATCTTTGTTGCCATCGGAGCTATTCTTTTCTGGCCAATAAGAAAACTGATGCGGCGTAAAAAGAAGCGGACAGAATCCGGGCCTTCTCAGGACACCGATTCTTCCAGTGCTGACTATTAAGCCAAAATTGCGGTCTGAGTCCTGCCATGGGCCTGCTTGATCTCCCTGCCCCCCTATTCACCGCCCTCGACAATGTACTTGGCATGGCATTGCCCCCGGTGCTGCGTCTTGTGTTCTGGGGAATCCTGGCGGGTTGGTTGACGATGGTGGTCTACCGCCGTCTTTCCAATCAGGAAAAGATCGGCGAACTCAAGGCGCAACAAAAAGTGCAGCAAAAAAACATTGCTGAGTTCGATGGCGAGTTTGAGCAACTGATGCCGCTGATTGGCCATACACTGGGACTGGGTTTCAGGCAGCTTGGCCTTGCGCTTGGCCCCGCTTTGTTGTCCACCGTGCCGGTTTTATTCCTGATCGTCTGGGTCGCCGGAGCCTTTGGCAATGAAATGCCCGCTACCGGCAGCATGGTGTACCTGACCGCCGAACCCACCAATGATGATATCCACTGGTCGCCGGCCACTGGAGTCGAATCCAGCAACGACGGCTGGCTGTTCGAATGGCCTGCTGAGGGACAATTGCTGACGGTGACGGACGGTGACCAATCGCTTCTGACTCTGCCACTGAAAAAAACCATTCCCATCATCCATAAAAAAAAATGGTGGAATCTTTTTATGGCCAACCCGATTGGCTATTTACCTCAAAGCAGCAAGACTGAAGCTATCCACATCAAGTTGCCACAGCAAATCATCATTGGTTTTGGCCCCGGCTGGATGCGCGGCTGGATGTTCAGCTTTTTTCTGGCCTTTTTGCTGTCGTCGCTTGGGTTCAAGTTTCTGCTGCGGATCGACTGAAAAGCAGGCTCTCAACGACGCCGGGCACGGAAGAATTCTTTCAGCAGGGACGAGCATTCCTCTTCCATCAGACCCCGGTGAGTCAATATACCGTGATTGTGCGAATAATCCGCATACAGATCGAAGGTTCCACCCAGTGCTCCGGTTTTGGGGTCTCCGGCGCCAAAGTAGATATGCTCCAGGCGGGCATGCAGCATAGCTCCCGCACACATGACACAGGGTTCCAGCGTGACATACAGTGAACATCCCGGAAGCCGGTAATTTCCGAGCCGCTCCCCCGCTGCACGCACGGCAAGAATTTCTGCATGGGCACTGGGATCATTGAGTGCGATGACGCGGTTCCAGCCCTCACTGAGCAATTGACCGTCTTTGACGATCACGGCGCCCACCGGTACTTCGCCCTCTTCCCCGGCGCGGCACGCCAAATCCAGAGCCCGGCGCATCCAGGCTCGGTCAGATTCCTTCATGACCGGAGACACACTCATCGGAAGTTACGCAGGAGCATCATCGCATTGCACTCTTCCGTAGAAAGATGGTACCAGTAGCTATTCGCTGTTATGTCTGGGGGAGGATTTGCCCTTGCCTCATTTAAAAAACAGTTTTTCTTCATATTCCATAGCATTTTGAAAGGTCTGACTATTATTTATTAAACGCTGGATAACCAAAGCGCCTTGTATAGCAATTAAAAAATGTTCTGATCTTATTTTTGATTCTTTTTTACTCAAGCCAGCGTCCTTAGCCAGCTTAATAAGTGCGTCAAGCCAATCACTATAGTCTTTATTTAACAGCTCACTGATTTCCTTTTTTTTCTCTCCAAGACTAAGAACATTTAGAAGACAATTTTTTTTGCCCTCATGATAAAACGAATTAATAGTAGTGAGCATCGTATTAAAGCGCTGTTCTGGCACTTGTTTATCATTGAGTAAAGGTCCAATGATATAAGTATGTAATTGTGAACTGACATACAACACAACGGCTGTAGCCATATCATCCTTTCCCGCTGGAAAGCGGTGGTAAAGGCTTGATTTTTTGAGTCCGGTTACTTCAGATAACAGCGATATCGACGTGCCTTCGTAGCCACGACATCGAAAAACTTCAAACAGCGATGCAGCCAAAGAATCATCATCTATTGTTGGTAACGCCATAAATCCCCGCAAAAACATTTGTTGACAGTATACCGAATGATCGTTACAGTATCAATATACCGATCGTTCGGTATATTGTAATTTTTAAATTTTATAAAGGTACTTATCATTGTGAACAAAACAGCAATCGTTATTTTATCTGACCCCGAAAATGGTGAAGAAGCATTAGGTCGTGTATTCAATGGCCTTGCAACGGCCTACCTCTATAATTTGATAAAAGACAAAATAGAGGGAGTGTCTAGTGGCTGCGCCGATTTTTTTGGTGGCACAGAAGAAGCGACTTCTAATGGATATAAATTATTAACAGACAATCCTATTCCGGGCACTTCTGGTCTCCCAAGCATCAGAAAACTGATTAATTCAGATGCAACAGTTTTAACGTTTTAACCTGATCAGGGGGAGCCAGATGACAAATAACAATCCCTTTCATCAAGGTGAACTTGAGGTCCAAAAATTAGCCGGCGAGCAAACTATTGCTTCCAGGTTAACCAGGCTTGTTCAGAACTCCATACCAACAAGAGCATTGGATTTTGTTCGCCAACAATCTGTTATTTGGATTGGTATTGAAGGGCTGGATAGTTTTCCATGGGCGTTTCCGTTGTTTGGCTCACCTGGATTTATTAACCCCGACAAAGAAAAACAGATCGAAATTAATCTGAAGGCTAATCATTCTATTCCTGTTGAGTGGCATAGCTCCTGCGTATTCCGGCGATCATGAACACCGATTCTGGTTCATCGTGAACACCTGATTTCTCAACGCATCACGAAGTCTCTTTTTAACTCAGGTGTTCACGATGAGTCAACACCGCCCATTATTTTCCGCATGGATTCTCCTTTCAGTTGTAGCCGGTGTGAGTTGTGCATCAGCCGGTCCAGAATGGCTCTTAGGCAAAACCTACTTGTGTCCAGGGGCGACCATTATCTCAATCAACAGCTATTAGGATTCGTCCAAATCCGTGGTCTATTCCCTAATGTCCTAGGATCGTTCAGAAATGTTGGAAGGTTTCCCCCCTTTGCACCAGTCCACGTTACCCTTCTTGATCCAGAAGTGGCAGCCACAGGTATTGCGTTGATGGATAGAAGGCGCAACAGTCGGCCTGCGCCACCAGTCCATCGTGACTTTCCACCGTGGTCGCTGATGAGGGTTAAGAGAAAGATCGATCCGTTCTCCGCAACCGCCAGGGCATTGAAATGTGACCCATTTCGATACACCACCGTCACGGACAACAATAAACTCTTCAGCTTCACCTTGATCACGTGGGGGCAACCTCATCCGCTCCGTTGCGGTGAAATCAACCTTAAGTAATCCGAGCCGTCTCGCAGTATTTATAATCCACGTTTTCATAATCAGAGCACCATATTCAGACAGGGTTCGACATCAGCACGGCCAAGGGTGTTGGGGTCGTAACAGGCAGGACAGCCAGAGGTTGGAGTCACACCGGGAAAGCGATCGTCACTGGCGTGAAAGCGCCTAATACGCGTGGCGTGCATTCCCGATTTCCCATGAAAGCCCGTAACTGCCGCAAGGAGCTCGCCAATAGCCATGCATGCGGCCTCAGTCGTGAATGCAGCGACCGCTGGTGTCAGATCTCCCTCACCAAGGACATAGGCTTCCTGCTTTAAGGCCTCGAACCCTATCGGATCACGGCGTTTCAGCGCTTCCTCATGAGCACGCCGCGGATCAATATGTCGACCACATAGCAGGCACGGATGGCCATCCACCAAGGTCGAGACGCGCGCGAAGAGATCGAAGCCATTATCCGCCCGGCGCTGCATAGCAAGGCCGACATCTATAACAGGGATGCCATAGAATCGGCTGAACCTATTCAGGACGCGCCTGCCAGCGTGATCGTCAGTGCAGGAGAACACGACATCACACGCTTTTAGTGCGTCCACTGTGCCAGGATCGCCAACAAATGCATCGATCGTGACAAGTTTCATCCCAATATCAGCATCATGAACGGTGCGCTGGTGAATTTCGGCCTTGGTCGTTCGATCTTCGGCATCCTTGCGGCGGCTGCCGTGAAGCCGATTGAGGCTGGAAAGGTCTACCTCATCTCTTTCGAACAATATCGCCTGCTGGACTCCATGACGCATCAGCAGCGGAAGCACTGCACTGCCCGTGCCACCACCGCCGACTACACCCACGCGAAGATTTGAAATGGTGCGATTTGCGGTATCCCCGAAAAGCCGCTGCTGCCGGTCGAAAAAATCAGGATGCGCGATGTTGGCTTCGGGTGAGGTCAAGGCAATGCGCGGCCCAGCATGAAGAATACGGTTGATCGGCTCAAACTGATCGCGCGTAATCCATATCCGTGCTGCCATCACACCATCGCCATTGATTACGATGCTGATAAGGCCCTGCGTACCCTTCAGGTGCGCGGTACGGGCAAGCTCAGCTTCATTGCGACTATCCTGGTCCGAAAACTCAGCCATCCCGCCAGGATGCGTGTGAACGATGGCCGGAATCCATCCTTCACGAGCGGCCTCGCCAAAGAGGTGCATCAAACTATCGGTCGTCCAGGTGATGTGAATCGGCGAGGTGTCGACCACCTCGCTCCCGGCGATAGGCTGGAAGGCATGACTGACGAACCGGCGACGTCGGACACCAGACCACGGGTCCGCGTCAATATCGGAGACACCAAAAAACAGCGTTGCCGCAGCCTCATGACCATCTCCGCTTCCAAGCAGCGACTTGATCTGCATCTCGTGTGACGCCTGAAGAATGAGATCGAAGTCAATCTTCATGAGCGAGCCTCTTCCAAGGCCACGCGCACCCGGGCCACCATCGTTTGCAGACCGTCCACCCCCGGACGCCAAGCCGGGCAATGACGTGACCACCGCTGCCAGACTCGATCCGCAAAATTGTGATTCACATTCGCAGCACGAGCTTCCCGTCCGCTGGCAGACAATTTGATTCGTGGTGATGTGTAGAACATGTCGGGCGGCGTGTCAGGATATCCGGGAGGCAAGATAATCAGGACATCCGCGACATCATGATCGTACTTGCCTTCCGGTAATGAGTAACCTTTGAGAATGACCCCGATCGTGCCGCCGCTCTTAACGACGTCGAAACTAATGTCTCGACTTTCAAGAAAGGCGCGATCGCCCGACGGAATCATCTCCCTGCCCTCTGTGGTCTGATCAATGATCGATATAAAGCGTTCGACGCCAGGCTTCCCCAGATCGATAAGATCGCAATCATTAATCTTCTGGTCATGGCCGCCTGGAACATCGAGCCAGAGCGCATAGTTAGGCGCAAGGGCAGCAAGCTTTTTGATGACGAAACCAGAAATTAAGCGCTTCGGCCACTCAAGATCTTTATCATCTATCTTGAACAGAAACTTGCGATCGGTCCGCGCGACCAGTACCCGTTCAGCGCCACGACCGCACAGATCATAAGATTCATCGAGGCGAATATCCTCGAAATCACCACTAGGGAGAATAGCCGTCGCTGTATATTCGTGGACGGGGGCACCTCCTGTCGCCTCGATGAACTGTCGACCCAAAAGCATGGGGTCATCAAAAATATGATTTTTGAAGTCCAGTGTCTCGTCCGCGATCAATACTCGAAAACGGGCGCCGGGCTTGAGCGGGCGTCCGTCATGAATGGCATCAGCGAGATCATCGACATTCTGATCTTGAGGGTTATCAGTCATAAGACATTCCTTCTATTTAGTGGCGGGAGCACAGTGCTCCCGCTTTCAGAAGGTCAATCGCAGCGTTTCCGCAAGACCGGTAAATCAGATGAGATTATTTTTGATGAGCAGCCCTTGAGGGGGATCGTCACAAACGAAGAAGTGCGGGCAACGAGGGCAAGTTCGATTGGGGTTGGGTGGGAAATTGCCAGACAGGATTTTGCCGATCGCTTCGTCGATCCTGTCGCGGCGATTATTGAGCATCTTCGGGCTCAAGGAAACAGACGCGGCGACCTCATCGGTAAGGAAAACGAATTCCACTTCTGCATCCCTACCTGCCGCCAACTGGTATGCAGCAGCATCAAGTGATTCGGTAGCCTTGGAAGTCTGACGACCGGTCCAGATACGACGGACGACGACCCTACCGTCGCTCCTTTCGACATAATCATCGGGCTTAACCACTATCTTCGCTACTCCCATGTCGATCTCGAGGTCGCGCGGAGTGAGTTGTTTATCGCCCTTTCGAAGGGCAATCAGGATGTCAAATAGCCTGCGTCCTGCGACTTTATAGTCTTCTGCATTTGGGTTGTCAGCCGGGCCACGTGCCTCCCAGTGTTCCTCAAAGTCGGGAATATCATTCGATGGATCGGTCAAAAGAGCGTCGATTGCGCGTTGAACTGCAGCATGCATTTGCATGAAAGCGCTTTCCGTACGACGCCCCCCTAACTTGAGGACGTGAGTAAACAAGAAGCGGCGCGGACATTTGTCGTAGAGCGCAAGTTGTGCCGGTGTCAGGGTAACCGTTTCCTGAAATCGGACGTCTACACAGCTTGGTGAAGACGGCGGCGCTTCGGTTGCCGCCAACGGCGCTTCAATACTCACCGTATCACCGAGGCGGTCAATAAACGGCGACGACCTCTGGGAACGACCGCCTCGTTGTTTCGAAGGCGCGTAGAGAAAGAGGCTGTCTTCTGCACGGGACAAAGCGACAAAGAAGAGGCACTCCTGTTCCTCATCATGACCGGGCTTAAGTGCATCGAGGCCCCGAGTACCTTCCTCATCAATTAACCCATTTGGTGGAGGCAAGGCACGAATTTGATTGGCAGACTGAGGCAATGAAGCGGCGGAAAGTGAGGGCATATGCACCGCCTTGAACTCAAGTCCCTTGCTCTTGTGGATCGTCAAAAGGCGGACAGCATCGAGGGACTGGGCGGCGACGGGGAGGTCCCTCAAGTCTCTTTCGTCCGACAAAATGACGAGTCGACGAATATGATCCAGCAGGTCTCCAATTGGGTAACCATGCCGCTCAATATACGTCGATCTTAGAAAGTTTTGCAGTTGCCACAGAGCAATCGCAGGCAAGGGCTCATTTCCACTCAGGCCAAGCGCATATCGTGCAGCAAGACGAGTACGATCAAGGTAGAGCGAAGCGAAAGCCCTCCAGGGTGTTGCCTCGGGCGTAAGCCCATGAAACGCCTTCGCAAGAGCGGCAAACTTGCTTGCACCTCCGGGCGAAATAACGCCTCCCGTGGGAAGTATGTCACGCCAAGCAAGCGGCTCCAGGGAAGAGGCATCAGCCAGCGCCTTTACAGCGGCCACAACGTCCGCCAACGGCACTGAAAATTCAGGAGTTGTCGCAACCTTTACGAGTGCCATCGCACGCGGGTCGATGAGAAGAGAAAGTAGTGAAAGCGCCTCTTTGGTTGCCGACCGATCGAACAGAGGCCCCAGAAACAGGACGGGTACGTCTTGCGCTTCGAGACTGGCGGCCACCTCTGCCAGCCGATCATTCGACTTACAGAGCACAGCTTGATTCATGTAGGTGATGCCGCTCTCCTTGCAGGCATTGATCCGAGCAGCAAGTTCATTCAGTTCGTCGTCTTTCGTGCCGACGCGCACGAAAACGGGCTTTTGGCCCGATGAGCCTCGGTGTGCTGCCGATTGAAACCCGGTTTCGGCAGCTTTCATATCTGCACACGCGAATCCTGCGTAGGCGTCACAAACCTCTTGGACAGAACGGTAATTAACCGTCAACCCCATCGTTTGACCACCGGGAAAATCGTCGGTTTCGAATCGCACCATATTGACTGATGAGGCACCACGAAAGCGATAAATCGACTGTTTGGCATCCCCCACAACCCACAGGCCTTGTCCGTCAGGCTTTAGCGCCTTCAACAATTGGACACTTGCACGATTGACATCCTGGTACTCATCTACAAGGACATGAGAGTAACGTGAGCATAGTTGCCCACGCACATCTGCGTCAGTCTCGATAAGCCTCACGGTACGAAATACTAGGTCGCCGAAATCGACCGCACCACGTTCGGCTTTAAGCGCCTCGTACGCCTCATACACTTGGGCAATTTCCAAACACCTCTTGCCATGAGTGCGTTCTTCATCGGTTTGAGCCGAGTCGTATGTCGATCGCGCAAGTATTTTATAGTCTTGGTGGTCAACCACCTCGTCTTTGGCTCGGGAAATTGCAGCTAGTAGGTCCCTCAGCACATCTGTCGGATCACGTAGCTCTTTAAAATGTTGGAGATTCAACCGAACAAATTCATTCTCGACCAAGGCCACAGCTTCGGCTGTATCGAGTAGCCTCGGCTCAGCCGGTAGTGAGGCTCGCTCATGAAAACGCCGAAGAATGTCCAGCCCGAATGAATGAAAAGTGCCGATGGTCAGCTCTCCGGCCGCCTCTGGCCAAGCGGACATCGCCCGGTCGGTCATCTCACCAGCAGCTTTGTTGGAAAATGTCAGGACAAGGATGGAAGATGGATCGACCGCAGAATCCCTAAGCGCCGCCAACCGACCAATGAGCGTCTGGGTTTTTCCCGTGCCGGGCCCTGCTCGCAAAAGCAAAGGTCCACCACGGTGGTGTGCAGCACGGTTTTGTGCGTCGTTTAATGGCTTCGATGGGCCGGCCTCTGAAACTTTCGGTTCTGCAATTGTGGGAAGCCAGATTGCATCAAATATCTGAACCGCGACCATGTCATAAGGCGCCCGAAGTTTTTCAGCTATTACCTGCGCGGAGAGCCCTTCTTCAAGATACCAGCGCCGAGCAAGCGTTCGTGGAAACAGGAACTCGCGCGCGAAAAGATCCATTTGCACTTCCTGCCGAGCTTTTCGACTATAGTCGACAGCTCGTTCGGCACCGGATGCACCGCCGTCCGATGGGCGGGCAGGATCAATCTCTGTGCTCGCTGTGATTTCCGTGTGTCCACCGAGTTCGGCGTGTCCAATCTCATGGGCAACAAAAAAAGCGTCTAGAAATTCATCACCCGTACGCTCGTGACGAATGGTTCCTGCAGGGTCATAAAGCGCTCGGCCACCATTGAGCATGGCGTGTCCTGTCGGGTACCCTCGAACCTCAATATCCCGCCTCGCAGCTTCCTCCACGACAAATGCATAGGACTGCGCTGGATCGTATCCAGCGCAGACGAGTTCATCATGCAGCGCGGCAGCACGCTGTCGGGCGAATTCAACTACGTCCATCTAATTGGCAAAGCCGATCCAGTGCGGTCTCTTCCTGATCCGTCAAAGCCAGACCATCAAGGAACTCATCGTACTCAAGAACAGCTCCTTCATCTGGTTTTCCATCGGCCTTGAAAGCAAAACCTGTGTTCGTCCGGGGCTGGCTCCGCAAGAAGTCAACCAAAGCATGAATCGCAACGCCCAATTCACGGGCCAAGCCCGTTACAACTGGCTCCGGAATAGAGCCAAGCCGAACCTTGCAGTCGCGCAAACCAGCAAAAAAGTCTCGAGGAAGCCCAACTTTCCGAGCCAAAGATCGGAGCTCTTCGCCAGCAAGTGCCGCTTCAACAAACGCACGACCAGGTGCTGTCGCGGAAGCTAAGATCTTTGTTTCAAGCTGTACGCTTTCCGAACCAGTACGCGCATCCGTCAATGCCAGCTCATGGTAAAGGTCTGTCAATTCCAGTGCCAAGCTGGGGTACCTGTCGATATAGCTCTTTAGAACCGCATGATTCAGCAGTTCTTCCATCGTGAACTCGTCGAGTATGTCTTCAATGTTGATGTCATTAGTCATCTTGAACCTCAATGCAGAGGCGTTCGCGGATTCTTTGATAAGCACGCTTACGCATTGCTCGAATTGTCTTGGGTGTTCGACCAATTAGCTTTGCAATCGTTTGTACTTCTGGATCTTCACTTTGATCAGGATAGCCTGCTTCTTCCATATCGATCAGTCTCCTTTCATCCTTTGGGAGAGAGTCAATCGCAACACGAAGCTGAAACCGGTAAGTTAACTCCTCTTCTGGGGTCATACTTGCTGACTGATACCGGTTCAGGCTCTCTTCCACCTCACTTTTTACATCACCACTTTCATCATATTCGAGTGGCGTCAGTGGGTTTTCTTTGGCAAAAATACTTCGAAAAGCACTAAAGCGAAGCTTTGCAACGGCGCGATCAAAGACGACTTCGTAAATGTCTAGCTTTTCCTCGTAGCTTGATCGGTCGCGAAGGAGGAGCTTAACTACGCGCTCAAGTACATGTTCCTGAAGATCGGCATACGTGCCAACTTCTACGTCAACGCCACCTGCTCCAATTTCCTTCGTCGGGCACGCATGACGAATCCGCTGTTCTAGCAGTGAGTAGAGAACGTTGAATTGGGCGTCAGACTTGTGGTGTCTCGTTTGCCTAATCCAATGGACCAAAACCTCAGAGGGTAGGTAATCAGGCGAACGTCGGTCGAGAATGCGCGCACGCTCTCCGAACACTTCGAATGACACGCCCACAAGTTCTGCCAGCATCGTTTCGATCGGCTGCCGACGGCGGTATAGCTGACCATCTTGCTTAACCTTGCGCAAGGGTGGGATTTCCATTGCACTATTCATTGAACCGATGTCCATACTCAAAGTTTGAATCCAACCGAAAGGCCTAAGTGCTTAATTCAATTTCATATTTATATGCCACTGTGAAATAACTATCTTGTGACATAAACTAAACCCATATTCCCACGGTGTCTCACCACCTCTATTACCCGAGCAGCTTGCCTGCTATCAATTTCCGATCCATGTAATCCACCCTCTTTGGCTCTGAGGTTTTCAACGGCAAGCGCTTCCGTCAAAGCATCTAAAGACGGACCTCTGTGACTGCATGGCAAATTCAGTGCCTGCGCCCAGGGGATAGCGGCTTTCTGACTACAAAACACCCCTTGAATTGGAGGCATTGCCAATCCGTATCGCGCAACATGATCCAGCAGGATTGGCCAGTCATAACTCGCATTATGAATGACGATAAGTTGATGCTTCAGATATTCGGCAATCTGCTGCCACTGGGAATCAAAGGAGTCAAATGCGGCAGCCTGTTCGTTGGTAATGCCGTGTATCGACTGCGCTTCTTCTGAAATGCGTTTTTGTGGTCTTGTCTTGAACTCGACGGATTCCGCAATCTCTCGATTTCTCACCACTGTGATGCCAAGCGTCACGATATCCGGCGGACCGTTTTCGCCAGGCAGTCCGGTGGTTTCGGTATCGAGGACGATGTAATCGTCCGGGAGTTGGGTGAAGATCCACAGTAGATCTTTATACATTGCCATCAACTCCTGGCACTGCCGTCCAGGGATTCAACATTCACAACTGACCCCTGTTCATAGTGGTATCGCAAATATCGCCAGTGGATGGCATCCGAGAGCGCCTTGGGACGCATCAACCCATGGCACTCCCCTTTCGCTCTCACGCTCTGGTAGTGAATGCCGAAGCCATTAGCACCCCGCAACGTATAGCCGAGTTTCTGTGCTTCACTGTAATCATCGGGATCGTAGATAGCGTTTCCGACCAGGTGCCGCACATCGTGAAGGGTTGTCGGCCCCAGCTGCGCGCGGATAACGCGCATCTCCTGGGTGGTCTTGTAGATCTTGGATTCACGTAGGAATCGTGCCCGATGAAAGGATGATTCGGCGATGGCCACCGATTCATCTGCGGCGCAATAATAGATACCGAAATCCCGATTGAAGCGGCCACCTCGTCCATCCACCGGGGGGTGAGTGAAGGCCGCCATGATCCAGGACGCTCCATCGCCATACACCCGATCTTCCGGTGGCACCAGGCGAATATCACCCACCTCATCCCGTAACCTGGGGTTGGTCAGGGACTCCACGGCATAGAGCACGTCCCAATCCTGCGCATTGGAGACGCGTTCGAACAGGTGGATCTGCGGATAGCGCGACAGAATGACCCGATAAACCGGTTCATTTACCTCGCTACCCGGTAGCGTATCGATGTCGATCACCAGCCACCCCGCTCCGCATCGAGGAAATTCCTAACCACGACGAGATCCACCACTTGTCCGGCCAGCAACCGATCCAGCGGGGCCGTGCCATTGAACAACGGGTTGTCGTTGGGGGTAGCCAGCCACTGATCGGCCAACGCCTGATCAGGCAACAGGATTTGCAGGGATTGGTAGATCCCCAGGATATAGCTGGCCCGTTCCAGTAGGTCCCTGGTTAACTTGGCTTTTTCAGGCTGGCTCTTCCAGTTATAGAGAGTCTTCTCGTTGCTGAGCCCCAACAGGGTCATCTGCTGGGCGCCGGTCAGGCGCCACTGGCTGAAAATAGCGAAAATCGCCGGTAGCAGTGAACTGGTTACACTGGAACCACGTTGCAGCAGTTGTTCGACTTGAGCAATCATGATTATCTCCTTAACAGCACTTATACTGTATCTTTACAGTGCTTAAATGCAGCCTAGCAAACTGTAATGGTACAGTCAACTGTATCAGAGATACTTTTTGAAGGTACTGGCCGTGATGGTCATAGCAAAGGCAAAGGCCAGAGCGAACGGCAAAATGATCCACGACGGGTGCAAACTGAACGGCAGCGCCAGGTACAGCACCCAGGCTGCCTTGTTATGTACGAAACCACGCAGCGGGTTGGCGTCAGCCGCAGCGCCTCGTTAGGACAAAGATTTCGATTTCGCATGCACTCGTCTGGCAAGATTTTTCATGGTATGTGCCGGCGAGTGCCGGATATTGAATCACTCCCACTCGATTGTGGCGGGTGGTTTTCCAGAAATATCATAAACAACCCGTGATATTCCATTGATCTCATTAGCTATTCTCATGGAAACACACTCAAGAAATTCATAGGGCAAACGAGCCCACCGTGCCGTCATGAAGTCAATGGTTTCCACTGCCCGCAAGGCCACCACGTATTCATAGCGACGCTGGTCGCCGGTAACACCAACGGATTTTACCGGCAGGAATACTGCAAATGCCTGGCTGACCTGGTCGTACAGGTCTGCCTTGTACAATTCCTCGATGAAGATGTGGTCTGCACGGGCCAGGAGGTCGACAAAGTCTTCACGAACTTCCCCCAGCACCCGTACCGCCAGACCCGGTCCGGGGAATGGATGGCGAAAGACCATTTCCCGGGGCAGACCCAACTGAACGCCGATTTTTCGAACCTCATCTTTGAACAGTTCACGCAAGGGCTCAACCAGTTCCATCTTCATGAAGTCCGGCAGGCCGCCGACATTGTGATGCGACTTGATTACCTGCGCCTTGCCCGTTTTGCCGCCGGCGGATTCGATTACATCCGGATAGATGGTGCCCTGGGCCAGCCACTTTGCATTGCCTTTCAAGCCGGCCTGTTCCTCGAATACATCGATAAACAGGCCACCGATGACCTTGCGCTTTTCTTCCGGATCACTGATACCTTTCAGGCCGGACAGAAACCGCTCACGGGCGTCCACCTTGATTACGTGCACGCCCATATGCCGATCAAATGTCGCCATCACCTGCTCGGGTTCACGGTAGCGGAGCAGCCCGGTGTCGACAAAAATGCAGGTCAACTGCTCACCTATGGCCCGGTGCAGCAAAGCGGCCACGACACTTGAATCCACGCCGCCGGACAGACCCAGTATGACTTCGTCCTCACCCACCTGGTCTTTGATTCGTGCGATGGAGTCACGGATGATGTTTTCCGGTGTCCAGTACTCCTCACAGCCACAGATATTGTGTACAAAGCGTTCGAGTATGCGCTGCCCTTGCGCGGTATGTGTTACCTCCGGGTGAAACTGAATGCCGTAGAAAGCACGACCATCATCGGCGATCGCCGCGATTGGCGCGGAGTCGGTACTGGCCAGCACTTCAAAACCGCCGGGCAACTCCGTAACTTTGTCACCGTGACTCATCCATACATCAAGCTGTGAACGACCATCATCGTCAACGTGATCTTCAATGTTCTGCAACAGCCGCGAGGGTTGACCGACGGTAACGCGGGCATAACCAAATTCCTTGAATGGAGAAGCTTCAACTTTCCCGCCCAACTGGACCGCCATGGTATGCAGGCCGTAACAGATGCCCAGCACCGGGACGTCCAGCTCAAATACAATATCCGGCGCCTGCGGGCCATCCTCAGCATGCACGGATGCCGGACCACCGCTCAGGATGATGCCGCGCGGTGTAAAGGTGCGGATGTCGCCGGGATGTGCATCCCAGGGCCAGATTTCACAATACACCCCGATTTCCCTGACGCGGCGGGCAATCAGTTGCGTGTACTGGGAGCCAAAATCCAGGATCAGGATACGGTGTTGATGAATGTCTTGATTCATGGTCTGTATTTGGATATCTCGTCTTTTCAGGATCGCTTAACCGGGCCCCGGCAAAATGGGGTCAGGACATCTTGTAATTTGGTGCTTCCTTGGTGATCTGAATATCGTGAGCATGGCTTTCGCGAACGCCGGCATTGGTAATCCGGACAAATTTGGCCTCGGTTCTGAATTTTTCTATGGTCTTGCAACCCATGTAACCCATGGATGACCGCAACCCGCCCAACAGTTGGTGGATCACTTCGGATAGCACACCCTTGTAGGGCACGCGCCCTTCGATACCTTCAGGCACCAGTTTTTCAGCCGAGACGTCATGCTGAAAATAACGATCCTTAGAACCATCCGCCATGGCCCCCAACGAACCCATGCCCCGGTAGGACTTGTAAGACCTCCCCTGGAATAATTCGACTTCACCCGGAGCTTCCTCTGTACCGGCAAACAAACCACCGATCATGACGGTCCATGCGCCGGCTGCAATCGCCTTGGCAAAATCACCTGAAAAACGAATACCGCCATCGGCAATGACCGGCACGCTGGTTGCCTTGAGCGCATAGGCAACATTAGCTACCGCAGTAATCTGGGGAACACCCACTCCCGCCACGATGCGGGTGGTGCATATTGACCCCGGCCCCTGTCCCACTTTGACACCGTCCGCACCGGCCTCAACCAGGGCCAGGGCGCCTTCTCCGGTGGTGACGTTGCCACCGATGACCTGAACATCGGGAAACTGCTTCTTGACCCAGCGGATACGATCCAGTACGCCCTGGGTGTGGCCATGGGCGGTATCAACCACCACAACATCCACATTGGCGTCGACCAGAGCCGTCACACGTTCGATGGTGTCACCTCCGACGCCGACCGCCGCAGCAACAATCAACCGTTCCTGGGAATCCTTCGCCGCATTGGGAAAATCGGTGGATTTCTGAATATCCTTCACCGTGATCAGGCCACGCAACTCGAAGTTGCGATTGACCACGAGCACCTTCTCAATACGGTATTTGTGCAGCAGCCCGAGTACCTCATCCTGGCTGGCATTTTCGTTAACCGTGATGAGTTTGTCCTTGCGGGTCATGATGTTGCGTACCGGATCATCAAGGCGTGTCTCGAAACGCATATCCCGGCTGGTCACGATGCCGACCAGTTCATTACCATCTACCACCGGTACGCCGGAAATATTGTGGCGATGGGTCAGGTTCAACACATCCCGGATGGTGGTATCGGGCGCTACCGTAATCGGATCCTTGATCACACCCGCCTCGTATTTCTTGACGGTATGTACCTGATCTGCCTGTTGTTGCAAAGTCATATTCTTGTGAATGACGCCAATGCCACCTTCCTGGGCCATGGCAATGGCCAGATGCGCCTCGGTCACGGTATCCATGGCAGCGGACACCAGCGGAGCGTTAATGCTGATGTCACGGGTGAGGCGGGATTGCAATTCAACTTCGCCAGGGAGCGTATCCGAGTAAGCCGGCTGAAGTGAGACGTCATCAAAAGTCAGGGCTTCACCGATCAGCTGCATATTCCATTTCTCCTGAGCACCAACGCCCGGTGCAAACCGGGCGTTGCGGGGTTCTTTAATCAATTATATCCCGCCACGCTGCTGATTAGAACACAAGGACTTTAACAAGCCGCCTTTCGCTGATAAACATTAGGAACAGCGACAGAGCGAAATCTTCCATTACAGTTTATCATCCGTGTATGGTCACCCAGGAAATGGCAAACGAATACATATATACACCCCGCGAATTGAACCGCGAAGTCCGCCTGCACATCGAGATGGGTTTCCCGCGCATTCTGTTGGAAGCTGAAATTTCCAATTTATCAAAACCCGCGTCCGGGCACCTTTATTTCACCCTCAAGGATGATAAAGCGCAAATTCGATGCGCCCTTTTTCGTGCTTCAGCCAGCCGTCTGTCCATCCGCCCGGAGAATGGCATGAAAGTCCTTGCCCGTGGCCGGATTAGCCTGTACGAGCCACGCGGTGACTTTCAGTTAATCGTTGACAGCCTGCGTGAGGCCGGTGAAGGCCTGTTGCGCCGTCAGTTCGAGGAACTGAAAAAGAAGCTCCAGGATGAGGGCCTGTTTGACCCGTCACACAAACAGCCACTCCCCCCCTACCCGCTGCAAATTGGTGTGGTGACTTCCCCGGGTGGCGCTGCGGTGCGCGATATCTTGCAGGTGCTGGCGCGGCGCTGGCCGGTAGCAAAAGTCCGCCTGTACCCGGTATCCGTGCAGGGTACTGAAGCACCACACGAAATCCTGACTGCCCTGCAAGCGGCCAATGATCAGAACTGGGCTGAAATCCTGATCGTCGGGCGCGGTGGCGGATCACTCGAAGACCTGCTTGCATTCAATGATGAAGCGGTTGCCCGTGCTGTATTTGCATCTGCGATCCCGGTCATTTCCGCCGTGGGTCACGAAACGGATTTCAGCATTTGTGATTTCGTGGCTGACCTGCGTGCACCCACTCCCTCCGCCGCCGCAGAACTCGCCACACCGGACCAGGCCGCACTGAAAGAATCATTCTCACGTGCTCAAAGACAATTACTGCGACGCATCCGGGATCGCCTCCAGCGCGATACCCAGGGGCTGGATCATCTGTCACACCGGCTCCGCCAGCGCCACCCCGCCACCCGCCTGGCAGAACAACACAGGCACCTTGATACGCTGCAAAAAGCACTGAACAAAAGCTTGCAACAGCAGTTGAAGGGACGCGAGTCACTGCTGGCAAATCTGGCCAAACGCCTGCAGCAACAGCACCCTGGCAAGCGACTGAACGACATGATAATTAAAATTAATAATATACGCCATTCCATTGATAAATATATTTTATTTATACTTAATCAATGCAAACAGGCACTACGTGACCTGGCGAGAACACTGAATGCAGTCAGTCCCCTGGAAACCATCGGGCGCGGTTATGCCGTGATCACTTCACCACAATCCAGAGAAGTGATCAGCAGCATCGAACAAGTCCAGGCCGGAGAATCAATTACCAGCCAACTCAAAGACGGCCGCCTCACCAGCACCATAGAAAAAGTCAGCACAAAGCCCCTAAAACCCGCAAAGCCGGGGTCAGGTTCCCGAACCTGACCCCCGCCCGAAGCGCGAAGCGCTATCAGTCTGGTTTACCGCCCATTCTTACCGGGCGCTGTCAATAGCAGAACCCGCTCCGCCAGTTCGATGGGGTCAGGTTCCGCGGAACCTGACCCCGGCTGCCACAATGTTTAACCCCTTTTGCCCTCCCGGTGCGTTACATCAATACAAACCCACAGGAGGCAATATGAAAACCTGGACACAAAAACTCAACACACTCACCCTTTCAATCCTGATTGCACTGGCTGCAGGCTGTGCTGCCGATAAATCCGACCCGGGGGATAGCGGCATGCTCAAACCGGTTTCTGATGTGCTCATTCCGGCAAAGCTGGAAAACAAACGTTCGCGCCTGACGAAAGCAGACCACCCCAAAGTCAATGAAGCGCTTTTCTCCCGCGAAATGAAGCAGACAGTAGTCGGCGCCTCACTGTCCATGCCGGCGCCTCAGTATCAGATGCAGATGGACGCCGTCCACATGCCTGCAAACCGCTTGTACCGCGAGCAATATGTTCACCCGGGTGATCAGCAAACCCTGCGTGTGGCCGATGTTCCCGTATCTACCTTTTCCATCGATGTAGACACCGGCGCCTATTCGAATATGCGCCGCTGGGTCAGCCAGGGACAGCTACCACCTGAAAACGCGGTACGTGTTGAGGAGTTTATCAATTACTTCGATTACGACTACAAAGTCCCGGAGCAATCAGAACAACCATTTAGCGTGAATACAGAAATCGCCCGCACCCCATGGAACGCTGACACCCACCTGATTCGTATTGGCATTCAGGGCTATGAAGTGTCGCCTGAGGCTTTGCCCTCATCCAACCTGGTGTTCCTGGTGGACGTTTCGGGATCCATGCAGTCATCAGACAAATTGCCCTTGCTGAAACAGGCACTGTCCATGTTGACACGAAAACTGGATGCCAACGACACCATCAGCATGGTGGTCTACGCCGGGGCCTCCGGTGTGGTGCTTGACTCCGTGGCCGGCGATCAGAACGCCACCATTGTGGCGGCTCTGCAGCAACTCGAAGCAGGCGGATCCACCAACGGTGCTGCCGGCATTCAACTGGCTTATCAACTGGCGCGGCAGAACTTTAAACCCCATGGTGTCAATCGGGTGATCCTGGCCACCGATGGTGATTTTAACGTGGGTGTGGCCAGCACGGAAGAACTCAGGGACATGATCGAACGCCAGCGCAAGTCCGGTATCGCTCTGACCACGCTGGGCTTTGGCAGTGGCAACTACAACGATCACCTGATGGAGCAACTCGCCGATGCGGGCAACGGCAATCATGCCTATATCGATCGCCTGAGCGAGGCCCAGAAAGTGCTCTCCGAGGAAATGACTTCCACCCTGATGACCATCGCCAAAGATGTGAAAATCCAGGTCGAGTTTAATCCGCAAACGGTTGCAGAGTATCGCCTGATCGGCTATGCAAATCGTGTTCTGAACGAAGAGGATTTTAACAATGACCAGGTGGATGCCGGTGAAATCGGTGCCGGTCATACCGTCACCGCACTGTATGAAATCAGCCTTGTGGGTGATGAATTCAAGCGCCTGCCTGCACATCGCTACGGACCTTCAGCCGGCAGAAAGCCGGAAGCGCTACCCTACTCGAATGAACTGGCTCACCTGAGAATCCGCTACAAACTCCCCGGCGAAGACCACTCCCGATTAATCGAAACTCCCGTCCGGATAAGTGAAGTTCAGGGCACCAGCGCTCCCAGCAGCAATGATTTCCGATTTGCGGCAGCCGTTGCTGCCTTCGGTCAAAAGTTGCGCGGAGGCAAACACCTGGAAAACTTCGGGTACACGGATATACGCCAGCTTGCCAGCCGCTCCCGCGGAGATGATCCCTTCGGCTACCGGGGCGAGTTCCTGCAACTGGTCTCCCTGGCCGACAGCCTGACCGTACCGGAAGCCCCAAAGCCTGAAAAGCTGGCAATGGAACAATAAATCTCATGTACCACTGTAAGAGGCCGCTTGTGGCCGAAACGGCAGTCGTGCCCAAGGGACGCTCTTACGGTAAGAGACCGCTTGTGGCCGAAAAGCCAGTCGCGCCCAAGGGCGCTCTTACGGTAAGAGGTCGCTTGCCGTGGTAGTCTCACGGCATGCGGGATCGCAGTGATGAACAACTGATGAAAACTTACGCAGACGGTAGCATGGATGCGTTTGAAGTGCTGTACCAACGCCACCGTGGGCCACTGTACCGCTACATCCTGCGACTGGTTGAAAATCCCGCTACGGCCAATGACCTCTACCAGGGAAGTTGGGAGAAAATCATCAAGGCACGTAGCCGCTACAGGAGTTCTGTTCCCTTCAGGGCCTGGATGTTCCGGATCGCACATAATCACGTTATGGATCACTTCCGCCGTGAAAAGGCCGTTGCAGACACACCACTGGAAGAGATCGCCGATCCACAGGCAGGCCCCCCCGAGCAGGTTTCACGGGAAAAACAACAGCAGCGACTCGTTGCCGCCATCCAGAGTTTACCGACCGAGCAAAAAGACACACTGATGCTGAAACTGGAAGCGGGACTTGGCCTGCAAACAATTGCTGACATCACAGGCGTGAGTCAGGAGACTGCCAAAAGCAGGCTGCGATATGCGGTGAGGAAACTGAAACAGACGATGGGCAAACCTGAATCAAACCAGGAATTACAGTGATGAACCCTAACGATCAAAAACCGGAAACAGGTCCCGGCAATGACTGGGAGCAGGATCTGGAATTGCTCCGGTCCGCCCTGTCCGGCCCGGAACCAGTTGAACCGCCGGACTTGCTCGACCAGACGGTTCTCAACACAGCGCGCAGGGAACTATCCACCGGCAAGCGCAAGCCCATGCGCTGGATTGGTGCTTTTGCCACGGCCGCCGTAGTCGTACTGGCCCTGACTATCGTGCTTCAACAGGACAAACAAGCACCCAAATACCACCAGGAAGATCGCATCAAACAGGATTCGGACAGGCTGGCTGTGCCTGAAAAAGAAGCCCCCACGGTCACTCCGCCTAAACTCGAATCCCCGTCTGTCACAGTGCAGGCTTCCACTGCCTTGAGAAAGCGGGCAACTCCTGCGCCACAAGCACAGGCCCAGGAACATAAACCCCGGAAAAACACGGCCAGAATAGCCGCCGGTAGCGCCGCTCTGCTGGAATCACACTCCACAGATACAGAAGTACTGGATGAGAACAATGATAATGAGGAAATTGACACAGCCGCAGAATATACACTCACAGCAGATTCCTGGGTTGAACATATGCTTGAATTACTTCGAACTGAACGCTACGAAGAGCTGAATCTTGAAAAGGCCATGTTCAGAAAAACCTTCCCCGATTACGCACTGCCCCCGGAATTGCAGGACTGAACCACTAATGCGTACCCTGGCCGCCCCTCAATCCTTCGAAGTCGTGATCAAGCGTAGCCGTTTCATTGCCCACGCCTCACACGTGGACAGCCAGGCGAATACGCTGAATTTTTACGAATCCGTCGCCGATCCCGCCGCTACCCATAATTGCTGGGCCTGGCGCCTGGACTACCAGTACCGCTTCAATGACGACGGTGAACCCGCCAGCACGGCCGGCAGGCCGATTCTTTCGGCCATTGAAGGCAAGGGACTCGACAAGGTCATGGTCGTGGTCACTCGTTATTTCGGCGGAATCAAGCTGGGAGTCGGCGGCCTGATCCGCGCATATTCCGGCTGTGCAGCGAAGTGCCTGGATCAAGCCAGCGTGATCGAAATTCAGCCGAAAACTGAGTGCACCATCGATGCCGGATTTCAGTGGACCGGCCAGGTTTACGCTGCACTTGAAAGCTGTGGAGCCAGAAAACTAAACGAGGATTTCCTCGCTGACGGAATCCGCATCCGGGTGGAAGTCAACAAAAGTGATTTGCAAAGCCTGAAGCTGATTCTGCGCAACAGCACCCGTGGCGAGGTTGACCTGTAGGACTGAGCCTGGGGAAGCGGAGGCGGTTAGCTGCATTCAGAACAATCGGCTGTCGGGAACAGCCGCTTAGCGCACAGGATGTCTCGAGCGTGTTCTGAATGCAGCTAACCGCCTCCGCTTCGTGGCACAACCATTGACATCACTTGGGTTCCTGCGGCTTGAATACCACCGCCTTGCCGCAACGTCCATCGATCAGAATATCCAGTGCTTGTTCCAGGCGCACGTGCCGTACGTACTCGGTCTCCGATATCGGCTCTATAGAATTGAGCCAGTCCCAGTCGAAAGAGTTGTAGTCATTACTGGTGTTGATGGTCAGGTAAGCAATCTGGAAGGTAATCAGGTTCTGGAAGAAATGCGTACCGAAGGACGGTTCGACCACAAAATCTCCGTAAGATGCCTCAACAATGACCCTAGCTGATGAAATCTGATCCCATTTAGTGGGAATACCCAGCCACCGATCCGCCGTTCCCCACCGGCCCGGACCAACCAGCATGTAGGGCTTTTTCTCCTCTTTGAACATCTGGTTGTAGCGACTGATGTGGTCGGCCATGTGGATCATGTTGGCACGTTGGAAATTATCGCTACGCACAAACACGATATCCCGGACATCATTAATCCGGCCGTTACTGAGCGACTGGTCCGACTTGCAGAGTATCTGGCGGTTTTCGCCGTCGTAAACGGAAATATCTTCAATCAACGGTTCGACCATCATGGGCCGAATCTGCAAAAACCAGAATTCGTTGGCTTGATCCGGGTCTGGGTTTATTTCAACCGCAAACTCCATCTCCACCGGCACGTTCATCGCACTGCTGCCAAGCTGCAGCAAATACTGGAGGATTTTGTCCAGTGGAAATATCCTGGATTTCAGGATCGGGTCGAAAGTGATCAAGCGAGTGCCTTTTCTCCCGATCCCGGGATAAATCCGGTCGTTATCGGCGGAATAAGTGGAGCCGATGTATTTGAGCACGCCGTGTGCCTCGGATTCCGTCACTTTCAGCTTAATCAGCCCACTTTCCCCGCCCGGTTCCGGGAAAATAGCCGGATCATGTAAATCAACGGCAAAAAATTCGCGCTGCGTATTCCTGAGGTAATCCTGGGGTGTGGAGAACTGCGGCAGCACCTGGGGGTTTGCGGGTGAGAAGAACAGGCAGTTTTCACCCTCCATGATGGTTTTACCCAATCCGAGCGCGGTGTAGGCAATGCCTTCTTCGGGCTTCAGACGCCCAACAGAATAAAAATTATATGACCGGGAGGTGCCTGAAATCATGGGGTAAAAGTAACCGTCTCTTTCCCGCCCAACGATCTTCTGCAACACAACGGCCATTTTTTCCTCTTCAGCGCGGTTACCGCTCGCTTCGATATAGTGCCTGGAATTCTTGCAATAGACCGATGCATAGACCAATTTGATAGCCACAATCAGTCGTTCCAGACGACCTTGCAGGCTTGCCTGGTTATTGGGCAGGAAATGTGTTTCGAAAATTCCTGCAAATGGCTGATAATGTGAGTCTTCGAGCAGCGATGATGACCTCACCGCAAGTGGGTATGTAGCCACTGCCAGGTAGGCTTTGAGATCCTCAAGCAGATCAGCCGGCATGGTGGCGCGGGCAAAGGCTGCGACAATTTCTTCATCGCTGTGATCACCCAGGGCAAATTCCGTCAACTGGTTGTTCTCTATGAACTGGTCAAAGGCGCCCGTGCCGATCACCGCCGAGGGCGGCACCAAAATATTGGTCCCTGGAAAGGCACTGTAGACCGGGTAGCGATTGATCAAATTGCTGGCGAAGGCCAGGCCCCGCCCCTTTCCACCCAGGGAACCTTCGCCAATGCGCATGAATTCCGCCTGGCCGTCATATTTGCTCCTGGAAAAATCCGTAACCTTGCCCCGTTGTCTTTCATGGCGAAAGTCCTTCAGGGTGGTGACCAGGTAGGCGCGCACTTCTTCAGGATCATCAAATTCGCTGGCTTTCCTGGCGCGCAGGCGTGCAGCCAGATCAAACTCGGTGCGCGCCATCAACCAGACAGAAAAATGGTTATTTTGCGCGTGAAAAAGCAAGGACCTGATATCAACCTCTGCCACGCATTTCTCCAGTTCCCTGAAACTGCCGGCACGAACCAGTTCCGTACCATCGGGGAGCCTGAAAATAAAATCACCAAAACCAAAATTCTGGTTAATAAAACGACCCAGATTATTCAAAAGCCTGGGTGATTTTTTATTCAGAAAGCTGGCATTGTACTGTGCGGCCTGCGCAGCCTTGGCGTCATCAGATGACTGGAGTAGCACCGGCAAATCGCTGACTTCCTTTCTGATCTCGGCCACCAGGCGAATTCCGGCCGACTCATCGCTTTGCCCCTCTCGCGAAAACTGGATATCCGATATGACGCCCAAAAGGTACTTTTTGTATTTTCTGAACAGGGCCAGTGCTTCTTCAAAGTTTTCAGCCAACAGGATTTTGGGCCGGGCGCGCATTCTGAGCAGGCGGTTGGCTGAATTGATTCCCTCGGACATCACATCCGATGTTTGCCGCAGGATTTCAGCGTAGATCAGGGGCAGATAGGCTGAATAGAAACGGACTGAGTTTTCAACCAGAATAATGACCCGCACTCCGATCAGAGCCGTATCTGCTTCAACGTTTATCCCGTCTTCAATATACTTGATGATGGCGAGGAATATATTTGACTCGCCACTCCAGAAAAAGGTTTTGTCGAAGGCCTTGTCACCCCCCTGGTCCCTGATCAACTCCAATTCCCGGTAATGGAAGGCCAGGAGAACAATCGGAATGTCAGGGCAGAGAATTTTGGCTTGTTCGCAGAATGCCAGCGGATCGATATTACTGAGTGAACGAAAAACAATAATGAGCCCGAAGCTGCTTTCCCTGAGGGCCTCAAGAGCATCCTGCCCGGTATCGACTCGCTTGATTTTCGGTGCTCCGGAGAGTCTTAATTCGGCATATTCAGACAGTACCGTACTGGCCAACTGTCCGTCTTCTCGCAGGTTATGTATATCGTACAGACTGGATACGAGCAGGATTTCCTTGACTTTGCAAGGCATCAGCGCATCAAACTGCGCCGATTCCTTTTCAAAGTCCTTTAAATCAACGGCCGGATTCATTCAACTCAAACGACACCCTGATCAAGCATTGAATCAGCAATCTTCAGAAAACCACCGATGTTAGCCCCCAACACGTAATTTCCGGGTTCCCCATAAGTCGCGGCGGTTTGCCTGCAGGTTTCATGGATAGCCACCATGATGTTGTGCAGTCGCTCATCTACCTCCTCACGACTCCAACTCAGGCGCATACTGTTTTGCGACATCTCCAGGCCAGAGACAGCCACACCACCTGCATTGGCGGCTTTACCGGGACCATAATGAATCCTGGCTGCCAGGAACCGGTCGACGGCATCAGGCGTACTGGGCATATTGGCCCCTTCCGCCACGCAGATACAGCCATTTTGCAGCAAGGTATCAGCGTCATCGCCATTGAGCTCATTTTGGGTCGCACAGGGCAACGCGATATCTACCGGAACATTCCATATACCCGTGCCTTCATGATATTTGGCAGACGAATATTGTTCAGCATATTCCCTGATCCGGCCACGCCGCTGATTTTTGAGTTCAAATACATAGTCAAGTTTTTCTGCTGAAATGCCTTCTTCGTCAACGATAAACCCACTCGAATCAGACAATGTGACAACCTTGCCGCCCATTTGAGTTGCTTTCTGAGTGGCGTACTGGGCAACATTACCTGAACCGGAAACTGCAACTCTGAGGCCATCAATGGATCGACCGCTGGTTTTCAGCATTTCCTTGGCAAAGTACACCGTGCCGTAGCCCGTGGCTTCCGGCCGGATCAGGCTGCCGCCCCAGTTGAGCGCTTTTCCGGTGAGCACACCTTCAAATGCATTGCGGATCCTTTTGTACTGCCCGAACAGATAACCAATTTCACGACCGCCAACCCCGATGTCACCCGCAGGCACGTCGGTGTTCGGACCAATGTGCCGCGACAGTTCCGTCATGAAACTCTGACAAAAACGCATCACTTCCAGGTCGGATTTACCCTTCGGGTCGAAATCGGAACCACCTTTTCCTCCGCCCATTGGCAGCGTAGTAAGACTGTTTTTGAATACCTGCTCAAATCCCAGGAATTTGAGGATGCCCTGATTGACGCTGGGATGGAAGCGCAGGCCACCCTTGTAAGGGCCGATGGCGCTGTTGAACTCAACCCGGAAGCCACGGTTAACCTGGATATTACCGCCATCATCTATCCACGGCACGCGAAATACGATCATGCGCTCCGGTTCCACCATACGGTCAACAATTCTTGCTTCTACATATTCGGGATGATTTTCGAGTACGGGCCGCAGAGACCCCAGAACCTCCTCCACTGCCTGTAGAAACTCATCTTCACCACGGTTTTTTGCCCGCACGGCAGCCAATACTGAATCGAGATACTGCTTCATTTCTATTTCCCCTTTTTCTGGTTAAACATACCTGATTTCATAAAGAATATTTCCGGATTTTGCAAAAGCCTGGTACGGGTGAGTGTATCTCACCGGGTTCATCAGAAAAGACTGCCCTGCTTCTGGCCAGCAAGCAGTTTATTCTTTTTTTTCGCTGTTTTTTGTACCTTCAAATCTTGCGGGGGCAATGCCTGTGTCAGCTCCGGCACAGAGCCGGCTTGCCGGATATTTGCTGCTGTCGGCGGTTCCGTGCGAACTGCCGGCTGCAGTGGGGGGCTGTCAATATTATCTGTTTTATTGGCCGCAGCCTTAAACGAATCCGGCCGTGTTACCAGAGCCAGCAATTTTCCTACATTGCAATGTGATTCCAGGTGATGGCGCAGCGACTTACGCTTATTCAGCCGGTAACGGTTACATCTGCCGTGCTTGCTGATGGTAATAAAACCGGCGTCCTGCATGTCCTTAACTATTTTCTGGACCGCGCGCTCCGTGATACCTACTTCGGCGGCTACATCTCTCAACCTGACTTCATTGTTGCGCGACAGGCAAACCAGCACATGTCCGTAGTTGCTAAAAAAAGTCCAATCACTCATCGTATTCTCACTTGTGTGGATTGCATCGAATCCATACTATGAACGTTATGCCATGCCTTCTAACCATGAATTATATTTCGTGTTTAATAATTCTTCAATTCTAACAAGCTAATGGACCTTTCCCCCGAATGTTAAAAACAGCCTCCAAAAACGCCGTCAGAAACCTGCAGGAATTCCTCAAACTCGAGGCAGCCGGGGGAATCCTGCTGGTCGCCGCGACGATCTTCGCACTTCTGATGGCCAATATTCCGGCCACGCAGCGAGCCTACGAGTGGTTTCTCGGACTGCAACTGACCATCACACTGGGCGGGCTGGGTGTAGACAAACCGCTGTTGCTGTGGATCAACGATGCGCTGATGGTCCTGTTTTTTATGCTGGTTGGCCTGGAACTCAAACGCGAAGTGGTTGAGGGACAACTGTCACGGCTGGACCAGGTCTTACTGCCTGCACTGGCAGCCCTGGGTGGACTGATCCTGCCGGCTGCAATCTTCTGGTGGATCAACCAGGACTTTGCAGCAGAACAAAACGGCTGGGCGATACCTACAGCTACCGATATTGCGTTTGCACTGGCCGTACTGGGGCTGATGGGTTCGCGCGTGCCCGTCGCACTGAAAATTTTTCTGACCACGATTGCCATCGTTGATGACATCGCTGCAATCGTGATCATCGCCATTTTCTACACCAGCGATCTGAGCATCCTGTCGCTGGTCCTGGCCGGGCTGGGCGTAATCGGATTGGCCATACTCAACCGGATGAAGGTGATGTCACTGGTCCCGTATATGTTAATCGGGCTCTTCATCTGGTTTTGTGTATTGAAATCCGGTGTGCATGCGACCCTGGCCGGCGTAATCGTTGCCGCTTTCATTCCCCTAAGGGCTGATGACGATCATTCTCCTGCCTGTCATCTGGAGCATACTTTACACCCCTGGGTTGCCTTCGCGGTGCTCCCCATCTTTGCTTTTGCCAATGCCGGTGTACCCGTTCTGGGTGTGACCACAGAGCAGATACGCGGCGGCGTCCCCATGGGCATTATCCTCGGACTGTTTGTCGGCAAACAACTCGGCGTGTTCGGCATGGTCACTCTGGCGCGTCTGCTGGGCTTTGCACAATTGCCGGCCGGCACGAACTGGGGGCAGATATACGGCGTTGCCGCCTTGTGCGGCATCGGCTTCACCATGAGTCTGTTTATCGGAACACTGGCTTTTGAACACGGGGATTTCAATCTGCTGGCGGGGGTCAAGATAGGTGTTCTGCTGGGTTCCGTCCTGTCTGCGGCCTGGGGCTTGCTGATTCTTCACTTTGCGCTGCCAAAACGTTAGCCCGCATATTGCACGAAGGATCTGGAATTTGCAGTGTAGCTGGCGAAACAGTTTGGGTGATCGTTCGAAGAAGCATAGCGGTAGCTGTGGTTTGAGAAGGATCGGCCGAAATGTGAAGCCAGATGCTGTGCAAAACCGGATAGGACAAACTGTATTTTTCGCATAGCAATCATTTTTATCGTAAACCACTAAATTAAGTCATAATAAGTTATATGATCGTCTGCCTTCATGCAATATGCGGGCTAGATTGATGTAGCCAGTTCTGTACCCTGCCTGATCGCCCGCTTGGCATCCAGATCTGCCGCCAGGTCAGCCCCTCCGATCAAGTGAACCTGCATACCAGATGCCTCCAGGCCCTCCACCAGGTCACGACGCGGCAACTGGCCGGCACAGATGACCACGTTATCCACCTCCAGGAGTTTTTCCTTTCCGGCGTGTTCGATGTGCAGGCCAAACTCATCTATTCGTTTGTACTGCACGCCACCCAGCATTTTCACACCACGCTTCCTCAGGCTCAATCGGTGTATCCAACCGGTGGTTTTACCCAATCCTTTTCCCGGCTTGCTGGATTTGCGCTGCAGCAAAAATATCTCGCGGGCCAGGACCGGCGGTTCGGCGGCAATGCCCGCCACGCCCCCACGCGCCTCCAGCGTCATATCAATGCCCCATTGGCGGGCAAATTCCTCTGCAGTAGGAAAATCAGGGCCATTGTGCTGTTCCCGGCCAAGAAATTCCGCAACGTCAAATCCAATACCGCCGGCGCCAATAATAGCCACGCGTTTACCCACCGGTGCATCACCGAGGAGCACATCAACATAGCTCAGGGTTTTTTCATGCTCGATACCTTCGATATTCGGCAGGCGCTGCTTTACTCCACTCGCCAGCACAATCTCGTCAAAACCCTTCAATTGCTCTATGTCGGGTTGTTGGCCCAGGCGAAGATCAACACCCTGCAACTCCAATTGCCGACTGTAATAACGGATCGCCTCGTAAAATTCTTCCTTGCCCGGAATGCGCTTTGCCATATTAAACTGACCACCAATCCGGTCGGTCCGCTCGAACAGCACCACGCGGTGTCCGCGTCCAGCCGCAACACAGGAAAATGCCAGGCCGGCCGGCCCTGCACCCACCACCGCAATGGATTTTTTTAGTTCCGCTTCCCGGTAATTGAGAACGGTCTCGTGACAAGCCCGGGGATTGAGCAGACAAGACGCCAGTTGCCGGCTGAAGGTATGATCCAGGCAAGCCTGGTTACACGCAATACAGATGTTAATCTCGTCCGCCCGGCCTGCGGCCGCCTTGTTGACGAATTCAGCATCGGTCAATAACGGTCTGGCCATGGAAACCATATCCGCATGTTCATCGGCCAGGACCTGTTCCGCCACTTCGGGTGTATTAATCCGGTTGGTTGTGATCAGCGGGATCGTGACTTCACCTTTAAGTTTGTGTGTCACCCAGCTAAAAGCGGCACGCGGCACCATGGTAGCAATGGTTGGAATGCGTGCTTCGTGCCAGCCGATACCGGTATTGATCATGCTTGCACCCGCCGCTTCAACGGCCTTCGCCTGGGCTACAATTTCATCCCAGGCATTGCCGTCCGGAACCATGTCCAGCATGGAAAGGCGATAAATAATAATAAACTCCGGCCCCACGGCCTGACGGATGCGACTGACGATTTCCACTGCGATACGGTAGCGGTTGGCTGTATCACCACCCCACTCATCGCTTCGCTTATTGACCCGGGGCGTGGTGAATTCGTTGATCAGATAGCCCTCTGAACCCATCACCTCGACACCATCGTATCCAGCACGTCTGGCCAATTTTGCTGCCCGGACAAAACTAAAAATCTGCCGCTTGATCCCGCCCCTGGAAAGGGCTTTTGGCTTGAACGGAGTGATCGGTGACTGGATTGCACTGGGTGCAACCGATAAGGGGTGATAGCCATAGCGACCGGCGTGCAATATCTGCATACAGATGCGGCCATCTTCAGCGTGCACAGCTTCGGTTACTTTGCGGTGATGCTTGACCTGCCACGGAAACATCAGTGCGGAACTGAACGGGGCCAACCAGCCGCGAATGGTCGGCGCCATACCGCCGGTGACCATCAGGCCGACTCCGCCGGCTGCGCGCTCGGCGAAATAAGCAGCCAGTTTGGGGTAATCCTTTGCCTTGTCTTCAAGGCCGGTATGCATAGAGCCCATCAGGACACGGTTTTTCAGAACGACAAAACCCAGGTCAAGGGGCTCGAGAAGATGGGGATAGTGCTCTGTCATTACTGCTCTCCTAGCTTCCGGTGCGCTGCTTTTCCAGACTCTTAAGTAAGCTGCACAACAGGAGTTTGACGCGTATCATGGGCTCCCGGAGGGTTTCGGCGATATTGTCTTCTGACAAGGGATCCGGGGTCACACCGGCGCCCCAATTGGAAACCACGGCAAGGCCCGCATAATCCATACCGAGTTCACGCGCCAGAGCGGCTTCTGGTAAAGAAGTCATTCCCGCCATATGGCATCCGTCACGCCGGGCCTTTTCCACTTCGGCTGCACTTTCCAGCCTTGGCCCCTGGAAGACACCGATACAGCCACCGTCCAGCACGTCAATCGATGCATCTTGTGCCGCCTTCAACAGGGTTTGCCGCAGAGCGCCTTCATAGGGCCGGGTGAAGTCCACGTGCACCAGATCAACCTGTTCCGAATCGCAAAAGGTATGATGACGTCCCCAGGTGTAGTCAATCAATTGGTCGGGTACGGCAAGCGTGGCCGGGCCATAAGGCTCACATACGCCACCCACCGCAGAAACCGCCAGTACCTGATCAGCGCCGACTTCCCGCAGAGCCCACATATTGGCCCGGTAGTTCACACAATGAGGTGGAATCCGATGGGGTTTGCCATGACGAGGAAGGAACAACAGGCGAACCGGACCGCTCTGCACTTCATGGATGGGGGCTGATGGTGCACCGTAAGGTGTATCTACCGGGATCGACTTCACATCCTCATTGAGTTCCGTCAGGCCAGTGCCCCCCACCAGCGCCAGTGTTATCGAGGTATTCATCATCATACATCCAGTGCACGGATTTCATCCAGTTGACGCCAGTATTCGTAGGCGTCCATACCGCAACCAAATACGTACCTGTCTTCCACTTCCATGCCGATAAATGCGGGCAATTCGCCGGTTGTTTCCCGGTTGTGAATTTTTCTGACCAGTACCGCACTGTTTACCGAGCGCGCCCCCCGGGAAACGCAGTATTTTGTAATCATCTGCAGCGTAAGGCCAATGTCGTAGATGTCATCGACGATCAGCACATCGTGGTTTTGCAGGTTCAAGCGCGGGGGAACCCGGAAATCCAGCTCGCCACCTTCAGTCTGGCCTGTATAACGCGTGGCGTGAATAAAATCCATTTGCAAAGGCATTTTCAAACCGGAAGCCAGCCAGGCTGCCGGCATGATCGCACCGGTCATCACCGCCACCAGAATGATCGGCCGATCTTCATAGTAAGCATTCACGGCAACGGCCATGCGGTCGATTGCCGCTTTGACTTCATGTCGGTCTGCAATGAGGATGGAATCCTCCAGCAGTTTGATGGGGTCAGGTTGGTTCATGTTATTTCTCTCATTGCTATTGTTGATTCAGTTCTTCCAGGCTTTTCTGCCACTGAGCTAATTCCCTGATGCCCTCCGTCTTGACTGCCGCCAGTTCATCACGGTCAAGGGTCGGCCTGCCGTACAATCTGCTGATCGGTCCACTGGCATCACGCAGCGGACCCTTCAGAGCAGCCAGTAACTCATCCACATCTTCCGGCTGACAAACGAGCACCAGGTCGCATCCTGCCTCCAGACACTGCCGGGTCCGCTGTTCCACACCACCAACAGTTTTTGCCGCATGCATTCCCAGGTCATCTGAAAAAACCACCCCCTGGTAATCCAGGGTTCCCCGCAGATAATCCTGCAGCCAAATTCGGGAATAACCGGCGGCCAGTTCGTCAACCCGGGGGTACACCACGTGTGCAATCATCAGGGCATCAAGGTCACCGGCCAGTTCACGAAACGGCAGCAAGTCACTTTGCTCGATGGCCGCCAGGCTGCGCGGATCCGTCACATCGTCCACATGGGAATCGGCCACCACAGAACCGTGTCCCGGGAAGTGCTTTCCAGTGGTTTTCATACCCGAATCATGCATGCCGGCGAGATAAGCACGCCCAAGTGTTGTCACTGTTTGCGGATCTGCGGACAAGGCGCGATCACCAATTACACAACTGCCATTATCGATGTCCAGAACGGGCGCGAAGCTGAGATCAATCCCCCAAGCCAGCAGCTCGGTCGACATCACTCGCCCATGACGGTAAGCCATGTCCAGCGCCTTTACCGGATCCGAATCGTGCAGCCTGCCGAGGACAGCTGGCGGGGGTAACACGGTGAACCCTTCGGTCAGACGCTGCACCCGGCCGCCTTCCTGGTCGACGCAAACCAGAAGCCTCGGGCTACGTGCGCAATGAATCTCCTGCAGCAAGAGTTCCAGTTCCCGGCGAGTCGAAAAATTCCGAGCGAAAAGCACGACACCGCCAACGGCGGGGTGAGCCAGAAGTTTTCTTCCCTGATCATCCAGTCGGGTGCCGGGCAGTCCAATCAAAATCGGTCCAGGGTTCATCCTGGCGCCCTATCCATCGCGTTCAAAAAGGGCGATGGATTCAACATGACCGGTATGCGGGAACATATCCATCACACCTGCACCCAGCAAGCGGAAGCCAAACTGGTGGACCAGTATGCCTGCGTCCCGCGCCAGGCTGGCAGGATGGCAGGAGACATACACCAGGCGGTTCGCACCACTGGCCGCAACGTGCGGAAGAATGAATTCCGCACCGGAACGGGGCGGGTCAAGCAGCATTTTGTTGTATGGATTACGCAACCAGGGCGCTGCAGCGGGATCCTGAGTAAGGTCTGCGGCATGAAATCGAGCATTGTCGAGTTGGTTAAGGGCAGCATTTGCTTCGGCCCGTCTGACCAGGTCACGCTCACCTTCGATCCCCACGACTTCCAGGGCCCGACTTGCGATGGGCAGGGTAAAATTGCCCAGGCCACAGAACAGGTCCAGCACGCGATCATCAGCCTGAGGGTCCAGTAATTCCATGACACGGGCGATCATACGGAGATTGATTTCAGCATTAACCTGCACAAAATCAGAGGGTTTAAACACCATTTTGATATTGTAATCAGGAATCCTGAAGCTGAGTTCAAGTGATTCCGGCTCCAGGCAGTGAATGGTTGCCGGACCTTTGGGCTGTAACAGAACAGCAATCCCTGTTTGCCGCGCAAAGCCGCGTAATTTGTCCAGGTCAGCGTTACTCAGAGCCTCCATATGACGAAAAATCAGGGCGCAGCTTTCATCCCCACAGGCTACTTCCAGTTGCGGAATAGTGCGCCTGGCGTCCATGGTGAGAATCAACTGTGACAGTGCGGATAACTGCTCTGCAATGCGTAAATCCAACACATGACATTCCTGCATATCCGCTACAAAACGCCCGTAGCGTTCCCGAAATCCGACCAGCACCCGTTCTTTCTTGTGTACGTAGCGAACGGATAGCCGCGCCTTTCTGCGGTAGTGCCAGGAGGGTCCGGTCAACGGTTCCCAGATTTCTTTCGGCACCACTTTGCCGATCCGCTCCAGGTTCTGTAGCAGGGTATTTTGCTTGGACTCGATCTGCCGGTGGCCGGCCAGGTGCTGCAGAGAACAACCGCCGCACTGACCAAAATGCGGGCATTGCGGTTCAACCCGATCCGGCGAAGCTTCCAGCACTTCCAGGGTCTCACCTTCATCGTAGCTGCGTTTACGGTCGGTCAAGCGGGCCAGGATACGCTCCCCCGGCAGTGCACCGTGAATGAATACCTTCTTTTCTTCCCAGGTGGCCACACCCCGGCCATCGTGGCTGAGATCATCAATCATGACTTCGATGGGATCCTGGGGCGGTTTGCGCCTTCTTCTACGACTCATTTATCACACTCAATGGAAACGATTGACGGCTTCAATTCAAGTACAGCAAATTCCGGCCACAAGCTGTCTATTTTATCAGACATTGAAGAATCCCCTATACTAGCAGTCTGTGGGTTAGGGGGACTGCATGAGAATGGGATCATTTAGCCGGAATAGTGGAATTCTAATCGTTGACGACCATACGATCAGTCGTTACTTCATACTTGAATCTTTACGCATTTTTAGCTGTGATATCAATCATGTAAAGACAGCTTGCGAAGCTATTTCTATTACAATAAACTGGTTCCCCACACTGATTTATACCGATATTCACCTGCCGGACAAAAATGGCTTCAGCATGTTGCAGGAAATCATCCAAGCCTGGCCGCAAAAACAAAACCTGCCCCATATCGTCATCGTTACAGGTGACCGATCTTCCCGGCTGAAGCAACGGGCAAAACAGATCAATGTTGCCGAACTGCTCCTGAAACCGGTAACAATGGATGAGATCCGGGCCAGCGCCCAACGACTCATGCCTTGCAATAGCACGGTACAGGAAAATTCAGTTAAAGCACCAACAGCCGCCATGGATCATGCGCTACGCGAACTATTTTCCAGAGAACTGAACTCGCGTTTACCGGTACTGGACAGGTACATCTCACAATTAGACTGGAAACCAGCCTGCGACATTCTCCACCAACTGATCGCCTCCAGCGCCTTGTGTCGGGAAAAAGAGCTCGAAAACTGCAGCCGCCTGCTGTACCGGGTCATCAGCAAAAACCCGGCGCCAAGCCGTATCGCCCAGGCTTATCACCCGTTCCTGCAGGCTGCGTCACGCACAAAAATGCGGCTTTAAACCTGCCGGATCAAATCAGCCATCTCGCGGACCGCTTCCTCCAGGCCGACAAAAATTGAACGGGCGATTATGGAGTGTCCAATATTGAGTTCGACCATATGCGGAAGGCTGGCAACATCCTGAACATTGTGGCGATGCAGTCCATGACCGGCATTGATCTGCAGGCCCAGGGCATGCCCTTCCACACAGGCCACACGCAAACGCTCAAGTTCACCCTGCTGCTCATCACCGACAGCATCGGCATAAGTTCCGGTATGCAATTCCGCCACCGGTGCACCACAATTACGCGCAGCTTCCAGTTGCCGGGGTTCCGGATCGATAAACAGCGAGACCCGGATTCCGGCATCTTTCAGTTGAGCGACGGCCCCGGCCACCGCAAGGTGATGACTGACCACATCCAGACCTCCCTCAGTCGTCAACTCCTGCCGTTTCTCCGGGACCAGGCAAACATCCGCCGGCCTGCGTTCCAGCGCAATGGTGATCATTTCAGGAGTCACCGCCATTTCCAGGTTAATCCGCAACCGGCAGTCCTCGCACAGGGCTTTCACGTCTGCATCCTGTATGTGGCGACGGTCTTCGCGCAGGTGAATGGTAATTGAATCGCCACCTGCCCGTTCAACGTAAGTGGCAGCCTTTAAGACCGATGGATAATCCGTGCCGCGCGCCTGCCTGAGCGTGGCTACATGATCGATATTTACACCTAGTAGTACGGTCATTTCAGTTTCCTGTCTGCTTAGCCATCATAGTAATCCGTACGAGCGTGCTTGCGTGTGACTTTTACCAGTCGCTTCGACCCCAAGGGGCCACTTACTTTAGGAAAAAAGTGCCTGCGAGGCAATTGGCTTGTCGCCCAGGTGGGTGCGAATCAGTTGCCTCATGAGCTGTTTCAGTTCCCTCAGGTGGCGATCTTCGATTTCCCCTGATTTTAGCGCCAGCAGGGCTGACCCGGACACCCGTTGCGCATCCTGACCCTGCCCGCGACCACAGCGTACCGGGCCGGATTCAGGTTTATACAGATACCAGGCATCTGCCGAAATAGCCCGGTCTGAACCGTATTCGTGATCCAGTTGCAGGCCAAAACCGGCTGATTGAAGCAACTGCATTTCGAATACCCGCAGGCGTCGCTGAGTTGTAGTTCCTGCAGCCAGTTGTGTCAGTAAATGCCGGTAGAAATCAAACAGACCGGGATGGGGATCCGAGCGCTGCAGGAAGCGGACCATCAACTCGTTGGCGTACAAACCGCAAAACAACGACTCTCCTGCCAGGGCCGGTGGCGATGCCACCTGGTCGGCCCCGGTCAGGGTTCCCAGTTCCCCGCGCTGACTCCAACTCAGCAACAGTGGCCGAAAAGGCTGCAACATATTTCGCCAACGGGATTTTACACCTCTCGCTCCTCGCGCTACCAGACCGACCCGGCCATGTTCCCGGCTGAGCGCTTCGAGCAACAGGCTGCTTTCACGGTACGGCCTGCTGTGCAATATGTAGGCGGGTTCCAGGGAATAACGCATGATCGCTTATGCCACAAGCGTCAGATATCCTGGTCATCATAACCGAACTGTTTCAACGCCCGTTCGTTATCCGACCAGTCCCGGCTAACCTTGACCCATAATTTCAGGAACACTTTTTCCCCAAACAATTCCTGCAGCGCGCGGCGAGACTGTGTCCCCACCTGTTTGAGGACATTCCCCCCTTTCCCGATCACAATGTGTTTCTGGCCCTTGCGCTCAATCCAGATGATTGCAGCAATCCTGACCAGCCCTTTTTCCCTTTTAAATTCTTCAATTTCAACCGTCAGTGCGTAGGGCAATTCCTGATGCAGGCGCAGCATCAATTGTTCCCGGATCAGTTCCCCAGCCAGGAATCGTTCACTGCGGTCGGTGAACATATCCTCATCGTAGAAGGGTCGTGAAAACGGCAGGGACTCAAGCACCGTGCGCTCGAGATCCCCCACACCATCGCCTTTCAGTGCCGACAGCAGGAACACCCGCTTGAAGCGGTCTGTCTTTACCTCATTCTGTAAAAAATTCAGTAACTGGGATTTGTCGGGAACCCGGTCTATCTTATTGACCACCAGGTCTACCGGGACATCCACAGTGCTGAGCGTGCGCGCGACATGTTCATCCTGCCTGGTCCACCGGTCCGCTTCGACCAGAAACAGGACCAGGTCCACATCGTGTAATGATGCGCGGGCAACCCGGTTCATATAACGGTTCAGGGCGCGACTGGCGGCCATGTGAATTCCGGGCGTGTCAATATAGACCACCTAGCCCTGCCGGGTTGTTTTAATGCCTGCGATCCGCTGACGGGTTGTTTGTGGCTTGGCTGTTACAATGCTGAGCTTTTGTCCGAGGATGCGATGCATCAGGGGGGATTTACCGACATTGGGACGCCCCACCAGCGCAACGTAGCCACAATGAAAGTTACCGCTCTCCATCTCAACCGGTTCCAACAAATCGCTCATCTGTCTGCAGGTACATCCTGCAGTAATTCCAGCAGTTTTGCTGCTGCCGCCTGTTCCGCCCGACGCCGGCTGCTGCCTGAAGCTTCCACCATGTTGCCGGCATCAGCGACCCGACACTGCACGTAGAACTTTTTGACGTGATCGGCGCCCTCTTCTCTCAACAGCAAATACTCAGGCAATGGCCTGCCCCTGCCTTGCAGCCATTCCTGCAAGCGGGTCTTGGCGTCTTTCAGTTCCTCGATACCGGGAAGTCTCTCAATCAGGGGATCATATAAGTCGAGTATCACATCGCGGCAAGCTGCATAGTCACTGTCGAGAAAAATCGCGCCCAGCAGTGCTTCGAAAGCATCGGCGAGAATGGATGCACGACGGTACCCGCCGGCCTTCATTTCACCTTCACCAAGCTTGAGTTGTTTCCCCAGACCAAGGCCGGAAGCGATGTCCGTAAGACTTTCGCCGCGAACAAGCCGGGCCCTCATCCGAGTCAGATCCCCTTCATCTGCATTAGGTTTCAACTCGAACAGACGAGCTGATATAACGAGGTTCAGAACACTATCCCCAAGAAATTCAAGGCGCTCATAATTGATGGCACCGCAGCTACGGTGGGTCAGTGCTTCTTTCAGCAGTTGCTGGTCAGAAAACCGGTAATCAATCCCTATTACAGAATTCTTCACTTCAACTGGACAGTTCGGTCAAATGAGAGGATCAGGTCAATATTGCCGATAAAATCTCGTCGAACCTCATATGCAACACGGACCTGGAGTCCATTCTTCCGGGTCACTTTCATGTGTTTTCGTTGAATATTATCGGTAGCATAACTGACCCAAAGGCTGTTTATCAGCTTGTTCTTGATCCTGGCCGGCGTCATTTTTACTGCCCCGGGATCATCTTTCAGCGTTTGCATGGCATTAACCAGGGCATGATACTCAAGATACAGCGGCACAATCCGCATCGCTATATACGAAAAAAATATGACCAGCGCCAGTACCATAATAAAGCCAATGAGTGTTAAACCGTGTTGTTTCCGAATGTTCACCTGTCTTCACCTGCTTCCTTGTTGAGTGGAACCCGGATCCATGGGTAGACGACGGCATGACCGCATCCTGTGACAAAGGTCGAGCAACCCGTGCCTGGGGCGATATCCGGATTTAAGACCCGCATACTATAGCCTTTTGGCTGGAGTTTTTCCGCAGGAGTCTAAAAAAAACGTCGAATACTAGTGAATTCCCTTCCCGATGCGGGAGAGATCACCGCAACCTTTGGTATAGTCAAAGTTCATCCAGATGCCCACTGCCCGGCCCATCATGTTTTCCTCAGGTACAAAACCCCACTCGCGACTGTCATTGCTGCGGTCACGGTTGTCGCCCATCACAAAATAATGACCGGCGGGAACGATCCACTGCCCGTTGCGACTACCTGATCTCTCATGCAACAGGATATCGTGCTCAACATCTTCAACCGTTTCACGGAAAAGAACGGCATCTGCACGCGGGGTGGTGCACTTTACTTCGTCACTGGTATAACGGCCGCTTTCCTGTTTTGGAACCAACTCACCATTGATAAACAACTCCTTATCGCGGTAGGTGATGGTATCCCCCGGCAGACCAATGAGGCGCTTAATGAAATTAACACTCGGGTCGACGGGGTAGCGAAAAACAACCACATCACCGCGTTCGGGCTCTCCAATCGACAGTATTTTCTTGTTCAACACCGGCAATTTGACTCCATAGGCAAATTTGTTAACCACGATAAAATCTCCAACCAACAGGGTGGGAATCATTGATCCTGAAGGAATCTTGAACGGCTCAAACAGAAATGAGCGAAACAGCAACACGATCAGCAGCACCGGAAACAGGGAGCGGGAATACTCGATAATCACCGGATCCCGGGGAAGCTGGACATTTTTCTGAACAGCCCGATCCATGCGACGCCTGCGGAAGAGTAAACTGTCAACCAGCCAGACCAGACCGGTAAAAGTGGTTAAAACAACCAGCAACAGAGAAAAATCTAAATTCATTTTATCGACTACCTCTTATTGTCCTGTTGCAGCACGGCCAGGAATGCTTCCTGCGGGATTTCCACGCGACCCACCTGCTTCATACGCTTTTTGCCTGCCTTCTGTTTTTCCAGCAGCTTTTTCTTACGCGTTACATCACCGCCATAACATTTTGCCGTGACATTTTTTCGTAGCGCCTTGACCGTAGTACGGGCAACGACCTGTCCGCCAATCGCAGACTGAATAGCGACATCAAACATCTGCCGCGGAATCAATTCCTTCATCTTGACCGCTAATTCCCGCCCCCGCCTCTGTGCCTGCTCCCGGTGTACGATTAGCGACAGGGCATCAACCCGGTCGCCGTTGATCAGCACGTCAAGGCGCACGAAACTGCCGGCCTCGAAGCGCAGGAAATGATAATCAAAGGAAGCATAACCACGACTGACCGATTTGAGGCGGTCAAAAAAATCCAGAACAACTTCTGACAGCGGTAATTCGTAACGGATGGAAACCTGTCCACCCAGGTACTGTAAGGCCTTCTGGACGCCTCTTTTTTCCTCACACAAACCAATCACCGATCCCACATAGTCCTGGGGCACCAGGATACTGGCTTCAATAATGGGTTCACGAATTTCCGAAAACTTGTTGGCATCAGGTAACCTGGCAGGGTTTTCCAGCCTGATCACCTCGCCATCAATCAGTTCAACTTCATAAATTACCGATGGGGATGTGGTGACCAGTTCCACATTGTATTCGCGTTCCAGTCGCTCCTGCACAATTTCCATATGCAGCAGGCCTAAAAAACCACAGCGAAAGCCAAAACCCAGTGCTTCTGATGTTTCGGGTTCAAACTGCAAGGCGGCGTCATTCAATTGCAAGCGTTCAAGTGCTTCACGCAGGTCTGGATAATTTTCTGCTTCAGTGGGAAACAGCCCCGCAAATACGCGTGGCTGCATGGTTTTAAACCCGGGCAAGGGTTCGGATGCACCGTCCTTTGCCAGGGTGATCGTGTCACCAACCGGAGCCCCGTGCACTTCCTTGATTCCGGCCACAAAAAATCCAACTTCACCGGCAGCTATCCGCTCCCGCACTTCGCGCTTGGGCGTGAACACGCCCACCTGTTCCACCTTGTGTTGATTCCCGGATGACATCAGTTTAATTTTCTCACCCTTGGCAATGGAACCATCAACCACTCGCACCAGCGATACGATGCCCAGATAATTATCAAACCAGGAATCAATAATCAGGGCTTTGAACGGCGCATCACTCTGACCCGTCGGGCATGGAACTTTCTGCACCAGTATTTCCAGAACCTCAAGCACACCTTCGCCGGTTTTAGCGCTCACGGCCAGGGCAGTCGATGCCTCAATCCCGATAATATCTTCGATTTCCTGTTTAACGCGCTCCGGCTCAGATGACGGCAGGTCGATTTTGTTCAGAACCGGGATGACTTCCAGTCCGAGTTCCACCGCCGTATAGCAATTGGCTACGCTTTGTGCTTCGACACCCTGAGCGGCATCCACCACCAGCAAAGCACCTTCACAGGCAGCCAGTGAGCGGGAAACCTCATAAGAAAAATCCACATGGCCCGGCGTATCAATAAAATTGAGTTTGTAAGTATCACCATCCCGGGCGGTGTAATTCAGGGTGACACTCTGTGCCTTGATCGTGATACCGCGTTCCCGTTCGATATCCATCGTATCGAGCACCTGGCTTTCCATTTCCCGATCGGTCAAGCCGCCACACATCTGGATAAAGCGGTCAGCCAGCGTGGACTTGCCATGGTCCACATGAGCGATGATGGAAAAATTTCGAATGTATTTTTGATCCATGCCTCAGACCTGTAGCCTGCATATTGCATGACAGGTGCGGAAAGGCCATCCGCTTCCGGTGAAACGGATGGCCCGGTTTCTTGAAAAGGGGATTATACCCCAGGGAGTCCCTGCCAAGGAGTTTCTAATAATCGGTTTCCACTATTCTTTTACCGGTGGTGTATAAGCAATAAAGTTAGTGACTCCCTGCCTCATAATACGCAGTGCAACAGCCTTGCCTTGCGGGAGCGACTCAACGATGTCGTTGAAAGAACTCACATCATCCACCTTACTGCTGTTGATCATCAGTACAACATCCCCACGACGTAAGCCGGCCCGGTAAGCCGCATCACTTTCAATTTTGGAAATCAATACCCCGCCTTCGGGATCACCCAGCTCCTGGCGCTGATTACTGCTAATGGACTCCACGGCGATGCCCAGTGCGTTACTCTGACTCGATTCTGATGATGAAGCCAACTGGCCTTCATCATTATCGGCATCAAGGGCATCCAGAGTGACTTCGAAGGTTTGTTCATCACCGTTGCGGCTGATCAACAATTCAACTTCCGTGCCGGGAGGATTTGAACCCACCAGTGGCGGCAGGTCACTCGATTTTTCAATGGGCTCCCCATCAAGTTCAAGGATCACGTCACCGGGCTGTATCCCGGCACGCTCAGCGGCGCTGTCCTTGTTGACGTCATTGACCAGCGCGCCCACGGGGCGCTTCAGGTTCATGGCCTCAGCCATCTCACGTGTTACCGGCCCGACGATGACACCAAGCAATCCGCGGGATACCTTGCCGAACTCCCGCAATTGCTTAACCGCGCTGCTTGCCGTTTCAATCGGAATGGAAAAAGAAAGCCCGATGGACCCCCCACTGGAGCTCAATATCCAGGAATTGATGCCAACAACTTCGCCATCAAGGTTAAGCAACGGCCCACCGGAATTACCCGGATTGATGGCTACATCCGTCTGGATGAATGGCACGTACTGTTGGGCGTTGGTGCTGCGTCCGGTGGCGCTGATAATACCGGCGGCCACGGATTGTTCGAAATTGAAGGGCGAACCAATCGCAACCACCCATTCTCCTGCCCGCAAAATCTTGGAGTTGCCGAATTTAAGTGTCGGCAACTTCCTGGCATCAATTTTCAGCAGTGCAATATCGCTCTGCTCATCTGACCCGATCAACTCAGCCTCAAATTCGCGGCGATCGGCCAGGCGCACAATAATCTGATCTGCATTTTCGATCACATGGTGATTGGTAATGATATAGCCGTCAGATTCAAAAATAAAACCTGACCCAGTGCCACGACGGTCTGGTTGCCCCCCATTGGGGTGACCCGGAATATCGAAAAACCGGCGGAAAAACTCCGGCACCTGGTCGCGGCCGTTGGGGTTCTGATTTCTGCTGTTCTGTTCGGTATCCAGCGCCCGTTCACCGAACTTGGTCACCTGAATATTAACCACTGCCGGTCCGGCATCCTCTACCAGCCCCGTAAAATCAGGCAGACCCGTTACTCGAGCAAATCCAGTGTTGGCTGTGGCGGTTAAAAGCAGCACGCATAAACCAATCATGATACGTCTTGTCACAAAATCACCTCTGATGTAATTACTTTAAAGTTGCAGGAACCCTGAATGCAGGGATTGTCTCACCCAGTCCTGTTTGCCGGTTTATCAGTATCACACTGCGCCGCCCTGTCCTGCTCAACAATCCGTAACAGGTGGACAGTAATTTTCTGCGGAAATTCCCCAAGTGTTTTACCGGGCCCGCCTAGGTTCCACCTAAGAGCAAGAGCAGCAGCCAACACCGCTGCGATCAGCACCAAACCGTCTGCAGCAACCGAACTCACCTGGAACATCACTGATACATAGTGTCCGATGGCGGCACCTGCAAGCCCCGCCAGTAATGGAAACAGGTAAAAAACAAAAACCATCTGTAAAAAGTGTGCTTCCGACAAACCGACCATGACGGACTCACCCACTCGGGCACCCGGTTCATTTTGCAGTTCAAGAGCCACCGGCTTACGTCTTAGAAGCCGCCCGAATATCCCGGCGCCACATCCCTTTCCGGCTTCGCAAGCAGCGCAGGCGGGTCTTCCACCAAGGCGCACACTGGCGATATCACCGGAAACTGCAACGACCAGACCCTGTTGTTCAATCATGCTTTCCCGTTCAAATTCAGGGGGAGGCCCGGCTGACGGCATCGCCGATGGACTGTACTGTGATGGCGGGCACATCACCAACCACCGTGATAAGTATCCCGTCGCTTACGCGGGAATAAGCGTGTGTCGTTCCCAGCCGGCTGGTACCCGTTGTCTGGTCTTTCGAGTTCCCATCAGCGCTTTCAACGTAAACCGACACAGCCGCCAATCCATCGCTGTACACCAGGTGCTCGAAAACCTGCTTGTCATGCTGGGCCAGGTCACGGTGCGCCGTCAGTTTGAATCCCGCGGGCAAGGTGCTTGGTTTCCAGCGAGGATTATTGTGAGAAATACCCCTGCCAGGGGGCAAGCTGGACTCCGTAACTTTATATTCTTTCAACTGGCTGGAAGACTCCAACTCTTTCACATCCACCTCAGATCCCAATCGCAAATCAGTGAACATCAACTGGGCCAGGCGCTTTTTGTTGCTGTCCATCAACTCCCATTTCAACAGCAGGGCGGAAGGCTCTTCCAGCCACAAGGTGTAACCGTAGCGATACTTGTCTTTGGGGATCACTTTGAGTTTACGGCCACTGTGGCTGGCAATTCGCTCACTCGGACCAAGTTCAAGGCGGTATGAAACTGAGGCCTGGTCAGTCTGGCCCAGCGGGATTTCCGGGAAAAAGGAACGACCGAAGGCCGGATCTTCCATCACCTGGAGATCCTCACCCTGCACCCAACGCACTCCACTGGAATCCCTCAGGATTTCGCGCCGAATCCCGGACAGGGAGACCAGGTGTTCCCGCACGCCTTCTTCATCCGAAACATGGGTGATCCTCATGGTTTCAACTTCATCGCCCTGAACGTAGATGAAGGTGCCCTGGTAGGTCATTTGGCTCATTGCGGCAGACATCCGCTCCAGCCACTGGGTGGCATCGGTGTCAGACCCTACTGCGGTAAGTGGGGCCGCAGCGAACAAGAGTGTCGCCAGACATATTGTCACGGCGCGGGAATTCATTGTTGTGCGGAATCGTTAGCCCTGTCCAGAGAATCACTGCCTTGCGTAAACGACCCATCCCGCCGCTCACCTTGTAGATTGATTTCAGAATCAGCATATGCGTCCGCATAATCGCTGGATTGCGTCACCACGATAGGTACAAAAGTGACAAAACCCTTGCCTCCCGTGGAACCGGTTACCTGATAATGGCGCAGCAGATAGGAGTTCATTCTTTGGCTCGAATTACCGGTCCCGCCCAATACGCTAACTTGTTGGGGGCGCGGAGTAGAACTCAAGCGATTATTGGGGCTAACGAATGATTCTGTCGGTGGACTTGCGGCGAGCTCACTCGCAGGAGTGACCACCCCGTTCTGCCCAGGTCCTACAGTCATGACGGCCATGAGAGCCACCGAAGCAGCAATGGCCATACCGGCGACCGGTTTCAGCCATACCGCATTTGACCAGCCTGCAGAAATCCGCGATGACGCCGCCTGCGGGGGGTCATTTGCCAGTGCCTGCTGGACCCTGCCGCACAGGCCAATGCCCGCCAGATTACCTTCCTGATGTCTGAGGCAATCCCTGACCAGATGGTAACGCGCCCAGGTCTCACGCAATTCGTTATCCGCGCCAAGGCGCCTGACCAGGAAACGACTGGTTTCCTTACTGATTTCACCATCCATGAAAGATGAAAGGTGTTCCCGTGATTCTTTGTTCATTTCAGTACCGTGCCTGTTAATTTCTCAGTTCCCCTCTACCAGGGGTCTCAATTTCTCGTCAATGGCCTCCCTGGCCCGAAAAATCCTTGAACGGACTGTTCCGATGGGACAATCCATGGTGGTTGCAATATCCTCATAACTCATGCCTTCCATTTCCCGAAGCATAATCGCAGTTCTCAGGTCCTCCGGAAGTTGTGCGATCGTGTCATAAACCACACGCTTGATCTCATCTCGCATCAATTCATGTTCTGGAGTACTTCTATCCTTGAGACGGCTATCCATGTCATATTGTTCCGCATCCGCCGCATCAATATCCGAAGCGGGTGGGCGACGTTTTTGCGCAACCAGCCAATTTTTGGCCGTGTTAATAGCAATACGGTACAACCAGGTATAAAAAGCGCTGTCACCGCGGAATTTACCAATCGCCCGATAGGCCTTGATAAACGCCTCTTGTGAAACGTCCAGCGCCTCCGCATGGTCGGATACGTAGCGTGATACCAGGCCCACAATCCTGTGCTGGTACTTATTGATGAGGAGATCAAAGGCATGGTTATCGCCTTTCTGTACTCTCTCAACCAGCAACTGATCAACCTGTGCTTCGCTCATGCGCGCACGCTCCACCTCTCCCCATTGCGCTTGCCGTACCGGCTTGCGGGAGCGCAACTCACTACAGGAGACTTTCTCCCTGTGTGCGTCATTCCCATCATCCAGCCTGGCCAGGCTTGCCTGTTTATTGTAAAGCGCCGTCATATGTACCGGCTCCCACTGCGGAGCATAACATGCTACCCATCGTGCCAAGACTTCCTTTTGATGGATCGATGCACTGGTATCCAGCATCAGGTAGTCACTGTGCGATATGACAGGCGCTGCGGGTTGTAGTTCCATCACTCGCCGTATTTATTAGCCGGGCAGAAGCGTGCAACAAGTGAATGCGGATGCGATAATGACCTGCTCTGAATTTGATATTTCTTCCACTGCATTTACAACAAGGTCAAAGACATCATGGAATTTCTGCGAGAACTCGGAGTCGAGGATTACAACCCCGGCGCTTATTTTGGACACAAGGAGTGGTCAGTAACACAGGACAAAGGCGTTATTGAATCCACCAACCCGGCGAACGGCGAGGTCATTGCACGGGTTTACGGCGCCTCTGCAGATGACTACGAACGTGTGATCACAACAGCACGCCAGGTGTTCAGCGACTGGCGCAATATCCCAGCACCCAGACGCGGCGAAGCCGTTCGACTGTGCACCGAAGCCCTGCGCCACCACAAGGATGCTCTGGGCAGCCTGGTGAGCCTGGAGATGGGCAAAATCAAGGCAGAAGGTGATGGTGAAGTGCAGGAAATGATTGATATTGGTGATTTTGCGCTGGGCCAGTCCCGCATGTTGTATGGCCTGACCATGCACTCTGAGCGTCCGCAGCACCGTATGTATGAGCAATGGCATCCCTATGGCGTTGTCGGTGTGATTTCCGCATTTAACTTCCCGGTTGCCGTTTGGTCATGGAATGCTTTCCTTGCTGCAATCTGCGGCAATGTCACGGTTTGGAAGCCGTCCCCCAAGGGGGCGCTGTGCTGCATCGCAGTCCAGAATATCTGTAACGCAGCCCTGGAAGCCGGAGGGTTTCCACCGATATTCCTCAGCTTTGTCGAGCCGGGTAATTCCCTGGCAGAGCGTTTCGTCGATGACAAACGGGTAAACTTGATCTCTTTCACCGGTTCAACGGCCGTGGGCCGGAAAGTCGGCGTGCGGGTCGCTGAACGTATGGGGCGAAGCCTGCTGGAACTGGGCGGCAACAATGCCATCATCCTGGATCAGAGTGCCGACCTGAAAATGGCCATTCCGGGTATTGTCTTCGGTGCAGTCGGCACCGCCGGCCAGAGGTGTACTACCACCAGGCGTATCTTCGTTCACGAATCCATCCTGGAGCAGGTCACCGAAACCCTGGTCAAAGCGTATCAACAGGTACGGATTGGTGACCCGCTTGACCCGGAAACACTGATGGGTCCGCTGAGCGACGAAGCCAGCGTTCAGCGTTTCCTGGCTGCCGTTGAAAACGCACGCGATGCGGGTGGTAGGGTATTGACCGGTGGAAACCGCCTGGACGGCCCCGGATACTTCGTTGAGCCGACCATTATCAAAGCCGAGAATCACTGGGAGGTCGTGCAGACGGAAACTTTCGCCCCCATCCTGTACCTGATTCCTTTCAGCGACCTGAATGAGGCCATTGCGATGCAAAATGGTGTGGTCCAGGGGCTGTCTTCCGCCCTTTTCACCAATGACCTGCGTCACGCTGAACTGTATCTATCCGCTGCCGGTTCGGACTGTGGTATCGCCAACATAAATATTGGTACATCCGGTGCTGAAATCGGTGGAGCCTTCGGCGGCGAAAAAGAAACCGGTGGCGGAAGGGAGTCCGGTTCCGATGCCTGGAAAGCCTATATGCGCCGCCAGACCAATACACTCAACTGGGGCAAGGAACTGCCGCTGGCGCAAGGCATCACGTTTGATCTTTAAGCCGGGGCCATGCTCTATAAACTCGCACAAAAAGTCCTGTTTGCTACCGATCCGGAGTTCGCTCATGACCTGAGCATGGAAGGACTGCGCCTCGGGCACAGGCTGCGCGCAACACAGTTCCTGTTTAAAGTGATACGCCAACCGGTTCAATGCATGGGCCTTGAATTTCCCAACCCGGTCGGCGTAGCTCCCGGCCTGGATAAAAACGGCGACTACTTCGAAGCTTTGGGCGAACTGGGTTTCGGTTTTGTCGAGGTCGGCACCGTCACACCCCGGCCACAACCCGGCAATCCGAAACCCAGAATATTCCGCTTGCCCGAAGCCAGTGCGATGATCAATCGGCTGGGTTTCAACAACAAGGGTGTGGATCACCTGGTCAACCAGGTCAAAAAACACCACTTCAAGGGCGTTCTGGGGATCAATATCGGCAAGAATGCCGATACGCCTATCGAGAATGCGGCAGACGATTACCTGTGCTGCCTTGAAAAAGTCTATCCATACGCCGACTACATTACCGCCAATATCTCCTCACCCAACACCAAAAACCTGCGTGACCTGCAGGCAGAAGAGCAACTGGATCATCTGCTTGGCAAGCTGGACCAGCGACGGCAAGAACTGTCAGATCAGTATGATCGCTACGTGCCACTGGCGGTAAAGGTCGCGCCGGATCTGGATGACGACACCATCCCGATCATTGCTGAGGTGATATGCCGCCACCACATGGACGCCATGATCGCAGGCAACACGACAATCGGCCGCGAAGGCGTGCAAGGCATGAAACACGCCGAAGAAGCCGGTGGTTTGTCCGGCGCTCCGCTCAAGCCAAAAGCCGACAAGGTCCTGGCCGCACTCCGGAAAGTACTGCCGGACAAGGTTGCATTAATCGGTGTGGGTGGAATCACTACCGGGCAGGATGCGGTCGACAAGCTAGACCTGGGCGCCGACCTGGTGCAGTTTTATACCGGCATGATCTATCGTGGCCCCGAACTGGTCAGTGAATGCCTCAAAGCCATCAAGAACCGCAAACCGGACAGCCGCCCGGAATGAAAACACTGGAACACCCTTCACTGAAATCACTCAACACCTTCGGTATCGATGCCACGGCCGCCCTGCTGCTGACCATTGAAACCGAGGAAGATATCCTGTCTTTGCCTGCTTTTGATCCCCGCAAAGATTTCATGCTCGGTGCCGGCAGCAACGTGTTGTTCGTCAGCGATGTGCCCGGTACGGTATTTCTTAACCGAATATCCGGCAAAATAATCATCGCTGAGCACGATGACCAGACCCAAATTGAAGTGGGTGCCGGGGAAAACTGGCACCAACTGGTGCGCTGGTCACTGGACCAGGGTCTTTCCGGCCTGGAAAATCTGTCCCTGATTCCGGGGTCCACAGGAGCGGCGCCGATTCAAAACATCGGCGCCTATGGTGTAGAACTGTCTTCCGTACTGGAACAGGTAACGGCGTGGGACTGGCAACAATCCGCAAGGGTCACTTTCAACCGGGATGAATGTCGTTTTGGCTACCGCGACAGCGTTTTTAAATCCAGGCAAACGGATCGTTACCTTATCAGTTCCATCCGCCTGCGCCTGGACCGGCGATTCAGGCCGCAACTTGAATACAAAGGACTGCGGAAGGCGCTCTCGTCCGAGGGAATTGACCGGCCGGATCCGATGCAGGTCAGTGATGCTGTGATCCGCATACGGCAACAGAAACTGCCGGACCCGGCCGTTACCGGCAACGCCGGCAGTTTCTTCAAAAACCCGGTGGTTTCGATGGATGAAGCTGAATGGCTGTGCAGCCGCTTTGCCGGCCTTCCCACCTGGCCGGCAAGCGCAGACCGGGCCAAGCTCTCAGCCGCCTGGATGATCGAGCACTGCGGCTGGAAAGGCGTCTGCGAAAATGACGCTGCTGTCTCTTCACAACATGCCCTGGTCCTGCTTAACCAGGGCCAGGCCAGCGGCCGTCAAATCCTGGCGCTGTCCGCAAAAATTGCCAAAAGTATCGAACAGACTTTCGGCATATTGCTGGAAGCTGAGCCGAAGATATATCAGGTGCCGGAGGGTAGCCAGGGGCCGGGGTCAGGTTCGCGAACCTGACCCCTTTTTTGCCTTTTTTTGCTCATTTGCGATACCAGTGGGGACATGTGCGGTAGCTACATGTGCACTGGCGGACTCGGTATGAAGCCGCTGGTCATCGAAAAATATATCCGCACCGAAAGCTTTGAGAAATTCCCCCTTGGAACGCCCACCGAGAAAGAGCGCCTCATCAATCCGGATACCCCATTCACGCAAGGTCAATACGACGCGTTTATGCGCCGGTGCGCTACGGGCCGTAACCAGGGCGGTTCGGATGGGATTATCGGTGATGGGATAGGCCGACTGAATCTTGTGCAGGGCTTCGAGCACCGGCTTGAAGGGTCCACCGCTCAAGGGCTGTTTTGCCGCCTGGCGTTCACTGCTTGCGAAAGCGTCAAGCCCGTGTTGCTGAAATACACGCTCCGCTTCGTCACTGAAAATAACTGCATCACCGTCAAACGCGATGCGTAGCTGTCCGCTTTCGCGACTGGCGGCGCTGCCGGGCAATATGGTTGCCGCCGCGTAACCCTTTTCCAGTGCTTTGCGAACATCTTCCGCATTGGTTGACAGCAGCAGGTCGGTGCCAAAAGCGGACATATACTTGTATGGGCTTTCGCCATTGGTGAAAGCCGCCCGCTCAATTTTGAGTCCGTAGTGCTCGATGGTATTGAAGATCCTCAGGCCGGTATCGGCACTGTTTCTGGACATCAGGATAACTTCTACGCCCGGGTGTTCCACCTCATCATCATTCAGGGCCAAGAGCTTCCTGACCAGCGGAAAGGCAACGCCAGGTTCCAGATAGACGTTCTCGTTTGCAACCTGGTATTTTGAATAAGCTGCAAGACCTGTCTCGTCAAACAACTTATGGCTTTCGCGAAGATCGAAAAGAGCTCGCGAAGATATTCCGATGACCAGCACCTTATCACCGTCCTGCTGCCGGGGTTGTTCACTGCTCAGGGAATTTTTCATAGCAATATCACCTTGAAAGAATACCAATGTAAGCTTCTACGTTCTCAAAAACTGGGAAACCCGATAAGCGTTCTCCAGAAACGCTGTCGGATTCAGCATGACCATCAAACAGCAACTCCATATCCGGACAGTAATCAATTTTCGCTGATTCATGCAAACTTTACCTGATTGAAGTGCGAGCGATATAGCTGCACTATAGCCGAGTCAGATTTTTAGTGTAGTGGCCTTTCCCGAAGCAGGGCCGGTATGGTACGTCAACAAGCTGGGAGCATTGAACAATGCAAAGCTTGATTTTGATCCTTCTTTCACTCGTCACGGCATCTTCCTGTGCCGGGGAAATCAATGCCAGGCAACTGGTGAAAGATGCAATGAATCACTGGCGCGGACGGACTTCCTCAACCGTTATTACCATGACCATCCACCGCCCCGACTGGGAACGTTCAATGACTCTGCAGGCATGGAGCAAGGGTGCCAAACTCTCCCTGGTCCGCGTCATCGAGCCGAAAAAGGATGCCGGTAACGGCACCCTGCTGAACGATAACAATATGTGGACCTACTCACCGAAGATTAACCGCATCATCAAGGTTCCTTCTTCAATGATGCAGCAAAACTGGATGGGCAGTGATTTTTCGAACAAGGATATTGCCAAGTCCACTGACCTGATCGATCAGTACGAACATAAACTGACCGGACAGAGAGAATCACAGGGCCATATTTTCTATACCGTTACCTCCATTCCTCATGAAGAAGCGCCGGTTGTCTGGGGCAAAGAGGTCATCACCATTCGTGATGATTTCGTGTTGATGGAGCAACAGTTCTGGGACCAGGACAATGTGTTGGTAAAATCCATGAAAACACTAAAGGTCGAAGAAATGGGCGGACGGGCGGTGGCCAGTGTCATGCGCATGGGCAAGCTTGAAACACCGGATGAATGGACGGAAATTGCTACCCGGTCGATTGAATTCGATCTCGAACTTCCCGCCAACATTTTCACCCTGTCTAACCTGAGGAATCCACGGCGGTGATCCTCAGTCTGCGTCTGGCCTGGCGTAACCTGTGGCGGCACAAACGGCGTACCTGGTTGACCGCCCTGGCGATGATCTTTTCCAACGTCCTGCTGATTTTTATGATTTCCCTCCAGTTTGGTTCCTATGACATGATGATCAACAACACCCTGCGGGCATTCAGCGGCGAGATACAGGTACAGCATGAGGGATATCAGCAGAACCCGAAACTGCGCAGCAGTATTCCAGCAATAATTCCGCTGGCGCTTGAACTGCGCAGCATTCTGCCCGATGCACACATCGCGGCCCGCGCTGCCGCATTCGCACTTGTATCCAGTGAGCAGCGTTCCCTCGGCATCCAGATCGTAGGGGTCCAGCCTGAGTATGAACCGATGGTCTCTACCCTTCCCGGGATGGTACGGGAGGGCCGCTTTCTGCAGGACTCCAATGCGGCTGAAATTGTGATTGGCCGCGTTCTGGCGCGTAACCTCAAAGTATCTGTTGGTGATGAGCTGACTTTGCTGGGCAGCGGACGGGACGGTTCATTTGCCGCCGGCGTGGTGAGCATTACCGGAGTTTTTGATTCCGGTTCCAGCGACCTGGACCGGACCCTGGCCGAGGTGCCGCTGGGCTATTTCCAGGATACGTTCGCCATGCGCGATCACGGCAATGCAATCGTGGTGGCGGTAGATGATCTGAGTGCTGTTCCCTCCGCGCTGGTTGCGGTACAAAAAGAAATAAGGGGTAAAAAAGGCTTGACCGTACTGGACTGGACTCAGTTACAACCGGGGCTGAAGCAGGCCATCCAGGCCGACATGTCCAGCGCCTGGTTCATGTATGGACTGCTGATCATCCTGGTCGCTTTCAGTGTGCTCAATACGCAATTGATGTCCGTTCTGGAACGGACGCGGGAATTCGGTGTCATCACCGCACTGGGTATCAAGCCACGAAAACTCGCCTCGCTGGTGATGCTCGAAACGGCCCTGATGGCCCTGATCGGGCTTGTGATCGGGGTCGCGATCGGCTGGATGATCGCTTCCTACCTCAACATCGCCGGTTTCCACTATCCCGGTATGGAAGAAATGGCTGAAAAATTCAATCTGCCGGACCGGGTTTACCCCAGTGTCACATTTTTCTCCATGATCCTCGGCCCTGGTATTGTTTTCCTGTTCAGTTTGCTGGCAGGGGTTTACCCGTCTCTCAGGCTGTTTCGCCTGCAGCCGGTTGAGGCGATGAGAGCGGTGTAGTGAAGAGCCTGCCCGTGTCAGCCATGTTGCGCCTGGCATGGCGTAACCTGTGGCGCAATTATCGCCGCACGGTGGTTATGTTGCTGGCCATTGCTGTGGGTGTCTGGGCGATGATTTTTATGTCGGCACTGATGCGGGGCATGGTGGATGAAATGGTCACAAACGGCATCGACTCGTTGCCGGGTTACGTCCAGATTCACCAGCTTGGCTTCCGCGATGACCCGAGCATTAACAACAGTCTTCAGCCACCCGGGCCTGAACTGCTTGGCGCACTGGAAAATCCGCTAGTAGCCGGCTGGACCAGCCGGGTGCGGGTTCCCGCGATGATTTCCAGTGAGCGCGACAATCGGGGGGTTACGCTGTTGGGTGTTGATCCGGCGGGCGAAATCGCAGTTGGCTTTGATTTGGATAATATAGTTGCAGGCCGCTTTATCGGCAGTCCTCAAGATAAGGGACTGGTGGTCGGCCGGAAATTGCTCGAACGCCTGGAGACACACCTCGGCAAACGTGTCGTCGTCATGAGCCAGGATCCGGACAATAACATTGCGGACCGCGGATTCCGCATCGTCGGTGTATACAAGGCCAGCCTGGAGGGTCAGGAAGAGAATTTTGTTTACAGCGGACGATCCCATGTTCAGTCCCTGTTGAAAATGGGCAGGCAGGTCTCTGAAATCGCGATTACAGGACATGATTACCGCGCGGTTGATGAACTGTTGGAAATCATCCGTGCGGCATCCCCGCCGGGCAGTGAAGTGCTGCCCTGGATGGAACTGGAAAGCTACCTGTACGGCATGATGGGCATGATGGATGGTTTTATCCTGGTGTGGACCATCGTGGTCTTCCTCGCCCTGAGTTTCGGCCTGATCAATACCCTGATGATGGCTGTATTTGAACGTGTTCGGGAAATTGGCCTGATGCAGGCCCTGGGAATGAAGCCATCTTCGATCCTCTACCTGATCCTGATGGAATCGCTCCTTCTTCTGCTGCTGGGCCTGCTGGCCGGAAATATTCTCGCCATCGCAAGCATCCTGCCATTAAGAGAAGGAATTGACCTGTCTGGTGTTGCCCGGGGAATGGAAATGTTCGGCGCCGGAAGCACACTCTACCCCGTCCTCGATTTGCACGATCTGGCTACGGCTAACACGGTGGTCATCGTACTCGGCCTGGTGACCAGCCTGTTGCCGGCCTGGCATGCATCCCGCTACAGCCCGGTCGAGGCCATTACCAAAATCTGACAAAATCCCAGCAGGAAGCAAAATGACTGCCATTAAATGTATCGATTTATGCAAGAATTTTCAGCAGGGTGACGTCGTCATCAAAGCGCTGAACCACGTCTCTCTCGATATTGAAGAGGGCTCGTTCATCTGTCTTTCCGGCCCATCCGGTTCTGGAAAAACAACTCTACTGAATGCGATTGGCGGACTCGACAAACTGGACAGTGGCGAAGTCTATTTCAATGGCAGGCGTGTAGATCAACTGGGCAAAGGGCCAATGGCCGACTTGCGTTTGCATTACATCGGTTTTGTTTTTCAGGCATACAACCTGATCCCGGTACTAACGGCGCAGGAAAATGTGGAATTCGTCATGCAGGTTCAGGGTGTGTCGGTAAAGGAGCGGCGCAGAAAGTCATCCGCCATCCTCGAGGAAGTAGGCCTGAAAGGTATGGAAAACCGACGCCCGTCCCAATTATCCGGAGGTCAACAGCAACGGGTAGCCGTTGCACGCGCCATCGTCAGCCAACCCAAGCTGGTTCTTGCGGATGAGCCCACCGCCAACCTCGACTCGGAAACCGCCGCCCAACTGATGGACCTGCTGCGCGAACTCAATCAACACCACAATGTGACCTTCCTGATCGCCACCCACGATGAACGGGTGATGAGATATGCGCAACGATTGATCCGGATGCAGGATGGAAAAATCATTGCCGATGAACTTCAGGAAGCAGACTGAATGAAATCCTGCCTGCTGACCCGGCTGTTGTTGTCGTGTCTGGCAGGCCTGCCTTGCGGAATTCTTGCCGCGCAAACTACAAACGCGGTGACTACAGAATCCGGCTGGGATTTCGGTGGCCATGCAAAATACCAGTTCATTAATGCGACTTACCCGGACAACAGCGCATTTTATAAGCTCCTGGGTGGCGACTCCGTAGACAATAACCTCGAATTGCGCCTGAAATTTTCCGCTTACCGGGACCGCTGGGATTTCAAAACCGACTACCAATTCATCACCCTGTATGGTGACAGCCTCGAACTGGGCCGGTTCTTTTCAGGCGCTGTGCTGCCGATTGGCAGTGGCATCAATGACGACCGCCGCTGGTGGAACCTGACCCACACGATAAAAAACCAGGGCAAACAACTTGTGGTCCAGCGGCTTGACCGCCTGAGTCTGGCCTACACCGGTGAGCACTTTGTGTGGCGTTTCGGGCGCCAGGCGATTAGCTGGGGTAACGGTATGGTTTTCACCCCGATGGATATTTTCAATCCATTCGATCCAGCCGCAGTAGACAAGGAGTACAAGACCGGTGACGACATGCTTTATAGCCAGTATCTGTTCGACAACGGCAATGACCTGCAGGGCGTAGCGGTCGTACGACGTAATCCCCACACCGGCGATGTGGAAAATGACCAGTCATCAATGGCCTTCAAGTACCACGGTTTCCTCGGCATGAACGAATACGACCTGCTGGCAGCAGAACATTACGGTGAGCAGATTCTCGGCCTGGGCGGGATCATCAATCTCGGTGGTGCAATCGGGCGCGGGGATCTTACCTGGACCGACACCGGCAGCGAGTCGGTGTTTTCACTCACCACCAGCCTTTCTTACTCCTGGACCTGGGGCGGAAAAAATATCAGCGGTCTGCTGGAGTACTACTACAATGGCTTCGGCCAGCGAAACGGCGCCTATTCCGCAAGTGATCTGGCCCAAAATCCGGAATTGCTCAAACGGATTGCTCGCGGGGAATTGTTCACCCTGGCCCGCCACTACCTGGCGCTGTCAGCACGTATTGAAGTCAGCCCTCTGTTCCTATTGATTCCCAATTTTTTTGTCAATCTTGAAGACCCGTCCACCCTGGCACAATTGGTCGTTCAGTACGATTGGAAACAGAATCTGCAGATCCTGGCTGCGGTGAATATTCCCATCGGCCCGGATGGGTCTGAATACGGTGGGATCGAAACGCCTGTTGAAAGCCTATACTTCTCCACCGGCCCAGGCTTTTTTGCACAACTGGCCTGGTATTACTAAGGAACCGCTGATTTATTCATGTACTATTTGGCTACAAAAAGAGACAGACAATGACTTATGACTTATGACTTAAGCGTAAAACCCCTGGCCGTCGAGCACTGGGATGACAGCCTGTCTCATATTGCAGCGGAGATGAAAGGCAAGCCCCTCAACGTCCACAAACTGATGGCCCATCACCCCGAACTGCTGCAGGCCTGGTGGAATTTTCGCAACTATTCGATCACAGGCGGTGCCCTGGGCAAGCGCAACGGTGAACTGGTGATCCTGCGTATTGCTCTGCACATGAAGGCCTGGTATGAATGGGGTTCGCATGTCGAACGTAGTTTGGCCTGCGGTTTAAGCCCGGAAGAAATCGAGCGCGTAAAGTGCGGTGGCGAAGCGCCTGGGTGGGACGCTTCGGAACGCCTGATCCTGGTTGCCGTGGATGAACTGGTTGCCAATCACCGCATCAGTCCTGATACCCATGCGGCTTTACGTGAATATTTTTCCCTCCAGCAAGTGATGGATATCATCGCCATTCACGGCATGTACGTCATTTTGGCTTGTATGATCAATACCTGGGGCCTGGAACTGGATGAACACATTCAGGCCGGGTTGCCGCAGACGGTAACCCAAGACACTTTCGAACAGGAATATCCCAGGTGATAAATACCGTATCGGACAATATCCCCATCATATTGAGCTGTTACCAACCGTAGCTAAGGCTCACGCTGACCTGTCGTCCAACCGCAGGCGTGCCGGGAAAAAACTGGTAACTGCTGTCTGTGACGTTATCCGCTGTGAGCGCCAGGCCGAGCCCCTTGATGCTTTCAGGTTCCCAGGCCAGTGCCAGCGAGGCCAGAAACGCTTTGTCCTTGCTGCTGCGCAGCGGGTTGTCTTGCTGAACCCGATACTCATTGTCGAGTCGCAATTCCAACTGTGAAGTCAACTGGTAGCGAAGCGCAAGCGTTGCCCTGTGGCGTGCGAAGTTGAGCGCATAAAAACTCGCGTCAACTTCAGCCGACCCATAATTCGCATCTTTGTCAAGGTAGGTATAGGCAGCCACAAGCTCCAGCGAATACCAGCGCCTGCTCGCAATAAGCTCAAACCCCAGCACATCCAGGTCAACCGCGTTAGCCTGCCGTGAAAACGGTTTGCCGGTGAAGTAGGTCCAGTCAACAAGATCGATATCACTCCGGTAAAACAAGCTTGCAGAGCCCGTCCAGTTCAAAGACTCCCGGGTAATCGAAAACGACAATTGCCTGCTCTTTTCACGGCCCAGGCCCGCATTACCTCCAAAAAGCCCTGCCGGACGGGAATTGAGTGCCGTATATCCGGGAAGCTGTGAGGCAGAAGCGTATTCGAGTGCGTAGGTGTTGCTGCCTGCAGGCGATATCGTTTGCACACTCAGTCCGGCAAGCGGCGAAACTGCACTGCTGTCGCGATTCGATGAATCCAGGCTTGCGCCTATTCTGGCAGTGACAATGCCGGCGCCGGAATGTGCGATATCAAAAGACGGCACCAGGCTGAATTTCAGGTAATTGCGACGGGTAAAATTCCCTTCCGTCAGGTCGGTCGAGCGCACCAGCTTATCGCCCATGAGTTGCCCGCCGTAGCGCCAGTCAATCATCCCTTGACGGTGTGAGCCCTGGAAACCGATGGCATAGGCCCGGGTTAAATGCTCAAAAGACCCCGGCACACCGGATTCCTGAGTTGTCCGGTCAAAATCATAGTCATCTTCAAGTTCCCGGTAGTAGGCGCTCACCTCAAACCAGCCCTTATCGATTTCACGACGGTGGTTTGCAAGCAACAACTGCGTTTTTGTGTGATCGGTTTCAGCCAGCGAGGCAAAACCGGTATAGGCCCCGGGCCAGGCATAAAATTTATCCTGGTAGTTCAGCAGTACATCAGTTTGTGTATTTCCCCGCTTGTGCTGAATGTGCAGGTTGTAGCGTTCGAACTTGTGATCGCCATTGGGCAAAGTCCCATCACCTTCTGACCATGCTGCAGACAGACCAACGCCAAGATCGGATCCGCTGTTCAGCGTCGTCACTTCAGCTAATCGTAATGAAGTGTATTTGAGGTCATTTTCACCGATGCCCAGCGACACATCGCCGCCACTGCGCACCAGCGGCAGGGAATAGGCAATGGTTGCGATATTTGAGTTAAAACCGGTCACTGCATTGTCAATACCGGTCAGCAACATCGGAGGGGATAAAAACCCGGGTTCTATGGGTAAGCCCGCTGTGTAATGACCTGTCTGTGGATCCATGACGGTCACGGCCCCAACAGAAAACCCGGTGTTCTCAAATATACCGCCGCGTACAGCCACATCTGCCTGCCCTTCTGCAAGCCCCCGGGATTGCAATTCAGTCTGCGGATCAAAGCGCAGACTTGTCGCCAGTGAAGCATAACTGCCGGCCGGTTGTGTATTGGCAACGCGACTGGCGCGGACCATGACTTCGGCCAACTCGCCGTCACTTTCAGTGGGCTCTTCCCCGGCAGCAAGCACTGCTGAAACAGGGAGCAATAAAAAAAGATAAAAAATACCTCTTTTTACTGAATTCAGTATCAATTGAGTCAATTGGAATTCTCCGGAATTATTATCATCCTGACCGAGTCGTGATCCGCTGCCATTCTAATTGATAAAGGCATCAATAAATTTTTTCATAGCTGTAATATTGGTTTTATTATTTTGATTGCGACGGTACGCTGGCCGGGACTCTGCGGACGGTGGAAGCAAGATGTAAATTATGACAACATCAAAGCTTACTTGCCTTAGGAAGATTCTTATGTCCAGCAAGGGACTGCAAACCGAATCGGCACAGCGATCCAATCGCTACCGATTCACCCGGAACTGGTTTACCCCCAAGATCCCGATTTGGGAGAAATTCATCGGTGAACTCAGGGGCCGCCCGGATATTCACTACCTGGAAATCGGCGTCCATGAAGGAAGTTCCTTTTTCTGGGTGCTGGATAATATTCTCACTCACCCCACTTCGCGGGCAGTAGCCATCGACCCATTCTTACGTCGTTATGCAGATCAGTTCAGGGAGAACCTGGCGGCCAGCGGATCAGCTAGTCGTGTGACTCTCTTGCAGGGAGCAGGCGAACTGCAAGCCAGGAAACTGCCGGATAGTTCATTTGATCTTATTTACATTGATGGGGGGCATGCTGCGAAAACCGTATTCGCACAAGCGGCAATTTGCTGGCAGTTACTCAAAACAGGCGGCGTCCTGATCTTCGATGACTACCACTGGCGCAAAGACAAATGGCCTCTTGATCTACGTCCCGAAATGGTCATCGACACCTTCCTCACGGCTTATTCTCAAGAGCTGGAACTGCTCAACCGGGAGCGCAATGTTTTCGTCCGCAAAGCGAAGGGAAGCGGCAAGCCGACCCGCTCAAAATTTTTCAAGCAGTATATTTATGATTGGTCCAGGCAGAGCTTGTCCGATGCCACTAAACATGAAGAAATAGAGCTTGAGGCAGACGAACGAATGTTTATTGAGGACTATTTGCGATCCCTGAAGCCCTCCCAGGTCAAACCGGAGCTAAGCGATGCCATGGCCACGAACCCGGTATTTATCCGATTGCAGGATCGGCTGAAACTCGATATTTGACTCTCAGGCCTGCGTTCACAGAAACTGTTCGTCGAGGATTCTGTCTGCGAGTGAATGCTCGGGGTCGAACATCAGTTTCAAGGTGACTTCCCGGTCCTCAAATACATCCACGGCAACAACGTTTCGCACTTCATGGGCATCGGCTGTCGCGCTGACGGGGCGTTTATAATTTTCCAGAATTTCAAAACGAATCCGCGCACTGGATGGCAACACAGCACCTTTCCAGCGACGAGGCCGAAACGGTGAAATGGGTGTCAGTGACACGGCCTCGGTACCCAGTGGCAAGATGGACCCCTGCACCGACAAATTGTAGGCCGTACTACCGGCAGCAGTCGCAACCAGGACGCCATCACAAATCAGTTCTTCCACCTTAACCGAGCCATTGACGAGAATACGAATGTGTGCGGCCTGGTTCATTTGCCTCAGCAAGGCAACTTCGTTGATCGCCAGGGCCGTCGACTCGTTACCGCCTTCGGTCAGGGCATTCATACGCAGGGGATTCAACTCGACACAGTTGGCCGCAGAGAGACGTTCCAGCAGGTCATCTTCGCGATACAGGTTCATCAGGAAACCGACATTACCTATTTTCATACCATAAATCGGCAGGTTGACCGGCAACAGGCGATGCAGTGTGCGCAGCATGAAACCATCCCCACCCAGAGCCACGATCACATCAGCATCTTCTGCCTCACACTGACCATAACGTGCCTGCATTTTTGCCAACGGCGCTTGCGCAGCATCGGAATTGCTCGCAACGAAATGAATGCTGCAATCGGTACTGACTCTGTCGCGTCCGGCAGTCATGTGGTTTTGTTAACCAATCGGGCCAGCGACCGGATCGCAACGGCAATGGTCGCATAATCCATTTCCGAACTGTTTCTCATGTCATGCATCATGTCCATAGGCCGCTGGACATGAGCCCTGTTCGCTTCAATCCAGGCAGCCACTGGATCAGTTTCATCCCCGGTCGCCTGGAGTATCCGCTCAACCAGGTGATTGTGTTGTGTGAACAGTTCATCCCGAAGGTTGGCCCGCGCCTGCGCATGCCATTGTCCCAGCACTTCAAGGGATTCCACCTGGCGCATCAACCACCTGAGATTCAGCGCAACACTCAGACCGGAAAACACCTTCGCCACCCGTTCCACATCGGTTTCCCGCCTGACGGCGATCTCGACAACATCCAAGGCTGGGAATACATAATCCAGCATCGCCGTTCGTGTAGCCAGCATCCTGGGAAAATTACCATCCATATATTGCTTGATCTGACCGTTCAGGGTAAGCAGATCATCGGCAGAGAGCGTTTTCTGCGCCGAGCGCTTCAATGCTTTCATGCCGGGAGCCAGGCGATCCACCATCTCCTGAATATCGAGGTCAGTCCCCGGCAGATTCAATAACCAGCGAGTGGCCTGCCGCAGCAGACTCCACATTTTCAATAGAGCAGACATTTGCAGGTCGGTATCGACCCTGTTATCCAGCGCCTCAATTTTCAGCCAGAATTTACGGGCTTCAAAAACACTGCGGGCGATCGTATAGGCCTTGGCCACCTGGGCGGGTTCAGCACCCGTGTCTTCATGCATGCGCAGCGTAAAAGAAGCACCCATCCGGTTAACCAGGCTGTTGGTGACCTGGGTGGCAATAATCTCCCGTTTCAGGCGATGTCCGGCCATATGCTCCACGAAACGGTCCTGCAGCGGTTGCGGAAAATATCTGATCAACTCACCCGACAGGTAGGGATCTTCGGGGACATCGGATGCCAGCAACTGCTGGTAAAGTCTGATTTTGCTGTAGGAGAGCAGGACCGACAGTTCAGGCCGGGTCATTCCCTCTCCTTTGTTTCTCCTGTCGGTCAACTCTTCATCATCGGGCAGGAACTCCAGAGATCGATTAAGCAGACCCTCTTCTTCCAACACGCTGATAAAATGCTGCTGCGACCCCAGCCTGGACCCTGAAAATTTCTCCATCATTGAGATGGCCTGGGTCTGGAGGTAGTTGCTGCGCAGCACCAGAGCGGCCACTTCATCCGTCATCTCAGGAAGCAATTCGTTTCGGGACAGGGTGTCCAGTTCGCCCGCCCGCATCACCTGGTTCAGGAGAATCTTGATGTTGACTTCGTGATCAGAGGTATCCACTCCGGCTGAGTTGTCGATAAAGTCTGTATTAACTTTGCCGCCGGCCTGGGCAAACTCGATACGGCCCAACTGGGTAAAGCCCAGGTTACCGCCCTCGCTGATCACCTTGCACCTCAGATCACGGCCATTAATCCGGACGGAGTTATTCGCCAGATCACCCACTTCGGTATGGCTCTCACTCGAGGCTTTGACATAGGTACCGATGCCGCCGTTCCATAACAGGTCAACCGGGGCTTTGAGCAGTTCACGGATCAACTTGTTTGGTGTCAAATGTTCATCGTCAATACCCAGCCATTGCCTGACTTCAGTACTGAGCGGTATGGTCTTGTCAAGTCTTGAATAGATACCCCCGCCCCTGGATATCAAATCGCGGTTGTAATCCGACCAACCGGAACGGTTTTTACGGAACAGACGGCGCCGCTCTTTCAAACCGGCTTTTTCATTGGGCTCAGGATCGAGAAATATATGCAGGTGATTGAATGCAGCTTGTAATCTGATGTGCCGCGACAGGAGCATACCGTTGCCGAACACATCACCACTCATATCACCGATACCCACCACGGTAAACGGTTCACGCTGTATGTCACGGCCCATTTCACGGAAATGCCGCTTGACACCTTCCCACGCCCCCCTGGCGGTAATGCCCATGGCCTTGTGGTCATAGCCCACCGAGCCTCCGGAAGCAAAAGCATCACCCAGCCAGAAGCCATGCTCGGTGGCTATACCATTGGCAATATCGGAAAAAGTTGCCGTTCCTTTGTCCGCTGCAACAACCAGGTAGGGATCATCCTCATCACGCCTTATGACTCGCCCGGGCGGCAGAACTTTCATCTCATCTACATTATCTGTTATATCTAGCAACCCATTGATAAATTTAGAATAACAACTAATTCCTTCCTTCAAAAGAGCATCACGATCACCCTGCTCCGGCGGACGCTTGAGGACGAAACCACCCTTGGCGCCAACCGGCACGATCATCGTGTTCTTCACACTCTGCGCTTTCATCAGGCCCAGCACTTCAGTACGAAAGTCTTCACGACGGTCTGACCAGCGCAAACCGCCTCGCGCGATCTTTCCGCCACGCAGATGAATCCCTTCAAACTGTGGAGAAAATACCCATATTTCCCGGTACGGGCGTGGCAGGGGAAGATCAGGAACCGCCTGTGAATCCAGCTTGAAGCTGATGTATTCCTTCGCCTCACCATTCGCATCGGGCTGGAAATAATTGGTTCGAAGGGTTACCCGTATGAGTTGAAAGTACGCCCGCAGTATGCGGTCTTCATCCAGGCTTGAAACAGACTCAAGAGAGCGCTTGAAAGCGCGGCTGATAGCTGCAACCTGTGCTTCCCGACTCTTTTCCCGAGCCACCACTACATCATGGATGTACTCCAGCAAACCCTTGTCCTCAAGGTCATCGCCACCAAGCAGGACATCAAGCCGCCTGGCCAGTTTCCGGGCGCGTACTTCTTTGCGATAAGCAGACTCCTGGTTACGAGCCGGATCAAAAGAAGCTTCAAAAAGCTCAACCAGCAGGCGGGCGATTGCCGGGTATTTGGCCAGGGTATCTGCCATGTAATTCAGTGAAAAGGGAATCCCTGTCTGTAACAGGTACTTACAATAGGCGCGCAATACTTTTACCTGACGCCAGTGCAGTTGAGAGGCGATAACCAGACGGTTAAAACCATCGCTCTCCGTATCGCCACTCAGTACGCGCTTGAAAGCTTCCTGGAAAAGTTTCCCGATAAGTTCCAGATCCAGTTCACGCTGCAATCCGGTGATCATATCGAAATCCTGGATCCACAGGCTTTCATCACCCGATAAACACAGCTCATACGGCCGTTCACTGACGATACGCAGTCCCAGGTTTTCCAGAATAGGCAAAACTTCCGACAGTGGTATCGGGTCATGTTTCCGGAACAGCTTGAAGCGGATAATGCCGCTGCGTCGCTTGCGGGGCCGATACAAGCTCATGCGCAGGTCTTCACCATCATCGACTGCCGCTGCATTGACGACATCGAAAGCCGCTACCCAGGGAGATACATCTTCCCGGTACGCTGCGGGAAAAGCCTTTCTGAATCGTGCAGCAAAAGCCAACCCTTGTTCTTCACCATGCTTCTGTACCAGCGTTTCAGTCAATTCATCCGTCCAGGAACGCACAGCCTCAACAATTTTTTGTTCCAGAGCCGGCACATCCGGTTTGATTTCTTCGCCTTGCCTGGGACGGATAATCACCTGTAGCAATGCGAGCCTTGATGCGGATACCCTGACTTCATAGTCGAGCCGTTCACCCTTGAGGGCCCGGTAAAGAATGGACTGTATCGCTTCCCGGTTTTCGGTATTGAATTGCTCCCTGGGAATGTAAACCAGGCAGGACCAGAACCGGCCATATCGTTCCCGCCGAATGAACAGCCTGACCCGTAAACGTTCCTGCAGGTTCATGACACCCAGTGCAATTTCCATTAATTCCCTGGAATCGGCCTGGAACAACATATCCCGCGGCAGGGATTCAAGAACATGCACCATGGTCTTCCAGGCATGGCTGCCCTGATGCAAAATAACGGAATCCATTACCCGTTGCGCCTTAACCCGCACCAGCGGCGTATCCATTGCGTTTTGACGGTATGCCTGGGAAGTGAACAGACCGAGAAAACGGCGTTCGCCGAAGGTGCGACCATTTTCATTGATTTTGAGCACGCCGATGTAATCCAGGTAACCTGCCCGGTGAACCGTGGAGCGTGCATTGGTCTTGGTAATAATCAAGGGGACGGTGTTTTGACGTTTCCTCACCTCCACAGCAAGGCTGCTCAATGGCCTGGAAGTGACCGTTTTCTCCGTCTCTCTGAGGATACCCAGTCCAGAGCCGGAAACGAGTTTCAGCTGATAGCGGTTATTCTTCCTGGCTACCTTGTAATCACGTACGCCGAGAAAAATAAAATGGTCGTCAATCAGCCATTTCATGAATTCCCGGCTTTCCCACATCAGTTTCTCATCAACCCACGGCGCCCAATCCGGCATCTTGCTGACGGCATCCTGGGCCTTATTTTCCATTGCACGCCAATCTGAAGCTGCCATTCGCACGTCATAAAAGGCAGCCTTCAGCCGCCTTTCAATCTTCTCCAGGTCTTCTGGCCGGGTTTTCCGGTCCACCTGAAACTGCATAACAGACTCTGCTTGTCCCTGCATCTTGCCGTCGGCTTCCCTTTTCTTTTGGTAGATGGCAGTCAGATGCCCTTGCTCATCCCGCTCGAAGCGAATCACCGGGTGAATTATCAGGTGCACGCCCAGTTTCAACTCAGACAGGGTCAATGTTGCCGTGTCGACCAGGAACGGCATATCGTCGTTCACCATCTCAATAATAGTGTGCTGGGATTCCCAGCCATCGTTCTCCATGTCCGGATTGAAAATACGGATCAGCGTCTGACCAGGTAAGCGAACTTTCAGGAACTCAAGTTGATTACTGACCATGGTCGCCAACGTGACCGGAGCTACATCTGCTATGTCATCCAGCGGCACACGACGGAAATAGAACTTAAGATACAGAGTAGCCAGTTTGGCGCGTTCTGCACTGAGACGGCTGTCAAGAATGCTGCTTACCTGATCCAGCAGCAATTGCTTTTTTTGATCAATTCCGGGAGTCATAGTCTGGTCTGTACAAGCCTGTTATGGTAGGGATGGTTTGGTGCGAACACGTTATTCTCGTTCCTGCAGCATGCACTGAAGGCAATCGCTGAATTATAACTTCCGCCGACAATTAAATCTGTAGTGAATCGTTGTAACCGCCCCATGTTGACATTTCATTAGCTGGCTAATTTGCTTCTGTTTGCTATTGACCTGTACGCTTGCAGTCGCTAACCTTTAATATATCTTTTAATCAAGATATAGAGATATATAGTGAACCCGGAAAACAAAGCAATGGATCTCCAACTGGCTTCACATCACTGTCGCCTGCTGGCGGATACAACACGCCTGAGGCTGCTGCTCCTGCTGGAACAGGAAGAAATGAGTGTGGCTGAACTGGCCGGTATCACCCAACTCGCCCAACCCCGCGTGTCCACCCACCTGGCCAAGCTCAAAGAATCCGGGTTGGTTATTGACCGCCGGGAAGGGGTATTTGTTTATTACCGCATCTGCACACCGATTGCCGATTCATCGCTGGACTCCTTGTGGCAACTGTTGCGATCCAACACCAATGACCCACTAGTCCAGCAGGACAAGGACAGGATTCCTGAGATTTTGCAAAAGCGGACCGGCGGCACGACCTGGGCCGATAGCGTGGCGGGTGACATGGAGCGCCATTATTCGCCGGGACGGACCTGGGAGGCTACGGCCCGTGGGCTGGTTCATCTGCTTGAACCCGGCAACGTGCTGGACGTTGCCTCCGGCGATGGCGTGCTGGCGGAACTGCTCGCACCCCGCGCCCGGAGTATTACCTGCCTGGACATCAGCGAACGGGTGGTCGAAGCCGGGCGGCAGCGTCTGCAAGCCTTCGATCACGTTAAATTTGAGCGGGGTGACATGCATTCCCTGCCGGCAGATGGGGCCGTTTTTGATACGGTATTGCTAATGCACGCACTGACCTACACCACGAATCCGGGTAGGGTTATCAATGAAGCAAGTCGTGTACTCAAGAGCGGCGGAAAATTATTAGCGGTAACCCTGCTGAAACATCAACATAAAAAAGCAGTAGAACCCTACAACCATGTCAACCTGGGGTTCACTACCGGTGAACTGGAAATACTTTGCAAAGATGCCGGTCTGCAGGTTCAGTCCTGCAGCATATCCGCCATCGAAAAGCGCACCCCCAATTTCTCCGTACTGTCCCTGTCGGCCAGCAAGCCCTGATTTTACCGGAAGAAAATATGACACAGCTTCCTTACAAAAACCCCACCGTCACTGACTGCCTTGAAGAAATCCTCGCTCGGCGCATCATGGTGATGGATGGGGCCATGGGTACGATGATCCAGGCCGCGCTTCCACAGGAAAAAGATTTCCGCGGTGAACGTTTTGCAGATCATCCCCTTCCATTAAAAGGCAACAACGATCTGCTTAGCCTGACCCGGCCTGAGTTCATCGCACAAATCCACCGGGATTTTCTGCACGCCGGGGCCGATTTCATTGGAACCAACACCTTCAATGCCACATCGATCTCCCAGGCAGACTACGGCACCGAGTCGCTGGCACGTGAAATCAACCGGGAAAGCGCCATCATCGCGCGCAAAGTAGCCGACGAATTCGAGCAGGATAATCTGGGTAAAAAATACTTCGTGATCGGATCGCTGGGTCCTACCAACCAGACTGCTTCACTTTCGCCCGATGTCAACCGGCCAGAGTTCCGTAACATCACCTTCGGGCAATTGAGGGACGCCTACGCCAGCGCATCACTTGGCCTGATCGAAGGCGGCTCAGACCTGCTGGTGGTTGAAACTGTTTTTGACACGCTTAATTGCAAAGCGGCCCTGTTTGGTATCACTTCAACTTTTGAAAAGCTGGGCTACCGCCTGCCGCTTATCGTTTCCGGCACCATTGTGGATGCCAGCGGCAGGACACTTTCAGGCCAGACGGTTGAAGCATTCTGGCATTCCATTGCCCACGCCAGACCCTTTGCCGTCGGCTTGAATTGTGCCCTGGGCGCCCAGGAAATCCGCCCCTGGATCATGGAACTGGCCCGTGTTGCAGATTGCCCGATCAGCCTTTATCCCAATGCGGGACTGCCCAACGAACTGGGTGAGTACGTCGATACGCCGGAAAACATGGCTTCTGTAATAGCAGAATTCGCCGCTGAAGGCCTGCTCAATATCGTGGGCGGTTGCTGTGGCACGAGGCCGGAGCATATTTCAGCGATCGCCATGGCGGTTAAACATGCAAAACCAAGAGAAATCCCCCACCTGGAAGCACATTGCCGATTGTCCGGACTCGAGCCTCTGATCATTACACCCGATCTGAACTTCGTCAATATAGGTGACCGCACCAACGTGACCGGATCAGCGAAGTTCAAGCGTCTGATTACTGAAGACAATTATGCCGAAGCCCTGCAGGTAGCTCTCCAGCAGGTGGAAAACGGTGCACAGATCATCGATGTCAATATGGACGAAGGCCTGCTGGACGGCCCGCGGGCAATGACGCGATTCCTCAACCTGATTGCATCTGAACCCGATATCTCGCGGGTGCCGGTCATGATCGATTCCTCGCGCTGGGAAGTGCTTGAGGCCGGACTGCAGTGCCTGCAGGGCAAGGGAGTCGTTAATTCGATCAGTCTGAAAGAAGGCAAAGAACCTTTTGTTGAAAAAGCAAAGACCATACTCCGTTACGGTGCGGCCGTCATCGTGATGGCATTCGATGAAAAGGGCCAGGCAGACAGCCTTGAAAAACGGGTGTCCATCTGCAAACGCGCCTGGCGTATCCTCACAGAAGAAGTTGGCTTCCCTCCCCAGGACATCATTTTCGACCCCAATATTTTTGCCGTCGCAACCGGGATTCCGGAACACAACAGTTATGGCGTCGATTTCATCGAAGCTACTCGCCAAATCAAGGAACAGTGCCCGGGCGCGTTGATCTCCGGCGGGCTGAGCAATATTTCTTTTTCCTTCCGCGGACAGGATCAAATTCGCGAAGCCATTCATTCGGTGTTCCTTTATCATGCCATCGCCGCCGGCCTGGACATGGCCATCGTCAACGCGGGTCAACTCGAAATCTACGATGAAATTGACCCCCGTTTACGCCAGGCAGTGGAAAATGTCGTACTGAACAAAACGGAGGACGCGACTGAGCAATTGCTGGCTCTGGCACAGGAGTTTCAGGGGGGGCGCGAAAAGGAAACGCCCAGCGAAGAGTGGCGGGATCTTCCGGTTCGTGACCGCCTCGTCCACGCTCTGGTCAAGGGGATCACTACCTATATCGAGGAGGACACCGAGGAAGAACGGATTCATTCCAGCCGCGCACTGGATGTAATCGAAGGGCCATTGATGGACGGTATGAACGTGGTTGGCGATTTGTTCGGCGACGGCAAAATGTTCCTGCCACAAGTGGTAAAAAGTGCCCGCGTCATGAAACAGGCCGTTGCGGTACTCCTGCCCCATATCGAGGAAGAAAAACGTCTCAGCGGAGAAACCGGCAACAAACAGGGTCATATCCTGATGGCTACCGTGAAGGGTGACGTGCATGATATCGGTAAAAATATCGTTGCCGTCATACTGCGCTGCAACAATTTTGAAGTCACCGACCTGGGCGTGATGGTACCGGGGGAAACGATCATTTCCGCAGCACTGAAGGAGAAAGCGGACATTATCGGTCTGTCCGGCCTGATTACGCCTTCACTGGAAGAAATGCGCCTGGTCGCGGCCGGCATGAAGCGTCAGGGCCTGGAACTGCCCTTGATGGTTGGTGGGGCAACCACTTCACCGGTTCATACCGCATTGAAAATTGAGCCGGAGTATGACCGGGGTGTGTTCTGGGTCAAAGATGCTTCGCGTGCTGTTGGCGTGGCAAGGAAGTTGATCGGGAAGGAAAGCAGAGAATTATTGCAGGAAGAAACAGCCCGGAGCTACCAGGCCCTGCGCGATCGCCGTAGCCGGGGCAGCAGAAAAACCCTGGTATCCCTGTCCGCCGCCCGCGACAAGCGCCTGAAAATTGACTGGAAAGAGCGTGAACTGAGCCCTCCGAAGATCGCCGGAGTACACACTCTGGATGACTATCCGCTGGATCGTCTGGTGGACTTCATCGACTGGACGCCTTTTTTCCAGACCTGGGAACTGGCCGGCCGCTTTCCCGCCATCCTTGAGAACCCGGTTGTGGGAGAAGCCGCATCGAGCCTTTACCGGGACGCGCGTATCATGCTGGACCGCATCGTCAAGGAAAAATGGCTGCAGGCCAGCGCGGTCTACGGTATTTTCCCGGCTGCTGCAAGCGGTGATGACGTATTGCTGTTCGAAGACGACGATCGTGGAGAAACCAGGGCCACACTGAATTTTCTCCGCCAGCAAAGAGCCAAAGCCAGCGGCCGTGCCAACCTCAGCCTTGCCGACTATATCGCTCCCGCCGAAAGCAGACTCAAAGATCATATGGGTCTGTTCGCCGTCACCACGGGACGGGGCATCGAGGCGAAACTGGCAGAATTCGATGCCACCCACGATGACTATCAGTCTATCCTGCTCAAGGCGCTTGCTGACCGCCTGGCGGAAGCCTTTGCCGAACACCTCCACCAACGCGTACGCAAGGAATTTTGGGGGTACTCAAGCAATGAAACTCTTACTAATGAAGAACTTATCAAAGCTTCTTACCGCGGAATCAGACCGGCCCCCGGCTATCCGGCCTGCCCTGATCACAGTGAGAAAACGAAAATTTTCGACTTGCTTAATGCAGAGAATAATGCCGGTATGGTATTGACCAGTGGTTATTCCATGCTGCCTGCCGCTTCCGTCAGCGGCTACTATTTCGCCCACCCCAGGGCAAAATATTTTGTTCTGGGCCCCATACTGCCGGACCAGGTCGAGGACTATGCCCGCCGCAAGGCATGCAGCGTCGAGGAAGTCCGCCGCTTATTGACGGCCAATTTACATGCGTAACAGCCGGGGTCGGGTTCAACGAACCTGACCCCGGCTTCTACCAGATCAGGTCATCGGGCACCGGGAATTCTTCAGTCTCCTCAGAAGCACCTGATGTGAGGTCAGGTATATGGTCCTGAGACAGCTTCCGCACCGCTTCCAAATGTTCCGGGGCCAGCAGATGGTAACCGCCTGAGAGGTAGGCGATGCCGAGTTCGCCGGCATTGAGGGCTTTCAGTTGATCGGGAGTAACGCTGATTTTCCGAATACGACCTCGATACATGAAGTGTCGCGGAACATCTGCCTTAATGTCGTTAAGGCGATGCTTGTGCACGATTGCTTTGATCTGCTTATTAAGTTCCCGGCGCTGGCGATCCTCGGCCTGTTTTCGCTTGCGCGCCGCATCGGCCTGCTTTTTCTCTTCCTGTTTGCGCAAGGCATAGGCCCTGTCCAGCGACAGTTCACTTTCATCGGCCTGCTTTCCCCGACCCTGCCCCTTTTTTGTGAAGCTTCCGCCACCGGGTTGCCGGTCTGCTTTGCCCGGCCGCCGCTGGGACGATTTCCGGGGCTTGCTTGGCTTCTCCCTGGCAAGACCCAGCGCCAGCAATTGATCCTGAAGCGACTTACTCATTGTTCTCGAAAGCTGTAAACATCGGACAAATAATCATACGACCAGAAATATCAGGCTGTTTCATCAGCCCAGGTGTTAATTTCGTGTTGCACCATCCAGGCATAAGTCTGCGCGAGACCTTCTTCAAGGCTCAATTCCGCCTCCCAGCCAAGCGCCCTCAATCGACTGATATCCAGCAGTTTACGGGGCGTTCCATCGGGCATGTCGGGATCAAACTGTATCTGGCCACTGAAGCCGCTGATACCGGATATCAAGCCGGCCAATTGCGCAATACTCACATCCGTGCCGGTACCGACATTGATGTGTGAACAACGTGGCGTCGCCACCGACCAGTACTGTGCTGTTGTAAGATTCATGGTGTGCACACTTGCTGCAGCCATGTCATCCACGTGTAAAAACTCGCGCCGTGGGCGACCACTGCCCCACACCGTAACCGTCTCGCTGCCAGTTGCTACCGCAGTATAAAATTTTCGCAGCAGGGCCGGCAAAACATGGCCTGAATCCAGGTCGAAATTATCGTTAGGACCATACAGGTTGGTCGGCATCACGCTGCGGAAATCACAACCATACTGATGTCGATAGGATTCACACATTTTGATCCCGGCGATTTTCGCAACGGCATAGGCTTCGTTGCTCGGCTCCAGCGGCCCACTCATCAGTGCATCTTCAAGCATCGGCTGTTGCGCCAGGCGGGGGTAGATACAGGAACTGCCCAGGAACAGTAATCGCTCCACCCCGGCGCTAAACGCCGCATGAATAACATGGGTCTGGATTTGCAGGTTCTCGCGGATAAAATCGGCGGGCATCTCCATATTTGCCTTGATCCCACCGACTTTTGCAGCAGCCAGGTAAACCCGGTCGATATGCTCATCTGCAAAGAACGATTCAACCTCACTCTGTCGTGTCAGATCCAGTTCCTGGCGACTGCGGGTAATAATGCTGTGTTCCCGGAACATTTCCAGCTTCCGCACCAGCGCTGAGCCCACCATGCCGAGGTGCCCGGCAACATAAACCCGGCAGGGCCCGGCTGCGTTTGGGGAAGACGTCAGGCTCACTGGTCGCTTCTGTCCTGGTTAAGCAGGGCTTCTTCACGTGCCAACCGCAGATCCGTCACGACCATTTCCTCAACCAATTCATCAAATGAAGTACTGGCTTCCCAACCCAGTAATTCACGCGCCAGGCTGGCGTCACCCAGCAGAGTCTCGACTTCCGTCGGCCGGTAATACCGGGGATCGATTTGCACAACGACATCACCCGCCCGGAAATGCAGGTCCTCACGTTCAGACCAGGCCACGACCGCACACTCTTCCTGTCCACTGCCCTGCCACTCCAGTTCAAGGTCCATTCCAGCGGCCGCCGCATTGACGAAATCACGCACGGAATGCTGTTCCCCGCTGGCGATAACAAAATCCCGCGGTTCGTCGTGCTGGAGCATCAACCACTGTGCTTCAACATAATCCCGGGCATGGCCCCAATCACGCCGGGCATCCAGATTGCCCAGGTAAATGCACTCATCCAGGCCCCAGCCGATCCGGGCCAGGCCACGCGTGATCTTACGCGTCACGAATGTTTCGCCACGCTTGGGCGATTCGTGATTGAAGAGGATGCCGTTGCAGGCAAACATGCCGTAAGACTCCCGGTAATTCACCACGATCCAGTAGGCATAAAGCTTGGCTACCGCGTAAGGTGAGCGCGGGTAGAAAGGTGTGGATTCATTTTGCGGCGCCTCCCGGACCTTGCCGAACAGTTCCGAGGTGGAGGCCTGGTAGAAGCGGCATTGTTTTTCCAGGCCCAGGTTCCTGATGGCCTCCAGTATCCTCAGGGTGCCTACTGCATCCGATTCCGCCGTGTACTCAGGTTCTTCAAAGGAGACGGCCACGTGGCTCTGCGCAGCCAGGTTGTATATTTCATCGGGCTGGACACGCTGAATGGTTCGTTGCAGGCTGGAACTGTCCGTCATATCCCCATAATGCAGTCTGAACCTGGTGTTTTCGACATGAGGGTCTGCGTACAGATGGTCGATGCGTGCGGTATTCATCAAAGAGGCCCGACGTTTAATGCCATGTACTTCATAGCCCTTGCCGAGGAGAAATTCCGCCAGGTACGCTCCGTCCTGTCCCGTGATACCCGTAATCAGTGCTGTCTTGCTCATATTCTCCTCCCTGGAGACTGTCGCGTGTTTAGGGGCGACCGATGGCGTAGTAAGTGATGCCGCGCCGGCGAACAACTTCAGGCGACCAGATATTGCGCCCATCGATGATCACCGCTTGATTCATGGATTCACACAAGCGATCAAAATCCGGTGCCCAGTAGAGCTTCCATTCAGTCATCAGCACCAGAGCATCAGCACCGGTCACAGCCTCGTATGGATCTTCAAAAGTCTCAAAACCACTCTGCCCCTGGAACAACAGACCGACTTCCCGGCCTGCTTCCGGGTCGTGAGCACGTATGCTCGAACCTGTGCCAAGACATGCTTTGATCAACTCGATGCTGGGTGCTTCGCGCATATCGTCGGTATTGGGCTTGAACGACAAGCCCCAAACGGCCACCGACAAGCCGCTCATTTGCCCCTTGAAATGACGGTTCAGCAGTTCGAAAGGCTTGTGCTTCTGACGGTTATTGACCGCTTCTACCGCCTGGAGTAATTCTGCCTTGTAACCGTATTGCCGCGCAGTATTTTCCAATGCCCGAACATCCTTGGGAAAGCAGGAGCCCCCATAGCCCGCCCCCGGATAGATAAAAGAAAAACCGATACGCGGATCGGATCCAATGCCGTTGCGCACATGCTCGATATCGGCGCCCACTCGTTCGGCCACGTTGGACAGTTCGTTCATCAGGCTGATCTTTGTTGCCAGCATGGCATTCGCAGCGTATTTGGTCAGCTCCGAAGATCGCACATCCATGCACAGCAGTTTTTCATGGTTGCGATTAAAAGGGGCATAAAGCTCACGCAACAAAGCCTCGGCTTCTTCGCTGTCGACCCCGACAATAATCCGGTCGGGTTTCATGAAATCAGCAACTGCGGCACCTTCTTTCAGAAATTCCGGGTTAGACGCAACCGTAAAATCGACATCCATCCCCCGATTCTGCAACTCTGTGGAAATGTATTCAGCAACTTTTTCACAGGTACCCACCGGCACAGTGGACTTGACCACGACCAAAAGCGGTTTCTCCATATGCAGCCCAATGGATTTTGCCACGGCCAGTACATGGCTTAGATCCGCCGATCCATCCTCGTCCGGAGGAGTACCCACGGCGATGAGCAGCACTTGCGCCTGCTCGATGGCCTCCGCGATTGATGCAGTGAAGATCAAACGCCCCTGATGGGAGTTTTCCTTGAGCATTTCCTCAAGCCCAGGCTCGAATATCGGTACGATGCCCTTGCACAGATTCTCAATGCGCTCTTCATTGATATCCATGCACACAACGTGGTGCCCGACTTCGGACAGTCCCGCACCGCTGACCAGTCCCACGTAACCACTTCCTATAATTGATATGCGCACAAAAACTCCGAAAAACGGCTCAAATTAAAAGAGAATGATTATACCTAAAGCAGGGGTCAGGTTCTCGAACCTGACCCCCTCGAACGGGCGGAGCGGGTAAAGTTACAAAAGGAGTCGGGTTCGCAGACCTCAACCAAGCCTTATTCTTCAATGCCCAGGAGTTCAACCTGAAAAATCAGCGTTGCGTTGGGGCCGATGGGACCACCACCGCCCGGGCCATAGGCCAGATCTGGTGGAATATAGAACATGAATTTGCTGCCCACCGGCATCAGTTGAACACCTTCGGTCCAACCGGGGATCACCTGGTTGAGCTGAAAGCTGATTGGCTCGCCCCGTGCGTAAGAACTGTCAAACTCTTCACCATTGAGAAGCGTACCCCGGTAATGTACCTTTACCTTGTCCGTTGCGGCAGGCTTTGGGCCGTCTCCCATGGTAATCACTTTATACTGAAGACCGGAGTCTGTTACCTGCACACCTTCCTTTGACTGGTTTTCCAGCATAAACTTGTCTCCTTCCATGGCGTTCGCTGCGGCCATCCCCTCTCGTTCAGTTTCAGCGGCAGCACGCCGCTTGGCAATAAATGCCTCCCGGATGGTCGCGGCTTCCTCCGGTGTCATAGCCAGTTCCGCACCGTTATAAGTAGCCTTGATGGCTTCATACTGAGAATCAAGGTCCAGTTCCGTGCCTTGCTGCTTGAGAGAAGAACCTATGTCCATGCCGATGATATAACCCAGCTTCTGTGCATCGGTTTCAAGTTCAGCTGCCAGTGCCGAGCCGGACAAAGCCACAGCCGCCATCAGCGCGCCAAAGGTACCAAATCGTTTCATTTTGGGTATTACTCCTTAGTCATGAGTCAATTGCTACACCGGGAACTGGAACTGCAAACCAGACCCCGGCAACAAGTCTTTGAACAACGATCACCCATATTGTTCAATAGGATGGGTAATTGTCGCCCGATATGCATGTTGAGGCAAATTCCGCAAAAGCAACGGACAGAATACGGGTGACGCCGCTGATCATGGGCACTACACTGGAAAGATGACGGGTGTTCTGATTACGCTGATTGCTTACCAGTTGCTTATGCTGGGTATCGGCTGGTGGGCAAGTCAACGCAACACAGACAGTGAGGATTTCTACCTGGGTGGCCGCAAGCTGGGTGGGTGGGTCGCAGCCCTGAGCGCATCTGCAAGTTCCTCCTCTGCATGGAGCTTGCTCGGCGTCAGCGGAGCTGCCTTTAGCTGGGGTCTGCCGGCCATCTGGCTGATTCCGGCAACGCTCCTGGGATTTGTGATTAACTGGACCGTCATCGCACCCAGGCTGGCGCGGCAAAGCCGTAGCAGCAAGGCGCTGACCCTGACTGAATTTCTCGCCGGCCCGCCCGGAGACCCGGCCCGCAAAACAATCCTGTGGCTGGGAAGTGGCGTGATCCTGTTCTCTTTCACCTTCTATATTGCAGCCCAGTTCCAGGCCGCCGGCAGCACCTTTGCCAGTGTACTGGGGATCGGGCAAAATACGGCCATCATTATCGGCGCGGCGGTTGTACTGGCCTACGTGTGGCTGGGTGGCTTTTGGGCCGCCAGCGTCACCGACAGCGTGCAGGGAGTTTTGATGGCGCTGAGTGCACTCATTCTGCCCGCACTGGCTTTGCATGCTGCAGGTGGCCCGGGTGTAGTGGCTGCTAATCTTGGCGCTGCAAACACCAGCGGATGGTTGTTGTGGACGAACCAGACATCCATTCTGGCCGGCACGGGCTTTGTGCTTGGACTGTTTGGTATCGGACTTGGTTACCCGGGCCAACCACATGTGGTCAATCGCTTCATGGCAGTCAAAAACGATGCGGAAATTGTCAAGGGCCGCCGAATTGCAATTGGATGGGCCGTCATCATTTACACCGGCATGGTCGTGTTGGGCTGGTGTGGTCGCGTACTGGTTGACACCATCGGTGATGGCGAGCAGGTCCTGTTCTTCCTGGCCACAATGCTTCTTCCCTCACTGCTGGCCGGCGTTATGGTGTCGGCTATTCTTTCCGCCATTATGTCCACTGCGGACAGCCAGCTTCTGGTTGCCGCCGCCAGCGTCAGTCACGATCTGAATGATAAATCTTCCAGCGCCACCAGCAGCCTCGGGAGAGCTCGATGGGTCGTGCTTATCATCGGCATGCTCGCCGTTGCCCTCGCGATCGGTTCCCCCGATCAGATATTCAGCCGCGTCCTATTCGCCTGGCAGGCTCTGGCTGCAGCATTTGGCCCTCTGCTCTTGATCACACTGTGGCGGGGCCCAGTTGAACCGCCCTGGCGCATCGCCGCCCTGGCAAGTGGCTTCCTGCTTACCATCATCCTCAGTTGGACCGTCGACTCTCCCGGCGACTGGGTTGAGCGTCTGATACCTCTGAGCCTGGCTCTGCTGCTTGCCTGGCTTGGGTCGCGGACTGCATCTGTCCCAGGCAAGTCCACACACACATAATTCTTGTGTTTTGCGGTAGTGGTGTTATACTTCACTACATCACCCTAACTGATTCCCTGAATTAAGGTCCTACTGGAAAATGAAATGTTGAGATTCAGATCACGACACACACTCCGGATATCCAATAGCCTCGCGGTGTTTGCGGCACTAACGCTGCTGGTCAGCGCACTGGTGAGCTTAAATGATTCCGGTTTAACCGCAAAGGGCACGACTAGCCAAATGGCTGAAATTGAATCTGACCCGGCACAGTCTCTTGCCAGCGAGGATCCCGGTGGTGCCTCCTATAAAAAGAACAAGAGTTTCAAAGTCAGCCTGTTCCTGTTCCACATAGACTGAATCGCTTAAATGTCCACCCACTGGAATGACAGCCAGCCTATCTACTGGCAACTAAAAGAGCGCACGGTCGCAATGATCCTTGATGGAACCCTGGGCGAGGGCGATGCCCTGCCCTCGGTCCGCACCGTAGCATCGGAGTTCCAGTTGAATCCCATCACAGTCTCCAAGTCTTACCAGGCTCTGGTAGATGAGAACCTGGTCGAAAAGCGACGCGGCCTGGGTATGTTCGTATGCAAGGGAGCACACAGACAACTGGTTGCTTCCGAGCGTAACAAGTTTCTCAACGAGGAATGGCCCGCCATGCTCAACCGGATCGGCCAACTGGGACTCGACGTCAAAGAACTGCTCAAAGCCCCCCCGAATAAAGAGAAAAAATCCTCATGAATCCCATTATATCCGCACGTGGGCTTAGCAAACGTTTTGGCCGAACCCTTGCAGTTGATCACATCGATCTGAATATACCCCCGGGTCGCATCGTTGGCTTGATTGGACCCAATGGCGCAGGCAAAACAACGGCGATGAAGGCCATACTGGGCCTGGTTACCTTCGATGGCGAACTCAGCGTACTGGGTAAGAATCCGGCCCACGAACGTGCCGCCCTGATGGAAGAAGTGTGTTTTATTGCTGATGTAGCAGTCCTCCCGCGCTGGATCCGCGTATGGCAACTGATCGACCTGACCGAGCAGATCCACCCAAAATTTTCACGCGGAAAATGCCTCAAGTACCTGGCAGAGACCAAAGTCACACCCCAGCATAAAGTCAAGCAACTCTCCAAGGGCATGGTAGCTCAGTTGCATCTGGCTCTGGTCATGGCCATTGATGCCTCATTGCTGGTACTGGACGAACCGACGCTTGGACTGGATATCATTTACCGCAAACAGTTCTACACCAACCTGCTCAATGACTATTTTGACCAGGAACGCACCATTCTGATCACGACCCACCAGGTTGAGGAAATCGAGCACATCCTGACTGACCTGATTTTCATACAGGATGGAAAAATCGTTCTGAAGGCAAGCATGGACGAAGTCCAGCAGCGTTATGCCGAGCTTATGGTATCGAAAGGTCAGGTCGAGCAGGCGCGTAAGCTCAGCCCAATCTACGAACGCGAACTCTTCGGTAAACATATTCTTCTTTACGACAACGCTGACCGGGCAAAACTGACTGAACTCGGTGAAATTCATACACCCAGCATCGCCGACTTGTTCGTTGCCAAGATGAAGGGAAGCACAAGAGAAGGGATTAGTGTATGAACCGCCTGATCCCACTCCTGCGCCGTGAATACTGGGAAAACAAGGGCGCCTTCCGAACCACGCCCATGGTGATCGGCGGGCTTTATGTCATCTTTCTGTTAATGTCGATCTTTACCACTGCGCGTATCGACAGTGAGTTGTACACGCTCAGAGAAGCCGTACGAATGTTGTCCGATCAAACCCCGGAATTTCGCAACGCCCTGATATATCAGGGCATGCTGGGCAGTTCGGTATTTTTTACCGTGGTAATGGGATTCGTTATATTCTTTTATCTGCTGGGCTCGCTGTATGACGACCGCAAGGATCGCAGTATCCTGTTCTGGAAATCCCTGCCTGCTTCTGACACGCTGACTCTGGCATCCAAACTGCTGGCCGCGATGGTGGTCATACCCACATTCTTCCTGCTCATCCTGGTAGCTACCCATATCATCATGGCGATTATCGGCGCACTGATGATTCTCGGCGTTGACGGCAATCCATGGACCCTTATGCCGAGCATGTTAATCCCGATCAAGGCGTGGTCAATGATCGCCGTTTCATGGTATGCACAGTCAATATGGGCGCTACCGATGTTCGGCTGGCTGATGCTGGTTTCAGCTTTTGCGCCACGTCTACCCCTGTTATTCGCCACGTTGCCGCCCCTGGTCTTTGCCGTATTGCAAACATGGATCGAATTTCTGCGTACTTTTACGCTGAAGAGCAACATCGTGGGCGTTATTGGTGACTGGATAGTCAACAGCCCCGCTATCCTGACCGCCGAGGTTCATCACGGTAGCGGAGAAGTTGCCCTGGGTTTCCCACAAACAGAACAGTTTGACCACTCAGTGAACCTGATCAACATCGCTGATCGCTTGCTCTCAATAGAAATGCTGGGCGGCCTGGTGCTTGCCACCGTATTCCTTGCGGCAGCCTTGTGGCTGAGGCGTCGCGCCACTGAAAGCTGAATCCAGGGACTTGCGGGCAGAGCTTCCTTAATCAGCGCTTTTGTCAAGGACGACTCGAACCATTTCGCCAACATTTTTCAGGTTGGCAACCTCACCGGTGTTGAATTTGACGCCCTTGAATGCCTTTTCTATAGCAACCAGTAACTGGATGTTGGTCAGAGAATCCCACTCGAGAATGTCATCAGCAACCGTATCCGGTCCGATCTCTATATCTTCGTCACCAAAGACATCACGGAAAATCTCCCTCAGGCGATTCCATACGGTTTCTTCATTCATGGTCGCAATCCTCGTTAACGGAAATCGTTACAGGAACCGGCTGATAGTCTTGCACCTTAATGCTCCACTGGCTGACTCCCTGCCTGTCGCGGTCGATTAACTGAAAACCCAAATCAGAATACAGGGATTCCACCAGCCGGTTTTTTGCAGTCGGCATATAAATCCCATGAACCTCTTCAAGCCCCCATTTTGTCACGGAATCAAACAGGTAATTTGCCAGCAAGCGCTCTACTCCGCGCTGAAATACACGGCAACTCATCAGCCACAGGTCAATATGCAGTGTTCGCTCCTCAATACGGCCCGCCAGTACGCTAATCAGCCCGTTATCGCCAAACCGGTCAAGCAGACGCACACTGGCTGTGAATACGTCCGGATTATCCATCAGTACTTCAATTTCTGATCTGTTCAGCCTCTTTGTGGTCAGATTGAACTGGTTGGTTTTATTAACCAATTGTGTGATTCGATCCAGATCCCGGATATTGAAACTGCAGATAGACGCCCGTTGCTCGAGTGACTGCAGGTAACCGTCATAGTCTGCCTGCTGATCCCGCAACTCCTCGCGCTGTCGGTTCTCATGATATTGATCGGTTTTTCTGGCATCTTCAGCGGTCAGACTGGCAATTTCCAGCCAGCCACATTGATCGAGCAGCACGGGGTATTCTGCCGGATCATCAGACAACTCAAGCACCTTGACCTGCGGCAGCACTTGCCGCACCAATTCCCGTTCAGCCGGATTATCATCGACAAAAACAAGGGCATCCAGGCCAATATTCAGCTCACTGGCAATCAGCCTGAGATTATCCGGCTTGGGATCCCAGTTGGCCTTGAACGAAACAAAATCGCTACGCTTCAGGACCATCCCCGGTAAGTTTTCAAACGGAGCGAGTGCATTTTCTTCTTCATTCTTGCTGCACACCGCCAGCAACATGCCCCTTTGTTTCAGACGTAAAAGGTACTCCTGAAAAAAACGGAATGATTCGCCCTCGGCGTCACCCGCTCCCACTTTCAATCCTTCCAGGCCATCGTCCCCAACCACACCACCCCAGAGTGTATGGTCGAGGTCCAGGACCAGGCATTTGGCCGTTCGGCCATACAGTGCGCCGATGAGGGCCGCAAGGTTCCTGATGAAGGGCACCAGGCAGTCGAAGGAAACAGGCTGCCGGGAATGATGCCAGAACCTGCTGTCAAACCAGTTCAGCACACCATAAAAAGATGCCAGTGAAGCAATATCCAGGATGTGAACATAGGCGGGCGCCTTGTGATTCAGGCGCTCATTGACCCGGCGAATGAAGCTGTTGGCCTCCCAATTCAAGCGGCAATCAAGATTTCCCGTGGTACGCGTTGGCAGGGCATGAAGATTACTCATGACGATTTCACAGTGGGTATTCCTGTGCAGTGATTCACACAGACCAAGCCAGTGATGGGAAATCTTATTAGCAATCGACTGGATGGCTTCGAGGGAATCACCCGGCCGGGGCCATTCCGGGATATTGAAGGAATTGATCAGAAATACGGCAAGATCAGGACCGAAGGCGACCGTATCGCTGTCATTGCGTAGCATCTCGGAGACAAAGGAGTTGTAGTTACTGCTGAAAAGCCGGCAAGCAAGCCCAAGTGTCTCCAATTCAAGCTGGAGTGGATGCTCGAGAAAGTCTGTGGTGTAGCCACCCAGTAGGGCGATCTTCAAGTCCATCGCCTTCGGGGCCGTGGTGTCTGCATTGATTTTACTGCGCAGACGGCACAGGGACTGGTAGCTGCTGTAGTCGGCGGTCATGCGGGCCTGTCGCAGTATGGCTGACAGGGCTTCAGGATGCCGGTCGTCTTTTATGAACTGCTTTATGTCCTTCATCTGCCTGGCGCTTCCTCGATTCCCTGCTGCGTTCCTGGTTTAGCTAATATTTTTTTGAGTTGCCGAATGACTTCCTCGCTCAGGCGCAGTGAACCACGATAAACCGTGTGCTCCACATCATAGAACTCATCGCTGCTGGAAAATTCCCGGTAATCCAGAAAAGGCACATCACCGAGAGATCCCCTGACCAGGTCGAGATAAGCCCGGTAGTAAGCATCATCAAACAGTTCACGGCTGAAATCTCTTTCAGGAAGGTTGATGACCATCAATCGAATTTGATGCATCCTGATAAATTTGGTGAGTCGATTTATACGGGCAGAAGTTTGCGCCTGTGTCTCCATAGGATTCCAGGAATGAACCGTTTCCCACCATGACCCGGGATCTGTTAACCAATCCTTAAGCCCCTCTATCCCGGGCCGCTCACTCAGGAGGTATTTGCTGGGTGAGATAAGCCAGGCCAGCACCTGTGAAAACTCAAAATCCAAAGCCCGCCGAAATCGTCCATTCCGAATAATCCGAACAACAAGCGGATGTTTGAACAGTTTTTCAAGCAGTCGTTGCTGCGCTGTTCTCTGGCTTATGTCAGCGTTTGGGTCAAGGTCCACAGCTTTCCCTTCTGCCAGCCAGTTGCTGAGCATTGCCAACAAGGCGGTGCGGAATCGCCCACTTTGCTTCTGAGTAAGAAATTTCAGCCTTGCATGGATTGAATCGATGAACCCTTTGGGCGCCAGTTCAATGCCGGAATCCGTGTTGCGCGCTGAATAAAACGGACTGTAGCGATCAAGCCCCAGGCTGAACGGCCGTTGTGCGGGAATGTTGCCGATCACACGGGGGGAAACACCCAAAACCAGAACATCCGGCAAGGCATCGACACCATAGACCTTTTCAACATATTCCAATGATGCTGTAACATCATCAATGGTGCCGAGGCTGATTCCTCCCGGGTAGACTGAATATTGCGGGAAAGCTTTTTCAAACTGACGGTAAAGCAGGTTCTCCCGAACGGTCGATGGCCCGGCCAGCATAATTCTTTGTTTATCCGTACCGGTGAATCGCGACGGGAGCAGATAGCGCAGCCAATCCTCCTCCTTGAAAGGAAATGCATCCAGTTCCCGCTCGGCCCCGGACGACACCGAGATCATCCCAAACACGATGCACGCATACAGCAACACCCCGGTCGCCACAGCAGAGACCGCCAGCAAGGGTTTCTTAAAAACTGGTGTAAATAAAGTCAACATGGGTGCTTGAAAACAATACCAGGATGAAAATTAACAGTGCTGCAGCCAAAAGCTTTAACAGAATTCGGGTTCGAATTGATGAGATGGCCTTCATGATCCTAACAAGTCACTGAACAGTTGCAGCAAGTGTGCCGTATCGAGTTGGAAAAATAAAAATGCGAAAGAGGCTGCATTGAACGTGATCACAATACCGACTGTTCTTGCCAGCCAGTGCTGGCGTAACTGCTTGAGCCGTTTTCGCCCCAGGCGCCGCGCAAGAAAATGGTCCCAACTGTGGTAAATCACCAGATAGATGCCGTGCACAAGGCCAAAGAACAGGAAGTTGATCGATGTACCATGCCAGATACCGGATACGATCATGGTCAGCATGATGGCCAGATTGCCGGCAAGTACCGGATGGCTGCCAAGCCGTTTGCTGCTCAGTGCCCGTTTGTACGCAGGTGAAAATACATAATCCGTCAGCCACAGCGTCAGGCTACGATGCTGGCGTAACCAGAAATCCGAAATATTCTGTGCGATGAACGGCTTGTTGAAATTTTCGGGGGGGCGTATGCCCATCAGGCTGCCAATACCGATGACGATATCAACGTATCCGGAAAAATTCAGATAGAGGTAGAAAAAGAAGGCATACATCTGAACCAGCCAGGCCGTAAAACTCAGTTGCAATACATTGGTGTCCGCTTGCAGAGCAAGGCCGTTAATCCACCCAGCGAGCACATAGGCCTTGACCATACCGCCCAGTATCCGGAGTACGGCATCAAGGTGCGCCTCATAAGTCGGCTCAATTGCCTGCTTATGGCCATGCCACTGGTCGAAGTAATCCTGATAACGCATGATGGGCCCCATCATGAATGTGGTGAAATTCAGGCAGTAATTGAGATAGGTCAGAAATTCCAGTTTCCGCAGAGTGTTGCTTTGCGCATCGACCAGGACATGAATGATTTTGAAGAATAAAAAGCTGAGCCCGATTGTACTCAGCGTGCTGCTCAATAATTCTGGTGGAAATATCCACTGCAAAATCTCGTAGTTGCGCAGGTAGATAAACAAGGCGACGAAAACCGGTAAGGTATACACAAGCCGCAGCGCCGGCCATTTGAGGTGAATGCGGACCAGAGCAAACCCAAGCAGGCAGAATGCAATAGTGGCAAGAGCGCTGATCGGCCCCAGCAGCCATCCGATAAAAAAGAGATTGACGGACAAGAATACAAATTGCCGGAAGGCACCAGCCAGCAGCGACACCAACAGCACGGACATCATTGAAAATGACAGGTACTTTATTGAGAGAAGGGCAATGCTCATATGCTGGTGTAGTGTATCCCACGGCGTTCATCCACAACACTTTTACACTGTGTCAGCACCAAATAAAAACCCCGGCCAGAATGCCGGGGTTTCTTCGCTGATATAAGGAAAAACTAGTTCAGTACAAGAATATCGGTGGAGAGTTTTTCCAGTACTTTTTCGCTGGTATTGCCGCGCAAGGTAGCGCGAAGCCCCTTGCGTGCCTTGGAACCAATAATCACCAGGTCTGCCTGTAGTTTCTCAGCCACATCGGAAATAATATCTTCCGGCGGGCCCATGTCCCGGTGAATATTCTCACGGGGAACGTCTACTATCCGCTGCACGTCACTGAAGTTGGGAAAATCTTCCGTACCCTGGTAGGCGTTAACCACGTGAAGCTCTGCACCATAATATCCAGCCAACTCGAATCCGTGCCGCAACACCTTCTCGTTCAGCTCAACACTTTTGTCGTCCGTGCTCTCCATATTAACTGCCGCCAGGATACGCTTAACAGTCTCGCTGGAATTCCGGCCGATAATAGCCACCGGGACGGGAGAGTTCCGCACCAGCCCCCACTTGGTATCAGTGATCAGCCCCGCCTGATGCTCGGCCGCGGATTTTGCCAGCATGATGATATCGGCTCCTGTTCGTTTAACAGCATCGATCACCGACTGGCGCCAATCCGTCGTCCATACCACTTCCATAGCATAATCCAGGCCCGCGTCCTTCAGTGGCCGGACCAGTTCTTCAAACCACTCGGGCCCTTTCACCACCTCTGTCGGCGTGTCGGGATCGCCTCTGTCGCCAGTTTCGAAGCCGATGAAAAGTTGAATTTCCAATTTTTCATTCCGCTGCTGCTGGCCGATTTGCACGATCCACGAAATACCCTTGTGATGCTGACGTGCAGGATCAACAACCACCAGGAATTTTCTTTTTTTCATCAAAATCTCTCCTGCTGCTCAATTTGCCCCTGCATGATAGCAAAACGACGCGATACGCATAGTGCTTCCGTCAAAATAAAAGCCTGTGCCGCGCTCAAGAACTGAGTGAACCTGCATTGCCGATACCCTACCTGTTTGCTACTATCCGGCACTGGAATCGTTATCGGTCAGTTGTTTTAACAGAGCCTGGAAATCAGGATGAACAGTAACAGGCCCTGGCCTATACATTACACTAGCCGGCCCAGGCTTTTATCTCCAAAGGACTAAACCGAATGCAACCCTATTTTGAAAACATGGAGCGTTTCGGGAAGGCGCTCAAGCAAGGGCGCATCAAGCGTGCCGCTGCAAGTTCTGAACAACTCAGACAAACCGAAAGGAAAATTGAACAACTCAAGAAAAATGTCGAAGAAGCCGGTTTCTCGACGGAAAAAATAAACCAGCGGGGTGTGATGACGGTGTGGCAACGGATCGAGTACCTGGTTGATTCCGGTACCTGGCATCCCCTGCACAGCACTTTCAACCCACTCGACAATGTTGAGGGCACGACCAATGTGGTGGATGGCCTGGCCAAAATCGAAGGCCGCTGGGCCGTAGTTATCGGTTTTGATAATAAGGTGATGGCCGGCGCCTGGTTACCCGGCCAATCAGAAAATATTCTGCGGGTTACCGATCTGGCCAAACGCCTGAATATTCCCCTGGTCTGGCTGGTCAATTGCAGTGGCGCCAAGTTACCGGAGCAGGAAAAATTTTATGCCAATCGGCGCGGCGCCGGCACACCGTTCTATCGTCATGCGGAACTGGAGCAGGCAGGTATCCCGGTACTCGCAGGAATTTACGGCACCAATCCGGCAGGTGGCGGCTATCAAAGCATCAGCCCCACTATTCTGATCGCACACAAGAACGCCAACATGGCGGTTGGTGGTGTGGGGATTGTTTCCGGCATGGCGCCAAGAGGTGGTTTTGATGTCGAAATGCTGGAAGAACTCATTGAAAAAACCCGGGAATTCAGTGCCAGCCCGCCGGGAACCGTGGCGACACATTTCGACGCAACCGGATTTTTCACCGAGGTTTGTGAAGAAGAAACCGGTGTTCTGGACGGTCTCAAGAAATACATGAAGGCAATTCCTGCCTACAAACCCGAATTTTTCCGGGTCGCCACCCCAAAGGCACCGGAGTTTCCAGCCGCAGACCTGTACTCGCTGCTGCCCGCCAACCAGAAAGAAGTCTATAACTTCGACGAGGTGCTGGCTCGTCTGGTCGATGGCAGCGAACACATGGAATTCCGCCCCGATTATGGCCCGGAAATGTATACCGGCCTGTGCAAGATCGATGGAATGCTGGTGGCCTGTATCGGCAATCGCCAGGGCTACCTGGGTAAAGGCTATCCCGAATATGCCGACTACCCGGGCATGGGTGGCAAACTCTACCGGCAGGGCCTGATTAAAATGAATGAGTTCGTCACGCTGTGTGGCCGGGACCGCATACCGGTCATCTGGTTTCAGGACACCTCCGGTATCGATGTGGGAGATCTGGCGGAAAGAGCGGAACTGCTCGGTCTGGGGCAATCACTAATTTATTCCATCCAGCAAACCGATGTACCCATGATCCTGGTCGTGTTACGCAAAGGCAGCGCTGCAGCACATTATGTTCTGGGTGGTCCTACTGCGAACCGTCACAATGCATTCACGCTGGGTACACCGGCTACAGAAATCGCAGTCATGCATGGAGAGACAGCGGCCGTGGCCACCTATTCTCGGCGGGCGATGAAAGAAAAGGATGCCGGGCGGCCATTGGAACCGATTGTCGAGAAAATGAATGCGCTTGCGCAGCATTACCATGATCATTCGCAGCCGGATTATTGTGCCCAGTACGGACTGGTGGATGAAATTGTAAAACTGCAGGATCTGCGCAGCTATCTTCAGGCCTTCGCAGGCGCTGCTTACCAGAACCCGACATCCATCTGCCCTCGCCACCATTTGATTTTGCCCCGCAGTATCAAGGGCTAGTGTCGGGTACTACACGAGGGATTATCACGAGGAATTTTCATGCAGGAAGCAGTCCAGATATTCGTAAACGGCATTTCCGGCGTTTTTATCGGCCTGGCCGTGCTCTATGTGGTTATTAGAATAAACAAACTACTGGCCGGAAAGGAACCGGATAAAAAGGAATAATAATGGTATTTTTTAACAACATGGGCTTGCTGGCCGTCACCCCCGGCATGGTTTTCATGTGGATAATCGGACTGATTCTGATCTACCTGGCGATTACACGGCAATACGAGCCTCTGCTGCTGTTGCCAATCGGCTTTGGCATCATCCTCACCAACCTGCCCTTGAGCATGTTAATGGAACCGGGCGAAGGCCTGCTCTGGCGCTTCTATCATTATGGTATTGAATGGGAAGTTATCCCCCCGCTGATTTTCCTGGGGCTGGGTGCACTGACCGATTTTAGCGCCTTGCTGTCACAACCTCGCTTGATTTTTCTCGGCGCGGCGGCACAGGTGGGCGTCTACGTCACATTTTTTATTGCTTACTCCATGGGTTTCAGCCTGCAAGAGGCGGCAACCATCGGCATTATCGGTGGCGCAGACGGTCCGACAACCATCTATCTCGCCGCCAAGCTTGCGCCACAACTACTGGGTGCAACTGCGGTGGCCGCCTATTCCTATATGGCACTGGTGCCGTTGATCATGCCCCCTATCATGAAACTGCTGACGACTGATGCCGAACGCAAAATCAGGATGAAAAAAGGCCGCAAGGTCTCCGCCCGGGAAAAACTGTATTTCCCGATCATCGCCGCCATGGTGATTATCCTGCTGGTGCCGGCCTCAGCGCCACTGATCGCGATGTTCATGATGGGTAACCTCTTCCGTGAATCCAAAGTCGTTGAGCGCCTGAATGAAACTGCGCAGAACTCCCTGATGAATATCGTTACCATATTCCTCGGTGTCAGCATCGGGGCAACCATGAATGCAGAGGTATTTCTACGCAAGGAAGTGATTTTCATCTTCTTTTTAGGTTTATTTGCATTCATGATCAGCACCGCAAGCGGTATATTGCTGGCCAAATTCATGAACCTGTTCACCAGCAATAAAATCAATCCCCTGGTTGGCGCGGCAGGTGTTTCCGCCGTACCCATGGCGGCACGCGTGGTACAGAAAGTCGGGGCCGCTGCAGATAAACGTAATTATTTACTCATGTTTGCAATGGGGCCCAACATCGCCGGGGTTATCGGCACCGTGATTGCCGCCGGCATATTCATATCAATATTGAAATAGGAAAATACAATGGCTACAGAAGTTCTGGTTCCCCTGGCGGGAAATATCTGGGTAGTACTCGTTAATGTAGGTGACGAAGTCGAAGAAGACGACGAGTTGGTGGTTATTGAGGCGCTTAAGATGGAAAATCCGGTCTATGCACCTTGTGACGGTACCGTATCAGAAATACGGGTTAAAAAGGGTGATGTCGTTGAGGATGATGACGTACTTATGATCATCGAAGAATCCTGATCGATGACCCCAAAATAGAGAAACCACAATGAATTTTGAACTGACAGAACAGCAACAACTGGTGCAGGACACCGCCAGGCGCTTTGCACTGGAAGAAATTGCACCGACCCTGGAAGAAGAAGAAAAGAATCACGAATTTCGCCAGGAACGGGTCGCGCTGATGGGCGAACTGGGCTTCCTCTCCTGCGTGTTGCCGGAAGAACTCGGCGGAAACGGCATGGGATACCTGGAATCCGTATTGATGGCGGAGCAGATCGCCCGGGTTTCTGCTTCCTGGCGCCTGCCCTTCAATATGCAAAACCTGGGTCCGTCCTTGTCTGTGGCCAAATGGGGCACGGACAAGCAAAAAGAAAAATATATCCCCGGCTGGATTGACGGAACGAAGTTGGGCTTTTTTGCCATGACCGAACCCAATGCCGGATCGGATGTCGCCAGTATGAAAACCTATGCGATTGATAAAGGCGACCACTGGGAACTGCATGGCAGTAAGCTCTGGATTACCAACGCACACGTGGGGGATGCCGGCCTGCTTTACGCCTACACAGACCGGGAAAAAGGCAACAAGGGCATGTCCTGCTTTATCCTCGAACCCAAGAATCTGGAAGGGTGTACGGCCACGGCAATCGAAACCAAGCTGGGGCTGCACTGCTCACCCACCGGCGAATTTGTTTTTGACGGCGCCAAAATTCCAAAAGATGCCCTGCTGGGCGAAGTCAATAACGGCTTCAAGATGTGCATGTGGCAATTGGGCAATACCCGTATCGGTTGTGCTGCCGGCGCTCTGGGTGTCGCAGGCGGGGCGCTGGAACTGGCGATCAACTATGCCAATGAACGCACTCAGTTCGGCAAACCCATCTCGAAGCACCAGATGATCCAGGCCCAGATTGCCGAAATGGTAGTGGAACACGAGGCGGCCCAGATGCTGGTGTACCGCGCGGCCTGGCTGAAGGACCAGGGCAAACCCAGTCAGTTTGAAACATCAGTGGGCAAACTTGCCGCATCCGAAGCAGCAGTCCATGCCGCCAATGAATGCATGAAGATTTTTGGCTCCTATGGTTTCTCCTCCGAATACCCGGCGGAACGTTTTTACCGGGACGCCAAGTCACTGCAAATCGTCGAGGGCACATCCAATGTCCAGAAGATCATTATCTCGGGTATTGCCTGTGGCTTTACCCAGAACCGCTGAGCCGATTCCTGCGTGAGGAACTAAACAATGCGTGCAAATTTCTGGATCAAGGCCTGGGGCGAAGGCAATATCGGCTTTCACCAGGCCGATATCCACCCGGCTTTGCAGAAATACTGGCCTGAACTGGAAGCCGGCGCCTCCGTGCTGGTGCCCCTGTGCGGAAAATCACGGGATCTTCTGTGGCTGGAAGAGCGTGGGCTTGACGTGATCGGTATCGAATTCGTGGAATCAGCCGTGCTGGATTTCTTCTGCGAGAACGACCTGACCTGGAATAAATCCGTGCAATATGGACACCCGTGCTACCGCGCCCACGAGCGGAATATTCGCCTGTTCGTCACGGATTTCATTCAATTCGCCAAAGACTATGACGGCCAGCCAATCGCTTCTCTTTATGATCGGGCGGCGCTGGTGGCCCTGCCTGAGGACATGCGCGCCGACTACGTGTCGGCCTGCAAGAAACTACTCAACACTTCTCCACAGGGCTTGCTGATTACAATGGAGTACGACCAGGCCGCGATGGAAGGGCCTCCATTCAGCGTAGCTGTCGCAGAAGTCGAACGTCACTGGGAAGGCAAACTCAAACTTGTTGAACAGGCGGATATACTGTCTTCCATGCCCCGCGCTGTTGCATCGGGTGTGCAAAGGCTGGATGAATATGTGTGGGTTTTCTGAACCGGGGTCGGGTTCCAGCTACCTTAATCCAGGATCATCCTTGCGTTGTGCGGCTGAACCGGCCGGTTGGTGGCCGAACCCATGCGTTCCTTGAACCGTGCAATTTGTTCGGCTGATGCCTCGATGGGGTTCTTGAGAACCATCCATACAACACCCTCGGAACACGGTGGGGTGGTCAGGGAACCATTGTAGGAAAAATAATCGCGCGTCGGTGGCAACAGATCGGTCTCTTCAATACCGATCGCCTGCTCACTGGTTTCACCGGCATGTTCCGGCATCCAGGCCCATAGCTTGCTTAACACCGGATGCTCCTTGCCCTCATCAATCATCACACCGACTACAGCCAGTGCGCCGTCATCATTTGCATGCACGAAGTGTAATTCCATTGCATATGAACGCCCGTTAATTTGGTGTTCACTGGGGCTGTGGAAGTGAAACTGCTTGAGTTCATACCGCTTATTGAGGTCGGTAATGGTCAGGAAACTACCCGGCTCGGCATTTTGCTGAATGGTATGTCCGTTATTGATTTCACGTAGTGGCGAACCCTTGTAGTCGAACACCAACTCGGGCAAGTCGGCATCGAGATCAGCAACGAGATCGATCGGTGACTGGTTGCGTCCTTCGGAACACATGCGGTACTGCTCAGAGATATCGCCCCAGTGCTCAGGGCCTTCTTCACCTGAATAAGACCAGTGCGGCGCTTCATTCTCCCCGGCAAACAACAGCGGCGAAGCCAGCAGTAACGCCAGGCAGCTAAAAGCAATGGTCGAATTGAGCCTGTAAGCTGTATTCATTCCTTGATACCTCCTTTGGTCAATTCCAGCGGATCGAGCAGGCGATCCAGTTCCTCTGCAGACAAATCCGTCATGTCCAGTGCGACATCCTTGATTGGCCTGCCCTCTTTATAGGCCTGCTTGGCGGTTGCCGCGCCCAGTTCGTAGCCAATGACCGGATTGAGTGCCGTCACCAGGATCGGGTTGCGTTCCAGCGCTTTGCGGATGTTGTCTTCACGCACGACAAAACCACTGATGGCGGTATCGGCCAGCAAGGTGCTTACCGTGGACAATATTTCCAGGCTTTGCAAGAGATTCAGCGCCACCACCGGCAGCATGACGTTAAGCTGAAACAGGCCGGACTGGCCGGCTACCGTGATGGTGGTGTCGTTACCGATCACCTGCGCACAGACCTGGCATACGGCTTCCGGGATCACCGGGTTGACTTTACCGGGCATGATGGAAGACCCGGGTTGCAACGCCGGTAAGGCGATTTCACCGATGCCGGCCAGTGGACCGGAGTTCATCAGCCTGAGGTCATTGGCGATCTTCATCAGGCTGCAGGCCAGGGTTTTAAGCTGTCCGGACAGTTCGACCGAGGCATCCTGGGAACTGATGCCTTCAAAATAGTTATCGGAAGATTTGAATTTGACGCCGGTAGCTTCCTGCAGCGCTGCTGCAACACGGGGACCAAATTCAGGATGTGCATTAATGCCGGTGCCAACTGCTGTTCCGCCCAGTGGCAAGCGGCGTGTGCGTTTCAGTGCACTCTTGATGCGCTTGATGTTGGAACGAATTTGCTTCGACCAGCAACTCAATTCCTGACCAAAAGTGACCGGCATTGCGTCCATCAAATGCGTGCGACCCGTCTTGGCGACAGCAGAAAGTTCCTCGGCCTTGATGTCCAGTGTTTCGGCCAGGTGCAGAAGCGATGGAATGAGTTGACCGGAAGCGACCAGCGTGGTGCTGACCTGGATTGCGGTCGGAATAACGTCATTGGAGCTTTGCCCCATGTTGACGTGATCGTTGGGGTGAACACCCAGATCACTTCCCTGGTTCGCCAGGTGTGAAATAACCTCGTTGGCATTCATATTGGATGAAGTGCCCGAACCGGTCTGAAACACATCGATGGGAAAGTGACTGTCCGCTTCCCCCGCTTCCACTTTGCCGGCAGCGTCCTTGATGGCTGCGGCTTTGTCCTGGTCGAGGAAACCCATGTCCTGGTTTACCTGTGCTGCTGCAGCCTTGATCAGGCCCAGGGCGCGAATAAATTGCCGTGGCATCGCGATGCCGCTGATGGGGAAATTCTGCACGGCACGCTGGGTCTGTGCGCCCCAAAGCGCGTCCGCGGGAACCTGCAGTTCGCCCATGCTGTCGTGTTCTGTTCTGTATTCGGTCATCACTAAATGCTCCGCACTTTTCAGGGTTCATATCTGCCTCAGATTATAAAGGAAATCCGGGTTTTATTGGCTCCTGTGCGGGTCAGACAGGCATTTTTTTTCACCGATGGTTTGGTGTACACCCAAAAGAGGGGGAAAATGCTTCTCTGATTCCCGGCCAGGCCCGTGAGAGCCATTGAAACCATGAAACTGACCCCGCTTACAGCCCTTTCATCCATTGACGGTCGTTACGCCGGGCGCACCCGCCTGCTGTGGCCATTTTGCAGCGAATATGGCCTGATCCGCCGCCGTGTGATTGTCGAAATTCGCTGGTTCCAGGTCCTGGCTGCACACCCGGACATTGCAGAACTTCCTGCGCTGGACGCAGAAGAGACTGTATTTCTCGAGGACCTGATCAGCCATTTTAATGTACACGAGGCAGAGCGAATCAAGGAAATCGAGGCGGTTACCAACCACGATGTGAAGGCGGTTGAATACTACCTCAAAGAACAGTTTTCTAAATTGCCGGAGTTAGCGGCCAAAGCCGAGTTCCTGCATTTTGCCTGCACTTCGGAAGACATCAACAACCTGTCCTACGCCCTGATGCTGCGGGATGTGCAGGAAGAAGTCATGAAAACGGAGTTCGCCCGGATCGACGCGGTACTGAGTGAACTGGCAGCCACTCATGCACAGCAGCCCATGCTGTCGCGCACACACGGACAAACCGCCTCCCCCACCACGCTGGGCAAGGAACTGGCCAATACGCTTGTCCGGCTCCGGCGACAGGCTCAAAAAATGGCGATACAGGATTTTTTCGGCAAGATCAATGGCGCGGTGGGTAACTTCAATGCCCACATCAGTGCTTATCCAGAGATCGACTGGCCCGGCCTGAGCAAAGGTTTTGTTGAATCACTCGGTCTCACCTGGAGCCCCTACACCACGCAAATCGAACCCCATGACTGGATGGCGGAACTGTTCCAGAACCTGGCGCGCTATCACACCATCCTTATCGATCTGTGTCGCGACATCTGGGCCTACATTTCCATCGGCTATTTCCGCCAGAAAACCGTTGCAGGTGAAATCGGTTCATCCACCATGCCGCACAAGGTCAACCCGATTGATTTTGAGAACGCGGAAGGCAACCTGGGTGTCGCCAATGCCCTGCTCGACCACCTGGCGGCCAAGTTACCCATCTCACGCTGGCAGAGGGATCTGACCGACTCCACCGTGCTGCGCGTGATCGGCACGGCATACGGCCACTCCCTGGTCGCAACTTCTTCCCTGCTCAAGGGCCTGGCCAAACTGGAGCTTAATGCCGAGCGCGTCAACCAGGACCTGGACGCCAATTGGGAAGTCCTGGCCGAACCCATCCAGACCGTGATGCGCCGTTACGGCATCGAAAACCCCTACGAACAACTCAAATCGCTAACCCGCGGCAAACACATTTCCGCCAAAGACCTGGCCCAATTCATCCAGAACCTGGATATTCCCGAGCAAGCCCGCAAGACCCTGTTGGAACTGACACCCGCCGGATACACCGGAAACGCGGCCGAAATGGCCACCGCTGTGGGTGAAAATGAACATCAAACCTGAACCCTTCCTGCGCCACTACTGGCAAAAAAGCCCTTCCTGATCCGCCAGGCTTTCCCCGCATTTGTCCCGCCACTGGACGCCGACGACATTGCGGGCCTGGCCTGTGACGAACTGGCCGAAGCGCGCCTGGTGACCGGCAGTTTTCCCAAGCACGACTGGAAATTGCGCTACGGGCCGTTCAGCGAGCGTGATTTTGCCGAACTGCCGGAGACCAACTGGACCCTACTGGTTCAGGACGTGGAAAAACACTACCCGCCCTTGCATTCGCTGCTGGAAGAATTTTTCTTCCTACCCTCCTGGCGCATCGACGACCTGATGGTCAGCGTGGCCAGCCCCGGTGGCTCCGTCGGACCCCATACCGACCAGTACGATGTATTCCTATTGCAGGCCCAGGGCAGCAGGCGCTGGCAAATCGCGGAGAGCTTCGACCCGGCCCTGCTAGCGAACAGCGAGTTGAATGTGCTGGAATCGTTCACTGCCGAGCAGGAATTCATCCTGCAAGCAGGCGACCTGCTTTATCTGCCGCCCGGTGTCGCCCATCATGGAATTGCAATCGATCAGGGCATGACCTGGTCCATCGGCATGCGTGCACCCAGCGCGGCCGACCTGTTACAGGCGCTGGGTGACTGGCTGGCGCAAAACCGTGCGGAAGGGCCACGCTACGGGGATAGCGGCCTGCCGCCGACCGAACGGGCAGGTGAGATCAATCAGGCTGCCATCGACCGGTTCTGCGGCATGCTGACAGAAGCCGCCCATGACAGTGCGGATTTCCGTTCCTTCCTGGGCTCCTTCCTATCGCGTTACCGCCTTGCCCATGAACCTGCCCCGCCAGCAGAAGCCATCGATGTCCCGGCACTGGACAAGGCGCTTAAGCACGGCGCAAGTATCCGGCAGCACCCGTGGACGCGCCTGGCCTGGCTGAAATCCGGACCGGATGCGCGTCTGTTCGCAGCAGGCGAGGAATACACCTGCGCGGCCGGTCTGGCGGAAGCTATTTGTACCCGCCCGATCCGGATCAGCGCCGATCCGAAAGATCACGCGAAGCAACTGGGTCTCATCTGTAAGCTCATTAACCAGGGACATTTGTACCTAAAGGGGTCAGATTCAAATGCTACAAACACCGATCAATAATCACACAAAGTTCAGTGCATTTGAGTCTGACCCCGATGAATAGCCCAAGCCGCCCCCATCCGCTGATGCAGATCTTGCTGCTGGCAGCGTCCTTACTATTCGCCTCTTCCAGCAGGGCAGTTGAAATTGGCGACCTGGCGCCGGATTTTGACTTACAGACGATGGATGGAACGCCATGGCGCCTGGCGGACTATCGGGGCAAAAAGGCCGTTTACCTGATTTTCTGTAATACCTGGTGCAGCTATTGCATTGAGAAAACGCCCCGCTACACAAAACTGCAGGAACAGTTTGCCGACCGCGTGGAAATTATCGCGGTCAACACCACCTGGAGCGATTCAAAAGAAGAAATCGAGCAGTTTCAACAGCGCTTTGGGCTTAACTACCCAGTCGCCATGGATAACGGTGAAGTACTGAGCAAACGCTATGCCGTGTCCGGTGTTCCGACCGAGTTCATCATCGACATCAACGGTGTAGTACGATACCGCGATGGCGTTCCCGAATACATCGCAGCGCATATTCCAGATTGGGTCGCGCCCTACAGTGCGGACATGAACCCGGTACAGGCTTGTTTGAAATGAAAAAACGTCAAACAGATTCTGAAGGCACACAAACAACCGCGCCCGGTGCCGGCGCCACCCCGTTCCTGAGCCGGCGCGCTTTTGTGCTGCACGGCAGTGCCGCACTGGCAGCGGGTGCAACGCTTTCAGACTTGTCGCCGGCCCGGGCTGACGAACCCGGCCCGCAATCATCATTCTCCCTTTCCGCGGGTCGGAAAAAGACGCTGGCAGCGGTACAGGAACATCTTTTTCCAGCGGGCGACGATGCCCCCGGCGCGGGGGATATAAAAGCCCTGCCCTTTCTGCAGTTTGTCATGGCCCAGGCTGGCTTTGACCCGGACACGGAACATTTCATCGTCAACAGCATTCAGTCGCTGGAGGAAGTGAGCATGGAGCGCTTTGACGCCCGCTTTGAAGAACTGGACTTTGACCGCAGGGAACTCCTGTTGCGCTACCTGGCCGACCGCACCCGCTGGGGCAGGAACTGGCTCTCACTGCTGCTGTATTACCTTTTCGAGGCCTTGCTGGCCGACCCAGTCTACGGCTGTAACCCGCAGGGAAGCGGCTGGAAGTGGCTGGAGCACCAGGCAGGCTTCCCGCAACCACCGGCGGACAAAACCTATCCCCGGATTATGGCCAGGCGATAAAGATGGACTACGACATTTGTGTGGTGGGCAGCGGCGCCGGAGGCGGGCCCGTCGCGCTGGCCCTGGCCGAGGCCGGTCATTCCGTTGTCGTGCTCGAAAAAGGCCCCTGGTACACAGAAGCGGATTTTTTCAAGGATGAACTGGCCTGCTGCCGGCGCAGCGCTTACAGCCCCGACCTGCGTAAAGAATTTCACGTCACCGAAGACCGTCAGGAAGACGGAAGCTGGGCGGCCGACCCCAGCTATGGCTCCGGTCTGGATTTCTGGAACGGCAACTGCGTGGGCGGCTCATCAAATTTCATGAGTGGCTGTTTCCACCGCCTCAAACCGAAGGATTTCCGCCTGCTGTCCGAGTTCGGGCCGATCGAAGGCGCCAATATCGCCGACTGGCCGATTAACTATACCGCTCTGGAACCGTATTATGCCCGGGTTGAACGTGAGGTCGGCGTTTCAGGCCGGGTGGTCGATCATCCCAACCTTGAGCCGCGCTCGACCAGCACCTTCCCTTTTCCCCCGACCGTCGAACACCCGGCGGCAGGCTGGTTCGACGATGAATGCAGACAGCAGGGCTTGCATTCCATCCCTGTGCCACGCGCCATCCTGTCGCGCCCGGCGATGGGCCGACAGTCCTGTCAGTATTCCGGCTACTGTGGCAGCTATGGTTGCTCCACCGGCGCCAAGGGCAGTTCGCGCGCCGCCCTGCTGCAGCGGGCCGTGGCCACCGGACACTGCGAGATCCGTGACCATGCCCACGTTTACCGACTCGAGAGCGACCCGCAGGGCCGGGTCGTGGCGGCCAAATACCAAGACCGTCAAAACCAGGCTCAATCGGTAGAAGCCCGGATCTTTGTGGTCGCCTGCCAGGCGGTAGAGACCTCCCGCCTGCTGTTGCTGTCACGCAGTCCGCGCCACCCTAACGGGCTGGCCAACAACAGCGGACAGGTCGGCAAAAACCTATTGTTTTCAGCCGGCGGATCCGGAACCGGGGAATTCCTCTACAGCGATCTTGATCAGGCCCGGGCAAAACAACTCAAAATTCTCGGCCCCTTCATGAACCGCGCCCTGCAGGACTGGTATTTTATCGATGATAAAGAACTGGGCAAAATCAAGGGCGGCACCATCGAGTTCCTGTTTCGCCACCCCAACCCCATCAGCCAGGCCAACCGGCAAAAATATTCACCCGATGGCCTCATCTGGGGTGAGCCGCTGAAAAAAAAGCTCAAGTCCTACTTCACCCAGGCCCGCTACCTTCGTTTTGAAACATTTTGCGACTGGCTGCCGAATGATAACTGTCATGTCACGCTGGACCCGGAGTTACGGGATCAGCGGGGATCCCCGGTGGCCCGCGTCAAGGTCGGCTACCACCCGCATGATCTGAAGGTAGGTGAATACCTGACCCGCAAAGGCCGCCGCATGCTGCAAGCGATGGGGGCAAACGATGTGACCTGGGGCGTCAGCGGCTCACCGCCCACTAACCTGATCGCCGGCGGCTGCCGTTTCGGCAACGACCCCGAACACTCGGTGCTCAACGCCGACTGCTGCGCCCATGAAATCGAGCACCTGTACATCACCGACGGCAGTTTCATGCCCACCGGCGGCAGCGTCCCCTACACCTGGACCATCTACGCCAACGCCTTCCGCGTCGCCGACATCCTCATCAAGGAACTCGGCGGCCAACGAGTTAGCCCAACGTAAAGCCGGGGTCAGGTTTAAAAACCTGACCCCGGCTCTGGTCAACTGCCATAGGGTTGTAGATTAAAGCCTGTCAGCTAGTGCTAATCAGGCAAAACGCCGGAAGCCGACCATGCCCAGACCCAGCATCAGTAAAGCCATTATAACCAGGCCATAACGGTTCAGTGCCGGGATGCCTTCATAGAACACCGTATTGGTGATCGTGCAGGAGGTCGTTTGGCCCATGGTCAGGCTTTGCGGACTTCTGCAGGGATTATCCGTTTCCACTGCATCAGAGAAGGTTCTCTCCCGTGCCGAGCAGTTGGCCGGCCCATTGGTAGAGTCAACGTCAACCCAGACAGTCGCGTCTCCTTCCAGCCCCTGCCAGGTAACCGCTCGAACATCTTTGGAGTGTCTGGGCCTGCTGCGGAAGTCAGAACCGGATGCGGAAGCGGTTATTCCCCGGTTGCAGGAGATGGTTAAATTGAAGACCTGCGGGATCAGGTCACCGCCTTCGCTGATGATGTCCCAAACCTTACTGACCTCGTAGGTCGCGTCCTGTGCGGTGTTGGTGATAACACAACTGAAGTCACCGCCCACCACTTCATTGAACTGACATCCATCCACATTTCCCATTGAGCCTATCGCGCCATGGATGTTGGTGGCGGCGTAGCTATCCTCATAGCCAACCGGCACCGGAGCTTCCGTAATTTCACAGTCCAGATTACCGGGCGTGAACAGTTCCACAATAAAGGTTACACCGCCGGAGTCTTCTGTAATCACCTGACTGTTGTTGAGTGGCAGGCCATCATTACAGGAAATAAATACCTCGACTTCCATTGCATTGTCGGGCACAAAATCTTTTACCACGTGGAAAGAGGCAATATCATAATCCTCGAGACTCACCAGATAACTGCCCTCCCCGGTGGGTGTGAACACCACATTTGTCTGGTCCAGATCAAAAGCCGTGTTGATGGGGCCGGGCCATCCGTTGTCGCTGCTGTTATAACCGCATGAATCCGCTTCGTCATAACACCAGCGATCGTAGATTTCGGTGCTGTTGACGTTAAAAGGTGGCTGGGCCGTGCTCAGATCTGTGGGGCCAAGTTCCGTACCCGATGCCTGGCGACCAGCCGAAATACCCACCACGATGCCTTCACCCAGGTCATCAAGCAGGTCTTCCGATGGATCATCCATTATCCCGTTATAGCCCAGGATGATAGTCCCGTCAGCGAATAACTGGATTTGAAACGTAAGTAGTGCTTCTTCATTTTCATCCGTACCAACCTCATTCCAGGTAAATACGGCCCGGTCACCGAAATCGTTGAAATGAATTGTCCCCGTTGTGCTCAAATCCAGATCGCTAAAGAATCCGCCAATGGACGGAGCGTTATCAGAGACAAAAAGCTGCATGCTAGACCAAAAGTCATAGTCAATGTCACCAGAGTCACCACGACTTCCTAACTGCACACCTCCATTGGTTCCCACCCAGACAGTGCTGTAATCAACACCGTCGAAGGGAAATGAAAAGCTCAGACTTACGCTTTCCTCGTCATCATCATCTCCGGTGAGACCGGTAATTTCAGATCCGAAATCAGTCTCCCAGATGGGGGGCGTGGCCAAAGCCGGCACGCAGAACAAAAGTGCAAAGCAAAACAGAATAGCCCTCTTCATTTTTTTCACTCCTCAAGCTGATATAAATAATTGAACAATCATTCAACCAATTGATGATAGTGTGGATTTTCCATTTTTATTGCCTGGCCGCCGGAACAATGAGGCTTCAGGCCGATTATTTTGGAAACATAACACAGTTCTTCCGCTGTTTCATGTGTCTGCTGAAAATTTAAGCTACAGGCGCAGTGGGTGAAATCATGAAAATGAGGAGTAGAATAAGTGCTTCGGACGAGGGGTCAGGTTCCGCGGAACCTGACCCCCGTTTGCCCCCAACTTTACGGCAAAGGAGAGAGACCATGAATTTTGATTTTGCAAAAACACTTTCCCTGATCAAGGGTGGCTTGCTGGATCATGAAACGACCTGGAAAAGCTATCTGGAGGAAAACCCCACCTGGAAGCAAACCGCCATGGTGCTGGCAGGCCCCCTGATTCTCGCCAATATCATTCTCAGCGTCATTCTTTCGCGCATGGCTGGCGGTTTTTCCTATTACAGCTATTACGGCAATCTCTTTACTGCTCTCTTCTGGGGGCTTTTTATGGGAATCCTGGGCTTTGTCATTACGGTATTCGCGTTTAACTTTCTGGCCGGACAGTTCAAGGGCAAGCCCGACTTCCCGCGTGCTTTTGCTGCGGTATCCCTGGCGGCCATACCCTCATGGACGGCCGGCATCCTGGCTGCTCTGATCCCGTACATTGGCCTCCTTATTGCACTGGCAGGCGGCGTTATATCATTGATTTTCATGTACAAAATCATGCCGATGGCCCTGAATGTGCCGGATGAAAAGCGCCTTGCTCACTTTATTTCATCCCTGGTCTCCATCATCATCCTTAATTTTGTCATCGGCAGCATCATTGGCGTCGGCGCCATGAATTCCGGTATGCACTCAGGGGCCTTGTCGAAAGGCAGCATCAATTCCCGTACCACCGTTGGATCGGGCATGCTCGGCGAGTTTGAACGCCAGGGACGTTTGATGGAAGATGCTGAAGCGGATACTTTTGAACCGCCGGCCGATGGAAAACTGAGCAAAGCACAGCTTGAGAAATATGTGAAGGTGCTGCAAAAAACCCGCGCACTGCACGAAGATTATGCGCAGAGAATGCAAAAGTTCTCCGAGGACATGAAGGCCAAAGAAGCGGCTGGTGAGAAGCCATCCGTGTCCGACCTGTCCCAGGCGTATGCCGGAATCGGCACCGCGATGAGCGCAAATAACGCAGAAATGGAGGTGGTCAAAACCGGCGGGGGCAACTGGGCGGAACACCTGTGGATCAAAGAACAACTCCGCGTTGCACGCATCCAGCAAGGCGACGGTTCCGATGCACTGGAGCACAACTACAAGCTCTACAAAAAATATGAAGATGAACTGAACGGCAACTAAAGCTCCGGTTGTACCGGGGTCGGGGTCAGGTTCGTGGAACCTGACCCCATTCAGGAAATGGTTCTCTGACCCCGGCCCGGACGTTATAATGGTGGGCTACCCTGAATTTAAACCCATACCGGCAGCCGACATTTTCGTGAGCAAAAAACTTCTAGATCTGTATCAGTCGTCCTACCTGTATGGCAGCAATGCGCCGTTTATCGAGGCGTACTACGAGGACTGGCTGGAAAACAGGAGTAGTGTTCCACCACACTGGGCAGACGTGTTTTCCGGCATGCTAAACGGCGCCCGGCCTGAAAATACCGCGGAAACCGGCCATCTGGGTATCCGGGACAAGTTCCGCGCGCTGGGCCGCCTGCCCTCGGCGTCCACGGCTGACATCCACCTGGCCGACCACAAACAGGCCGCTGTCCTTAAACTGATCACGACCTACCGGGTGCGTGGTCACCAGGCGGCAGACCTCAACCCGCTGGAAGATGGATCCCAGGCCGTAATTCCCGATCTCGATCCGGCCTGGCACGATCTTGATGAGTCTGATCTGGATCGGGAGTTCGACAGCGGCTCACTGGTTGCGCCCAGCCGGATGAAACTGCGTGAAATAATCGAATTATGTGAACGGGTCTATTGCGACAGCATCGGCGTGGAATACCTGCACCTGTCAGACACCACCAAGCGCCAGTGGCTGCAACAGCGTCTGGAAGGCTCGAAGGGTATCCCGGAAGTCAGCGATGAAGAGCGTCTGAGCATCCTGCGCCTGCTGACTGCGGCCGAGGGCCTGGAAAAATTCCTGCATACCCGCTACGTCGGCCAGAAACGCTTTTCACTGGAAGGCGCCGACAGCCTGATTCCCCTGCTGCATGAAACCATGTTGCACGCGGGGGCAAGTGGTGTTGAAGAAGTGGTCATCGGCATGGCGCACCGCGGACGCCTGAACGTACTGGTCAACATCCTCGGCAAATCCCCGGCGATGTTGTTTGAAGAATTTGAAGGCCGCCATTCCGAGCGCAACCCCCTGCGCTCCGGGGACGTTAAGTACCACCTGGGTTTCGCCTCGGATATCCAGACCCCCGGCGGGCCGATGCACATGGCGCTGGCTTTCAATCCCTCGCACCTGGAAATCGTCGACCCGGTCGTCGTCGGCTCCGTGCGTGCGCGCCAGGTGCGCCGCAAGGATCTGGGCCATGACAAAGTCATGCCGGTGTTAATTCACGGCGATGCCGCTTTTTCTGTCCAGGGTGTGATCATGGAATTGTTCCAGATGTCCGAGACACGCGGTTTCGGCGTTGGCGGAACTTTGCACATCGTGATCAACAACCAGGTCGGCTTTACCATCAGCAGGCCCGATGACATGCGTTCCACCCTGTACTGCACCACGGTGGCGAAAATGGTGCATGCGCCCATTTTCCATGTCAACGGTGATGATCCCGAGGCCGTACACCACGTCATGAAAATCGCATGCGACTTCCGGGTCCGATTCAAACGCGATGTGGTCATTGACCTGGTCTGCTACCGCCGCCACGGCCACAACGAGGCCGATGAACCGGCAGCAACGCAACCCCTGATGTACCAAAAAATACGCGGCATGAAAACCACACGGCAGATCTACGCCGATCGCCTGCTCGAGCGGGGTCTGATCGATACCCAAACCGCCCTGACCATGATGGATGAATACCGCGAACACCTGGACCGGGGCGAACAGGTTGCCAACGTGGACACCGAGGCACGGTCCAATAAGTACGCCGCCGACTGGCAGCGTTTCCGGCACGTTGATGCGCCCTGCGATATCGACACCCGGGTGCCGCTGGACGCCATTCGCAAGTTGTCAGACCAACTGACTACCCTGCCCGAGAGTTTCAAGCTGCACAACCGGGTAAACCGCATCATCGAAGATCGCAAGAAGATGGCGGCCGGGGAAATTCCCATGGACTGGGGCTTTGCCGAAACCATGGCTTACGCCACACTGATCGAGAACGGAAAAAAGCTCCGCCTGGTGGGCCAGGACACCGGCCGCGGCACCTTTTTTCACCGCCACGCCGTGCTGCACAACCAGGTCGACGGCAGCACCATCACGCCGCTGGCCGGCATCAATCCCGATCTCGAGGTTGTAGTCGTTGATTCCCTGTTGTCGGAAGAAGCCGTAATGGCCTTCGAATACGGTTATGCCTCATCTTCACCCGATACACTGGTCATCTGGGAAGGCCAGTTCGGCGATTTCGCCAACGGCGCCCAGGTGGTCATTGACCAGTTCATCACATCGGGCGAGGCAAAGTGGGGGCGCCTGTGCGGCCTGACCCTGTTCCTGCCGCATGGCTACGAAGGCCAGGGCCCCGAACATTCCAGCGCACGGCTTGAGCGCTATCTGCAATTGTGCGCCAACCACAATATCCAGGTTTGCGTCCCTTCAACACCCGGCCAGATGTTTCATTTGTTGCGGCGCCAGATGCTGCAGCCGATGCGCAAACCACTGATCATCATGACGCCCAAGAGCATGTTGCGCAGCAAGGCGTCCACCTCGGTGCTGGAAATACTTTCCGAGGGTAAATTCCAGCAGGTCATCGGCGACCGTGGGCCGGGGAATGCAGAAGAAATCAAACGGGTGGTATTCTGCGCCGGGACAATCTACTACGACCTGGCCGCCAAACGGGATGCTGAGAACATCCGCGAAGTGGCCGTGATGCGCGCCGAGCAACTGTACCCCTTCCCGGAAGAAGATTTGCGCGGCTTCGTCAACGAATTTCCCAATGCCACCGAAGTGGTCTGGTGCCAGGAAGAACCCCAGAACCAGGGCGCCTGGTATCCGATTCGCCACCACCTGCAGGCATGCATCAGCGAACAACATGAATTGAAATACGTTGGCCGGCCCCATTCAGCTTCACCGGCGGTGGGCTATTACACCGTGCATCTCGAAGAGCAGCAGGCACTGGTAAGCGAGGCCATTTTGCCAGGAGCAGTAAAACCGGGGTCAGAGTAGATCCCCTACTCTGACCCCTTCGAGGCCTAACAAAGGATCAACCATGACCATCGAAGTAAAAGTACCCGTATTGCCGGAATCCGTGGAAGACGCCATCATCGCTGCCTGGCACAAACAGGTGGGAGATGTCGTGCGGCGGGATGAAAATCTCGTTGACCTGGAGACCGACAAAGTCATCCTGGAAGTACCGGCGCCGCTTGACGGCGTCCTGAAGGAAATCAAGGCAGAGGAAGGCGCCACGGTATTGAGCGATGATTTGCTCGCCATCATCGAAGAAGGCGCCGTGGAGCCGGAATCGGGAGCTGCAAACAAAGCTGAAGCTAAAGCCAAAACCGGGACCGGAGTTGCCGCCCAACCACCAGCCCCGCCTCAAACCGTGACTCCGTCGCCGGCAGATAGCGGGGCGGAATCTCCCATGCTCAGTCCTTCCGCCCGGCGGATGGCCGAAGAAGAGAAAGTGAATCCTGCGTATGTTCCCGGCACCGGCCGGGGCGGCAGGATCACCAAGGGCGATGTCATCAATTTCATCAGCAGCGGGGGCTCGCGCCAGGAAGAGCGCGTAAAAATGACCCGCCTGCGCAGTCGCATCGCCGAGCGCATGAAGGAAGCCCAGAATACAGCCGCCATCCTGACCTCATTCAACGAAGTGGACCTCAAGGCCGTGATGGACCTGCGGCGTAAATACAAACAACAGTTCATTGAGCGCTACGGCATCAAGCTAGGCCTGATGTCCTTCTTCGTCAAAGCCTGCTGTGATGCGCTACGCAAATATCCAACGGTCAATGCATCCATCGACGGTAATGAAATTGTCTACCATAACTATCAGGACGTAGGTATTGCGGTGTCCACGGAACGCGGCCTGATGGTACCGATCCTGCGTAACGCGGAGAACATGGGCCTGGCCGAAATCGAGCAGGCCATCGGCCATTTCGCCGGCAAAGCGAGAGACGGGTCCATTGCCCTTGAAGACCTGCAGGGCGGCACGTTCAGCATCACCAACGGCGGCATTTTCGGCTCGCTGGTTTCAACCCCGCTGCTGAACCCGCCGCAAAGTGCGATCCTGGGTATGCACAACATCAAGGAACGCCCGATCGTGGTGGACGGGGAAATCGTTGCCCGCCCGATGATGTTTCTGGCGCTCAGTTACGACCACCGGATCATCGATGGCAAGGATGCGGTGCAGTTCCTGGTCGCAGTAAAAGAAACGCTGGAAGACCCCGCGCGCCTTCTGCTCGGCCTTTAACGAAACTGTAAGAGCCCGCTTGCGGGCGAAGGACCGGATCGTTGGCCCATATGCAGTGAGATAAAAATTATCGCCCGCAAGCGGGCTCTTACAACGAGTGACCAGTTCAGGAAACAAGCATGACAGAAAAATTTGATGTAATCGTAATCGGTGGCGGTCCAGGCGGCTATGTCGCGGCGATCCGGGCGGCGCAACTGGGGCTGAATACGGCCTGTATCGACAAATTCACTGGCAAGGACGGTAAACCCGCACCCGGCGGCACCTGCCTGAATGTGGGCTGCATCCCGTCGAAAGCCCTGCTCGATTCGAGCAAGCATTTTTACCACTTGCAGCATGACTATGCCGCGCACGGTATCAGCGTTTCGGACGCTGCGATAGACGTGCCCGCGATGATTGCCCGCAAGGACGGTATCGTCAAAAAACTCACTGGCGGTGTGACCCAGTTGTTCAAAGGCAACAAGATCGCCTACTACCACGGCACCGGCAAGTTGCACGCAGGCCGGCAGGTCGAAGTCTCACCGGTCGACGGCAGTGGAACGGTCAGCCTGGAAGCAGACAACGTGATCCTGGCCTCCGGGTCTGTCTCCATCGAAATCCCCCATGTTGCAATCGATGGAAAATACATCGTGGATAATGTCGGTGCGCTGGATTTCGATGCCGTACCGGAAACACTGGGTGTGATCGGCGCCGGTGTCATCGGGCTGGAACTGGGCTCGGTCTGGAACCGCCTGGGCGCGAAAGTCACCCTGCTCGAAGCCCTGCCCGATTTTCTGGCTGTCGCCGACAAGGACATCAGTAAACAGGCCGCCCGGGTGTTCAAAAAACAGGGACTGGATATCCGCCTTAACACCCTGGTAAAAGGTGCGGAAATCAAAGACGGCAAGGTGACGGTGACGCTGGGAGACAAAAACGGCGAAAGCCAGCTGACTTTTGACCGCCTGCTGGTCAGCGTCGGCCGCAAGCCCTATACCGAAGGCCTGTTGGCGGACGATTGTGGTGTGCAACTGACCGAGCGCGGCCGCATCCAGGTCGATGAGCAATCCCGGACCACCGCAGCGGGTGTCTGGTCCATCGGTGACTGCGTACGCGGCCCCATGCTGGCGCACAAGGCCTCAGAGGAAGGGATCGCCGTGGCTGAACTGATCGCCGGCAAGCCCGCTCACATCAATTTTGATACCGTACCCTGGGTGGTTTACACCGACCCGGAAATCGCCTGGGTGGGTAAAACCGAACAGGAACTCAAGGCAGTCGGCACCGAATTCAATACCGGTTCCTTCCCTTTCGCCGCCAATGGCCGCGCGCTGGCGGGCGGCCAGGGCACTGGCCTGGTCAAGATGCTGGCCGATGCACACAGCGATGAAATTCTCGGCGTGCACATCTTCGGCGCCAATGCCTCAGAACTGATCTCGGAATGTGTGGTGGCGATGGAATTCCAGGGTTCCAGCGAAGACCTGGCGCGCATCATCCACGCCCATCCCACGCTGTCTGAGGCCATACACGAAGCGGCACTGCATGTGGACAAACGGGCGATACACCGGGGGAACTAAAACCAAATGGGGTCAGAGTAAGAAACTCAAAAACAGGTTGAAGTAACCTAACTACAAGGCGATTCAAGGCAACTCCATTCTTTAATGGTTATTCAACCTGCCCCCTTTTTTTGATTTACTTGACCACCTTCAGGGTCTGGATGGAGGTAAATTCTTCTAGTCCATACAGACCGAATTCAACGCCCATTCCGGATTGCTTGATGCCGCCAAACGGGGCGTCCGGTTGCAGCGCGCCGTGGTCGTTGACCCAGGCCGACCCACACTCAAGGCGTTGCGCCAGTGCAGCAGCTTTATCCAGGTCGCTGGACCAGATCGAGCCGCCCAGGCCACATTCATTGCGGTTGGCACGTTCGATGACTTCATCAATATCCGAGTATTTGATCATAGGCACGATCGGACCGAAGGGTTCTTCGTCCACCAGGCGGTGACCGTCGGTCAAATCGGCAACAATGGTCGGCTCGAAAAAATAGCCTTCGCGATCGATCCGCTTACCTCCTGAGAGGAATCGACCGCCATCGGCCCGCGCTGAATCCGCCAGATCCTGGACAATATTCAATTGTGCCTCATTTTGTACCGGGCCCAGTTCCGTTCCTTCTTCAAGCCCGTCACCAACCACGACATTTTTCGCCAGTTCCGCCAATTCCTGACCCATTTCTTCATACTGGGATTCATGGACATACAGGCGTTTTAATGCGGCACAAGTTTGTCCGTTGTTGTGGAAACAGGCAGCAAATAATTTAGGGGCCATTTCTTTGACATTGACATCCGGCAGCACAATACCCGCATCGTTACCACCCAATTCAAGCGTGCAGCGCGTCAGGTTGCCCGATGCAGACTCCATGATCCGTTTGCCCGTCGGCGTCGAACCGGTGAACGCCACCTTCGAAACATCCGGGTGCCCGGTGATCAGCCCGCCGACAGATCCGGGACCCGTGATGATATTAATCACGCCGGGTGGCAGGATTTCGCTCGCCAACTGCACAAAGCGCAAGGTCGAAACCGGGGTAAATGAGGCCGGTTTCATGACCACCGTATTACCGGCGCGCAGGGCCGGAATAACGTGCCAGATGGCGATCATCAGGGGCCAGTTCCAGGGCGTAATCGAAGCGACAACACCCAAGGGCTTCCGGTTAACTTCAATCCGCGCCACCTCATTGTCCTGGATGACATCAACCGGGAGTTGAAGCTCTGCAGTGAATTGCGTCCAGGCAATCGAACCCCCGACTTCCATCCCGGAGCCAACGCCATTCAGACCACCCATGGGCTTACCGGTCTCCATCGTCACCAACTGCATCAACTCCGGCATATTTGCCTCGATGGCGCCGGCCACTTCATGCAGCAATTGTTTGCGCTGCTCATCCGTGGTCTGGCTCCAGGCAGGAAACGCAGCCTTGGCTGCACTGACAGCCTGTTCAACATGGGAAGCATTACCCAACTGACACTGGGCGAAAACTTTAGCCGTAGCGGGGTTAATTACGTCAAAAGTACTATCGGACTGCACGGCCTGGCCGTTGATAAACATGTCGAATTGTTGCATCGGATCCTCTACCTGTAGGTTAGTTGCTGGCGTTACGTTGAGCAGATACTACCAGTTGTAAGAACATGGTCACATCCCGGCCGCGAGGTACTGTTGGCCGGCAGATGACCGTTTCAGCAATATTCACGCTATTTGGTGTATTGAGTCAAGTACAAAACGCTAAGATATCCGTTTCTCAGCCCGGCGGGGTCCCGTACCGACGAAATGACTGACAAATCATTCCAGACAATGTTGAAGAAGCTGTGGAATGATTTGTAAAATCTGCGGATAATCAGAGTTCCATTGACCTCAGGAAATTAAGACATGAGTTCCATTCCCACTACCTTCCAGGCTTTTCGAATTCATAACGATGCACAGGGCTACCGTTCCGCTATCGAGGATATTTCTCTCGACGATTTGGCGGAAGGGGACGTGACCATCCAGGTTGAATGGTCAAGCATAAATTACAAAGACGCACTGGCGGCAACGGGTAAAGGAAAAATCCTCAAGCGTTATCCCATGGCCGGGGGAATCGATGTAGCTGGAACGGTGGTAGAGTCAGCCAGCGATTACTTTTTTCCGGGAGACAAGGTACTCGCCAATGGTTCCGGTCTCGGTGAAAACCGTGACGGTGGCTATGCACAGTACCTTCGGCTACAAAGCGACTGGGTTGTACCCTTGCCTGCCGGACTGACAACACGCGAAGCCATGGGCCTGGGCACGGCGGGATTCACCGCGGCGATGTGTCTGCACCGCATGGAAGCCAACGGGCAGCAGCCCGATAATGGCCCGATCGTGGTGACGGGCGCCAGCGGCGGTGTGGGAACCGTCGCCATCGATTTACTGACCCATGCCGGTTACGAAGTGCACGCCATTACCGGGAAACTGGAAGAGTTTGACTGGCTGGAACATCTTGGCGCCACCCAGTGCATCTCCCGTCACGACTTGCACTGGGGCCAGCGACCACTGGAAAAAGCGACCTGGGCCGGCTGCATCGACAATGTGGGTGGTGACATGCTCGCCGGCATCAGCCGAGTGATTGATTTATGGGGCAATATCGCCTGCTGTGGCATGGCCGGTGGCCAGGGGCTGAACACCACCGTTTTCCCCCTGATTCTGCGTGGTGTCAGCTTCCTGGGTGTCAGTTCAACGAACTGCCCGATCGATGTCCGAAAAATGCTCTGGGACCGCCTGGCCAATGAATGGAAGCCGCCACACCTGGATGAAATTATCAAGCAGGAAGTCCCGCTGGATGGCATGACCCCGGTTTTCAAGCAGATGATGGAGGGTAAATCGCTGGGAAGAACGGTCGTAAAAATCGAGGATTAAACAGAATATCTTTACAAATTTCATTGATTTACGCCATAATGATGGCCAATGATAATAAATCAACAGGAAAAACGAGGGACGGGATGTCCAAAATATTGATTGTTGATGACTCACCGGCACAGCTTTTCAGCTTGCGAAAAATCGTTGAGGACGGTGGTCACCGAACGATTACTGCCGAATCCGGCGAACAGGCGCTTGAGATCGCTTCCTTCGAAAATCCCGAATTAATCCTGATGGATATCGTCATGCCGGGCATGAGTGGCTACCAGGCCACCCGCCAACTGGGGCGTAACGAAGCCACCCGGCATATCCCGGTTATCTTTGTTTCCAAAAAATCCGGCGATGCCGACCGCGCCTGGGGTCTGCGCCAGGGTGCGATGGAATACATCACCAAACCGGTTAATCCCGGCAAACTCCTGACCGCTATCTCTGCGGCCATGGCTGCCTGAGTCATCTTATAGCTGCACCGGTGTCAGGTTCCGGAACCTTTCGAACCGGAAACGCGTCGCGCTCAGCACATTGCCTTGAAAAACGATCAATGCGTTACCATTATCGTCCGGGACTTCAAATTTTTTTTACTTAATCACGGAGCATTGCATGACCATAAAGATTGGTGAACGTATTCCCGACGCTACTTTAATGACTATGGCCGACGGAAAGCCCAAGCCTCTGACCAGCGCTGAGTTGTTCGGTGGTAAAAAAGTCGTGCTGTTCTCCGTTCCTGGTGCTTTCACACCCACTTGCTCCGTCAAGCACCTGCCGGGTTTTGTAGATAGTGTCGATGAGATTCTCGGCAAAGGCGTGGACACCGTTGCCTGCATGGCAGTCAATGACGTATTTGTTATGGATGCCTGGGGAAAAAGCGCCAATGCGGATAAGATCACCATGCTGGCAGACGGCAATGCTGAATTCACCCGGTCACTGGGCCTGGAAATGGATGCGTCCGGCTTTGGTATGGGTGAGCGCGCCCAGCGTTTTGCCCTGATCGCTGAGATGGCGTCGTCAGCCACTTGTTTATTGAGGCGCCGGGTGAGTATCGTGTCAGCGCGGCCGAACACCTGTTGATGTCACTCTGATGCAAGACTTCCCACATCACTACGAAATTCGCGCAGACGGCGGGGCTGACGGCCCGGTAAACGTTAGCGGAAAGGGGCTGGAAACACTTTCAACGACTTCGCCACCCGAGTTTGGGGGGCCGGAAGGTTACTGGTCACCGGAAACCATGCTGGTGGCTTCGGTCGCCAACTGCTTTATCCTGACTTTCCGCGCCATTGCGCTAGCCTCCCGGTTTGAGTGGACGTCCATGGATTGCTCCGTAGACGGAGTCCTGGATCGTGTGGAAAGGAAAATAAGCTTCACAAAATATCGGCTCAAGGCGACTCTGTATTTGCCATCAGGCAGCGATGAAGCCAAGGCCAGGAAACTTCTCGACAAGGTGAGCGCAAACTGTCTGATCATCAACTCCCTGAATGGCATCGAACAGCTCGACGCTACGGTAGTCATTGCAGACTGAACCCGCTCCTTACACGTCTTCCCCGGAAGTCTGTTCTGAATCATCCCCCGGATCATCCTCCGGTTCGATCCGGGCCAGACCAACCAGTTTTTCTTCCTGGCGCAGACGGATCAAGGTGACGCCCTGGGTATTGCGGCCCAGCGTTGAAATTTCACCGGCATTGGTGCGGACCAGTGTTCCACCATCGGAAATAAGCATGATGTCATCGTCACTGGTCACCTGGATGGCGGAGATCAGCGCACCGTTGCGATCCGAAGTCTGGATGCCGATCATGCCCTGCCCGCCACGCCCCTGGCGTGAATAGTCATCCACCCGGGTCCGTTTACCGTAACCGTTTGCCGTGACAGTCAGAATATCCCCGTCGCCGATCACCAGCATCGAAACCACCTGGTGCTGATCCGGCAGGCGGATACCGATGACGCCACGTGCAACACGGCCCATCGAGCGGACGTTACTTTCCGCGAAACGGATGCACTTGCCGGAGCTGGAAAACAGCATGATGTCCTGTTCGCCATCGGTCAGGTAGGCATTAACCAGTTCATCGTCTTCAGGCAAATCAATCGCCCAGATACCGTTTGCCCTCGGGCGTGAATAATCTGACAGGGGTGTCTTTTTTACAATTCCTTTACGGGTGGCAAAGAAAACATAAAGATTATCCGGAAATTCGCGCACCGGCAGCACCGCATTGACCCGTTCATCCTTATCCAGCGGCAACAGGTTGACGATGGGTTTACCCCGGCTGACGTGGCTGGCCTGCGGTAACTGGTAGACCTTCATCCAGTGAATCTTTCCACGGCTGGTGAAACACAGCAGGGTGTCGTGCGTATTGGCAATAAACAGCTTGTCGATAAAGTCTTCCTGCTTGACTTTGGTCGCAGATTTACCGGTTCCACCCCGGCGTTGGGCCTGATAGCGATCCAGCGACTGTGACTTGGCATAACCTTGATGGGACAAGGTAACCACCACATCTTCCTCAGTGATCAGATCCTCCAGGCTCAGATCGAGACGGTCTTGCAAAATCTCGGTACGGCGCTCATCACCATACTGTTCCCGGATGGCTTCCAATTCCTCGCGAATCACTTCCATCAACCGGCCGGGATTCGACAGGATCAATAACAGTTCTTTCACCCGCTCCAGAATTTCTTCATATTCCCGGGTCAGCTTTTCCTGCTCCAGCCCGGTCAGGCGGTGCAGGCGCATATTCAATATTTCCTGGGCCTGAACGGGTGAAAGTTGATAAGTGTCATCCTGGAGTCCGAATTCGGCATCCAATTCTTCCGGCCGTGATGTTTCCGCACCACCCTGCCCCAACATGGCCTTGACCAGGCCGGGCTCCCAGCGCTGCGCCAACAGCCGTTTGCGGGCTTCGGCTGGTGTCGAAGAAGCCTTGATCAAGGCGATCACTTCATCCAGATTAGCCAGTGCAACGGTCAGCCCCTCAAGCACATGAGCACGATCCCGGGCCTTACGCAAATCAAACAGCGTGCGGCGGGTAACGACTTCACGGCGGTGACCGACAAAGGCATTAAGTATTTCCAGCACGTTCAGCAACCTTGGCTGACCGTCAACCAGGGCCACCATGTTGATCCCAAACACGCTTTGCATTGCGGTCTGCTTGAACAGGTTGTTCAACACAACCTCCGGTACTTCACCGCGACGTAACTCAAAAACGACCCGCATTCCGTCCTTGTCCGACTCATCTCGCAGTTCGGTAATGCCCTCGAGTTTCTTTTCCCGCACCAGTTCTGCTACTTTTTCCAGCAAGCGGGCCTTGTTCACCTGGAAAGGCAGTTCAGTAACGATAATGGACTGTTTACCGTTTGTCTCGTTGGTTTCAATATGGGAACGGGCGCGGACGTAAATCCGCCCACGACCTGTGCTATAAGCCTCTCGAATACCCAGGGCGCCATTGATTACCCCCGCCGTGGGGAAATCCGGACCTGGCAGATATTCCATGACGCCATCCACATCAAGCGAGGGATCATTGATCAATGCGATGGTTGCGGCAATCACCTCGTTGAGGTTGTGGGGCGGAATATTGGTCGCCATGCCCACGGCAATACCGGCAGAGCCATTGACCAGCAGGTTGGGGATGCGGGTCGGCATGACCTGAGGCTCCCACTCCGACTCGTCGTAGTTCGGAGTGAAATCAACCGTATCCTTTTCCAGGTCGGACAACAGTTCGTGGGCCAGTCGTGACATGCGCACTTCGGTATACCGCATGGCGGCTGCCGAATCACCATCGACCGAACCAAAATTACCCTGACCGTCAACCAGCATGTAGCGCATTGAGAACGGCTGCGCCATGCGCACGATGGTGTCATAAACTGCCGTGTCACCGTGCGGATGATATTTACCGATGACGTCACCGACCACGCGAGCAGACTTTTTATAAGGCTTGTTCCAGTCGTTACCCAGTACATTCATCGCGTAAAGTACGCGGCGATGTACCGGTTTCAAACCATCACGGACGTCCGGCAGCGCACGTCCGACAATGACGCTCATTGCATAGTCCAGGTAGGACCGGCGCATCTCGTCTTCGAGGTTTACCTGCAGCACTTCTTTGGCAAGTTCGGCCATATTAGAAATATTCTCCGGAATATCAGGAAAGCTTTTGTTTTTCGACAATATTATATGGTTTTATTTTCGAGGAAAATTAAGCAAAATTGTGTGTTGGATCCAGCATTGAATTATACCATAAAACCACCTTGAAAGAGTCCCTGAGCGGCCTGCTTCAATGGGGTCATTTTCGCTGCAGCGCATAGCCATTCCGGACAAAGCTAGCCCAAACCACAAAGCCCAAGTATGATTTCACACTTAGCAGTCTTTTTGGCCGCATGCGGGATGAAGCACTCAGGGGTTGTGAATATGAGTAAATCTGAAATGCACAGGCTCGTCTTGGTGCAACATGCAGCCTATCCACTCCAATCAAAGGAATAAAGATCATGAAGAAGTATTTACAGCTACTGCCCTTAATGCTGCTGACAGCACCATTGTTCGTACCGAACCTGTCTGCTGCGAGCAACCCCGTTGCGATAATTCACACCAGCATGGGAGACATCAAACTGGAGTTGTATGCTGACAAGGCGCCCATCTCGGTAGAGAATTTTCTCGGCTACGCCAAAAGTGGGTTTTATGATGGAACCATTTTTCACCGCGTCATCAGTCACTTCATGATACAGGGCGGTGGGTTTACGCCGGATATGAAAAAGAAACCGACCGGCAAGCCCATTGCCAACGAAGCCGGTAATGTCCTGTCCAACCTGAAGGGTACGGTTGCAATGGCCCGCACCAATGACCCCCATTCGGCAACCGCCCAGTTCTTCATCAACACCCAGGACAACCGGAACCTCGATTTCTCCGGTGGAAGCAATCCGGGCAACTGGGGCTATGCTGTTTTTGCCAAAGTGATCGATGGCATGAACGTGGTGGAAGATATTCGTTTTGTCAAAACTATCTCGAAACCACCCTACGCCGATGTACCCAGGAAGCCTGTCGTCATCGAGAGCGTTGAAATCATCAGCGAGTAAAATGGCAACGCTCTTCATTTCGGACCTCCATCTTGAGGACAGCCGGTCTGCGGCTACCGGCTGGCTATTGGGCCTCCTGTCCGGGCCTGCCCGGACTGCGGATGCGGTGTACATACTGGGAGATCTCTTCGAGTACTGGATCGGAGACGATGCCTTTTCTGAAACCGCTCGCCGTGTGGCGCAGGCTACTTCCTCTTTGGTTACCGCAGGCGTGCCCTGTTATTTCCTGCGTGGAAACCGTGATTTTCTACTCGGCGAAGCTTACGCTACCCAGGCAGGCTTCACCTTACTGCCGGATCTGCTTTCAGTAGACCTGTACGGCACCCCAACCCTGCTATTACACGGAGACTCCCTGTGTACTGACGACACGGCATATCAGGCCTTCCGGCAACAATCACGCCGTCCGGAGTGGCAAGCCCACATACTGGCGCTACCGGTGGAAGAAAGACTGCAACTGGCGCAAAACGCACGGGATACCAGCGCAACACACACGGGTTCGGTGTCAGCAGAAATCATGGATGTCAATGAATCGGCCGTGCGTGAAGCCTTCCGGCGTCACGGTGCCAAGCGAATGATCCACGGTCATACCCACCGTCCAGCGACCCATCGTTACGTCATGGAAGACGGCAGCCTAGTGGAACGAATCGTACTGGCCGACTGGTATACGGCGGGCAGTTATCTTGTTGTTGACGCGAACCGGGTGGAATCCATCACCATTTCAAATAAGAATCGACCTCTGTAAGAGGTCGCTTGCGACCGACTGATTATGGGGAAAACACCCGCAAACCGGGTTGGCTGTGAATTCCAGCAACGTCACCCTGGTCTTCTTTATCGGGGCGCCGCTCCGGAGTAAGGGGACTGTTTCCAGGACACGGCATTACCCCGCAAATTGCGGGTTAGCCATCCCTGGGCCTCCTCTTGAGACATCCTGTCTCAAAGGGTCCTGGAAACAGCCCCCTTACTCCGGACCGGCTCTTGCCATGCTGCAATGCAGAACTCCGAATAGCCGGAAAGAGTGACCGTGCTTCTTCCAGGACCGTATGCGTCAGGGATGACGCATCCGAGCCTACACGGACGTACTTGTGGCGTGTCCTGGAAGGAGTACGGTCGCTCTCAGCCGGCGTGCTGGATAGAATGATAAGGTTTCCGGACGACCCTGAGGCTGATTGGCCAGGAAATTTTTTGTACTTTGTGGGGGTCTCCCCAGGCATTGGCGAGTTCTCTCTCGATTAAATCAAGCGGGTTGGTCCCCTTTGCTGCGCTAAAGTTTTTTACCGCGGACCAGGTACCCAGATAGTTGAGCAGGTCGCCCATCTGCCACATCGCTGACATTTCAAATGACGGCGCCGATACCTCTTCGAACGGCAACTCCAGGCCGTGCAGGCCTGCGTCCACCTGCGCCCTCTCCTTCGGCCACCAGCCATCAAGGATCTGCCCCCATAGGGATTTGACCACAAGGTCAACCGGAGCAGTCACGCGGAGCAGATGATATGACACGATGGACAGCAGGCCACCCGGCTTGAGGACACGGGACACTTCCGCCAGAAACCTGTCGGGATCGAACCAGTGGTAAGCCTGTGCAACAAGAATCAGGTCTGCACTACACGGATCAAGACTGCATCGTTCCGCCGCCTCGACGCGGTATTCAATATTGTCATGAGTTCGTGCGTGACGGATCTGCTCAGCGCTGGCGTCTGTGGCGAATACGCGATCAAAAAAAGCTGTGAGCGAAAATGCAGCCTGTCCGCTGCCCGTGGCACAATCCCAGGCCAGTTGACGAGCCGGCGCCTGCTCCGCCAGCCACACGAAAAGCTCCAGAGGCCAGGTCGGGCGGTATGCCGAGTATTCAGCGGCATGTCCCGAAAAGTGATCCTTGAAATGAGTCACTGGTTACAGGGCCGTCAAGAGTCGGCAGCCAACCCTTCCATCTCTACCCGGGTAAAACCGGCCTCTGCCCGTGCAGAGAGGTTGAACGGCCCGCGTACCCTTCTCGAAAACCGCTTGCGAACCAGTTCCAGAAACGTTTCTGCAGGAGGTTTGTTTTCCTGCTCGCAGCAGTAATTGAACCAACGAGTGCCGATCGCCACATGGCGAATTTCTTCAGCCAGAATTACTTCCAGTGCAGCCACCGTTTCGGTATCACCCAACGCCCGTAGCCGCTCGATCATACCGGGTGTCACATCCAGCCCGCGTGCTTCCAGAACGCGCGGCACCAGCGCCATTCTGACCAGGCAACTGTCCACGGTTTTTTCTGCCATTTCCCACACACCATTGTGAGCCGGGTAGTCACCATATTGCCGCTTCAGTTGGCCCAGTCGTTTCTGCAACATCTGAAAATGTCGCACCTCGTCTTCGGCGACGGATATCCAGTCAAGATAGTACTGATCCGGCATGCCGCGAAAACGGCAGACCGCGTCAAGCGCCAGGTTGATTGCGTTGAATTCGATATGGGCGACGGCGTGAACCAGTGCGGACCTGCCTTCCTCACTGCCCAGGCGACGACGCGGCACGGCGGTGGGAGCCACCAGTTCCGGTCGGGAGGGCCGGCCGGGAGGGGTAATCGATAGAACCGGATCATCCCGGTCCCACCGGAACCATCCATTTTCTACTTTGCCGGCCAGGTCAGAAACAGCAGCGCATTTTTCCTGCACATCCGCCAGGGACAGGCAGTGTGCACTCGCCTCAAACAGGCCAGGCTTCATCGCATCCTTCAGAGGCGTTCGATCAATGCGTCGGCAAAACCGGAGGTTGAAACCTTGGTCGCACCTTCCATCTGGCGGGCGAAGTCATAGGTCACAATGCCTGCGCCAACGGTTTTCCTGAAGGCCTCTGAAATCCGGTCGGCCACTTCATTCCAACCGATGTACTCAAACATCATCGAACCAGAGAACATCAATGAGCTTGGGTTGACTTTGTCCTGGTTGGCGTACTTGGGTGCAGTACCGTGGGTAGCTTCAAAAACAGCGATGTGATCAGCCATGTTGGCGCCCGGGGCAATACCCATGCCACCGACTTCCGCAGCGAGGGCATCGGAAAGGTAGTCACCGTTGAGGTTCATCGTCGCCAGAACATCAAACTCGGCGGGACGTAACTGCATCAACTGGAAAGTAATGTCCGCAATACGATCCTTGATCAGGATCTTGCCTTCTGGCATCTTGCCGTCAAATTTTGACCACAGGTCATCTTCAGATACCAGTTCATCGCCGAATTCCTCGCGGGCCAGTTCATAGCCCCAGTTGCGGAATGCGCCTTCGGTGAACTTCATGATGTTACCCTTGTGCACCAGGGTCACGCTCTCACGGTTATTATCAATCGCATACTGGATCGCTTTCCTGATCAAGCGGCGTGAGCCAAAGGGAGAAATTGGCTTGATTCCCAGGCCGGCGTCTTCAAAAAAATCAACATGCATTTCTTCACGCAGGAACTTGGCCAGTTTCTTATTTTCCTCAGTACCGCTCTGGAACTCAATTCCGCAATATACGTCTTCCGTATTCTCCCGGAAAATAATCACGTCGACATCTTCAGGGTGTTTCATCGGTGAAGGTACACCTTCGGTATAGGTAACCGGCCGGACACAGGCATACAGGTCCAGTTCCTGCCGCAGGGACACGTTCAGGGAACGGAAGCCGCCGCCAATCGGCGTAGTCAATGGCCCCTTGATGGCAACGATCAGATCCCTGATGGCATCCATGGTTTCAGCGGGAAAGTAATCACCGTCATAAATACCTGCAGCTTTTTCACCCAGGTACAATTCTGCCCAGTGTACTTTACGCTTACCGCCGTAGGCCTTTTCCACTGCCGCGTCCCACACACGCAGGGAAGCATTGGTAATATCCGGGCCAATACCATCGCCTTCTACGAAGCCCAGAATGGGGTTATCTGGCACCTGCAGGCGGTTGTCGCTGATGGTTATTTTTTGCCCGGATTCGGGAATCTTGATATGACGGTAGCTCATTGTGATATTTTCCTTGTGCTGAGGGTTTTCGTAGCCGCCTATTATACAACCAGCGACGTTCTCATCGTATAAGCAATTGTCCTGATGCAATGTTCAACTTTGGCTTAACAGGATATTAATCTGCAAGCCTCATAATCAGGGCTTAAACGGACGAACCGGGGTAAATTTTTCCTTCATGGCTGCAACGGTAACAAGCAAAACAAGTAGCAGAAGGCGGTGGGGTGCGCAGGACTTCCTGTGGCTGGGCCTTGCAGTCGTGCTGCATGCCCTGGTGCTGCTGATCCCCGCCCTGAAAAATAATGACAGCTACTCCCGAACGCTCCCTCTGAACATCACCCTGCTGTCCCCTCAGCCAATTGCAGAGCCGATCATTGCTGAACCGGAAGCCGAAAGGGATGAACCACTGGAGATTGACAGGGAAGTTGTATTGCCTGATCCGCAGCCATCCCCTGAACTCGCCCATCGACAAGAACCGGATGAACGTGTCGAAGCTGAGCTACCGGTAAAAAGGGCGCCCCTGACAACTGCCCTGCTGCTGGATTCAGCCGGAAGAATCGAGTGGCCGGTGCCGAATATAGATGATTCAAGGCAATTGGGCGTTTTCGTGCCACGGGAGGAACCGGCGAACTGGCGATCCGGTATCAGGATAGAGGACAATCTGTTTAACGGTATGGTGTTGCCCCGGCAAACAGAGATTGTGGATCGATGGCTGGCAGCGGATGGTTCTCACAACGTAGTCATTAACACGCCAGGAGGCCGGACGCTTTGCGGGCGGGGCCTTCCCTGGGATCCGATGCACGCGCTGGTCGAACACGTCATGCTATTTCGCCCCTGCGGTGGTGGCGGAAAACGTACTTTTAAGATGTCGCCACGGCTTGAACGACTGACCGATAACAATTTTTTGGCCAATTCCACCACGGATTAGTGTCTCTCGCCTATGCCACAGCCTGTGAGTTGGCCGCTTTACCCGTAAGAGGCCGCTTGCGGCCGATAGAGACAGGCTCTACAGGTCGGCCGCAAGCGGCCTCTTACAGTGACTGGCACGAATCCTGCATGTTTATAGATAAAACATAAGGAGGAAATTATGGGAAGTGGAAGTTGCGGAAACGTTTTAGCTGCGCTGGCCAGTTTTTTCATACCGGGCCTGGGGCAGTTGTTACAGGGCCGCTGGGTGCTGGCCGGATTCATGTTCCTGTTATCAGCACTGCTTTGGCTGATCCTGTTGGGCTGGGTTATCCACTTGTGGTCCATCATCGATGCTGCCCTGTTCGATAAGCCGGAGCCTCTGGCCCGTCGTTACAGCCGATATTCCACTTACGATAAACGCAGGGTATATTGAATCCATTGAGGTGGATGTGTCATGGTTTTGCCAGCGCCTGTTAACAGGCGCTAAGATGAGCCTGTCAGCACACATAAGGTAAACCCATGTTTTACAAACCCCTGCTCGTCCCCCTCCTGGCCCTGGTTCTTCTCACTTTCCTGGTCTGGGTTTACATGTACGTCACGCGCATTGGTGAGATGAAAAGAAAATCCATCAATCCGCAGAACCTCGACAGCAGGGCGCACGGTCAAACACTGCTGACAGACTCCTGCGCCCCGGCAGACAACCTGAAAAACCTGTTCGAAATGCCGGTTCTGTTCTATGTTGTGGTATTGCTGGCGCTGATATTGATGATCCAGGATCAACTCCTGGTGCAACTGGCCTGGAGCTACGTGGCATTGCGCTATGTACACAGCCTGGTTCATTGCACCTACAACCGGGTCATGCACCGTTTCGCTGCCTACGCGGCAAGTTGCCTGGTCCTCATTTTTATATGGGCCAGGCTGGCTGCCTACATTCTGATGAATTAGTGAGCAAATCATGAGTACAAAAAAACAGTCGCAAGTGAAAGTCGAAGGTGGCTGCCTTTGTGGAGCCGTCCGGTTTTCCGTCACCTTGCCCAGCAAATGGTGTGCACATTGCCACTGCAGCATGTGCCAACGTGAGCATGGCGCCGGCTACGTCACCTGGGTGGGTTTTGAGAATGATCATTTCACGCTATTGAGGGACGGGGGGCAACTCAAATGGTACCAATCCTCACCTGAAGCAAAACGTGGTTTCTGTGGCAGTTGTGGTAGCAGCATGCTGTTCAAGTCAAGCCGTTGGGCCGGTGAAATGCATGTGGCGCTCGCCTGCCTTGACGGGCCCATCGACCGTAAACCCCAGGCCCATGCTTTCTATGACTCACACGTTGACTGGATACCCGTTGACGAAGCCTTGCAAGTTTTTAGTGACTAGAACACAGCCCCCCGTCATTGCGGATAGACGCAATCGCATCCAGAATGACGGGGGGCGACTTACAACCAGTTAACCGGCTGTTGGCCGTGCTGTTGCAGCCAGGTATTGGCCTTTGAAAAGTGGCGACAACCAAAAAACCACGATGCGCTGACAATGGTGACGGGTGAGGCGCGGTCAGGACCAGGTGGCGGTCGCGATCGATCTGGCTGCCCTTTTTCATCGCATAACTGCCCCAGAGCATGAAGACCAGGCCATCACGGCCTTCATTCAGTTCGCTTACGATACGGTCGGTAAAACGCTCCCAGCCTTTGCCCTGATGAGCGCCGGCCTTCCCCCGCTCGACCGTGAGCACCGCATTGAGCAGCAGCACACCCTGACTGGCCCAGTGTTGCAGATTACCGCCGGACGGGGGACGGATGCCCAGATCCTGTTCCATTTCTTTATAGATGTTGACCAGGGATGGTGGAACAGCCACACCCTCCATGACCGAAAAACACAGGCCGTGAGCCTGTCCGGGACCATGGTAGGGATCCTGACCGAGAATGACGACTTTAACCGTGTCGAATGGCGTTGAATCCATCGCATTAAAAATCTGTTCGCCCGGCGGGTAAACCACTGCCCCGTTTTTTTTCCTGTCGACCAGGAAGCGCCGCAGGTCCAGCATATAGGGCTGTTCAAACTCTTCCGCCAATCGTGCTTTCCATGACGGTTCCAGCCGTATTTCTCTCACCTCAGCCATAATGCTTCATTCGCCCTCACCTGCTATGTTTAAAGTACGCCTTTCGTTGTGATTCTCAGGGTACCATTCAGTTTGAGCAAGTTGTACCCTGATTCACAGCCCCTATTCCAACAGCATTGGAGAGAATACGAATGAGCAGCTTGCTGATCAGGAACGGAACGGTCGTAACGGCGACCGACCATTACCGGGCAGATGTCTATATCCAGGACGAAAAAGTGTCCGCCATAGCCGCAACAATGAATGAGCGTGCCGACCGCACCATTGATGCCCATGGCTGTTATCTGTTTCCCGGTGGTATCGATGCCCACACTCACATGGAACTGCCCTTCATGGGAACCTTCGCCAGCGACACCTTCCACACGGGCACTCTGGCCGGCTTGTACGGGGGCACTACAACAATTGTGGATTTCGCCATCCAGACTCAGGGTGAAAGCCTGGAATCGGCGATTCGGGAGTGGCACAGCAAGGCGGATGGTCACGCGGTAAGCGACTACGCTTTCCACTGCGCGGTAACGGATTTTAACCAGGAGACCCGCAAGGAAATCCCCCGTATCATCAACGAATTCGGCATCAATTCTTTCAAAACCTTCATGGCCTACAAGGGCGCACTGATGATCGATGATCGCCAGATGTTTGAACTGATGAAGGAACTCGTCAAGCACGGCGGTATCATCACCACGCATGCCGAAAATGGCGATATGATTGATTCCCTGGTGCAGAAATTCCTGGCCGAGGGAAAAACCGAACCCCGTTACCATGTACTTTCGCGCCCGCCCATCTGTGAAGCAGAAGCCAGTGGCCGGGTGATCGATCTGGCCTACCAGGCGGAATGTCCGTTATACATTGTTCACATGAGCTGTGAAGAATCGCTCGCCCGCGTCAAAACAGCGACTCTGCGTAAGCAGAAAGTACATGCAGAAACCTGTGTGCAGTACCTGCTACTGGATGATTCACGCTATTTCCAGGACGGATTCGAGGGCGCCAAAGTCGTCATGAGCCCCCCGTTGCGCAAACCAAAGGACCAGGACGCACTGTGGGCCGCAATCAACCAGAACCTGGTGCAACACGTTGCCACCGATCACTGTCCGTTTTGCACCGATCAAAAAGCGATGGGTATCGATGATTTTTCCAAAATCCCCAACGGTGCGCCCGGTATCGAACACCGGGTCGAACTGATGCACTCGGAAGGTGTACAGCAGGGCCGTATTTCTCTGAACAAGTTTGTCGACATTACCTCAACCGCCGCCGCAAAAATCTTTGGACTGTTCCCGCGCAAGGGAACCATCGCGGTGGGATCTGATGCGGACATCATCATCTTCGACCCGGAGGTCAGGCACACCATTTCCGCCGATACACACCACATGATGGTGGACTATTCGGCCTACGAAGGCTGGGAGGTCCAGGGAAAATGCCGAACGACCATCCTGCGCGGCGCGGTCACAGTGGACGATGGCCTCTCCTGCGTCGATGAGGGCTTTGGAAAATACCTGCCGCGCAAACCGTTCAACCCAGGATACTAGAAGTACTCCGGAGTCAGCGTATGTCAAACAATATCAAGCCCCAAAAGCCTGCACCCACACCTTCTTATTCACAGAATTCCGCACTGCTGGCTTCACGGGCCCGCCACTTTCTGCCCAATGCGCACCACTACCACAGCAAAGCCCTGCAACTGGTAAAGGCCCGAGGTGTGTATGTCTGGGATGAGCAGGGACGCCGTTATCTGGACGCTATAGGCGGCATCGTCTGTATTTCAGCCGGCCACAACCACCCGAAGATCAAACAAAAACTGATGCAGATGCTGGAAGATGACGAAATTCAGCACACCAGCCTGTTGTACCTCTCACGTCATGTGGTTGAACTGGCCGAAGCCCTGGTTGCGGTCGCACCCCTGGGACTCGATGTGGCCTCGTTTACCAACTCCGGTTCCGAAGCCAATGAGATGGCCCTGATGGCTGCCCGCCAATCCACCGGCGAAACTATCGTGATCAATCTGCGCCATGGCTATCATGGCGGCACGGCAGCAACACTTGCTCAGTGTGGCCATCAAAGCTGGCGCTACCGCGCACAACCGGGTGCAGCCACCACCAGTGCCATGGAACCCAACTGCTACCGCTGTCCTTTTAAGCAAAAACGGGAAAGCTGCGACCTGGAGTGTGCCACCAACGTGGAGACGACTATCCAGACATCCACACACGGTAAAATTGCCGCGATGATCGTCGAGCCGGTCATGGGGATTGGCGGTCTCATTGACCCGCCGGCTGAATATTTTCACCGTGTGACGAAGATCGTTCACAACTACGGTGGCCGCTATATTTCAGATGAAGTCCAGACCGGGGCCGGCCGTTGCGGGAATGAATTCCTGCTGTCAAAAGAACTGGGCATAGATGCCGACATGGTCACTATGGCCAAAGGCTTTGGCAACGGCGCCGCTATTGGAGCCGTGCTGATGAAGTCCGAAGATGCGGCGGCCTTTGCAGGCAAGTTATATTTCAATACCTTCGGCGGTGATCCCATGCAGACAGCGCAGGCCCGGGCCACCATGGAGGTGATTGCCGAGGAGAAACTCAGCGTCAACGCAGTTGCCATGGGGCAACGCCTTGAAAACGGTTTACGCGAACTGATGAAGCATCACCACTTAATCGGAGATGTCAGGGGGCGTGGCCTCTTGTTAGGGATGGAGTTGGTCGAAGACCGCGACAGCAAACAATACGCTACAGAGAAGACTGCATTATTCATGGACAAATGCTGTGAGAAAGGGGTACTGGTTGGTAAAGGCGGGCTGATGGGCAACGTGGTCAGGCTTGCGCCACCACTGACGATCAGTGCCGGGCAGATCGATCAACTGCTGGAGGTGTTTGATCGCAGTTTTGCTGAAATTTCATAGAAAAGGATTCATAGAAATCAGGCTTTACTTGATTAGCTGTGTTGCCTGCCTGTGTGCAGGACGCGCTCGAGACATCCCTGTGCGCTCATCATCTGCTCCCGGCAGATGAAGGTCCTGCACACAGGCAGGCAACACGACTAATCTCAAGGGGTTCCAGTTTCTTACGCAACAGATCATGTTAAATCCGACAGTCTCCTAGCGGGTTTTCCTCGCCGTGCACCAGCCAGTCGGGATACCAGTTGTAGAACAGTGGTTTCATCCAGAATGAGGGTTTGAACGGGCGCCACTGCCCCTCCGGCTGAGCCAGGCGATCGGCCAGGGCGACCAGAACCCGAGGATTGAAGCCAAGCCCCAGGTGAGCACCACCTACGTGGATATTTTCAACATCATAACGGCTGGAAAGCTCAACGGTGGACTGCCAGGCGACGACACCATCCCCCCGAGAATAAAGTGCAGTCGTGGGAACCGGTGGGGGGTGCGCCATATGCTGCAGGAACGATGCCGGCATTTCTTCATACGGGACTTCACTGAACATATTGAAAATCCCCTGGATATTGCTGGAACTCGGGTGCCCGCGAAATGGGCTGCCCATAGTGACCACCTGGCGCACAATATTCGGCATTTCACGCGCAAGTTCGCGTGCATAGACTCCCCCAAGACTCCAGCCGACCAGGCTAACCTTTTTGCCGTAACGATCGGCCAATTCGCTAATCCGGTCCCGGATGCCATAGTGCAGCTTGAAGCTGTATCCCATGTTGTAGCCCAGTTTCCACCGATGGGCCCGGTAACCGATACCTGCCAGATACTTTCGTAAAGGCCGGGTCGAATAGGAACTGGTCAGGAATCCGGGGAGCACGAGAACCGGGTGCATGTCACCCTGGGGTAAAAACCGCTTAAGGCCCAACATTGGGACCATGGCTGCTGCATCGTATACCGCCCTGCTTTCCAGCAGCAACAACAATTTGGATGGGCGATGTGAATGATCGATCAGATCTTTTTTCATTATTTTTCCAATCCCAGGCTGACTCGGTAGCTTACTCCATGCGGGGCAGCGACGGCCACTGTGTCACGTTCAGAGCATCGCGATAACCATGCCAGGTTGCATACCCCAGCCAGGGGATGATGAAAATGAAACCGAGTAATCCGGTCAGTATGCCAATGGCAGTAAAGAAAGCCAGCAAGAGTGCCCAGACCAGCATAGTCCACCGGTTTCTCAGCACCGCGTTGATGCTGGAAACTACCGCAGTGACCGGGTCCACATGGCGGTTGGCGATGAAAGGCAGGGCGAACACACTGGCGGAGAAAGTAAAGGTCGCAAATAGCGACCCCACAAGGGAACCGATACCCAGAAAAATCAGGAAATCTAACAGTTTGGCATCACTGTTGGACGGAAAAAAAACGGGGATCATGCTTCCCGCCCTTGCCCACAGCAGGAAAATCAGCAGCAATATAATCGCGAAAACCAACGCATTGCTAAAAGGTTCTCGCGCTGCAATCAGCGTTTGCTTCAATGTAGGTTTGTTTCCCAGGCACAACTGCCTGCTAACCGAGTACAAAGCGAATGCCGACAGTGGCGCCACGAAAATAAAACCGGACAACATACTGAGCAGCAATACCCAGCCACCCAGTTTCCAGGAAGCGAAAGCAATGACGGATGACAGGAGCCAGAAAAACAGCCCCCATGCCAGGCTCAAACCCGGTGCTTTTTTGTAATCTTCCCAGCCCCCTCTCAGCCACTTCAATGGTGCGTTCAGTGCGAGCTCGTTGCAGGGAGCGACGAAAGGAAGTGGCTCATTATCCTCACCGCTTCCAGAGCCACCGGCTCGGTGAATATCTGAATTATTTTTCGACATTGTTCTCCCGGGACATGAACCCGCTGTGGTGCAACGCATAATGTCCCTTAAACTTTTGGAAATCAAACCAACCCCACCAAAAACAGAACAATGGAAGGGTATAATGTCCTCCCGTCAACGAATATAGAAAACCGCTGGAACCATGTTGAGTCTGAATCAGGTCAGTCTGCGTCGCGGGCGCAAACTGCTTTTTGAAAATGCTGCCTTCCAGGTACATGCGGGACAACGCCTGGGTGTGATAGGCGCCAACGGCAGCGGTAAATCCTCCCTGTTTTCATTGATACGGGGCGATCTGGAACCCGATAGTGGCGATCTGCGCGTCAACGCCGCCGATGAGATCGCCCACGTCTCCCAGGAAAGCCCCAATTCAAGTGAATCAGCCCTGAGCTTCGTACTGGACGGTGATCATGAATTGCGGAAAATCCAGCTTGCGATTGCAGCCCGGGAGGCCACGGCAAAAGAACAGAATGAGGCGGGTGATGACTTGCACGTTCTCTATGAAAAGCTGGAAACAATAGATGGGTTTACCGCTGAAGCCCGCGCTGCACGCCTGCTGGCCGGACTGGGTTTCTCCGATGACAGTTTCCTGAAGCCGGTCAGGGAGTTTTCCGGTGGCTGGCGTATGCGCCTGAACCTGGCGCAATCACTGATGTGCCGCTCAGATATTCTGCTACTGGATGAACCAACCAACCATCTCGACCTGCCGGCCATCCTGTGGCTGGAGCACTGGCTGAAGCGCTATCGGGGTATTCTTCTACTAATTTCCCATGATCGTGATTTTCTCGATGGGGTCTGTACCCGCATCGCCCACATTGAAAATCGAAAAATACTGCTCTACGCCGGCAACTACAGCCAGTTTGAGAATCAGCGAAGTGAGCAGTTGGCGCAACAGCAGGCCATGTATCAGCGCCAGCAAAAAGAGATCCGGCACATCCAGGCCTATGTGGATCGCTTTCGCTACAAAGCGTCCAAGGCCCGTCAGGCACAGAGCCGCCTGAAAATGCTCGAACGAATGACGCTTATCGCGGCTGCACACGTGGATTCTCCCTTCCATTTCCATTTTATGGAGCCAAAAAAGCAGCCTCAACACCTGCTGAAGCTGGAGGATGCTGAACTCGGCTATGGAGACCCGGTGCTCAGCGATATCAGGCTAAGCCTGGTTGCCGGTGACCGCATGGGTCTTTTGGGTGTAAACGGTGCGGGAAAATCCACCCTGATTAAGGCCCTGGCCGATGGCAGCACACTGCTCCGGGGCGAAAGGCTGGTGAGCAAGGAAACAAAAATCAGCTATTTTGCCCAGCACCAACTGGATCAACTGAACCCTGAAAACAGTCCGATAGATCATCTGCGCGAGCGTTCTCCGGGTGAACGTGAAGCAGACTTGCGTAATTTCCTCGGCAGATTCGGCTTTGGCGGCGACATGGTCTGCGAACCGATCGCTCCATTTTCCGGGGGAGAGAAAGCTCGCCTGGTGCTGGCCCTGATTATTCGCCAGCAACCGAACCTCCTGCTGCTCGATGAACCCACCAACCATCTGGACCTGGAGATGCGCCAGGCACTCAGTGTTGCCCTGGTCGAGTACAGCGGTGCCCTCGTGGTGATCTCCCATGACCGGCATTTGCTGCGCAGTGTGTGTGATGAACTCCTGGTCGTGCACAGTGGAAGCGTTCAACGCTTTAGGCGGACTCTCGATGACTACCCCGCATGGCTGAAAGAGCAACAGATCCTGCCAGGCGCCGCATCAACCCGAGCCAGGACAAAGAATACGAAAAAACTACCCGGTAAAAAACAGACCAGGCAATTGGAAGCTCAGCGCAGGCAACGCCTGAAACCCCTGCTTGACCGCGTACGCAATATTGAGCAACTGATGGCCACCAGGCGCATGGAACTTGAAATACTGGAAAAGCAGCTAAGTGATGAAACACTGTACTCCAACCCCACCCGGAAGGATGAAATGACCGGGCTTATAAAGCAGCAGGGTGCAATAAAATCTTCACTGGAAACCCTGGAGTGGGAATGGCTGGACGCCAGTGAAACCCTGGAAAAAATGTAACAACCCACAACCCTGTGGACATTCGGATGGAAGCCCGGGCAGAGATATCCGCCCGGGTTCCATGCCGTCATGCCAGATCAATGATCAACTTGTTCTCCAGCAGCCTGCAGGAGAATCACATCCTTGTTCCTGTCCAGAGTGCGGACACCGATACCCTTCACATTAACCAGTTCATCAAGGTGAGTGAATGGGCCGTTGGCTTCGCGGTACTCGATGATCAGAGCTGCTTTGCTGAGACCAACACCATTGAGGTTCTCGGCTATTTCCTCCGCCGAGGCAGTATTGATATTTACCGGCTCCGCGGCCCAGGCCGAGGATGCCAGTATGCCGGTGGCGAGTAATGTAAGTAAAAATTTCATGTCGGTCTCCCTGTGTCTGTATTTATCGATCTGATTGCCCATAAATGGGCCCCTTCCAATTGCAGGGATCAGAGTAAGCGGTATTGGAAAACCCGGGCAGTCGAATTCTCCTTGAGTTTGTGTAGGAAAACGACTCTCTCAAGTTTTGAGAACAAGCTGGGTTTCAATATGCACAGGCAATTACGAATACTCTCAAAGGGTGTATAAAATGAAAGCAAACCAGGATCTGATTGGCAAGACGATTAGCGGGATTGTGGCGGTAACGGAAGCGGGTGAAAGTGTACGGGAAATCTGGATGTTGCAGTTTTCCGATGGTACTCACGTTGAATTTGTATCCCCATCTGCCAGACGCCGCCTGAAGCGGTCTGCGCAGCGCCGAAAAATCTTGATCAGCAGACCTTCAAACGAGCTCCAACTGTCTCTGAATGTGGCCTGAAAACTTATCCACAAAGCTTGTGGATAAGCCTGTGAGGAAAGTCCCGGCGCCACAGACAGCGTACGAGTCGCTCCTGTTTGATCAAAAATTGATCATATATAAATAAACCTTTATTTTCAATATCTTAGAATTTTTCTAATTCAGGCGATGCGAATGAATTTATGCCGAAAATGGGCCGCAAAAACAATCAGTCACTTGTGTATAAATAATTCGAAACCAATCGAGGAAGTCGCCGTAACTCATTGAATAAATCCTTGTGACAGGCAAAATTAGTTTCAATTAATTGCATCAATTAGAACTTCTGTAAGAGCCCGCTTGCGGGCGAATTGGCTTCGTAATAATCGCCCGCAAGCGGGCTCTTACAGATTTTCCAGGCCGATTTCCAAGACCCAGGCTTCCAGTTGATCCAGAATACTTTGTGCCTGTGGCTCATCGCGCTTCAGTTCCCTTGCCCTGGCCATTTCATGCCTGAATTCCTGCAGGGTAAAATGCACCGAATCCTGCGCATCAATCAACCTGGCTTTGCGGTCCTTATTCCACACCTCTGCCTCTTCCATTGAAAGCGTATCGGGGTAGTTCCTTGCCCGGTAACGGAACAACATCAGGGGCAGGCGCTGGTCCTGGAATGACCACAAATGGACACCCAGTTTGTCCGCAGGCACTTCGCGAATTTTTTTCATCAAGTGCCGGTCGGCCTGTGAGAAAAACCCGCCACTGTAGAGCATAAGATCTGGATCGTTCGTTGCCGAACCATCTGTGTTTGAGGCCGAGAAAACTTCTGCAACTTTATGCCGGACCAACGCCAGGGACGCGACCAGGCGACGCGCATGCCGGCGACACAAATCCGGGTCCAATTGGATGCGCTGCAGATCGACACCCTTGAGCGTAGCAGCCGGTGCAAGCATGGGTACGTGATTACTGTGGACAGCCTTCAGCGGTAGTCTCTCGATACCTTCGGGCATATCTGCAGCCGGTGTAAACACCAGGTCGTGAATCACTTCAGCAGGCTGCTCTATAAGCGGGGCCGGATCGGCCATCAGGTCAAACACAATAACTGACTTGGGTCGACCAGGTATCACGGCAAGTGGCAACACCAGGGAAGTACAGCCACGGTTTGCCGGTATCTTCGAAGACGTGTGCAGAAGTGGCCTGGGCTCCACCGGGTCCAGCAGTTTCATAACCTGCTTCTGATTGCGCAGACTCAGCCCCCATTCAAACAGGCGTGGCTGGGTTTTCCTCAGCAAGCGTGCGAGATCGATAGTGGCGCGCACGTCCGCCAGTGCATCGTGCGCACCTTCATGAGCTAGTTGGTTCGCTGCACTCAGATCCTCAAGACGGAAACTGGGTTTACCGGGCTCGTGCATCGGCCAGTGAATGTTCTCCGGGCGCAGAGCATAGTACATACGAGCGAGATCAATCAGATCCCAGCGGCTATTACCATTTTTGTACTCACGCTCATAGGGATCATACAGGTTGCGGTAGAGAAGGTTCCGCGTGACCGTATCGTCAAAACGAATACTGTTGTAACCCGCGCTGCAGGTACCTGGCTGCATCATCTCGTCCAGGATATGCTGTGCGAACCTGGCTTCAGTCTCACCCTTTTGGCGTGCTTCCTGGGGCGTGATACCGGTGATCAGGCAGGCCATGGGATGAGGCAGTACATCATCTGCCGGTGAACAGTACCAGACTACCGGGTCACCGATGCAATTAAGGTCAGCATCGGTTCTTTGTGCCGCAAACTGTGATGGCCGGTCCGCCATCGGCCGGGCGCCGAAGGTTTCGTAGTCGTGCCAGAGAAATGAAGACTCCATTTCAGGGGTTACACTTCCTGCCGGCTTGCAAATGCGTGGGCAATGGTGGATTGGTCGGTGTACTCGAGCTCCCCGCCCAGTGGAACACCGTGAGCGATGCGGCTGATAGCTATGTCGTGTTTTTGCGCCATACGCTGCAGGTAGAATGCAGTTGCCTCGCCCTCAACGGTCGGATTGGTTGCAATGATCATTTCCCGGGGGGATGGTCTTTCAGGCGCTCGGCCAGTTCTTCCAGGCCCAGATCGGCCGGACCAATACCGTCGAGCGGGGACAAACGCCCCAACAAAACAAAATAGCGGCCCTGGTAGCCGGTGGCGTTCTCAATGGCGATGACGTCACTGGGAGATTCCACGATACACAACAAGGATGGGTCACGCCGTTCATTGGAACAAATGCGGCAGATCTCGTTTTCCGTCAGATCCCGGCAGTCCCGGCAACGGCCAATTCGCTCCATTGCCTCTTCCAGTACAGTGGACAGGTGCTTACCCCCGTCCCGGTCACGCTCCAACAAGTGTAATGCCATTCTCTGCGCCGACTTGGGGCCCACGCCCGGAAGGCAGCGCAACGCTTCCACCAACTGCTCAAGAAGCGAATTATCACTCATACATAAACTCGACTAGCGTGATCGAAGGGCCAGCGCGCATATGGTGCCGGTCTCCCGGATACTGGCGCCATATGCGGACACATTCAAAAGGGCAGTTTTATGCCCGGAGGCAGCGGGATACCGGCGGTCATTTCCGACATACGTTCCTGCATATTCTCAGCAACCCGGTTCACGGCATCATTGACTGCTGCAGTCACAATATCTTCAAGCATTTCGCGATCATCCAGCAGTGAAGGATCGATCTGGATCCTGCGCACGGCATGTTTGCCTGACATAGTGACCTTTACCAGGCCGCCACCGGCCTCACCGGACACTTCCATCCGGGCCAGTTCTTCCTGGGTTTTTTGCATTTCTTCCTGCATTTTCTGGGCTTGTTGCATCAAGCCTGCGAGCTTACCTTTCATTTTCTACCTCTAAATAAATTTGAATTGGAGTCCTGGAATCTCATTGAAGAGGTTGAATCGAATCTTCGACAATGTGTGCACCCAGTTGTTCTTTCAATGCCTTGACGGTTGGATCATCGTTGATGGCTTTTTCGGCTTCATTCATGTTTTGAAGATTCTGGTGCCGATCCCGTTCTGCCGCAGTAATGAGCTCTGTGGTGTCACTGTTGATCAGATTGACAGCTACCGTATGGCCTACTTTCTGGCTGATCGCCCGGCCCAGTTGATTGATGCAGCTTTGGGAACCCAGGTGTTTGAGCGACTGTGTAATCACGAAATCCCAGCGCTCATCATCGCGGGACTTCAGGTGCACGTTGCGCGCCAATTCGCGCACTTGACCACTGATTTCTAACTCTGTCTGCAATGACATCCACTCAGCATCTGCAGGGGAGCTTGTACTGGCCTGAGGCGGAGGATCCACCGGCGGCATGCTGCAGGGTGAAGAAAACAGCTCAGTTTCATACGGCCCGTCTGTCTCCTGCTGATCATTTGATCGTGTTGCTGTCTTGACTGCAGCCGGCCTGACCGGTGGCGGCTGCTTGACTGATAGCGACTGCCTGGCTTGCGGAGCGCCCGGCCCGGCCCCCTTTACTGAACCGGTACCGGAATCGCCGGACTGTGCAGAGACCGGCCTGAATGCCAGCATGCGCAACAGGGTCATCTCGAGACCGGTGCGGGGATCGGGCGCCAAGCCGAGTTCATCACGACCCTTGATGGCGATCTGGTAGAACAACTGGGCATCTTCAGCTGAAATCAATTGACCCAGTTCCGTAATGGAATCCCAATCGCTGCGCTCCGGGTCGCGGTAGCCCGGCACACACTGCACCAGGGTGACCCGGTGCAGGGCTTCAGCCAGGCTGAGCAGCACGTTTTCCAGATCCCTGGACTGTGCAACCAATTCTTTAACAATGGCCAGTAAGTCCTCCGCTTCATCCGCGGCCAATGCCTTGATCATAGACGTCACGTGCGCGTGATCCACCAGGCCCAGCATATTCCTGACATCGGACATGGTCAGTTTGCCACCGCCAAATGCGATGGCCTGATCCAACAGGCTGAGACCATCGCGCATGCTACCGTCTGCTGCCCGTGAAATACTCACCAGGGCCATGAATTCGGCCTCTATACCTTCGGACTCAACGATCAGTTTCAGGTAATCCGCGATTTGCTCCGGCAGCAATCTTCTCAGGTTGAATCGCAGACAGCGGGACAGAATAGTCACCGGAATTTTCTGTGGATCAGTGGTAGCCAGTACAAACTTCACATGCGGAGGTGGCTCCTCCAGGGTTTTCAGCAAAGCATTGAAGCTATGGCCTGAAAGCATGTGTACCTCATCAATGACATACACCTTGAAACGTCCGCGAGTCGGTGTGTAGTGCACTGACTCCAGCAACTCGCGCATGTCATCCACGCCGGTGCGGGAGGCCGCATCAATTTCCATCATGTCGACAAAACGGCCTTCATCGATATCAATGCAACTGGAGCACTCACCGCAAGGCCGGGAAGTGACCCCGGTTTCACAATTGAGGCACTTGGCCAGAATCCGCGCGATGGTGGTCTTGCCAACCCCGCGCGTGCCGGTGAACAGGAAAGCATGGTGGACACGATCCTGATCTAACCCATTGATAAGGGCCTGTGATACGTGTTCCTGTCCAACCAGTTGATCAAATGATTTGGGGCGCCATTTCCGCGCCAGGACCTGGTAGCTCATAAAGTATTAAACAAAAGGTTACGGTTTAAGGAATACATGAAGCCTCAACTATAACAGACCCGACCCACGAATATACCAGCCAGCACCGGGAGACTGATGCCATCTGTGGGCTCATATGGAGGCGACCCCTGTCCGCCACACCCCGGCGCCCGAGTCCATTGCTGCCGCTGCTCCCTTCCGGGCCTGACGGGGTTCACAACTTATCGTCGCGAGGGGGCCAACAGGGGCCACCACTGAACCGCTCCGGGGCAATTCAAGCACATCTATATTCCGGCACGGGAACGGCATTGTGCCGCAAGGCTGTGGCGGGTGCAATAGCCGGTGGAAAACCCGGGATACATAACAGCTAACTGGCGCCTCCAATCCTGACGGATCGTGTTCACAGCAGCCTATTCGCTTGGTAAAACATAGAAATATACCGACATAAAATGGCTAAAACTGCCCAGCAATACAAACAGGTGAAAGATGGCGTGGTTGAATTTTATCCTTTCTATACTGTAGATAACGGCACCCGTTGTATAGGACACTCCGCCTGCAATCAGCCAAAACAGGCCATCTGCCGACAGATTATGAATCAGGGGCTTGATGGCAAAAATAATGACCCACCCCATGAATACATACATCAGTGTTGAGGCCAGATTGAATTTGCCGGTAAAAAACAGTTTCAGAATGATGCCGCTAAGCGCCAGCCCCCAGGATATTCCAAAAATGACCCAACCCGTTGTGCCATTCAGCGTGACCAGCGTAAACGGCGTATAGGTTCCCGCAATGAGCACATAAATGGTCGCGTGATCGAAGATACGCAATCGGCGTCGTACAAGCGGATTTTTAGCACTGTGGTAAAAAGTAGAAGCCGCGTATAAAGAAATCAGACTGGCTCCGAAAATGGCGAAACTGACAATATGCCAGACGTTTCCATGCACGCTGGCATGAATGACCAGTAATACGAAGCCGATAATGCTGAGCAGCAGACCAAGGGCATGAGAAATAATATTGATCTTCTCCTCTCGTGGAGGATAAATATTATCTGGCTTATCATCAATCATTTACAATATATCTCAAGAATTATTCCAGAAGACTGACGGGCCTGAGCGATCGTCGCGAGGGAGAGCCGATTTGAGTCAGATTTTACGCCCCCTGACACTGCGCCCTTTTACCTTCCCGTTAGCCAGGTAACTGAGTACCTTGCGTACAGAACGCCGTTCAATCGCGATATAACTGCTCTGATCAAAAATATCAATCTTCCCAATCCGGGATCCGGGAAGACCCGCGTCTCCGGTTAATGCCCCCAACAGATCACCGGGGCGAATTTTATTTTTTCGGCCCGCATCAATCTGGATGGTAACCATGGGTGAACGCAGGCTGAACCCGGGCCGTCGATCCAGAGACTCGTGTACATCATAAATAGCCGGTTTGTTTTGAAACTGCCCGATCGCATTGACACGCACCTGTTCAGACTCGGTAAAAATACTCAGGGCTATCCCCTTCTTCCCTGCCCTCCCGGTGCGACCAATGCGGTGCACATAAATTTCAGGATCACGCGGTAACTCATAGTTGATGACTGCCTGCAACGATTTGATGTCCAATCCCCGGGCGGCGACATCAGTCGCAACCAAAACCGAACAACTGTTGTTGGCAAAGCGAACCAGTACCTGGTCGCGCTTACGCTGATCCAGGTCACCGTGAATCGCCAGCGCCTCGATCTGCCGTTCGCGGAGAAAGCTGGCAACTTCGTCACACTGTTTCTTTGTGTGGCAGAACAGCAGTGCAGTATCGGGCTGATAGTGCTCAAATAACGCCAACAGCGTATTGTTACGCTCATGCCTTTTTACCTGGTAAAACAATTCTTCAATGACACCGGGCTTGTGCGCAGACTCAGTAGTGACCGTCACAGGATTCCGTTGAACCGAGCGGCACATGCGTTTTATGGGCTCCGGATAGGTTGCGGAAAATAAGAGCGTTTGACGTGTTTTCGGTGTCTGGGCAATGATCCTGGCCATCACCTCGGAAAAGCCCATATCCAACATCCTGTCAGCTTCATCCAACACCAGCGTCTTCAGGCCATCAAGCCGCAAAGTCCCTTTTCGCAAATGATCCTGAATCCGTCCAGGTGTGCCGACAACAATATGCGCTCCATGCCCAAGAGAAGCCTTTTGCGGGCTAAATGGCTTGCCGCCACACAACAACACCAGCTTGATATTGGCGGTGTTTCGGGCCAGGCGGCGAAGTTCTTTTCCAACCTGATCAGCCAGTTCCCGTGTTGGGCACAGCACCAGCGCCTGGATGCCAAAAAACTTTGGATTGATCTGGTGTAACAGGCCGATGCCAAATGCTGCTGTTTTTCCACTGCCGGTTTTGGCCTGGGCAATGATATCCCGGCCTTCCAGCACGTGCGGTAAACTCTGTGCCTGCACAGCCGTCATTTTTTTGTAGCCAAGCGACTCCAGATTGACAAGCTGTGCCCTTGATATCGGAAGAGAACTAAAACGGTCACTGGCCATACTTGTATGTCCGTATTTGAAATGATGCTGAATACTGGCCCGCCAGGCGGGCAATGCGACACCGGCAGAAGTTTGATTGTCGCTCCAACGCTGGTCGCTATGCAGAACTTGAGCCTGAACCTATGAACTTCAAGCCCAGGATGCCGATAATGATAAGGCCAATAAATGCAATACGTTTTAAATCTGTACTTTCGTTAAACCAGATCATACCGACAATGACCACGCCCACCGCACCGATCCCTGTCCAAATCGCATAAGCGCTACCCATTGGGATTACTTTCAGGGCACAGGAAAGGAAACCAAGACTGGCCACCATTGCCGAAAGCATGATAACTGAAGGCCAAAACCTTGTGAAGCCATCGGTCTGCTTAAGAGCCACAGCCCAAACGACTTCAAATAACCCGGCTATCACCAACAGAACCCACTCCATATTCATTATCCTTTTCGCTCATCAGACAGCAAACACATGGAGGAGTGAGCACAAGCTACGGAGGGTCAGCCATCTGACATGGCTATCGTGATCTACTTCGCCCCGGAATATATCACTGGCTATTGGCAAAACTTTCAAGCGCCTTGCCGCTTAATCGATAGCCAAGCCATTCTTCTTGCGGTTTTGCGCCAATAGCCTGATAAAACCTTATCGCCGGCTCATTCCAGTCAAGAACACTCCATTCAAAACGACCGCAATTTTTGCTCAGTGCAATTTTTGCCAGATGCTTCAGAATAGCCGTTCCTATCCCAGTGCCTCTGCAGTCCGGAGAAACATACAAGTCTTCAAGATACAAACCATGCTTGCCTAGCCAGGTAGAGTAATTAAAGAAGTAGACCGCAAAACCAACCGGTTCACCATCCAAAGTACAAATCAGGGCACTGGTCGTTGATGACTCGGAGAACAGAGAGTCCCTGATATCGGATTCTGTTGCAATGACTTCACTCTCTGCTTTTTCATATCGGGCAAGCTCAGTGATAAATCCGAGGATAAGAGCAGAATCAGCGACTACAGCTTGACGAATTTCTACAGCGGACATCCGCTACTCCTGTTGCTATAGCTTTAGCTTTAGCTTGCCTGGCCTGCTTCTGTTGCTTCGGGCACCTCGACCAGGCTTCCGGTTTGACAGTCATAAATGTAGCCGTAGATGGGTATTTCACCCGGAACCATCGTGCTGTTTCTGATTCGCTGAACGTCAGCTACGACACTCTTGAGCGGATCTGCAATGGTAAGCCACTCGACAAACTGGCCATCTGTTGTTCCGCCACCCGCATTGCAATCATGCCATCCCGACTCATCGACACGGGCAGTTTTCAGGCTACCCGCCAATAAATCACTCATCACTTCATTGGTGAAGGTTTCCATTCCACATTCAGTGTGATGTATAACGAACCATTCTTTCGTGCCAAGTAACTTGTAGGAAATGACCAGTGAACGAATGGCATCATCACTCGCCCTGCCGCCTGCATTGCGAATGACATGGGCATCACCTTCAGCCAGACCCGCATATTTTGCAGGGTCCAGACGGGCATCCATACAGGTCAGGATAGCAAACTGCCTGGTGGGAGGAATCTGCAACTGGCCCTTATCACCAAAATGAGCGACATAATCAGCATTTGCCGAGGTAACTTCTTCTACAACTTTACTCATTTCTCACTCTCCTGAAGGACTTAGATAAAGATCTCGAATGAAAGGATACCGTATTATCAGCCCATTTTTCAGCTATTCCCAGAAGCAGGACTCACGACTGATTTTCGAACCTGGGCGGCTCACTTTTTCTATTTCTGATAACCACCGTGCCGGCAAGCTTGTCATGCCATCCCTGTTTCCGTCTGTCAATGCCAACCCAAATAATTCCCAGAAAAAGGGGGAACATGGAAACGTAATAGCCAAGATAGCGAATAATAAACTGCCTGGCAGAAGGTTTTTCTCCCGTTTTTGCATCGACAATAGTTAAGTTCGTCATCATCTTTCCGGGAGTTGCTGATTGATATACCCAAAAAACGATGACCGCAACGGCCGGCAAAATATAGCTGAGCATGACATCCCAGAAACCCTGCACTAAAAACTCATTCATCCAATAGGATCTTCCGTATATAACCAGAAGAATGGGCATGACAATAATCAGCATAAGCACTGAGTCAATCAACGATGCCCCAACCCTTATCCAAAATCCCGCATATTCCAGGTTTTGACCATCCACTATAGGTTTCTCCATCAAGATACAGGCTTACAAATCACTGGCAGCAAAAAGTACCACGGAGGTTGCAAAACACTTTTTTTCCTACCGCGTGATTTTGTTTTCCAGGGCCTTACCTACGCTGCGACTGCCTTTGGATTGGCACCATACTGATTGTCTCCAGCCTGGCTATCTTGCACCATAAACACAAGAATGACGATGATACCAACAATCGGAACCAGCAGGATGAGCAACCACCACCCACTGCGATTGGTGTCGTGAAGCCGGCGAACCGAGACTGCGATACCGGGAATAATCACCGCCAGAGCATAAATAAATCCAATGAAACCTGGCCCACCCACAAGTCCTTCAATGAACCCAAGTACAAAGGCGATGATAAAATTGAACAGGGCGAACATCCAATATTCCTTCCGTCTTGCTCTCCCGCTGAAGTCTGCGTATTTCTTAAGCACTTCAAGGTACCAATTCATGATTTTTCTCCTCTTGTGTTTGCCCCTTTTAAATTGCAGAGATGATTATTGAGAATATTGTAGCTTTTCCCATTTAACCCTGTTGGAAATCACGGCGTAGCTTCCATTTAAAGGGCTGCACTCTCGTCAAACACTGCGGTCAGTGCCGCCAACAGGCGTTCCATGTCGTAGTCCGTGATGTCCCCCATGGTGGAAATACGAAACATTTCACTTGCCAGCTTGCCCTGCCCGGCATAAATAACAAAACCACGCTGTTTCAGTCCATCATGAATTTCAGCGTAACCGCTGTCCTGTGGCAGGCGATAAGAGCGCAAAACACAGGACGACTCGCCGGGCTCCAGCATGGCTTCCACACCGTAACGAGCCAGGGCTCTCTCCACCCGGTCAGCCAGGTGGTGATAGCGGGCGTGCCGCGCTGACCATCCACCCTGCTCCTGCAGTTCAGTCAATGCCTGGTTCAGGGCCAGCAAGCCATTGACGGGCGGCGTAAAGGGGGTTGATCCCCGATCCTGCTGATCTGCCCACAGGGGTAAATGCAGGTACAGGCTGCGTGGAGGCTCCACCGCTTTCTCGATAGCACTGCGGCGGGAAACCACGAAGCTCAACCCCGGAATGCCATGCAGACATTTATTGGCGGTTGCCGCGCAGGCCAGCAACGCAGGAAAATCAAACGGAACAGCCTCGGCGCCGAAGCTGGATACTGAATCCAGCAGCAGGCCAACACCGTGCTCCTCACACAAAGCGGCGAGCCTGGAAACATCGTTCAGGCGGCCGGTGGTCGTTTCATGATGCACGGCAGCAAGGTGGCTGAAAGTGCCGTTTTCCATTTGCCGGGACAGCCGGTCAAAATCGATAGCATCCATCCACTGGTGAGGTGCCGCCTGGTATTCGATACCGTGGATTGCCGCGATCCGACTGATCCGCTCACCATAGACACCGTTTTCCAACACCAGCAGGCAGGCATCATGCGGTAACAGCGAAGAAAGCATTGCCTCCACGGCCATGGTTCCGGAACCGCCCAGCAGTACCGCGGTCCACACCAACGGATCGCAGTGATAAACGTCGACCAGCTTGCTTCTCAAGCGGTCCTGCAAAGTAAAAAAATCGGGTTCCCGGTGGCACAGGTCGGTGCTTACCGTTGCTTTTCGAACCTTATCACTCAGGCTCACTGGCCCGGGATTCAGCAGGATTGATCTCATCTTTGGATCCTCTCAGCCTATTGTTTCTATGCCACGGCCTGATACCAGAGCCAGATGGCACACCCCGTCATGTAAATGGAGTACAGCAACTCACCGTGTCGAATCAATGACTGGCGCGTATTCCATTCCGTTTCAGTATTTGCCCGCCACTTAAGGCGGCTGGGAAACATTGCCGGAATATTACTGCTCCAGGCCCGCCAGTCATCACCAAATATACGCTCAAGTTTGCTGTCCTCATAACGGATGGCAGCGGGGTAGTAAAAGAGAAAAAAGAACAATACCACCAGGGCGACAATCAGGTCGCCACTGGCCAGCGTAAAGCCGGCAAGAATCAGGAAATTGCCAAGATAGAGGGGGTGGCGCACCAATGAATAAGCACCCGTTGTCGCCAGCTGTGTGTTCTTGTAGATTACGCCTGCCGCATAAATCCGCCAGCCCTGCCCCATGGCGGCAAGCACAAAACCGGCGATAATCCGGCTTTCGCCGGGTACTGCGAAAAGAGTACAGACCAGTACCAGCAGGAAACCGAAACCCTGGCGCGACGCCTCATGGTAACGCAAGCGGTCCACCAGACCCGCCAGCCCTTTCCGGTTTTCCATTCTCTCGGAACGGTTGTTTCCCATGCAGATTCTCCTCGCATCAAGCGATTGCGCAAGCCATTGACCTCAACCGCAGCCGCCCATTGTAAATGCGCCCGGTGCAGCAAACCAGACAGAAACGATCCCCACCATGACCATCAGGCCAACTAGTGTACATTCAGCGCTGCCGATGACATGCCTCTGCCTGCAAGAGGTATCGGCTGCATAGCCCACAATATAATGCTGCTCCAAACGCCTGCCTATTCCTGTGGCCAAGATGATTGCGTGCATTCAGAGTATTCCGGGTTCGATCAGAGCAGGGCTATTGTATCGCCGGGAACATCGTTGCGGGAGTATGACCAAATATTCTGTTGAAAAGATGCTATTAATCTACCTTAATCTCATCACCAAATTGATATACATCATAGGCCATACATAACAAGCACTCTATGCTTGATTATGCAGCCACCCATGGTGAGTTCACTTCGATATGACAATGATTTCACGGGCCCAGTTTCTGCGTGGAGACTGGCGAGGAGACAAACCCACACTTTATCCACCCTGGTCGTGGACCGCCGTGCGATTTACGGCTGCCTGTGACGGTTGCGGCGACTGTGTAAAAGCCTGCTCTCAAAATATTCTCCAACTGTCTGCAAGAGGACTGCCCCAGGTCAATTTCGCGCAGGGGGCATGTACATTTTGTCGGGACTGTGTTGCGGCCTGCCCAAGCGGTGCGCTGCACCAGGACAACAGCCGCAAGCCATGGCAACTCACCGCGAGTATATCCAGGCAATGCCTGGCGGTGAATGGAACCAGTTGCGTGAGATGCGTGGAGAACTGTGCAGTCGAGGCGATTATGTCACGGCCTGCCCTGCGCGGACGGGTGAAGCTGTCCATCGATGAGACAGCCTGCACGGGTTGTGGCGCCTGCTTCGCCACTTGCCCGGTCAAGGCCATATCCATTCAGCCTGCCCGTTTCCGGGGGACTCAACGCAGCCAACAACCAGGAGAACACAATGAGTCATTTATGCATCAGTAGCCTCGTTGTCCAAACCCAGCCAGCCAGTCTGGCCGATGTTCGCGCCCGGCTGAACGCCATCCCGGATGCGGAGGTTCTGGGCGAGAACGAGGAAGGCAAACTGGTGGTTGTGCTTGATACGGTCAACAACCGCAAAGCAGCCGATACGATTACAGACATTCAAAACCAGCCCGGCATCCTGTCGGCAACCCTTATTTATCAATATGACGATCAGTTTGAACCCCATTTGGAGGACTCGGCATGAGCATCTCAAGGCGTGAATTCATCAAGGCAAATGCAGCAACAGCGGCAGCAACAGCAGCAGGCATCAGTCTCCCTGCCCTCAAACCCGCCCTGGCAGCGGGTAAAGATAATATCCGCTGGGACAAGGCGCCATGCCGCTTCTGCGGCACGGGTTGCAGCGTGCTGGTCGGCACACAGGACGGTCACATCGTTGCCACCCAGGGTGATCCCGATGCGCCCGTAAACCGCGGACTCAACTGTATCAAGGGCTACTTTCTGTCCAAGATCCAGTATGGAAAAGACCGCCTGACCACACCGCTGCTGCGCATGAAGGACGGGAAATACCACAAGGAAGGTGAATTTACACCCGTCAGTTGGGATCAGGCGTTTGACATCATGGCCGAAAAATGGAAAGCAGCCCTGAAGGACAAGGGTCCGACCTCGGTCGGTATGTTCGGCTCCGGCCAGTGGACTGTTTGGGAAGGCTACGCCGCCTCCAAGTTGCTCAAGGCAGGTTTCCGCAGCAATAACCTGGAACCCAATGCGCGCCATTGCATGGCGTCTGCCGTGGCCGGCTTCATCCGCACCTTCGGGGCAGATGAACCGATGGGTTGTTATGACGACCTGGAGCATGCAGACGCTTTTGTCCTGTGGGGCTCCAATATGGCTGAAATGCACCCAATCCTGTGGTCGCGTCTGACCGACCGGAGGCTGACCCACGACAAATGCAAAGTCGCCGTGCTGTCCACTTTCAGACATCGGAGTTTCGACCTTGCAGACAACGCCATTATCTTCACACCTCAAACGGACCTGGCGATTCTTAATTACATTGCCCACCACATCATCAAAAGCGGCCGGGTCAACGAAGAATTTGTTGGCAAGCACGTTAAATTCGTCAAAGGCAACGACGACATTGGCTATGGTCTCAGACCTGAAGACCCGCGTGAGCAGAAAGCTGTCAATGCAGGCAAGGCGGGCGGTTCATCACCGATTGATTTCGAGGCCTACAAGAAATTCGTCGAAACCTATGACCTGGACTACGTTTCCAAACTCAGTGGCGTGCCCAAGAAAAACCTCGAGGATCTGGCAGAGCTTTACGCTGATCCAGACATCAAAGTTGTGTCTTACTGGACCATGGGCTTCAACCAGCACACCCGTGGAACCTGGGCCAATAACTTGGTGTACAACATTCATCTGCTGACCGGCAAGATTTCCGAACCGGGTAATGGCCCGTTCTCCCTGACCGGCCAGCCTTCGGCCTGTGGTACCGCACGCGAAGTAGGTACTTTTGCCCATCGCCTGCCCGCGGACCTGGTGGTAAAAAAAGCGGAGCATCGCGCGTTTGCCGAAAAAGTCTGGAAATTGCCCGAAGGCACCATCGTCGGCAAGCCTGGCTATCATGCGGTCCTGCAGAATCGCATGCTCAAGGACGGCAAGCTAAATGCCTACTGGGTCATGTGCAACAACAATATGCAGGCAGGCGCCAATCTGAATGAAGAGACCTACCCCGGCTATCGCAACCCGGCCAATTTTATCATCGTTTCGGATCCTTACCCGACCGTCACCGCACAGGCGGCCGACCTGATCCTGCCCACTGCAATGTGGGTGGAAAAGGAAGGCGCCTACGGCAATGCAGAACGTCGTACACAATTTTGGCGGCAACAGGTAGATGCACCCGGCGAGTCTCATTCCGCCCTGTGGCAACTGCTGGAGTTTTCCAAGCGCTTTACTGTGGAAGATGTCTGGCCGGAAGAACTGATTGCCAAAAAACCGGAATACCGCGGTAAGACACTGTATGAAGTCCTCTACACCAACGGCCAGGTGGATAAATTCCCGCTGCAGGATGTTACCGACGAGAGCGGCAATGTCTATAACAACCAGGAAAGCAAGGAATTCGGTTTCTACCTGCAAAAAGGCCTGTTTGAGGAATACCGCCGGTTCGGAGTGGAAGGACCCAAGAAGGGTCACGAACTGGGCGAATTCGACAGCTACCACAAGGCCCGAGGCCTGCGCTGGCCGGTGATTAACGGCAAGGAAACTCTGTGGCGTTATCGGGCCGGCTACGATCCCTACGTTAAAGAAGATGTAGAATTTTACGGCAAACCGGACGGCAAAGCGCTGATCTTCGCCCTGCCGTATGAGCCCCCTGCCGAATCACCGGATGAGCAGTTTGACCTGTGGCTTTCCACCGGTCGTGTTCTGGAACACTGGCATTCAGGTTCCATGACGCAACGCGTCCCGGAACTCTATCGTGCAATGCCCGATGCCATGGTCTACATGCACCCGGACGATGCCAATAAACGTGGCCTGAAACGAGGCATGGTGGCGAAGATCGAAAGCCGGCGCGGTGACCTGACCGCCCAGATCGAGACACGTGGCCGTAACCGTCCACCTCCGGGCCTTATCTACATGCCGTGGTTCGATGCACGCAGGTTGACCAACAAACTGACCCTGGATGCGACTTGTCCGATCTCCAAAGAGACGGACTATAAAAAGTGTGCAGTGAAGGTAACACCGGTCTGAGTGACGACTTTGTATCATGTCTGACAGCCTGGGCAAACCGGCGGGTCGAGCAGCGCCAAAAAAATTGGATCGGCGCCGTTTCCTGTCCGATACGGCAAAAACTGGCTGTGCGGTTCTACTGACCGGACTGGGTCTGGGCGCCTATGCAAGTAAATCGGCGGCGCTGCCAGTGCAGGCGCTGCGTCCACCGGGTGCTCGGTCTGAAGATGTCTTTCTGGGCACCTGCGTCCGTTGTGGCCTGTGCGTACGCGACTGCCCCTACGGGACGCTGAAACTGGCTACCCTCGGTGACGATGTGCTCATTGGGACACCGTACTTCACCGCCCGGGATGTGCCCTGTGAAATGTGTGAAGACATCCCTTGCGTTGCCGCTTGCCCCACCGGCGCCCTCAACCCGGATCTGGGCGATATTGATGACGCACGCATGGGCCTGGCGGCGCTGATCAACCAGGAAACCTGTCTCAATTTTCAGGGTTTGCGCTGCGAAGTCTGCTACCGGGAATGTCCGCTGATCGGGGAAGCCATTACGCTGGAACTTCGTCACAATCAGCGCAGCGGAAAACACGCACTGTTTATTCCTACCGTGCACTCTGATTCCTGCACAGGTTGCGGTAAATGTGAACGGGTCTGCGTACTGCCTGAGGCAGCGATCAAGGTCCTGCCGGCAAACATTGCCATGGGCCAGTCTGCCGAACACTACCGCTGGGGATGGGAAGAAAAGGAGCGTGCCCATAAAAGCCTGGTCAAGCCGGATCCCAGGCATCGCTACAACCTGCCCGAAGGCATTGGTTACGACAACGAGGGAGTGGGCCTGATCCAGGATAAAACACAGCTGCCTGAGCCCTTCCCTGAAAACCCGCTCGATAGCCTCAACCAGGGCTCGAAGGAACGGCCATGAGCACGCTATCCAAAACTACGGACAATCAGCGCAACTGGTGGTTGAGGCAACGCTGGCTGTTGTTGCGCAGGATGTCCCAGTTTGCTGTGCTGGCACTGTTCCTGCTTGGGCCACTGGCCGGCATCTGGCTGATCAAGGGCAGCCTCAACTCCAGCCTGACACTGGGTGTGCTGCCGCTGACAGATCCCTTCATCCTAATCCAGTCCTGGCTCGCTGGTCGCCAATTCGGCACCCAGGCATTGCTCGGCGCACTGATTGTTACCGGGTTCTATTTCCTGGTTGGCGGGCGCGTCTATTGTGCCTGGGTCTGCCCGGTCAACGTCGTTACCGACACCGCGCACTGGCTGCGTAATCGCCTTGGCCTGCGGGGGAACACCCGGATTCAGGCCAATACCCGCTACTGGCTGCTTGGCGCAAGCATGCTGCTTGCCCTGCTGACCGGTATCGCCGCCTGGGAACTGGTCAATCCGGTTTCCACGCTGCAACGTGGGCTGCTGTTTGGCATGGGTACGAGTTGGTTGTTAATACTGGCCGTCTTCCTGTTCGATCTGGCTGTCAGCCGCCGGGGATGGTGTGGCCACCTGTGTCCGATGGGTGCTTTTTACAGTCTGCTGGGAAAGTATAGCCCCTTACGCATTCGTGCGGATGGGCGCGACGCCTGCGACAAGTGCATGGACTGTTTTGATGTATGTCCGGAACCGCAGGTAATCCGCCCCGCCCTGTTTGGCAAAAAAGACGGCACCGGTCCACTGATCAATGAAGCCAATTGTACCAATTGCGGCAGATGTATCGATGTGTGTTCAAAAGAAGTATTTTCTTTCGGCACACGTTTTAACAACAAGCAATCGTTCGGGCCGGAACAGGCCGGAATCAACCCATCAACTGAATTCAAAGCTGAACAATTCAAGCAGAAGGAGGCCAGAATATGAATGGCAAACTAGTGATGATACTCACGCTGGCACTGAGCACAGTGGTTTACAGCAGCCAGGCACTATCCCAGGAAAATGTGGAATCGTTGCGCGGTATGACGGCCATTGAGGCGACTTCGGCAACACCGGAGCCCAAACCATGGAAAGGAAAAAGTGACCCTATAGCCCGTACTTTCTCTCAGCAACCCCCGCTGATCCCCCACAAGAGCCAGAACCTCAAGATCAATCTGGATCAAAACAAGTGCCTCGGCTGCCACGGTCCGGACAACTACGAGAAAAAAGGTGCGACCCGAGTCGGCGAATCTCATTTCGTAGATCGCAAGGGAAAGACTCTGGACCACGTTGCCCCATCGCGGTACTTCTGCACGCAATGCCACGTGGAGCAGCGGGATACTTCACCCCTGGTGAACAACGATTTCAAACCGCTTGAGGCGGTGCAGTGAAATAGAACCGGTCTGTCAGGCTGCCTGAGCCTGGATGCAAAGTATGGGGTTAGGAGGGTGTTAAACTCTCGTAGCAGAGTATTTTCTGCAATCATTAGCCAGGTAATAAAACATGACCGACAGTCGTTTCGACGCCACCCGCGTTATCCGTGCGCCTCACGGCAGCCAGCTCTCCGCCAAGAGTTGGCTAACCGAAGCCCCCTTGCGAATGTTGATGAACAACCTCGACCCCGATGTGGCCGAGAACCCTCAAGCGCTGGTGATCTACGGCGGTATTGGCCGCGCCGCCCGCAACTGGGAATGTTACGACATGATCGTCAAAACGCTCAGAGAGTTGGAAGACGATGAAACCCTGTTGGTGCAGTCAGGCAAACCCGTGGGCGTTTTCAAGACGCATGCCGATGCGCCCCGTGTACTGATCGCAAACTCGAACCTCGTACCGCACTGGGCCAACTGGGATCACTTCAACGAACTGGATAAAAAAGGCCTGATGATGTTCGGCCAGATGACGGCCGGTTCCTGGATCTACATCGGCAGCCAGGGCATTGTTCAGGGCACCTACGAAACCTTCGTGGAGATGGGCCGTCAACACTACGGCGGTGACCTGTCCGGCAAGTGGATACTCACCGCGGGACTGGGTGGAATGGGCGGTGCCCAGCCACTGGCCGCTACCATGGCGGGCGCTTCGATGATTGCCGTGGAATGTCAGGAAAGCCGCATTGATTTCCGCCTGCGCACGGGCTATATCGACCGCAAGGCCAGCAACCTGGATGAAGCCATGGCCATGCTCAATGAATCTCTGGAGTCGGGCAAACCCATCTCCATCGGACTGTTGGACAATGCCGGTGAAATTCTGCCCGAGATGGTCAGGCGCGGTATCAGACCCGATGCGGTGACCGACCAGACCTCTGCCCATGACCCGGTTAACGGCTACCTGCCGATCGGCTGGACCGTGGCGGAGTGGGAGGAAAAGCGTGAGACAGATCAAGCCGCGGTTGCTGCGGCAGCCAGGGCATCCATGGCCATCCACGTCCGGGCCATGCTGGACTTCCAAAAAATGGGTGTTAACACTTTTGATTACGGTAACAACATACGCCAGATTGCCCTGGAGGAAGGCGTGGAAAATGCCTTCGACTTCCCCGGCTTCGTACCGGCCTATGTGCGCCCCCTGTTTTGCCGGGGTATCGGTCCGTTCCGCTGGGCGGCGCTGTCCGGTGACCCGGAAGACATTTACAAAACCGACGCAAAAGTAAAAGAACTGATTCCCGATGATACCCACCTGCACAACTGGCTGGACATGGCCCGGGAACGTATTCAGTTCCAGGGCCTGCCTTCAAGGATTTGCTGGGGGGGGCTGGGTCAACGCCACCGCCTGGGACTGGCCTTCAATGAGATGGTTGCCAGCGGTGAACTGAAAGCACCGGTCGTCATCGGCCGCGACCACCTCGATTCCGGTTCCGTCGCCAGCCCCAACCGTGAAACAGAAGCAATGAAGGATGGTTCCGATGCCGTCTCCGACTGGCCGCTGCTCAATGCCCTGCTAAATACCGCCAGCGGCGCCACCTGGGTCAGCTTTCACCACGGCGGCGGCGTGGGCATGGGCTTTGCCCAGCATGCCGGCCTGGTCATTGTCTGTGATGGCAGCGATGCGGCCGCAAAGCGAATTGAGCGCGTCCTGTGGAACGACCCGGCCACCGGCGTGATGCGTCATGCGGATGCGGGTTATGAGTCCGCGATTGATTGCGCACGGGAGCAAGGGCTTAAGCTGCCGATGATGCCAGAGCCCGGTAATGAGTAATCCCCCCGATCCAAATACCGGGCATCTCATAGAAGACAGTACCGAGGCTGTGATGTCGGGCCTGAGCGCCGACGGCATGAGCATCGGCACACCGCATTAGACAAACCCGAGTCAGCACCAGGACGATGACATCCCGCAGGGACGCGCCAGCACTGAATCACTTTAATAAATTATAATCACTCAAGCGAAACCATTTACGTGAAAAGATAAACTTGACCACTGGTTCCGGTGACAGACTGGTGACTTCACCGGTCATATTTTTTCTATAAAATGCTCTGCAACTGCCATCTTGCCAAACCGTCAATTTCATATTTTGTTTCATTTTTGCAACGTATTCATCCTGAAGATTGTGTTTAGCATCGATGGCTTTGATGCTTTTATCTCGTTTTATTGCACAAATAGCTTTAACCGTATAATGGGTCATTGCCTCCATATAACATAATTGTGAACTATGGCCTGTGCCGGTGTTTGGACCGTTTACTTTAAAATAGTTAGGGTAACCTGAAACGATAATGCCCTTATAAGAGACAGCCTCTGTTTCCCATTCACTGTTAAGATTTCGACTACCAATACCATACACCTGAAACGAGAGTGCCTTTTCATGTTTGAATAGGCATAAAATCCCGTGGCATAGACAATGATATCCAAAGGTATGTCTTTACCTTCTTTTGTTTTAATCCCTGTAGGTGTGATGCGTTCTATCCCGCTGATATCAACATCAACATTTTCTCGTGCAAGGGCCGGAAGGAAAGTATTTGTCGGTATGATTCGTCTGCTGCCCAGTTCATAATCCGGCATCATATGTTGCCGCAAATTGTCGTCATCAATATATTTTTCAAGATTCTTTTTTAGATTTTTTGCGTATAGATTTTTAATGAATTTACTGAGCTTTGAAGTCAATGGATAGCGGCGAAACGCAATAAATCTCACTTCATGATAAGCGAAAATGATAAAACGGTTGAGATGCCGTACTCCCGGCAGGTATCTGATAAAACGCTCTACAGAACTGAAATTTCTGTCTGAACGTGGAATTATCCACTGAGCCTTGCCCATAAATAATGTTAATCTGTCAACCTTGCTTGCAATGCTTGGAACGACCTGAGCCCCTGAACATCCCGAGCCAATAACCCCAACACGTTTTCCTTCGTAAGAAACACTGTGATCCCACTGTCCTGTGTGAAATTTTGCCCCTTGAAACGTGTCTTCTCCCTCAATATCAGGAATATGTGGGTTTGCTAATACACCGCTGGTATCGATAATAAAGCGTGCGATATACCTCTTACCCGATGCTGTCTCAACATGCCACAAAAAGTTGTCTTCATGATAAGTTAGCTTCGTGACTGTCTGGTTTATTTTTGTGTGTTTTCTTATGTCAAACTTATCAATGATATAGTTCGTATATTCGAGCAACTCGCTTTGTGGGGAATATCTTTTCTTGAATTTATAAGGAATAAAGGAAATAGAATACAAGCCGGTCGGAATATCTACCTCGGCTCCAGGGTACGAGTTGTCCCGCCAGGTTCCGCCTATGTCAGAGCCTCTTTCTAACAACACAAAATCAGTGAGATTCTTTTTTTGTAAACGTATAGCCGCGAGCAACCCTGAAAAACCCGTGCCGATAATTACGGTTTCAAAATACTGAGCATCCTTTTGTGTCTTGCCGCCCTGTACTGCTTCTTTTGTTGGTAATAGCTCTAATGAATTATTATCAAATCTTGTTTTTAGCTGTTTCATTCGCCAGTTCTTTTCAGCACGCAAACGGCTTTTATCCAGACTGCAGTTTAGGAAAAAAATCTTAAGGGAATCTTAAGGACCAAAGGAATCACCTCTCTTAGTATTCCCTTAAAATCAGAGAACGCGCGGGTGAGCTTAAGGGGTGGAGCAGTTCTCAAATCCGTTGCGATTATTTAGGGTCAATGCTGACCTAAAGCCATGTTCAATATATGCAGAATTCCGGAAGTATAGCTTTAACACTTCCTGTACTCTGATGCATAAACGGCGCTCATTGAGCGCCGTTTCTCCATTACCACTGTGAAGCCGAAGGTCAGTCGTTTTCGGTGACCGCTTTCATGCTCAGACGAATACGCCCCTGCTTGTCGACTTCCAGCACTTTGACATTGACCATCTGGCCTTCAGAGACCACGTCGGTGACATTTTCAACCCGCTCGTCGGAGAGCTGTGAGATATGCACCAGGCCATCGCGGCCCGGGGTCAGGGTGACGAAAGCGCCGAAGTTCATGATCTTGATGACCTTGCCCTGGAACACCTGTCCCGGCTCGATATCGGCGGTAATCTGCTCGATGCGCTTGCGCGCATCATCAGCCGCTTCCTTGTTGACAGAGGCGATGGTGATGGTGCCGTCATCGGCGATATCGATGGTACAACCGGTTTCTTCGGTGATGGAGCGAATGGTGACACCACCCTTGCCGATCACATCGCGAATCTTGTCGGGGTGAACCTTAATGGTCATCAGGCGCGGAGCGTACTCGGACATTTCAGAACGCGGTGAATTGATTACCTTGTTCATTTCGCCGAGGATGAAATTGCGTCCTTCCTTGGCCTGAGCCAGGGCGATTTGCATAATTTCCTCGTTGATGCCCTCAATCTTGATGTCCATCTGCAGGGCGGTAATGCCCTCTTCGCTGCCAGCCACCTTGAAGTCCATGTCACCGAGGTGATCCTCGTCGCCCAGGATATCGGACAACACGGCAAACCGGTCACCTTCCTTGATCAGGCCCATGGCAATACCGGCCACCGGCGCCTTGACCGGCACACCCGCATCCATCAGCGACAGGGAAGTACCACAAACCGAAGCCATGGAACTGGAGCCGTTGGACTCAGTGATTTCAGATACCACGCGCAGTACGTATGGGAAATCTTCCTGATTCGGCAGCACGGCGGCTACACCACGGCGCGCCAGGCGCCCGTGACCAATCTCACGACGCTTGGGACCACTCATGAAGCCGGTTTCTCCCACACAAAACGGAGGGAAGTTGTAATGCAGCATGAATGGGTCTTTGTACTCACCAGTCACGGCATCAATGATCTGTGCGTCCCGCCCGGTGCCCAGCGTGGTCGCCACAATGGCCTGCGTCTCGCCACGGGTAAACAGGGCCGAACCGTGGGCACGGGGCAATATGCCTCATTCCACTGAGATCGGACGCACCGTTGACAAATCACGGCCATCGATACGCGGGTTGCCAGAGAGAATGCGCTCACGCACCAGGGATTTCTCCAGTTTGGAGAATGCACTGGAGACATCGCCTGCAGCAGGGGCATTTTCATCTTCATCGTCACAAAGCGCTCCGATGACAGCCTGCTTTGCAGCACTGATGGCATCACGACGCTGCATTTTGTCGGCAATGGCGTAAGCATCTGTGAGGCTCTGGGTGGCTGCTGCAGCAACTTTCTCTGCCAGGGATTCATCCACTGCAGGTGCTACCCAGTTCCAGGATTCAACACCCACTTCTTCAGCCAGTTCGCGTACCGCCTGAACCACGGTGCGTAAGGCCTCATGTCCGAAAGTGACCGCACCCAGCATGACCTCTTCCGACAGCAGGTCTGCTTCAGATTCAACCATAAGCACAGCGTTTTCCGTACCGGCAACCACCAGATCCAGTTTAGATTCTTTCAATTGTGTCGCAGTCGGGTTCAGTACGTATTCACCATCGATGAAACCAACACGGGCTGCACCGATCGGGCCGTTAAAGGGCATACCGGAGAGCGCGATGGCCGCTGAAGTTCCGATCAGGGCTGGGATGTCACCGTCAATGTCCGGGTTTGATGACATCAAGGTGGCGATAATCTGCACTTCATTCATGAACCCCTTGGGGAACAAGGGCCGGATCGGGCGATCGATCAGGCGACAGGTCAGCGTGTCTTTCTCGGTCGGACGCCCTTCACGCTTGAAAAATCCGCCAGGGACGCGGCCCGCAGCGTAAAATTTTTCCTGGTAATTGACCGTTAAGGGAAAAAACGGGCGACCGGGATCGGCTTCTTTCCGGCCTACGGCGGTCACCAGCACAACGGTGTCGCCCATGGATACCTTTACCGCTCCATTTGCCTGACGGGCAATCTGCCCGGTTTCCAGAGTGACTTGGTGTTCACCGTACTGAAAGGTCTTGGTAATTTTTTGCACGAGGCTATTTCCTGTTTATATGAACTGTAAAATTCGGATGCACGAAAGCTCCGGAAGACTTTACATCTACCAGAGCGAAGGCCGTGTCCTGATGCAACAAGATGGCGAAGCCTAAATTTTTCGCAGTCGAGCGCAGCCGGTTTTCGCGAAAGGCGAAAAAAGGGAAGCGAGACACATAAATTAACGACGCAAGCCGAGACGCTTGATCAGGTCGCGATAACGCTCGATATCCTTTCTTTTCAGATAATCGAGCAGGCTGCGACGCTGGTGCACCATGTGCAACAGTCCGCGGCGCGAATGGTGATCGCCTTTATGGGCTTTAAAATGGTCGGTAAGGTATTGAATACGACCGGTCAGTAAGGCCACCTGGACTTCCGGTGAGCCAGTATCATTTTCTGAACGGGCGTAGTCACTAACTATCTTTGCTTTTGCTTTTGCATCAAAAGACATGGTTCCTTCTCCATATCTAGAGCCGCGAAGCCTTTGGAAAAACCCGCCAGGTCGTAAAACCAGACAAATTTGGGTCTTTGCAAAAACTTCGAAGCCCCGGTTTAATCAGCGGCACATTCTAATGCGGCAGCCCTTCTTAAACAAGGTTTATTTTAGCAGATTCATACTTCCAGAGTACTCTCACCTGTAAGAGTCCGCTTGCGGGCGATAAGCCACTCAATAGTCGCCCGCAAGCGGGCTCTTACAGTATGGTCAGGCTGCCGGCTCTTACAGCGCGATAAGCCACTCAATAGTCGCCCGCAAGCGGGCTCTTACAGTATGGTCAGGCTGCCGGCTCTTACAGCGCGATAAGCCGCTCAATAGTCGCCCGCAAGCGGGCTCTTACAGTACAAACAGGCGCTTGGGGTAGACTTTGCGGTCACCGCGCACTTCACCCAGGCCGAGAATCTGAGCATCGCAGGCATAAACCCTGACCTTGCCCGTTTGGCTTGACCGAACCGCTGCTGGATTGCCGTGAGTGAATCTGACCTGGTCCTCACCGCTCAACTCAAGTACCGGCCAACTTTCCAGGCCTGCGTCCAGGGGCAACAGCAACGCATCCTGGTGTCCCGCCTCGACCGCCTTTTCCAGCTCTTCAAGACCGATCATATCGTCCTCACGAAACGGCTCTACTTCCATCCTGCGCAGGGCCTGGAGGTGTGCGCAATTTCCCAGTTTTTCAGCGATATCCTCGGCCAGTGTGCGCACATAGGTCCCTTTGGAGCAATGCACTCTGAACACCAGCAGGGGTTTTTCCCAACGGATCAACTCAAGGCCATGAATAGTGACGGTACGGGACTTGCGCTCCACTTCCTTGCCGGCACGAGCGAGTTTGTACAAGGGCTGCCCCTGGTGCTTGAGGGCGGAGTACATGGGAGGAACCTGTTCGATAGCGCCACAAAAAGATGCGAAAGCTGCATTAATGGCCGCCGGTGAAAGGTCGGGCACCGGCAATTCCTTTATGACATCACCCTCAGTATCCCCGGTTGCCGTGGCCTGACCCATCCGCGCCGTTGCAAGGTAAGTTTTTGAGGCATCCAGCATGAAACCGGCAGTTTTGCTGGCTTCACCCAGACAGATGGGCAACATACCCGTAGCAAAAGGATCCAGGCTGCCGGTGTGGCCCGCCTTGCGGGCAGTAAACAGCCAGCGTATTCTCTGCACGGCCTGATTGGATGAATAGCCGACCGGTTTATCCAGCAGAATGATGCCGTGTACGTCCCTGCCTTTTCTGCGTCGGGCCATTGGTGCTCCCTGATCCCCTAGTTCCCGGTGTCGTCCTTGTCGTCCTTGTCGTATTGCTCATGCTCACGATCAGACGTTACGGCCGCGTCAATCAGGCTGTCCATGCGCTACCCGGTCTCCACCGAGGCATCGTGATGAAAATGCAATTCAGGAACTGAGCGAATTCGCATTTCCTGACCAAGGCGACACCGCAAAAAACCTGCAGCCCGTTTCAGAGCCTTCAGGCTGGAAGCGGCCTTGTCGGTCTCAAACACCGTGATAAAAACTTTGGCATGTGCCAGATCACGGGACACCTCAACATCAGACAGGCCGATGAAGCCCACTTCCGGGTCCTTCAGTTCCATCTGGATCAGCTTGGCCAACTCCCGTCGAAGTGAACCGGCTACGCGTTCTGACCTGTTGAATTCACGAGGCAAGAAACCAGCTCCTATAATGTCCTGGCCACTTCGATGCGCTCAAAGCACTCGATGTGGTCGCCGGGTTTGATATCGGTATACATCTTCACGCCGATACCACATTCCGTACCCGACTGGACTTCTTTGACATCGTCCTTGAAACGCCGCAGCGATTCCAGTTCACCTTCGAAGATAACGACGTTATCGCGCAACACACGGATCGGATTGCTGCGTTTGACTGTCCCTTCAACAACCAGGCAACCGGCAATGGCGCCCAGCCTGGAAGAGCGGAAAACGTCTTTGACCTCGGCCAGCCCAATGATTTGTTCCGTAGTCTCGGTTCCAAGCATGCCGGATATTGCTTTCTTCACTTCATCGATCGCGTCGTAGATGACGCTGTAGTAGTGAAGATCCAGTTCATGTTCCTGGATGATTTTGCGGGCTGATGCATCCGCACGCACATTAAAACCGATGATGATGGCGCTGGATGCATGAGCGAGCGAAGCATCGTTTTCTGTAATCGCCCCGACACCGGAAGCCACAATGGTAACATCCACATCATCGTTACTGAGCCGGGTCAGCGCATCGCGTAAAGCCTCCACACTGCCCTGTACATCTGCACGGATTAACAGGTTGACCGTGGTTTGGTCCTCTTTGCCCATATTTTCGAACAGGTTTTGCAGCTTGGCGGCCTGCTGGCGGGCCAAACGGCTTTCACGCTGCCGATCTTTCCTTTGAGAGGCCGCTTCCCTTGCTTTGCGCTCGTTGGCGACAGCCACGAATTCATCTCCAGCCATGGGAACACCAGAAAGTCCCTGTACCACAGCAGGCATGGAGGGACCGGCAGACTGTATGGTGTCACCTTTCTGATCGATCATCGCGCGCACGCGCCCATATTCCTGGCCTGCCAGAATCATGTCACCGCGTTTCAGGGTGCCCTGCTGAATCAGCAAGGTGGCGATGGGGCCACGACCTTTGTCCAAACTGGATTCAACGACGACTCCCCGGGCCTGCGCGTCTTCAACCGCATTAAGTTCCATGACCTCGGCTTGCAGCAGAATACTTTCCAGCAATTCATCAATCCCCTCGCCTGTTTTGGCAGAGACGTTCACAAAGATGTCCTCACCGCCCCAGTCTTCGGGAATCACTTCTTCCTTGGAGAGTTCGGTACGCACACGGTCAGGGTCTGCATCCGGTTTATCGATCTTGTTCACCGCCACGATAATCGGCGTATTGGCTGCTCTGGCGTGTTGGATGGCTTCCCTGGTCTGAGGCATTACACCATCTTCCGCCGCCACTACCAGAATCACGATATCCGTAGCCTGCGCACCGCGGGCACGCATTGATGTGAAGGCCGCATGGCCCGGTGTATCGAGAAAAGTGATCATACCGCGATCGGTTTGTACGTGATAGGCGCCGATATGTTGAGTAATGCCACCGGCCTCAGAGTCTGCAACCTTCGACTTACGGATATGATCCAGTAGTGAAGTCTTGCCATGATCCACGTGCCCCATTACCGTGACCACCGGCGGACGGGTTGTGGCTTCGCCTGTGACATCATCAACCTCGACCATCAACTGCCTTTCCGCATCTTTATCTTCAGCCGGTTTGGCCGTGTGTCCCATCTCCTCAACCACCAGGATTGCGGTGTCCTGATCCAGGGGCTGATTGATGGTGACCATCATACCCATCTGCATCAACACCTTGATCACCTCACCGGCCTTCACCGCCATCAATTTGGCCAGGTCGGCGACGGTAATAGCTTCGGGAACTGCTATTTCCCGGGTGACCGGTGCTGTGGGACGTGAGAATCCATGCTCCGAGGAATGCGAGGAAGATCGCCGCACACGGCTGCCGGGCTTACGGCGCCGCGCAGCAGCACCACCGGCGACATGCAGTTCTTTGCGACCGTAACGAGTGGATGGTCTGGCCTTTGCCCGCGATTTCTCCTGGTCTCGCCGGCGTTGCTCCTCAGCCAGCTTACGGGAACGATCTTCTTCTCTCTTACGCTCCTCATCCTCCGCCAGCCGTTTGGCTTCTTCCTGCTGAACTTTCTCCTCAGCCTCCTTGCGAGATTGCTCCTGAGCTTCTTTCCGGGCCAGTTCTTCAGCAATCTTGAGTGCCTCTTCTTCCTTGGCCTGGTTTGCCTTTTCTACGATTTCCTGACGGGCCTGTTCTTCGGCTTCACGCTGGGCACGTGACTCCTCGAGGATTCTCCTGGCCTCCTCACGATTAGCATCATCCGTGCCTAACTGTTCCTGCACGACTTCGCGCTTGACATAGGTCCGGCGCTTGCGCACTTCAACATTGACCGTCCGCGTAGAGGCCCTGGGACCACTCCCCGATACCCGCAACTCACTGACTGTCTTACGCTTCAGTGTGACCTTGCGTGGTGCGGTGGCATCGGTTTCCATTTTCCCGTGACTGGCCCGCAAATAGGCCAGTAATTTCTTTTTATCATCGTTGGAGACGGCATCATCTGCACTGCTGCCTTCAATGCCTGCTTTGCCGAATTGCACCAGCAATTTATCGACCTCAATGCCGAGCACTTCGGCCAATTGGGAAACGGTTACTTTGGACATAGTCTGCTCCTTCCTGAACTGCTGGTACTGTGTGCCATCGAATGAATGATCGCGCCGCTCACTCTTCGTCGGCGAACCAAGGCGCTCTGGCTGCCATGATCAGTTCAGCTGCTGCTTCGTCACTTATTTCATCAATTTCCTGGAGTTCGTCAACCGATAACTCCGCCAGGTCTTCCTGGGTACGCAAGCCTTTACCGGCCAGGCGATAGGCCAGACGTTCGGTCATACCGTCCAGGAGCATCAAGTCTTCCTGGGGACGGTTTTCGTCGAGCACCTCTTCCTTGGCGATAAGTTGGGTCAGGAGTGCATCACGTGCACGACGCCGGATCTCGTTAACAATATCTTCATCGAACTCTTCGATCTCCAGCAATTCGGATTCCGGTACATAAGCGACTTCCTCGATGTTGCTGAAGCCCTCCTGAACCAGGATGTTGGCAACATCCTCACCCACATCCAGGCGCTGCATGAAGCGATCAAGAATTTTCTTTGATTCTTCTTCGCCCTTCTGTTCCGCCTGCTCAAGGGTAAGGACATTCAATTCCCACCCGCTCAACTCGCTGGCAAGGCGGACGTTCTGACCGCCACGGCCAATGGCCTGAGAAAGATTTGACTCTTCTACTGCAACGTCCATGGTCTGGCTTTCTTCATCTACTACGATGGAGGCGACTTCGGCCGGAGCCATTGCATTGATGACGAACTGTGCCGGGTTTTCATCCCACAGGATGATGTCGATACGCTCGCCCGCCAGTTCATTGGAAACGGCCTGAACCCGTGAGCCACGCATGCCGACACAGGCACCAATGGGGTCGGTACGCCGATCATTGGAACGTACGGCGATCTTCGCCCTGCGTCCGGAGTCCCGCGCACCACCCATGATAGAGATCAGATCCTGGCCTATTTCAGGGACCTCCAACTCAAACAACGCAATCAGAAATTCCACGGCAGTCCGGCTGGCAAACAACTGCGGTCCACGCGGTTCCGCCTTGACTTCATACAGGTAGGCGCGCAGACGCTCACCGGGTCTCACGGTCTCGCCCTGGATCATTTGGCGCTGGGAAATGAAAGCCTCAGCATTTCCACCCAGATCCAGGTATACGTTTCCACGCTCAATGCGTTTAACGATGCCGTTCACCATCTCACCAGCCCGATCCATGTAAGCCTCAACCACCAGTGCCCTTTCAGCTTCGCGCACCCGCTGAACGATGACCTGTTTGGCAGTCTGCGCCGCAATCCGGCCAAACTCAGCATTGACCATCGGTTTCTCAATATATTCACCGACTTTAATTTCAGGATTGCTGGCCCTGGCATCCTGCAGAAATACCTGGGCTTCTTCAAACTCCATTTCCGCATCATCGTCAAGCACTTCCCAACGACGAAACGTCTCGTATTCGCCGGTTTGGCGATCGATCGCTACACGCACATCGCGCTCGTCATCACTGAGTTTTTTCGCGGCTGATGCCAAAGCAGCTTCCAGTGCTTCGAAGATCACTTCTTTGCTGACACCTTTTTCATTGGATACCGCATCCACAACCAACAGGATTTCTTTGCTCATCGTGCTATTTCTCTCTGTCCTGAACTGTTTCTTAATCGCAATCCGGTGATCAGCCCCTGCCGGCAAACAAGCCTGCAAAATCGGGCACCAGACGCGCCTTGGCGATATTGCCCAGATCCAGCGTGACCTTCACGCCGTCCTGTTCCATTATTACCTGGTTCTCTTCTGTACCCAGGATTTTTCCCTTGAATTTTCTACGCCCATCTTGTGGCGCAAACAGGGAGACTTTCACTATTTCACCTGAAAATTTCTGGAATTGCACCAGCGTAAACAAAGGCCGGTCCAGACCCGGTGAAGATACTTCCAACTGATACTGTCCTGGAATAGGGTCTTCCACATCCAGCAGGGCTGCAATTTCCCTGCTGACCCTTGCACAATCCTCTATCGCAATACCTTCCGGAGCATCGATGTAAATCACCAGCACCGGGTTCTTGGGATTACTGCTGTGATCAATACCCACAAATTCATACCCCAGGTCTTCAACCAGCGGTTGCAGCAACGATGTCAGCTTGCCTGAACTCAATCCAATCTCCTGTATGTGACCGTCATTTCCCGGGACACAAAAAAAGGGCGCAATGGCCCTCACGACAATATCCCGCAGCGAATTTCAACCGGAGATATTCCTGCAACCAAAGCGGCATGCCGCCTGCCCGCAGGTAGAAATGCGCTTTCATTCAATCATTGCATCTTCCATTCTGTCGTAAGTCTGACCAGCCTGACCAAATCCGGTCAGCCCGGTCTACGAAAAAGGCCCCTGCTGGGGCCTCTTAAACAGGAACCAGCGGTTCCTCGAACCTGGTAGCGGGGGCAGGATTCGAACCTGCGACCTTCGGGTTATGAGCCCGACGAGCTGCCAGACTGCTCCACCCCGCATCAGCAGGTGGGGAATGATATAGACTCCCTCCGTTTAATTCAAGAGCAAATTGATCTGACTCTGATTTGAATCCAGACTTATTACCCTGTCCCAGGGTAACCGTTTGCGAGAAACCGTGCGGCAGGAACCTTTAGAAGGCTCGCTTTTCTCTTCAATCCAAGCCTGATTGTACTCTCAGGCCTTGTTTTCTCCGAAGGCTGCCTTGCATTGCCCATCAAAACCCTCCCGGTCGCGAACTGCACGAACTGAGTTGTCTAACCGGGAAACCAAATAGATGGCGGCAAATGCCACCGGGGAGGTAATCAGTGCGGGATATTTGTAAGGAAATATCGGTTCAGCATAACCCAGGATATCCACCCACACCGTGGGGCCCAATACCAACAGGGTGACGGTTGAAATAAGACCAACTGCACCGCCAAAAACCACTCCCCGAGTAGTTAGACCACGCCAATAAAGTGTCAAAACCAGAATCGGAAAGTTTGTACTGGCGGAGACGGCAAAAGCCAGTGACACCATGTAGGCAATGTTCTGGTTTTCGAATACGAATGCCAACAATATACCGAGACTGCCAAGCACAATAATGGCTGTGCGCGACACCATTACCTCCTCTTTTTCTCCCACTTTTCCACCACGAAAGGTATGTGTGTAAAGGTCATGAGAAAATGCTGAAGCGCCAGCCAGTATCAGACCGGATACAACAGCCAGAATCGTAGCGAAGATCACTGTGCTGACAAAGCCAAAAAAAACACTGCCGCCGATCGCGCTGGACAGGTGCAGGGCGACCATGTTATCTCCTCCGATGACCTTTCCATCCACATAGAATTGCGGGTATTCAGGCAGGATTGCAGCGGCGCCAAACCGATTATAAGCAGCAGCAGGATCATGCAGAGGCCAATAAAAAAAATCGCCCAGAATATGGACAACTGGGCCTGGCGCGTGCTGGGCACCGTAAACAAACGCATCAGGATGTGTGGCATACCCGCCATACCCAACGGGATCGCGATGCAGAACGAAAGCAGCGAGAAATGATCCGTGTAGAGGTTACCAAAATTAAACAGGTCTGCACCCAGCAGTGCTTTTTGTGCCACCGCAGCATAGAGTTGCGGCAAGCTGAAACCAAAGCGGAACAGAATAATGAACGATAGAATCATGAAAGTGAAGATAACCAGTGTGGCCTTGATGACCTGCACCCAGGTAGTCGCAATCATACCGCCCAGGCTAACGTAGATCATGGTGAGGCCACCTGCCACCAGTACCGCAGCGCGGAAATCAAGCCCAAACAATCCCTGCATCAGTTTGCCGGCGCCAACGAACTGAACGATCAGGTAAAACAGCACGATGACCAGAGAAGTAACCGCAGCAAAGCTACGCACCGGCCTTTCATCAAGGCGGTAGGTCAGAACATCGCCAAGGGTGAATCGACCCAGGCGACGAAACGGTCCAGCCAGGGCAAACAGCATTATGGATAGACCCAGTAATGGCGCCAGCAAATAGAATACGGCGTCCAGACCTGCCGAGAACAACAGCCCCGTGATACCCAGAAAGGTAGCCGCAGAAAGAAAATCTCCCGTTATTGCCACGCCGTTGACAAAGCCACCGATTTCACCTTCGGCGGCATAAAAACCTTGCGTGGTTTTAGAGCGCCTGGCGGCCCGCACGGTGATCCACAATGTCAGGATGACGAAAATTGTGAAAACAGCAACCGCAGTTATGTTCATCAATCCGTCTCTCTATCCACGCGCTTAAACGGTCGGATAGCCAGACTCATAACAGCAATAACGAAAACAAGGTAAGCCGTACTGGCAAAAAGGCCCCAGGTTGCCGGACCTTGCCCAATGGGCCGGTTGAACATTTCAGGAAGAAATGTAGCCCCAAGTGCCAGGGCAAGGAAAGCACCGGCAATCAGTGACAACCACAGCCATCCCTGACTCAGATTATTCATTAAAAAATCTGAGCGGGGAAAAATCACAGGTTTCAACGGATCTCATCGCCAAATACCGGTTTTGCTACAGCCTGTTTGCTGCTCAAGCCCCAAAGGCAGACATACAAACAGCGATCAGGGAACCGGAGAAGACCCCCAGACCCAGCATCAGGAGACCGTTCAGGGATATCACGGCGTTGAAATCTACCGGTGCATCAATGGGCGACTCCGTCAGCGGTTCATCAAAATACATCAGCTTGATGACGCGCAAATAGTAGAATGCACCGACTACCGAGAAGATGACCGCGCTGATGGCAAGCCAAAGAAGACCCGCGTCCAGGGCAGCCTTGATCACCAGCCATTTGGCAAAAAAGCCGACGAAAACCGGCACACCTGCCATGGAAAACATGATCATGGCCATAATGGCGGCATACCAGCCGTTGCGCTGATTCAGACCCTTAAAATCATCGAGTTGTTCTGCCTCAACTCCCCGCGCTGAAAGCAGGATAATCATGCCGAATGCTCCTGCGGACATCAATGAATAAACGATGACATAATACATGCTGGCACCGAAACCATCCGCCGTACCTGGCAACAGCCCCATCAGGATGAAGCCCATGTGAGAGATGGTCGAATAGGCCAGCATACGCTTGATATTGGTCTGGGCGATAGCCGCGAGATTACCCAGCACAATCGAAAGCACGGCCAGGATGGACAACATCTGCTGCCAATCGGTATGCAAGTCTCCCAATCCTGTGTACAGAAGGCGGTAAGCCATGGCAAAACCGGCCATTTTCGGTATCGCTGAAATGAACAGTGTGACGGCAGCCGGGGCACCCTCGTAGACATCCGGTATCCACATGTGGAACGGAACCACACCCAGCTTGAAAGCAAGGCCTACAACCAGGAATACCAGGCCAAAGACCAATATCATGCTATCGCCATCCTGATTGCTGATGGCAACAGAAATATCTGCCAAATCCATGCTGCCAGTTGCTCCGTAGATCATCGACATGCCATACAGCAACATGCCCGAAGCCATTGAGCCCAGGACAAAATATTTCATTGCCGCCTCTGAACCGCGTTTCGATTCACGGTCAAATGCCACCAGCGCATAGGTGGACAGGGACGTTAATTCCAGACCGAGATAGATCGTGACCAGACTATTAGCCGAGATCAGCAACATAACACCGAGCAGGGCAAACAGCGTCAGGGTGTAAAAATCTGTCCTGAACATCCTGAACTGCCGCAGATAGAATTTGGCGTAGACATAGACGATGCCCAGAATAAAAAAGCTGAACAGTTTCAGTACATCACCCATCGGATCGCGAATGAAGCTACCGTTGAAAGCAGTTGCCGACCTCAATCCTTCGGACAGGTAATCACCACGCACGGTAATAATGGCGGCAAAAACCAGCGTAATCATCGCCATCATGTGAATGATTCCGCGCCGCTCTTCACGGATAAACAGGTCAGCGATCAGGATGACGCAGGCCATGATCAGTACCCAAAACTCGGGAGCAGCCAGCAACATGTTCGTTGTATTCATATGCCCCTCAATTTCCTGCCATTGTAAACTTGGGCTGCTGGATATGCGCCAGCAATTGGTCGACTGAAGCATGCATCAGATTCACCAGTGGCTCGGGCCATAGCCCCAGCAGCAAGACGGCCACCGCAAGCGTGCCGAGAACGAGTGCTTCACGTGCGTTGATGTCCTCCAGTTTGGCCACTTTCTTGCTGCCAACCGGTCCAAAGATGACCCTCTTTACCAACCACAGGCTGTAAGCCGCACCCAGAATCAGGGTCAGGCTGGCCAGGAAGGCATACCAGAAATTAGCCTGGAACGCGGCCAGGATCACCATGAACTCACCAACAAATCCGCTGGTCCCTGGCAAGCCGGAGTTCGCCATAAAAAACAGCACTGCAAAGGCTGCAAACCAGGGCATCGTGTGGGCCACACCACCATAATCAACAATCATTCTGCTGTGCAGGCGGTCATAAAGAACACCCACGCACAGAAATAGCGCGCCGGAGATAAACCCGTGTGAAATCATTTGCACCATGGCGCCTTCCACACCCAGGGCAGCACCTTCTCCACCATCGGAGTTCTGGAAAATCGCAAAGGCAATGAACAGGCCAAGGGTCACAAAACCCATGTGTGAGATAGAAGAATAAGCAATCAGCTTCTTCATATCCTCCTGCACCAGTGCAACGAAACCAATGTACACCACGGTAATCAGCGAGAGCGCGATAATCAACCAGTCAAGCGCGGCAGCAGCGTCCGGCGTGATGGGCAGGCTGAACCGGATAAAGCCGTAGCCACCGATTTTCAACATGATTGCCGCCAGGATCACCGAACCACCCGTGGGAGCCTCGACATGAGCATCGGGCAACCACGTATGTACCGGCCACATGGGTATTTTTACTGAAAAAGCGGCTAGGAAACCGAGGAACAACCATTTCTGCACTTCCAGCGTCAGCGGGAAATCCTGCCATTCCAGTATCGACCATGTCCCCGACTGGATGTAGAGGTAGATCAGGCCGATCAGCATGAATACCGAACCAAGGAAGGTATACAGGAAAAACTTGATCGTTGCATACACGCGCCGTGGTCCGCCCCACATGCCGATCAACAGGAACATGGGAATCAACATGGCCTCGAAGAAGACATAAAACAGCAAGGCATCAAGCGCGCTAAACACACCCACCATCAGGCCTTCCATGATCAGGAATGCCGCCATGTACTGTTGTACTCTTTCCTGAATGACTTCCCAGCCGGCAATCACCACCAGCACCCCGAAAAAGGTTGTCAGGAGAATCAGGGGAACTGAAAAACCGTCAACACCGAGATGGTAATTTACGTTGAAAGCAGCGATCCAGGGGCTCAGTTCTGAAAATTTCATCGCTGCCGTCGATGGATCAAATGCCATGAGCATGAAAATGCTGAACACGAAGACCAGTATCGAAATAACCAGCGCCATCACGCGCGCAAGCGGCGCACGCTGATTGCCTACGGTCAGTATGGCCAGACCTCCCAGAATCGGAAGCCAGATCAATATACTCAGGATGGGCCAGTTTGATGCCATGATTCTGTCTACCCCTCTGCTACAACACGACCCAGATTGCGAGAATACCGATCAGGCCGGCGATCATCGCAAAGGCATAATGGAACAGGTATCCGCTCTGCCAGACCCTGATTCTTGCGGCGAGATTTCCCATCAGGCGTGCCGAACCGTTAACCAGTCCACCATCGATCACACCCGCATCAACCTTTTTCCACAGACCGCGTCCGATACGGACAGACCGACTGATAAATAGCTTTTGGTACAACTCGTCGAAGTAATATTTGTTTTCAAGCAATCGATAAATACCCGGTAACTTCTGCTTGAAAAAATCGGCCAGCGCCGGGCGGAACTGATAGATGAATGTGGCCAGCACGAAACCGGTAATCATCAACCAGAAAGGTGCTGTCCCAATTGCATGCTTCGCCATGGCCACGGGACCGTGGAAATTTTCAGCGGCGTGCTCGAGCACATTGTTATGTGGCAACACGCTGATGGCATCTGACAACCAGCCTTCAAACAATACCGGGCCAATCAACAGGTAACCGATCACGATGGACGGGATAGCCAGCAGAATCAGCGGAACCGTCACCACCCATGGGGATTCATGCGGCGCATGTTGCACAACACCATCGGGTGGGTGCTCGCCCGCACCGACATCAACCCGGTAACGTGGCTGACCGTGGAAGGTCAGGTAAAGCAGTCTGAAGCTGTAGAACGAGGTGATCAATACGCCGAGCAGCACACTCCAGTAAGCGACTTCTGAGCCCCACCGGGAAGATTCTGCAACGGCTTCAATAATCGAATCTTTGGAATAGAATCCGGACATAAATGGGAAACCGATCAGGGCCAGCGTACCCACCCAGGCGGTTATCCAGGTAATTGGCATCTGTTTTCTCAAGCCACCCATATACCGCATATCCTGCTGATGATGCAGGGCAATAATTACCGAACCTGCTCCAAGGAACAGCAGCGCCTTGAAAAAGGCATGGGTCATCAAGTGAAAAATAGCCGCTGAATAGGCAGACACACCCAGTGCAACGGTCATGTACCCCAACTGTGACAGCGTTGAGTAGGCAATCACCCGCTTGATGTCATTCTGTACGATACCAACCAGGCCCATACCCAGGGCCGTCACTGCGCCAATCAGCATGACAAAACTCAGGGCTGCATCACTGAGTTCGAACAGGGGAGACATGCGGGCGACCATGAAAATTCCTGCGGTAACCATGGTGGCCGCATGGATCAGGGCGGAAATGGGTGTCGGGCCTTCCATGGAATCGGGCAGCCACACATGCAACGGCGCCTGGGCCGACTTACCCATGGCTCCAATAAACAGGCAGATACAGATAACCGTTATCCACTGCCACTCCATGCCCGGAATAAGCGTAACCGTCTTCCCGGCAATGCCTGGCGCCGCCGCAAACACGGTTGCATAATCAAGGGAGCCGAAGGAATAGAGTACCGCAGCGATGCCCAGCAGGAATCCAAAGTCCCCCACACGGTTGACCAGGAAGGCTTTGAGGCCTGCATAAATGGCGGATTCCCGGTCAAACCAGAAACCAATCAACAGGTATGACACCAGTCCCACGGCTTCCCAGCCGAAAAACAGCTGCATGAAGTTGTTGGACATCACCAACATCAGCATGGAAAAAGTAAACAGGGCTATATAACTGAAAAATCTCTGATAACCCGGGTCTGTGGCCATGTACCCAATGGTGTAAATATGCACCATCAGTGAAACGAAAGTCACCACCGTCATCATCAGCGTGGTCAGGTGGTCGATCAGGAAACCGACCTCAAAATGGACTCCACCGGAAATCATCCAGGTATAGATGGTGATATTTTGTGTTTCCATACCGAGGAAAATTTGTTGGTACAGTACCCAGGCAGATAACAGGAACGAGACCCCGACACCCAGAATAGCGACCCAGTGTGACCCGGCACGGCCTACCTGCTTTCTCAGAAGTCCGGCAATGGCTGCCGCTGCCAGTGGCAGCAGGGGAATCAACAGCAATATGGTTTTCAGAGACATATCAGCCCTTCAGTTCATCCAGTTCGGCCACGTTGATCGTCCTGCGGTTGCGGAACAACACGACCAGGATCGCCAGTCCAATGGCCGCTTCAGAGGCCGCCACAGTCAGTATGAAAAATACGAATACCTGCCCATCCATATTTCCCAGGAAACGGGAAAAGGCAACAAAGTTCATATTCACCGCCAACAACATCAACTCGATGCACATCAGCAGGATGATGACGTTCTTGCGATTAAGAAAGATCCCCGCCACGCCCAGACAGAACAGGATCGCGCCCAGACTCAGAAAATGTGCGAGTGTCAACATGGTCCGATTCTCCTGAAAACTGATGGTGACATGGTCAGTTCCCCTGCCTTGGTTCCGGGTCCATTTTCACCAGACGAACCCGTTCATCCCGCTGCACGCGCACTTGCATGGCCGGATTCTGACGTTTTTCTCCGACACGCTTCCTCAGCGTCAATGCAATGGCGGCAATGATTGCTACCAGCAGGATCACACCCGCTGCCTCGAAAGCCAGCAGGTAGTTGGTAAACAAAAGCTCTCCCAGGGCCTTGGTATTACTGAAGCCAACGGGATTCGGCGGTGGTATCGGGAAAGCACCCTGATCAAAGCTTCCCTTACTCCAGATCACAAGCAGTAACTCCGCTGCCATCAGTACCGCCACGACAATCCCAACGGGCAGGTAACGGATAAACCCCTCCTTCAACGGAGTCAGGTTGATATCCAGCATCATGACGACAAACAGGAACAGCACCATCACCGCGCCGACATATACGAGTATCAGCACTATGGCCAGGAATTCTGCTTCCAGCAGCAACCAGATTGCCGCCGAACTGAAGAATGCCAGCACCAGGAACAGGGCAGAATAGACCGGGTTGCGCACGGTAATCACCGCCACCCCGGCCGAGACCATCACAAGTGAAAACACATAGAAAACTATTTCGGTAATCGGCATCTGTTCTGCTCCACTCAGCGATATGCTGCGTCCTGTCTGCGATTGGCCGCAATGCTCTCTTCGTAACGATCCCCAACGGCAAGTAATTTATCTTTGGTCATGGTCTGTTCGCTGGGGTCTTCAAAGTAGTATTCGGCCACATCGGTCAACACAATTGAATCAACCGGACAGGACTCCTCACAAAGACCGCAGAAAATACATTTGAACAAATCAATCTCATAGCGTGTGGTCCGGCGTGTGCCATCTTCCCGCTGGGTCGAATCAATGGTAATAGCCAGGGCCGGGCAGACTGCCTCACAAAGTTTGCAGGCAATGCAGCGTTCCTCGCCATTGGGGTAACGGCGCAGTGCATGCAGGCCACGGAAACGGTTGGATTTGGGGGTCTTTTCTTCCGGATAGTGAACGGTAAACTTGGGTTGAAAGAAATAACGCAGCGTCACCGCAGCGCCTTTGGCCAATTCCAGCAACAGCAGACTTTTCAGGAAACGGGTAATTGTATTCATGCTCAACTACCCCTCACAACCAGGCCGAAAACAGAAAAGACTGCTGCAACCAGTACCCAGCCCATCGTGATGGGCACAAATACTTTCCATCCCAAACGCATGATCTGGTCGTATCGATACCGCGGATAAGTCGCACGCCACCACAGGAACAGGTACATAAAGAACACGGTTTTCAACAGAAACCAGAAGATACTTCCCTGGCCCAGGAAGGTATCGCCGACTAACCACAAACCCTCGAAAGGAGACAACCACCCACCCGCAAACAGAATCGCTGTCAAGGCGGAAATCAGGATCATATTGGCATATTCGGCAAGGAAAAATACGGCGAAAGCGGCACCTGCATACTCGACATGAAAACCGGCAACAATTTCTGATTCACCTTCAGCAACATCAAACGGCGCCCGGTTGGTCTCAGCCAGGCCGGAAATTATGTAAACCACGAACAAGGGCAGCAGGGGCAGCCAGAACCAGTCCAACAGACCACCTTGCTGGGCCAGTACGATTTCCGTCAGATTCAGGGAACCTGACAGAATGAGCACACCTACCAGCGCAAACCCCATTGCAATCTCGTAGGACACCATCTGCGCGCATGACCTGATCGACCCAAGAAAAGCATACTTCGAATTCGAGGCCCAGCCTGCAATAATCAAGCCATAAACGCCGATGGAAGACATCGCCAGGAGATAGAGCAACCCCGCATCAATGTCCGCGATCACCATCCAGTCGTTAAACGGTATAACAACCCAGGCCGCAAATGCCGGCGCCAATGACAGGACTGGAGCCAACACGAACAGGAACTTATTGGCGTTTGCCGGCAGTACGATTTCTTTTAACAGCAGTTTGAGGACATCGGCGAAAGGCTGGAACAGGCCCGCTGGACCGATACGGTTCGGCCCTCTGCGCAACTGCATGTAACCAATGACCTTGCGCTCCATATAGGTGTAATACGCCACGGTCAGAATCAACGGCACGACAACCGCAACAATTTTCAACAACAGGATGACGATATATATCAATTGATCCCACAAGGTCTCAGACATCAGGCCACCTCCACAATGACGGGTGCAACCGCCTGTCCAAGCCCACCGGTTCCGCTACGCAGCCATGCACCACCTTCCGGCACCTGATCACTGAACCGGACTTCCACAGTGACACTGTTTTCTCCCTGGTGAACCCGGGCGATGCCGCCATCGGTCAAGCCCAGGCGAATGGCGTCCAGCGGATTCAGACCGACAAACCCGCTGTCAGCCTGGGCGGTTTGTTGCAGGGCTTCTGAACGCCTGCAGAGCGCGTCAATCGAGTACATGGCCAATTCACCAATGCGGTAAAGGCCTTTTTCATGGGACGGAAATGCCATTCCGCCATTGCCTTTTTCCCCACCGTCATAACCCATTTCCGGATTTGCCGTCTGCATGGCCGCAGCCATTTGTTCCTGCAATTCACCCAGGCTGACCTGATTAAAACCTTCCAGTCCTAACTCATAGCCAAGTCTTCTGAGAATCTTCCAGCCCGCACGTGCTTCACCAGACGCTTTACCGGCGGGCGCATAGTTCATGCTACTGCCATCCAGATTGACCAGGCTACCTTCTGATTCCGCCAGGGGTGCAAGGGGCAAAATAATGTCAGCAGCCTCGCGGAGGCTGTCAGTGGCAAATGAACAAACGGCGATAACTTTCTCCGCATTACTGAAAGCAGCCGTAGCCTGCGCCGGATTGCCGGTATCGGATTCCGGCTCAAAATCCCAAAGCAGGTAACACTTCCGGGGGTCTTCCAGCATCTGTACCGCATTCAATCCAGGCTGCGAATCCCTGCCACCGGGAGCACGGTGTGGTACCGCGCCGGCTAACCAGGCTCCGGCTGGATTTCCGCCATGGGCCAGGATGTTCACATCCGATCCGCTTGCGCTGGCTATATAAACGGCCAGCTTACGCAGCCAGGCGGCGTCCGGGTGACTCATTGCAAACTGGCCGAGAAAGACCAGTCCTCTGGCGCAATTTTTCAGTCGGTCAGCAAGCGTAGTAAATTCATCGATATCTTCTGTAAAAGATTGATCTTTAGGTATTTCATTCAATGAATCGCGTAGATTTTCAGAAATAGCACGACCGGTTGACTTTTCGACAGCGACAGCCAGAGCAGCGAGTTTGCGGACCATGTCCTGAGGTGCTGCTACTGCATCAAGGCTGGTATCAAATGTAAAGGACCAGTCCAACGGGTTAATGACGGAAATAGCGGCACCGTTCCGCCCCGCCTTGCGCAGTCGATGCCCCAGGATGGGAGCTTCCTGCATGGGATTACACCCAAGCAGCAACACGGCATCCGAGGTCTCGATTTCGGCAATACTCCGCTCAAACAGCGGGGAAACCGGACTTGCGGCATCGTCGGAAAAATCCTGTTCACGCAATCGGTGATCTATGTTATTGCTGCCCAGTTGCCGAATCAGGGCCTGAGCCAGGAAATACTCCTCGCTGGCGGCCGAAGGAGACATCAACATGCCCAGTTGCGCGGGTCCATGATGTTCCAGGCTTTCTTGTATCGCGGCAACGGCCACTTTAATCGCCTCATCCCAGGAAACTGTTTTCCATTCGCCACCGTCTTTCACCAGAGGTGAGAGCGCACGATCATCGGAATAGAGTCCCAGGTGACTGAAACGGTCGCGATCGGACAACCAGGTTTCGTTGGTCGCCTCATTGTCTCGCGGTACCGTGCGCAGAATCTTGCCACGGCGAACATGGTGATAAAGGCAGGAACCAACCGCATCATGTGCCGCGACGGATGGCCTGGCCACCAACTCCCAGGCCCGGGCCGCAAAGCGGAAAGGCTTGTTTGTCAGTGCGCCAACCGGACATAAATCAATGATATTGCCGGATAATTCCGAATCAATACTTTTTTCCACACAGGTACCGATTTCCAGGCGGTCACCACGCCCTGCTCCACCCATCTCCGTGGTTCCTGCAATTTCTTCCAGGAAACGCACGCAGCGTGTGCAATGAATGCAGCGCGTCATTTCGGTCTGCACCAGTGGACCGACATTCTTGTCCTTGACGACTCGCTTGCGTTCGCTGAAACGGGATACGGAACGCCCATAACCCATGGCCAAATCCTGAAGTTCGCACTCACCACCCTGATCACAGATGGGGCAATCCAATGGATGGTTGATCAACAGGAATTCCATGACCCCGTGCTGGGCATCAACGGAACGGCGGGAAGTGGTATATACCTTCATCCCCTCCATCACCGGTGTGGCGCAGGCAGGCAATGGCTTGGGCGCTTTCTCCACATCGACCAGGCACATGCGGCAACTGGCCGAAATACTCAGTTTGGGGTGGTAGCAAAACCGCGGGATCTCGATGCCAGCCTTGTCAGTAGCTTCGATGATCATGGAGCCCTTCGGGGCTTGCATGGAAACTCCGTCAACTTCGATATTGACCATTTCCACCGGTTCCGGAGCGGATTCTTTCACTGCAGTTCCTTCAACTGAAGTGTTGTTAGATTCAGCGCTCATGCCGCCTGTCCTTTTTGTTCTTCGACCATTGAGCGACCGTTTTTTACGTAGTATTCAAATTCATCCCAGTACTGACGCAAAAAGCCCTGTACAGGCCAGGCTGCCGCTTCTCCAAAAGCACAGATGGTGTGTCCCTCGATCTGGCCGGCAGCAGAGCGCAGCAATTCCAGATCGCCCTCTTCACCGTCACCGTTCACGATTCTCTGTAACATACGGTGCATCCAGCCGGTACCTTCACGGCAGGGTGTGCACTGTCCACATGATTCCATATGATAGAACTGCGCGATGCGCATACAGGCCTTGACCATACAGGTGGAATCATCCATCACTATGACGGCGCCTGAACCCAATCCCGAGCCAACCTTGCTCAAGGAATCAAAGTCCATGTCGCATTTCATAATGACATCAGCAGGCAGTACCGGCATGGACGACCCACCGGGGATCACCCCCTTGAGCTTGTGTCCATCACGGACACCGCCGGCAAGTTCCAGCAGTTCCGCAAAAGGTGTACCCAACGGGACTTCATAATTCCCTGGCTTATTGACGTGCCCGGACACTGAAAAACATTTCGGCCCACCGTTATTCGGCTTGCCAATCTGCAAAAACCAATCGGCGCCATTGCGCATGATGGCGGGTATGGAGGCCAGTGTTTCCGTATTGTTGATGGTACTGGGCTTGCCATACAGGCCAAAGTTAGCCGGGAATGGCGGTTTAAAACGTGGTTGGCCCTTCTTGCCTTCCAGCGACTCCATCAGAGCAGTTTCTTCACCGCAGATATAGGCGCCTGCCCCCAGTGCGGTATGGATATCCATGTCAATGCCCGAGCCGAGAATATCTTTGCCCAGCAGGCCAGCTTCATAGGCATCCCGCAAAGCCTGTTCAAAGCGTTCAAACGGCTCGTGATGAAACTCACCACGCAGGTAGTTGTATCCCACCGTTGCTCCCATGGAATATGCGGCAATAGCCATCCCCTCAATTACGGCATGGGGATTGAAACGCAAGATGTCGCGGTCGTGGCAGGTGCCAGGCTCAGATTCGTCCGAGTTGCACAAAATATATTTTTGTACCGGCGCAGAGCGTGGCATGAAACTCCACTTGAGGCCAGTGGGAAAACCCGCACCGCCCCTACCCCGCAAGGCTGAGGCTTTGACAATCTCAATAATTTCATCCGGTGAGGTTTTTTCCTGCAGGATTTTCCGCCATGCCCGGTAACCGTCAACCGATAAATAGGTATCCATTGACCAGGGCTGGTCAGCGTCCAGAGTGGTAAATACGACCTTGTGATCTGCCATGCCCGAAATTCTCCCAATCACTCCAACCCATCCAGGATGGCGTCCAACTTTTCGATATCCAGGTTTTCGTGGTAGTGGCCATCAACGACCATCATCGGTGCACCACAACAACCAGCCAGGCACTCTTCTTCCCTAATCAGCGAGATGCGCTGATCTTGCGTTGTCTCGCCCAGGGTCACGCCCAGTTTCTTCTCTGTATGAGCCAATAGATCTTCCGCCCCCCGCAGCCAACACGAAATATTGGTGCAGATGTTGACCTTGTGGCGCCCCACGGGTTTATCATCAAACATGGAATAAAACGACACGACCTCGTGTGCCCAGATCGGGGGCAAATCCAGATATTCAGCAACGGCCTCAGTCAGTTCCGGGCTAATCCACCCCCCGTTTTGCACCTGCGCGGCCATCAAGGACTGGATCAGTGCTGAGCGTTTCCTGTCCGGCGGAAACTTCGCCAGCCAGTGGTCTATGGTTTTGCGGGTTTCTTCGGTCAACATGGCGCTGCCGTTGTTGTTCTGATCCATCAGCGATCCACCTCACCAAATACCAGGTCCAGTGTGCTGATGATGGCGACGGCATCGGCCAGCATGTGGCCCTGGGTTAATTCTTCCAAGCCCGACAGGTGGGCAAAACCCGGAGCGCGAAAATGAAGTCGGAACGGTTTGTTTGCTCCATCGGATACCAGGTAACAGCCAAATTCACCCTTGGGTGCCTCCACCGCAGCATAGGTCTCGCCGGCCGGAACACAGTAACCTTCGGTGAACAGCTTGAAGTGATGAATCAAGGCTTCCATATCATCCTTCATCTCTTCCCGGCTCGGTGGGGCGATTTTGAAATTCTTGAGCATGACCTGCCCCGGGTTTTCCCGTAACCAGTCCACGCATTGGAGGATGATTCTGGCTGACTGTCTCATTTCCTCCACCCGCACCAGGTAGCGGTCATAGCAGTCGCCGTTAACACCAACCGGAATATCCAAATCAACCTGGTCGTACATGGCGTAGGGCTGTTTCTTGCGTAAATCCCATTCAATGCCGGAACCACGCAGCATCACCCCCGAAAAGCCCATCTGAACCGCCCTTTCGGGTGAAATAATGCCAATATTGACCGTACGCTGTTTCCAAATTCGATTGTCCGTCAGCAGGGTTTCATATATGTCGATCTTGCTGGGTACGTCTTTGGCGAATGCTTCAATGAAATCCAGCACCGAACCGTCACGCCATTCGTTACGGCGCTTCAGGTCCTTGCCCCTGGTCCACTGCGTTTCCTTGTACCGGGGCATGCTTTCGGGTAAATCACGGTAAACACCACCCGGGCGATAATAATTAGCGTGCAAGCGCGCACCCGTAACCGCCTCGTACATATCCATGATCATTTCCCGCTCACGGAAGGCGTACATGAACATGGACATGGCGCCCAGGTCCAGGCCGCAGGAAGCGATCCACAGCAGGTGGTTAGAGAAGCGGGTCAGTTCATCAAACATCGTGCGGATATACTGTGCCCTGGGCGGCAATTCTATTCCCAGCAGTTGTTCGATGGCACGCACATAAGCGTGTTCATTACACATCATCGACATGTAATCGAGACGGTCAAGGTAACCAATGCTCTGGTTGTACGGCTTGCTTTCCGCCAGTTTTTCAGTCGCACGATGCAATAGACCGATATGTGGATCCGCCCGTACAATCGTTTCCCCGTCCAATTCCAGGATCAGGCGAAGCACACCATGGGCTGCTGGATGCTGGGGGCCGAAATTCATTGTGTAATTGTGTATTTCGGACATCTCAGTCTGCCTCGCCGCTGTCTGTTTGCCCGGAGGAAGTGGATACTTCAACCGCAAGGTCCACATCATCGGTTTTATAGCGTGAATCCGAACGCAGTACCCGTGGAACCGTCACCCGGGGTTCAATCTCAACCGGCTCATAGATAACACGCTTTTTCTGGCTGTCGTAGCGCACTGCAACGTTACCGATCAAGGGGAAATCCTTGCGGAATGGGTGCCCGGTGAAACCATAATCGGATAGAATTCTTCGCAGGTCGGGATGCCCCTCAAAGACGATGCCAAACAGGTCGAAAGCTTCCCTTTCATACCAATTTGCTGAATTCCATATTTCTACCAGGGAAGGTACGATCGGCATACCTTCATCAGGCGCAAAACACTGAATCCTGAGACGCTTGTTGTGTTTGAATGAAAGCAGGTGGGCAACCACACCAAAGCGCTGTGTGACCTGGCCTGCTTCGGGACGATCAGCCCAATTAAACCGGCCGGGACCCATACCGCCAACACCTCTGCTGAACCCCTGGAAGCTCGCCTCATCAGTCTCCCATTCCGACTGACCGTAACCCAGGTAATCGATGCCACACAGATCGCTTAACTGCTCGTAGCTGAAATCGTCTTCATCCCTCAGAGCCCGGCAGACTTCCAGCCAGTTCTCAATATCAACATCCAGCGACACGATACCGGACTGAGTTGCACCGATCGTGACGGAATCGCCGAATCGACCGGTAAAAAGTTCCAAAACTGATTTTAGCGTGTCACTCATGCGCTCACCTGGCGATGGTGGTTTCACGACGAATCTTCGCCTGAAGCTGAAGAATGCCGTAGATCAGTGCTTCCGCCGTCGGTGGACAACCAGGCACATAGATATCAACCGGAATAACCCGGTCACAACCACGCACGACGGAGTAGGCATAGTGATAGTAGCCACCTCCATTGGCGCAGGAACCCATCGAAATGACCCACTTTGGGTTGGGCATCTGGTCGTAAACCTTGCGCAGAGCCGGCGCCATCTTGTTGGTCAGCGTACCGGCTACGATCATCACATCGGACTGTCGCGGGCTGGGACGGAAAATAACGCCAAATCGATCAAGGTCATAACGTGCGGCACCGGCCTGCATCATTTCCACAGCACAGCATGCAAGGCCAAACGTCATAGGCCACATTGAACCGGTGCGAGCCCAGTTAATCAACGCGTCCAGCGAAGTGGTGACCAGGCCCCGGTCCAGAAGCGGATTCTGGTCAGCACTGGGTCGAAGAATATCGTCGACCGCCGCCAGCGGGGTGGGGTTGTTCATTCCCATTCCAGAGCTCCTTTTTTCCACAGATAGATAAACCCGATTACAAGCTCGAGGACAAAGAACCTCATCGCGAACAGCCCAAATGTACCCAGTTCATCCAAAACCAGCGCCCAGGGTATGAAAAAAGTGATTTCGAGGTCAAAAATAATAAACAGGATAGCGACGAGGTAATAGCGGACATCAAACTGGGAGCGTGAATCTTCAAAGGCTTCGAAACCGCACTCGTAAGGTGAGCTTTTTTCACTGCTGGGCTCCCTGGGGCCAAGCAAGCTACCCAGAATCCCGCCGGTCATGAGTAAGCCAATACCCATCACAAGCGCTATGGCGATAAAAATCAGAACTGGAAAATATTCTGCGAGCATGCTCGTCTCTCAATTCAAGACACCCATACCAGGTGTCAATAAAATGGTGCCCAAGGCCGGACTCGAACCGGCACGGCTATCGCCACTACCCCCTCAAGATAGCGTGTCTACCAATTCCACCACTTGGGCCAGTTCTTGCCGTGATCAGGAACCGTCTTTATCCGGTCCTTCACCTTCAGTGCCGTCAATGACGGCCCGGGCTTCTTCTGTAATCTCACTCTTAATCGCTTCAGCGTCCAATACAGGCAAATCATCTGCACTGCTATTGTGCATGCCATTACGGTCGACAGCGTCTGAGCCTACACCCGTTAATGGCAAGTCGGATTGACCAGAATCGTCTGCTCCGACGGTTATTTCATTCTCATTCACCGTATTACCACTCAGGTCATTTTCAATGACCGGCGCTCGCTGTAACTGATCCTGAACCTGACTTGAACTCACAACTCCAAGATCATTTTCAGGCTGGGCCGACATGCGTGAAACCATCACGGCCATGACCAGGCTAAGGGTGCAGAACAACGCGGCCAACACCCAGGTGGTCCGGCTCAGAAAGTTGCCGGCGCCCCTGGCGCCAAAAACCGTTCCGGAAGCACCGCTTCCAAAAGCAGCCCCGGCCGTTGCGCCCTGCCCCTTTTGAATCAAAATAAAACCAACCAGCGCGATGGCGATCAAGACGTGAAAAATATTTAATACTTGCATAAAAAATCCATCAAGCCAGGCAGTATTCAGGCAGCGGCATCGCGAATCGCGAGAAAGTCTTCAGCCTTTAAAGAAGCGCCTCCAACCAGCCCGCCGTCTATATCTTCCCGGGCAAATAAATCGGCGGCATTGGAACCATTCACACTGCCGCCGTACAAAATATGTATATGATCGCCTATTGTACCATCCTGTGAACTGATTTTGTTACGTATGAATGCATGAACTTCCTGAGCCTGTTCCGGTGTCGCGGTTTTGCCTGTTCCGATGGCCCACACCGGCTCGTAAGCGATCACCGCACGTCCAAATGCCCCAATCCCGCTGCCTTGCAAAACCGCATCCAATTGTCGCTCAACCACGGTTTCCGTTGCTCCGTTTTCTCTTTCTGCCAGTGTTTCTCCAACACACAGCACCGGTATCAGCCCAGCCTGGTGCGCGGCCTCAAACCGCAGGGCTACATCCTGATCACTCTCTCCAAAAAGTGCGCGACGCTCAGAATGTCCAACCAATACATATCGACAGGCAAAATCCAGTAGCATAGCTGCAGAAACTTCACCGGTGAACGCACCCTGCGCTGCCGGATTCAGGTTCTGGGCTCCCCAGGAAATGTCACTGTCTTTGAGTAAGGCCTGAACCTGTGCCAGATATGGAAAGGGAGGAAACACGACCATATCGACCGCACACTCTTGTTGCGAGGCAACAAGCAGTCCGTTCAACAGCGACGCAACCATTTCCGGAGAGCCGTGCATCTTCCAATTTCCCGCCAGCAGTATTCTTCGCATAAAATGATCCTTGTGATCGCGCGACAGGATAACCATGAACCACAACCACCGCAAGATGCGAGAGAGCAGAATTTGACACGGATCATGCAAAGTCAAATCAACCATCGAGTGGAAAATACAGGGCAGAAAATACCATGAATACTGAGCAAAAACAGGGCTGGGCACTGGTCACAGGTGCCTCTGCAGGAATCGGTGAAGAATTTTGCAAGCAGTTGGCCGCAATGTCCTGGCCGGTTGTGCTGGTGGCGCGGCGGGAAGATCGGCTGAAACAACTGGCCGAACGTCTGAACCGGGACTACGGTGTCGAATGTCGTTGTTACCCCCTTGACCTGGCCTTGCCCGACGCCGTCGACCAACTGTGTGCATTCCTCGAGTCCGATTCAATTGAAGTTGAGTTCCTGGTGAATAACGCAGGATATGGCGTGCCGGGAACATTCACCGAGTCAGACTGGCAAACCCACGCAGATTCCTTGCGTGTCATGCTGAGTTCTGTGTGCGAATTAAGCTGGCGCCTGCTGCCGGGAATGCAGCAGAGAGGCCGGGGGTATGTGGTCAACGTTGCATCACTCGCCGGCTTGGTTCCCGGTTCTGCAAAACATACTTTGTATAGCGCTACCAAGGCATTTCTGATCCGTTTTTCTGAGTCGCTGGCCATGGAGAACCTGGACACGGGGGTTGCCGTTTCTGCGTTGTGCCCCGGCTTTACCTACTCCGAGTTTCATGATGTGCTTGGCACTCGAGAATTGACCGAGCAAATGCCGTCCTATATGTGGATGAATGCAGATGAAGTGGTGCAATTTGGAATTAAATCGGTCATGCAGAAGGATCCCCTGGTGGTAGCAGTTCCAGGCCTCTTCAACCGGTTTATTTCAGCACTGGTCAGCTTGATGCCACGAAAACTGGCCATTGCTTTCATTCAGCGGATGTCCAAAGGGTATCGTGCCGAGGAGGAGCACTAACGGGCTAATCTATCAGCTGTGCGAAGAAACCAATTTCCTCTGCGGTACGCCTGCCGATCTTGCACTGCTCAAGAGACAAAGGCATCTTGGAAACAAAGGAACTCAACGGGATTCTGACGCCCATGATTTCAGCACGCGTTTGAGGGAACAGCGGGTGCTGGTTCGGATCTGCAAACCCAAAGGGATACTCCGGCTCTCCGGTGGCCCGAATGTACTTGTCCGAAGCACCAAACACGTGCATTAACTCATGGGTGAAAATAATCATATTACGTGGATTCATCGATTTCCCGGCGTAGGCGTTGACCACACCGTACCGCCCCTTGCGGATACCCACGGAAATATCCACTCCAGTGCGAGCATCCGCACCGCGGTAGATCATAAACATTTGAATATCGGTTCCCGCCAGATCATCGTTGAAATCTTTTTTCCACGCCCACCAGCGCATCTTCAGGCTCCACCATGCTATGGCCAGGGGGCTGTACTGATCAGGAATTTCCGGCGGCAGTTCCGAAGATACATCTGCTACACGGATATAGAATGCCGGCGTCACCCGGATCCCGTAAGGTATAGTTTCCCGAGCCATGAATCTATTGACGGCCGCAAAAGTTGACTCTTCCACACTCTGTGCATACTCAAAAGTCGCCTCGCGATCATCTGCAACAATCGGATACACAACTACCCATGCCGGGCGATCCCAACTGGCCAGGCGCTTCTCCGTCATCCAGGTGCCTACAATCAGCCCAAAGAAAATACTGAGCAACGCAACGATACGCATGAGTTTGAATACACTCACTCGCCGGCCACCGTCATTCCACTGATTAACACCGGCCCGGAATGTATATTCCCCCGTGTGTCTACCTGATTACCGACCGCAACGATGTTGCGAAACATATCGCGGAGTTTTCCTGCAATAGTCACTTCCTCCACGGCGTAAGAAATTTCACCATTTTCAACCAGGAATCCTGCCGCACCGCGTGAATAATCGCCAGTCACCAGATTGACCCCCTGCCCCATAACCTCAGTGACATAGAAGCCGTTATGCATTTCCCGCAACAGGTCATCGCCACACTGGCCTCCTGGTTCCAGTAGCAGATTTCTCACGCCACCGGAGTTCCCACTTGTTTGCAAGCCCAAGCGGCGGGCCGAATAGCTGGACAATACGTAGCCCTGCAAAACCCCCGCTTCGATGATTTTTCTTTCCCGGGTCGCTACCCCTTCACCGTCAAACGAAGCGCTGCCGGCGCCTCGCAGCAAATGAGGCCGCTCCAGGATATTCAGCCATTCGGGAAATAAGGATTCACCCACGGAATCTTTCAAAAATGAAGCGTTCCGGTACAAGGCGGTACCCGAAATCGCACCCACCAGGTGACCAACCAGGCTGATGGCCACTTCAGATGACAGCAGCACCGGCATTTCACCTGTGGGCAAGCGACGTGCATTCAGTCTGCGAACCGTACGCCGGGCCGCCTCGATTCCTGTTTGCTCGGGAGACTCCATATCCTGTAAACAACGGCGGCTGTCATAACTGTAGTCCCGCTGCATCCCGTCACCCTCTCCGGCCAGCAGGACACAACTCTGCCCATATCGTGTCCCGACGCTTCTGCCAATGAATTGATTGGAATTTCCGTACACGCTCAGTCCCAGACCAGCATCGAATGAAGCCCCCTCGGAATTGCTGATCCGCCGGTCGGCACGGCCGGCCGTTTCGCAGACGAGCGCTCTTTCTATAGCGGCATCTGCATCCATGCTGGCTGGATGCCAAAGATCCAGATCCGGGAACTCCACAGCCAGAAGTTCTGTCTCAGCCAAGCCATTACAGCAATCCTCCTGGGTGTACCGGGCAATCTCCATGGCATGGCTCACACAGGACTCAATAGACTGCGCGCGCAAGTCAGCGCTACTGGCGTGCCCCCGGCGCTTGCCAATAAGGACGGTGACACTGATACCCCGGTCCTGCATGTGCTCGAGCGTTTCCACTTCACCCAGGCGTACAGTGACGGAGACTCCCTGGCTGGTATGGGCAGAAGCTTCCGCCTCCGTGGCGCCAGCCTTGCGCGCACGGCGCAATGCCTCAGCGACATAAAATTCCAGTGCATCAAGTTCAGTTTCACGATCGAGTTGCGACTGCGTTACCATGGTTTGATCTTCATAAAATCTTTTCACCTTTCACGGGATGAGAATATTCAGGTAGAAAATGAACGGACGCAAGGAAAAGCTTTCCCCGGAAACAGAATTTGTCAGTAAAAGCCAGCGTAAACGCGATGCACAGGCAGTAAAATCTCTTGCTTCTGAGCTGATCAGGCTGAGTTCTTCCCAACTGGCCAGTGTACCCCTGGAAGCGAATATTCGTGAAGCGGTGCAACAGGCCCGGCAGATACGCGCGCATGTCGCCGGCAAAAGACAATTACAGTTCATTGCCAAACAACTCCGCCGGACCGATATCGCAGCCATCAGGAAATCCATTGATTCGTTCCAAAGCAAAGCCAGGCAAGTGACTGTACGCCAGCACCGGGTGGAGAACTGGCGTGATTTCCTGTTGGCATCGGGTGACGAAGCACTGGGAAAATTGCTGCAGCGACAACACCATGCAGATGGCCAGGCCATTCGCCAGTTGCTTCGCAATGCTCAACGTGAAGCGTCAAAAGGAAAACCGCCCGCCGCCTTACGCGCCCTTTTTCGACTGTTGCGCGATATGGACGATAAGGAGCCACTGCCGCCGCTGGAGGGGCCGGGGTGAGGTTCGCGAACCTGACCCCTCCAAACAGCATGTCAAGTCTCGGTGCCACCAACGGTCAAACCATCAATACGCAGGGTAGGCTGACCCACCCCCACCGGAACGCTTTGACCTTCCTTACCGCAAATACCAACTCCCGCATCAAGCTGGAGATCATTTCCCACCATCGAAACCCGGGTCATGGCATCGGGACCGTTACCAATCAAAGTGGCGCCCTTCACCGGACGACCTATTTTTCCATTTTCCACCAGGTAGGCTTCACTGGCTGAAAACACGAACCGTCCCGATGTAATATCGACCTGGCCACCGGCAAAATTCACCGCATACAAGCCCTTATCCACCGAGGCAATGATCTCCTCGGCATCAAACTCACCGGGCAACATAAACGTGTTGGTCATACGTGGCATCGGCAGGTGTGCAAACGATTCACGACGGCCATTCCCGGTAGGCGCCATGTTCATCAGGCGGGCATTGAGCTTGTCCTGCATATAGGTCCTGAGCACACCCTTTTCGATCAAAACGGTCTGCTCTGTTGGCGTTCCTTCATCGTCCACCGTCAGGGAACCACGGCGCCGTTCAATGGTTCCGTCATCCACAACCGTGACACAATCCGCTGCGACCTTTTCACCCAGCCTGCCAGAGAAGGCCGAAGTGCCCTTGCGGTTGAAATCACCTTCCAGTCCATGCCCGACTGCTTCGTGGAGCAAGATCCCCGGCCACCCGGGACCAAGCACAACCGTCATTGTGCCAGCCGGGGCCGGACCGGCCTCGAGGTTAACCAGGGCTTGCCGCACCGCTTCATCCGCGATCCGCTGCCAGCTATTGTTTTTAATCAGCTCAATGTAATTGAAGCGTCCGCCACCACCATCATTGCCCTGTTCGCGCTTACCACCCTGTTCCGCAATCACATTGATATTGAGACGCACCAGCGGCCGGATATCGGCGGCGAAAGTACCATCAGTTGCCACCACCAGGATGGTCTCAAAAGTGGCTGCAAGGCTGACCACAACCTGGCTGACGCGTGGATCCTGCGAGCGTGTGTAACTGTCAATCTGCCGCAACAGATCAACTTTTTCCGCTGCAGCCAACGCCAGTATGGGATTTTCAGTGCTGTACAAGGCGGCAGGCTGTTGCTTTGTCCAGGCCTGCACCTGCCCCTGCTGCCCATGACGGGCGATTGCACGTGCGGCACTGGATGCCTGTAACAATGCGGGCATCAGTATTTCATCCGCATAGGCGAAACCGGTCTTATCGCCACTGATGGCACGGATGCCTACGCCCTGTTCCACAACGTGGGAGCCGGAACGGACCCGTCCGTCTTCGAGCAGCCAGGATTCATGGCTGGTCGATTGGAAGTAAAGATCACCGGCGTCAACGGCCGGCCCCATCAACTCCGCTAAAACCTGTTCCAAATTCCCCTGATCCAGTCCGCCGGGTGATAATAACTGTTGTTCCGCCAGTTTGAGTACATCTGTCATCAGTCTATTTTTTCCTGCTGTTCATTTTCATCTGCTTCCAAAGGCTTTCTGGTGTTATTAATTACCGACTCGATAATCGGGTCATCCCAACTACCTTTTATGGTGTATTGAACCTGGGAGGCTTCCCCCAGTTGTTCCTGCAACAAACCCTGCAAGGCCAGTCCTGCAGCAGCCCCACCCGGACCGGCTGCAATAGCACCGATAATCGGGAGTGTGTTGCCCAGGCCGGGTTTGATGGTCAGAAGTTGATCGTATTGTTGGTTGACCAGATCGGTGCTTCCCGAGATGCTGATCGTGGCTGCAGACGATTCCAATATCGTGTCGTCCGTTCTTGCCAGCCCGTTCTCCATTGCAAACGTGCCACTGGCTTCGTCAAAAGAAAACCCACTATCAAATACGTCCCTGAAATCCAGTGACAACCGCTTGGGAAGCGACTGGATGCTCAACAGGCCCAATAAGCGCCCCGTTCCCGCATTGGCATCTGTAATGTTGCCCTGCAGTACCGTAAATTCAATCTCCCCATTGAGTCGCGACAGCGCAAATTTAGCTGGCGTCCCCGGCCACCAGGCTGCGAAATGTACTACCGTCTGCCCCCCCGCCATTGAAGAACTGATGTCCATTGATTGAAGGAAACTGCCCAGCGATTCTGAAGTCATGCTGATTTCAAAGTCTGATCGAGGCTGGTGATCCTCCAGTGACCAGTCGCCGCTTGCATAAACCGTCAGTTGATCTGAAGCCGCCTCCACTTTTTCAAAATGAAACCCGGTCGATGTGGGATAGGCTTCAATTCGTGTTTCGCCCAATTCAGCACCTGCGTAGCGGAATGATTTAGCGTAGAGGTGCAGGGCAGGCAAATCAGCCGGGGCGTTATCCATTTCCATACCCGATGAAACAGGGTCTGCCAAGGCCAGGCGTTCAAACTCTGCCGAGAGGCTGAGTGGCCCGCTATCCGTATGAGTGAAACTGACTTTTCCGTCAATATCTTCACCCCTGAAGCTGGCTTTCA
>JAJRRA010000049.1 GCA_024279945.1 Gammaproteobacteria bacterium
CACAATTCTACAGATTCTGAGCCTGACTCTTTTCGAAAAAACTCCGTTAGAACAAATACTTACGAATTGCGATTACAAAACTGATGGGAACGATATGTGCAACCAATTGAATTTGTTTGATAATTTAACGGGACAGTAGTGGCATGATTTATTACTCCAATTCGACCCCAACAACTCGGAAGAAATAGCCAGATTATGATGTGCTTTTTCACTGCCGCCGTCTCTGGAGACTTTCCGTGGCCCCGAGACGCAGTCAGTCTAAATTACAACGGAAATAATTACCTTTTGGTTCCACCTCGACTGGGTATTCTCCCGCAGATCGTGTTGGATTATGGAACGCCCAGACCAAGTAACGGATTTGCTGGCTATGATAAACAGAGGTCGATAATCAATTCGCTTCTCAGTGCACTGGCATGGAGTGCGTCCTGTGGCCTCCATATTGAAGACGCAGTGGAATCTTCCAGACGAACCAATCTAATCTACTACGGCGGCCAAAGCCGTATATGCCAACCGACTTCGGTAGGGTTGTGGCTAACTGTTCCTGAAAATGAAAGTCAGCGTAGAGCGCTTGCTATCTATAGGGAGGCGCAATGGATAGGCCATAAGCTCCCTGCTGTGGCTATGCTTTGGTTTTTCAAAATTCTAGAAATCGCAGCAGGCGAGGGAAGAAGGAAGATGCTTGCCTTCTTACAAAGCTTGCGACATGATTTGTTTGGAGATGCAGAGCTGCGAGCACGAGAAATAGAGAGCGCTGGCAGCCAGCTTGAAACTTATCTGTACGAACAGCGTTGATGCGCCATTGCACATGCTCATGATCCTGCCGACTATTCGCCCGATGACGCAGCACAGATTCGTAGTATAGGTGTTGACTTGTGCGTGATGATCCAATGCTCCGAACTGACCATCGAAAATCATCTTGGGGTACCGTCTATGATGGAGATGATCAGGAGAGGCCGAGATGCTGCCCACGATCAAAGCGCTGAAGGGTGGGTAATCGTGGATAGAATCCAATCATGAAGGGGTATTGGCAACATCAAGTCACTTTTGCAAGCGCTTGCAAAAATAACAATCAGCCGCCTTCCAAAAGGAAATTCCCAATCGGTCCAGTTTCAGCGGCCGCTGCAGATACTGACGGTGTGTGGGATACAACCCATTCGCTCCAAAACTGTAACCCATGTGCTCGGAATAAACTGTTACCTATGTGCCAAGAAAGCACCTGAAAATACTGGTGGTGATGGGTGGACTTGAACCACCGACCTCAGCATTATGAATGCCGCGCTCTAACCAGCTGAGCTACATCACCATTTTGGGCCTGCGTGCTTCGCTTGTGTGCCAAGGGAAGCGGGGCGCAAATTTTCTATTCCCCGGCAGCGAATGTCAACCCGCAAATGCCCGAAATTCAAGAAAAATGGTAAGCATAGGCCGCAAAGAAGCGGTCTTTGATCTCGTCCAGGGTCGGATTGTGGTTCTGGCAGCCCTGGTGGGCTATCTTGATGGCGCCCATCACCGAGCCAATCCGGCACATGGTAATCAGGTCGATGTCGTTCAGCAGACCGTACAGCAGGCCGGCGCGGAAGGCGTCGCCACAACCGGTCGGGTCCTGGATGTCATCGGCTTTTACCACAGCGACTTCCTGTTCGCCTTTCCTGGTCCGGATCAGAGATCCTTCCGGGCCGCGGGTTACGATCAGGGCTTCGACCTGTTTTGCTATGGTCTCCCCGTCCTGGCCGGTACGTTCCTTGAGTAACTGGAACTCATAATCGTTGACCACCACGTAGCGGGCTTCCCGGATAAATTGGGCCAGTTCTTCACCGTTGAACATGGTCATGCCCTGTCCCGGATCAAAGATATGCGGAATACCCTGTTCAACGAAGTCCCGGCTGTGCTGGATCATGCCCAGTTTACTGTCCGGTGCAACGATGCCAATGCGGATGCCTTGCGTATTTTTCACTTTATTCAGGTAGCTGTGTTGCATGGCTCCGGGATGGAATGCGGTGATCTGGTTATCGTCAATGTCGGTGGTGATAAAGGCCTGGGGTGTAAATTCACCCTTCATGTGCCGCACGTAGCGCCGGGCAATGCCCAGTGCGTCCAGGTGTTTTTTGTACGGAGTGAAGTCATCGCCCACGGTGGCCATGGGAAAGGGTTCGCTGCCGAGCAGTTTCAGGTTATAGGAGATATTGCCGGCTACGCCGCCAAACTCCCGGCGCATTTCAGGGACCAGGAAGGCCACATTCAGGATGTGCACCTTATCCGGAAGAATGTGCTTTCTGAACTGGTCGGGGAACACCATGATGGTGTCATAGGCCAGTGAGCCACAGATAAGTGCGGACATGTTTTCCTCGTTAGCTGATATACAATCGTGCGCAGTGTACTGGATTTGGCCAAAGACAGGGGAATTGTCATGTCTTTCTGCTGGTCAGACTGATATATCAGTAATCCCATTCTGAAATATATCAGTGTAGGACCGAGCAGTAAATATGACCCTGAAAAGCGCATAAACACTGGACTTCAGATGGATTTCAGCTTGCGGGAAGCGGCGCTGACTGATACATTATTCAGTCCAGTCACTCAGTAGTTCAACGGATTTCTATCATCATGGTTTTCAAGAGTCTTCGCGGCCTGTTTTCTAACGATCTGTCTATTGACCTGGGAACGGCCAATACACTGATCTTCGTGCGCGGCCAGGGCATCGTATTAAATGAGCCTTCAGTGGTTTCCGTGCGCATGGATCGCGGGCCCGGCGGGCCGCAGCATGTCGCGGCAGTGGGTACTTCCGCCAAGCAAATGCTGGGCAGAACACCAGGCAATATCCGCACGGTCCGGCCGTTGAAAGATGGCGTTATCGCCGACTTCAATATGACCGAAGCGATGTTGCAGCATTTTATCCGCAAGGTGCACACCTCGCGATTCCTGCGCCCCAGTCCCCGCGTGCTGGTGTGTGTGCCGTGTAACTCGACCCAGGTGGAACGCAAAGCCATTAAGGAGTCGGCCGAAGGCGCCGGCGCCCGGGAAGTGTTCCTGGTGGAGGAGCCCATGGCAGCGGCCATCGGCGCCGGGATACCGGTGCACGAGGCGCGTGGCGCCATGGTGCTGGATATCGGTGGCGGCACCTCCGAAGTTGCGGTCATTTCCCTCAACGGCCTGGTCTATTCCAACTCGATCCGGGTCGGTGGGGACCAGTTTGATGAAGCCATCATCAACTATGTCCGCAGAAACTACGGCACCCTGATCGGCGAGACCACGGCGGAACGGATCAAGATCCAGATTGGCTGCGCCTGGCCGGACGAGGAACCCGAAACGATGGAAGTTTCGGGCAGAAACCTGGCCGAAGGCGTGCCGCGAAATATTACGATCTCGAGCAATGAAGTGCTTGAGGCGATGAACGAGAGCCTCTCCAGCATCCTGGAGGCGGTCAAGACAGCGCTTGAGCAGACGCCACCCGAGCTTTGCGCGGATGTTGCCGAGACGGGCATTGTCCTCACTGGCGGTGGCGCTTTGCTGCGTGGCATCGACCGGCTGATCGGTGAAGAGACCGGTTTGCCGGTGTTCCCCGCCGATGATCCATTGACCTGCGTGGCCAGGGGCGGTGGGCGTGCGCTCGAGCTCATGGATCAGAATGACGGCGATTTTTTCAGTACAAACTAGGCCTGTGAGCGATGATGCCTTATCAGGGTCGGCCCCAAGGGGCCTGTAATAATCGCTCGCAAGCGAGTTCATACGGATTTAACAGACTCTATCAGGTTGAATTTTGGTAACAGGAAGCTCCGGGGCAGACACCACATTTTTTGGGCCGGTGGCCCAGACGGCGCGGTTGATGCTCTATGGCCTGGTCGCTGTGGTGTTGATGGCAATGGATCAGCGCGGTCATTATGTGCCGAAAATTCGCAGCATGGCCCTGTACCTGGTTGAACCGGTTTACCACGTTGTGGACTGGCCCGCCCGTGCTGCGAGAAACGTGTTCGGGCAGTTCCAGTCCCATCGCTCGCTGCGACATGATAATGAATCCCTCAAACAACAACTGCTCCGTCAAAAAGGCGCATTACAGCGCTTTGCAGCCCTGACCGAGGAAAACCGAAGGCTTCGCGCTCTGATAGACGGTGCGGACGGGCAAACGTTTGAGTTCCAGTTTGCCGAACTGGTTGGGGTAGATCTTGATCCCTTTTCTCACAAAGTCGTGGTCAATCGGGGCGCACTGGATGGTGTGCAGTCCGGACAGGCGGTAATCGATGGCGCCGGAGTGATGGGCCAGGTTGAAGAGGTTCAACCCCATTTCTCCACTATTCGTTTGATTTCCGATCCCAATCACGCTTTGCCGGTCCAGATCAATCGAACCGGCTTGCGCACGGTTGCCTTTGGTTCAGGTGAAACCGCTGCGCTCAAGATGCCCGGCGTTCCCCGTCAGGCCGATGTCCGCGAAGGTGACCTGGTTGTCACCTCTGGCCTGGGAAATCGTTTTCCGGGCGGGTACCCGGTGGCTGTCATCAGCCGTATCAACCGGCACGAAGGGCAGACATTCGTAGTGGTGGAGGCCATGCCGCTGGCCGCACTGGACCGGGCCAGGGAAGTCCTCCTGATCAACACACCGGATACAGCGCAGGAAGAAGCGCCTGATAACGTAGATTTGGTCGAAAAGAGCGCGCTTCAGCAGGATGCGCTTGATGAGGAAACCGTTGAGGGGGAAACGGTTGAGGGGGAAACAGTCAACAAGGATATTATTGACGAGAACGTCATGGGGCAGGATCTTGAAGGGGAGGACGGAGAGTGAATCGTCGGCGCGATCGTCCCGGTGTGCTTGTTGCAACCCTGCTTGCTGCCATCGTGCTCACGCTGATTGCCCTGCCGCCGGCACTGGATGGCTTGCGTCCCTACTGGGTGGCGCTGGTGCTGATTTACTGGTGCCTTGAGACACAGGGCCTGATCACACTGGGATTGGCTTTCAGTATCGGTTTGTTGCTCGATTTGCTGACCGGGAGCCTGCTGGGCTTGCACGCACTCAGTCTGGTCATCCTGGTTTACCTGGTCACTCGATTCAGGGCGAGATTGCGGTTTTTCCCCACCTGGCAACAGGCGCTTTCCGTGTTCGCACTGCTGTTGAATGACCGCATCATCCTGCTGTGGATTCTCAGTCTGCGTGGCGACCCCTTGCCCTCGCTTGGCTTTTGGTTGCCGCCCATCGTGGGGACCTTGTTGTGGCTCCCGGTTTTCCTCTTGCTTGATCGGTTCAGGGGCAATATGCGCCGTCGCGCAGCCGCCCGGTGATTGTGCAGTGAGCCACAGACTCGGCAAGAGAATATTGGGAAAGTCCAGTCAGCCGTTGAAAGACCAGGCACTGGAAGGCAGCGGCTTTGCTCGCCGGGCAATGATCTCTTTCGCGCTGGTGCTGGTGGCAATCGTTCTGTTGAGTCTGCGTTATGTTTACCTGCAGGTCATCAGCCATGATGAGTTTACTACCCGGTCGATCAACAATCGCGTACGGGTGGTTCCCGTTGCCCCCAACCGGGGTTTGATCTACGACCGGCGGGGGCGCCCCATTGCGCAGAACCTGCCTGCCTATCGCCTGGAGTTGATACCGGAGAAAGTTGAAAACCCGCAAGAGACCATTCTGGCGCTGGGTGAATTCATCGATTTTCCGGATGACGTGGTGGAAAGGTTCCAGCGGGCACGGAAGCAACGCCGGGTGTTTGACAGTGTGCCGCTCAAGTTCAGTCTCAGCGGGGAGGAGGTGGCCCGGTTCGTGGTGGACCGCCACCGCTTTCCCGGCGTTGATGTCGTTCCCTATCTTGCCCGCTACTACCCTTACGGTGAATTGCTCACCCATGTTCTGGGTTACGTGGGGCGACTGGATGAGAATGATCTGCAGCGTGTTGACGCCGGCAACTACCGTGGCACGACCCACATCGGTAAAACCGGAATTGAGCGCTACTATGAACATGAACTCCATGGTGTCAGCGGTGTTGAAAAAATTGAGACCAATGTGCAGGGTCGCAGGCTCCGGGTGCTGGATCGCCAGGACCCGGTTCATGGCGATGATCTGATCCTGTCACTGGACGTGCTGGTGCAGCAGGCAGCCTGGGACGCCCTGGGCGATCGGGCTGGAGCCGTGGTGGCGATTGATCCGAACGACGGTTCCGTGCTGGCCATGGTCAGCAAACCGGCTTTCGATGCCAATGCTTTCGTGCGTGGCATCAGCGGTAAGGACTACCGGGCCATTCTCAATGCACCGAACCGGCCCCTGTTTAACCGGGCGCTCCAGGGGGGCTATGGGCCGGGTTCCACGATCAAACCCTTCGTCGGGCTGGCGGGTCTGGAACTGGGCGTGGTGACACCGGAAAAACGGGTGTTTTCTACTGGAAAATTTTTTCTGCCGGGCCAGGAACGCCCGTATCATGACTGGAAACCCGGTGGTCACGGATGGGTCGACATCTATGGCGCTCTGGAGCAATCGGTGAACACTTATTTCTACCAGTTGTCGCTGGACATGGGGATAGACAGGATGCATGACTACCTGTCCCGGTTCGGGTTTGGCAGCAGGACCGGCCTGGATTTGCTGGGTGAGAACCCCGGCGTCCTGCCGTCGCGGCAATGGAAGCGGGGCCGGTACGGACAGCCATGGTATCCGGGTGAAACAATCATTGCCGGCATCGGCCAGGGTTTCAATGTCGCCACACCCCTGCAATTGGCCAACGCGCTGGCAACGCTGGTCAACGGCGGCACCCGGTTTGCCCCGAGGCTTCTGTTCGCAGCGAAAAGTGCCGGTGATGGACAGGCGCAAAGACGCCACGCCCCGGTCGTGCAGCAGGTCCCGGTTAAGGATCCGGCTAACTGGGATGTTGTGCGTGAAGGAATGAGACGGGTGGTGCATGGTGTGAAAGGAACCGCTCGCGCCATCCGGCCGGAATCAGGCTTTCAGATTGCGGGCAAGAGTGGTACCGCGCAGGTAGTGGCACAGGTGGACGGGGAGAAACAGAATGCCAGGACAACATCCCGGAGGTTACGTCATCATGCCCTGTTCATCGCGTATGCTCCTTTTCGCAATCCGGGAATTGTGGTCGCGGTGGTTGTCGAGCACGGGGGTGGGGGTTCCGCAGAGGCGGCGCCTGTGGCGCGAGCCGTAATCGATTCCTGGTTGAATCAGGAACCTTTGAGATGAAGCGCGTTCTGCCAGGTTGGGTCAAGTGGCCACGGCTGGATTTTCCGTTGTTGGTTTCCCTGCTGCTGTTGATGGGTTTCGGCCTGTTGGTTTTGTACAGTGCTTCGGGGCAGGATATGTCAGTCGTTTACCGCCAGGCTATCCGCCTTGCGGTCGGTCTTGCGGTCATGTTGTTGCTCAGCCAGGTTCCGCCGCACATTCTCCGGCTGTGGACGCCCTGGCTGTATTCGCTCGGCATGGTTCTCCTGCTAGCGACCTGGTTTTTCGGGGTGGGAAGGAGCACCAGTCGCTGGCTGGATCTCGGTCTGTTCCGTTTTCAGCCGTCAGAGATTATGAAACTGGGCATTCCGATGATGGTGGCCTGGTATCTGCATCCCCGCAGATTGCCGCCCGATCTGCTTAACATGCTGGTATCAATTGCCATTGTGCTGGCTCCCGTGCTGTTGATTGCCCAGCAGCCGGATCTGGGGACCTCGTTGCTGGTGGCGGCAAGCGGCGGCTTGACGCTTTTCCTGGCTGGAATGCGCTGGCGTTTCATCCTGGTGGCGGCGGGACTGGCCGCTGCGGCAGCACCTGCGTTGTGGTTCGTCATGCATGAATACCAGCGCAACCGGGTGCGGACCTTTCTGGACCCTGAGTCCGATCCACTGGGGAGCGGCTGGAATATCATCCAGTCGAAAATTGCGGTCGGCTCAGGTGGCATACTGGGCAAGGGCTGGCTGAATGGCACTCAATCAAATCTTGAATTCATACCCGAGCGCCACACGGATTTCATTCTGGCGGTACTCTCCGAAGAATTTGGCCTGGTGGGTGTTCTCGCGCTGTTCACAGTCTATGTTTATATCACGGGCCGGGGTCTGTATATTGCCAGCAATGCGAGAAACACTTATGCACGTTTGCTGGCCGGCAGTTTGAGCCTGACCTTCTTTGTCTACGTGCTGGTCAATGGTGGAATGGTGTCAGGGACGCTACCGGTGGTGGGTGTTCCCTTACCCCTGGTCAGCTACGGCGGAACATCCATCGTGACACTTTTGGCCGGTTTCGGCATATTAATGTCCATTTATGGTCACCGGAATTTCATACGTTAGCGGCCTGGGAACTCAGCTTAATATTAGGGCTTGATAATACGGCCTGAGGAAAATCAGATTAAAATGCAGAATACTGTGCTTGAAGGAACACTATTGTTTATGAAACGGACTCTCGCCCTGGCTCTGGTTATGATACTGAGCACTTCCTGCCTGGCTCAGCAGCATCCGGGTGCCGAAGAATTTGCGGCAAAAGTTGCCCTTGAAAGTGACCTGGACAAGCAAGAAGTTTTGCGGTTGCTGCAGGGCGCACGCTTCAAGCAATCCATTGTTGATGCAATGACCCGTCCGGCAGAGGGCAAGCCCTGGCACATGTACCGGCCGATTTTCATTACCGACAAGCGCATCAACGGGGGAGTGGCATTCTGGCGGGAGCACGAGGAGTTGATCAACAAGGCGGCAGAGCGGTTTGGCGTTGATCCCCAGATCATTGTGGCGATTATTGGTGTGGAAACATTCTATGGCCGCATTACCGGCAGCTACCGTGTTTTGGACGCGCTGACCACCTTGTCTTTCTACTATCCGGATACGGGCAATGACCGCTCCAGTTTTTTCTCCCGTGAGTTGATGAATTTTATCCTTCTGGGGGAGGAAGAAGGCCTGCCGCTGACAGATGTGAAGGGATCCTATGCGGGCGCCATGGGACTGGGTCAGTTCATGCCCAGCAGCTACCGTGAATACGCGGTGGACCTCGATGGTGACGGACGCCGTGACCTGTGGAGTTCCATGGATGATGTGATCGGGAGCGTGGCCAACTACCTGCACCGCCATGGTTGGCAGTACGGTAAACCCGTCACTTTCCCAGCCAGAGTTCGCGATGACGCCAATATGGATTTGGTATCCAGGCGTGATTTCAAGGTGAAAATGACGGTCGATGAACTGGCGGCAGGCGGTTTTGAGTCCACGGTGCCCGTTAGTGGAGATAGCCTGGCTGCCGTGGCACGCCTGGAAGAAGCGGATGGGATGAGTTACTGGCTCACCTTCAAGAATTTCTACGTCATTACGCGCTACAATCGCAGCCCGCTGTATGCCATGGCGGTGTTTGAGCTGAGCGAAGCGCTTAAAGCAGGGCTTGAAGGCTAATGAGCCCGCACGGCAAGCCAGTGTTCCGCCGGTTTGTTCCGGCATGCCTGTTGCTGGTGGGGCTGTTGGCCCTGTTGCTGGTTTCCTGTTCCGGTGAACAAAAAAAGCAGGCTGATGGCCCCTCCACCCGTGATATCAAGGCTAGTGAGGTCAAGGATGCGGTTCCGCGTGCAGAACCGCTGGCGCGATACGGTAACCATTCTCCATACGAGGTTTTTGGCAAGAAGTACACCGTGATGCAAAGCAGCAGGGGATATCACGAACGCGGCGTGGCTTCCTGGTACGGAAGTAAATTTCACGGACGGCGTACCTCCAGCGGGGAGCCTTACGATATGCACCTGGCCACCGCTGCGCACAAGTCGCTTCCCTTGCCTACCTATGCCGAAGTCACCAACCTGGACAATGGCCGCAAGGTTATCGTCAAAATCAATGATCGCGGACCATTCAAGAGCGGTCGCCTGATTGATCTGTCCTACGGAGCCGCACTGCGGCTGGGCATGATTTCCACCGGTACGGCGCGGGTTGATGTGCGAGTAATTGATGTTGACTCCGATGCGGGTGGACAAACCATTGCCGTTGCCGGCATTGATACTGAAAACGATGCGGGAAGCATCGGTAAGACCTGGCTGCAAGCCGGGGCGTATGGCCGGCGTGAAGGGGCAGAGGAACTCGCCAGGCAGTTGGAGCAGGCCAATGTATCCCCGGTTTCCATTCACAATACGGATCAGCTCTTCCGGGTCTGGCTGGGGCCCTATGTGAGCTCAATCGAGTTAGAATCAGTCATTGCCCGGGTCATTGAACTTGGTTTCGAGCGCCCGCACAGGGTGAAGCACTGAAGGAATATAGTATAAACATGAAAAACAACTTTCTCATCGCACTTGTTCTGGCCGGTTTTGTCACCCTGGCATTTGCACAGACACCGGTACCCGACAAGCCATCACCCAGGGCGGGGGCACGGCCGGTACCTGCCGCGCCGCAGCTTGGCGCCAAAAGCTACCTGTTAATGGACTTCAACAGCGGGCAAATCCTGGTTGAACATAACGCGGACCTGCAGGTGGAACCCGCCAGCATAACCAAGCTCATGACATCCTACGTGGTGTTCAAAGAACTTGCCGAGGGAAATATCACCCTGGAAGACACCGTGCCGGTGAGTGAAAAAGCCTGGCGAACCGGTGGTTCACGCATGTTTATTGAGCCCGGTATGCAGGTCACCGTTGAAGAATTGATCAAGGGTATGGTGATCCAGTCCGGGAATGATGCCAGTGTGGCCCTGGCTGAGTACGTTGCAGGCAGCGAAGACGCCTTTGCCGGCTTGATGAACCACTATGCCGAATTGCTCGGTATGAGCGGCACTTCCTTCAGGAACTCCACCGGACTGCCTGATCCGGAGCACTACACCACGGCGCGGGATATTGTACGGCTCAGCGCGGCCATTATTCGTGAATTTCCAGAGTACTACGCATGGTATTCGGAAAAAGAATATACCTTCAACAACATTCGGCAACACAATCGCAATACCCTGCTGTGGCGAGACCCTGCGATCGATGGCCTCAAAACCGGCCATACCCAGTCAGCCGGCTATTGCCTGGCGGCCTCAGCCAAGCGTGATGGTATGCGGCTGATCAGCGCAGTGATGGGTTCCTCTTCGGAGACCAGCCGTGCCAGCGAAAGCCAGGCTTTGCTGAATTACGGTTTTCGTTTTTTCGAAACCGTGCAACTGTACCAGGCAGGGCAGGAACTGGCGCGTGGTCATGTATGGAAAGGGCTGACCGAAGAAGTCACACTGGGTCTGCAAGATCCTTTATTCGTTACCATTCCTCGTGGACGTTACGATGACCTTGATGCACAGATCGAAATGCAACCGGTGTTGAGCGCACCGCTCGCTGCGGGTGTCACGGTGGGCAAAATCACGGTTCAACTGGGTGAAGACCTGGTTGCAAGCCGTGACCTGGTGACGCTCAGTGCGGTAGAAGAGGCCGGTTTTTTTGGCCGGTCCTGGGATAGCCTGCGCCTTTGGATTGACAGTTTCTTCGAAGATGGTTGATGACAGCGAGCTTTCCCTGCTGGAATTTCCCTGCCGCTTCCCGATCAAGGCAATGGGGCGGCAGAGTGAGGAATTTGAAGCGCTGGTCAGTGCAATAGTGACCCGCCACGCACAATTGTGGCCGGATGAACCGGTTCGCTCCGTTCCCAGCAAGGCAGGAAATTTCGTTTCCGTCACCGCCACGGTGGAGGCACGGTCCAGGGTGCAGTTGGATGCTATTTACCAGGATTTGACCGATTGTGAACTGGTGCTGATGGCGCTCTGAATTTCGGACTGGTCCAAGATTATGTCTGCCTTCAATTCAGCTTCAAAACACCTGCTGGTGCGACAGCTTGGGCTCGCTGATTATGTGCCGGTCTGGCATGCCATGCAGGATTTCACCGACCGGCGCGATGAAAATACGGTTGATGAACTTTGGCTGGTGCAGCATCCACCGGTTTTCACCCAGGGGCAGGCCGGAAAAGCTGAGCATGTGTTGGCGCCCGGCGATATCCCTGTAGTCCAGGTCGACCGGGGTGGGCAGGTGACCTATCACGGTCCCGGCCAGATCGTCGCTTACCCACTGATTGACCTGCGCCGCGGTGGCATGGGTGTTCGTGCATTCGTCACTGCCATCGAGGAATCCATCATTCATGTGCTGCGTAAGTACGGTGTCATCGGTCAGCGACTTAAGGGAGCGCCGGGAATTTATGTTGATGGGGAAAAAATTGCATCGCTTGGCTTGCGCATACGGCAGGGGCGAAGTTTTCACGGCCTGGCATTCAATATTGACATGGATCTGGAACCTTTCCAGAGAATCAACCCCTGTGGTTACGAGGGGCTTGTGGTCACCCAGCTCAAGGCATTTTCATCCTTTGTGTATGGTGAAGTTGAGAGTCATTTGGTGGACAGTATTGCCACACAACTGGGCTACAGTGAAGTCACCGGAAACATCTGATCAATTTCGGATCGGCGTAGTCATCCCCCCGTCATTCCGGATCGGAGCAGCCATCCCCCCGTCATTCCGGATCGGAGTAGCCATCCCCCCGTCATTCCGGATCGGAGTAGCCGCATCCGGAATCCAGGTGCTATGATTCAATCGCTTACTGGATTCCGGCATTTGCCGGAATGACCGAACATCAGCAATTAATTACGGAATTTAATTTGGAACAGGATGATAAACAGGCCGACAGGATAACCATACGCGTCGGTGGCATAAAAGAACTGGGTGCCGAGAAAATGGCGCGCAATACTGCCCGTTTCAACGCCGATGCCCCGCGTTTGCGCAAGCCGCCGTGGATTCGTGTGCGCCTGCCTGCGGGAAATGCCGTGGCGGACCTGAAATCAAAACTCCGGAACCGGGAGTTGGTCACGGTATGCGAGGAGGCAACCTGTCCCAACATCCACGAATGTTTTTCCAAAGGTACGGCCACGTTTATGATCCTGGGTGAAGTCTGCACGCGGCGCTGTTCCTTCTGTGACGTGGCTCATGGCCGTCCCTTGCCACCAGATGAACAAGAACCTGAGCGGCTGGCTAGAACCATTGGTGAAATGAACTTGAAATATGTAGTGATCACTTCAGTGGATCGCGATGACCTCAGGGATGGCGGTGCGGGGCATTTTGCCGCCTGTATCGATCGGATTCGCGAAGTAAATCCGGATGTTCAGGTAGAAATCCTGGTGCCGGATTTTCGCGGCCGGGGAAAAATCGAAAGGGCGCTGGAAATCCTGTCTGCGTCTCCTCCGGATGTTTTTAATCATAATCTCGAAACAGTGGAATCCCTGTACCGCAATGTCCGCCCCGGAGCGGACTACCAGTGGTCGCTGGACCTGCTGGCCCGGTTCAAACAACAGCAGCCGGATATACGCACCAAGTCGGGCATCATGCTGGGCCTCGGTGAAAGCCGGGAGCAGGTTGAACAGGTCCTCAGGGATCTGCGGGACCATCAGGTTGACATGATCACCATTGGTCAGTATCTGCAACCCACCGCGCATCACCACCCGGTGATCCGCTACTGGACGCCCGAAGAATATGAATATCTGGCTGAATTTGGCTACGGACTCGGATTCGCACACATGGCAAGTGCACCACTGGTGAGGTCATCCTACCACGCCGACCTGATGGCCAAAGAATCCGGCTTGCTGAGCGAGAAAAGATCGTAATTTGGTCCCCATTATTGCTGGATTTTGAACCTGTGCATTGAATTTCTTGTCTGAAACATGCATTAATAGGGGCTCCCACACGCATCCCGGTGCTCAAGAGGGTGGTTTCCCGTTTATACCAGGAGTTTAGAAGTGAGACGAATATCGATTCTGATTGTATTGTTGCTGGTCAGTTTTCCGGCCCTGGCGGCAGTGGATGCGGATGCGTCACTGGGCCTCAAACCCAGCATAGACCAACGCTACGCTACCAACCTGGCGACCAAGTTTCTGACCAACTGGCATTATAAGAGTACCCGCCTGGATGATGAGCTTTCGAGTAAAATATTTGATGGATACCTCAAGCTCCTGGATCCCAATAAGGTATATTTTCTGAAAACAGATATCGATGGATTTGAGCGCTATCGAAACAATCTGGATGATGCGCTTCGGCATTCTGATCTGTTGCCGGCTTATGACATATTCAATGTCTATGTGGACCGTGTCAGGCAGCGGGCCGATTATTCCCGTTCGCGCGTAAAACAGCCATTTGATTTCACCATAGATGAGTATTATCCATTCGATCGGGAGGATGCTGACTGGGCTCAGAACACGGAAGAACTGGATGAGTTGTGGCGTTTGCGCGTCAAGAATGATTACCTCCGGCTGAAGTTGACCGACAAGGACGGCGAGGCCATAGAAGAAACATTGACTGAACGTTATGACAACCTGGAACGCAGAATTAATGAGCTCAACGCCGAAGATGTGTTCCAGTTTTTCATGAATGCTTTTGCCCAGTCCATTGAACCACATACCGCTTACCTTTCTCCCCGGTCTTCCGAGAATTTTGAAATCTCGATGAAGCTGTCACTGGAAGGTATCGGCGCCCTGCTGGGGCGGGAGAATGAGTACACGACGATTTCAAGAGTTGTAGCGGGTGGCCCTGCTGCACAGGATGGACGCCTCAAAGCCGGCGACCGAATCACTGCAGTTGGCCAGGGCCGGAACGGCAAGATGGTTGACGTCATTGGCTGGCGTATTGACGATGTTGTGGATCTGATCCGTGGCCCCAAGGACACGGTGGTGCGTCTCGAAGTCCTGCCGGAGGATGTGAGCATCAGTGGTCCCACCAGCACCATCGACATCGTTCGTAATGAGGTCAAGCTGGAAGAACAGGCGGCCAAGAGCAAAATCATTGAACTTCCGCTGCATGGCTCTGCGGATGGGGATTCTGCGGAAGGCTCCGATGAAGAAGTGATCAAGATTGGTGTGATTGACTTGCCGGTTTTCTATCTTGATTTTGCCGGCCGGGCACAAAACAAGCCCGATTACCGTTCCAGTACCCGTGACGTTCACAAACTGATCGTGGAGCTTGAAGAACAGGGTGTGAAGGGAATCGTGGTTGACCTGCGCAATAACGGCGGCGGGTCTTTACTCGAAGCAACAACGCTTACCGGCCTTTTCATTGACAAGGGGCCGGTGGTTCAGGTGCGCAATTCCAGCGGCCGTATTTCCCTGGAAGAGGATGTTGATCCGGGCATGGCCTGGGACGGGCCACTGGCCGTACTGGTCAACCGCTACAGTGCTTCGGCATCAGAAATTTTTGCGGCCGCCATCCAGGATTATGGCCGTGGACTGGTCATTGGGGAACCTACCTTCGGCAAAGGCACGGTGCAAAGTTTGCTGGACCTGGATGATTATGCACCTTCGGACACGCCGGACATGGGCCAACTGAAAATTACCATGGCCCAGTTCTTCCGCGTCAATGGCGGCTCCACACAAAACCGGGGAGTCGTGCCGGATATCCGTTTCCCATCGGCCGGTGATCCGGAGAAATACGGGGAGCGCTCCTATGACAACGCACTACCGTGGACCAGCATCGACCCTGCTCGATACGCCCCCAGCGGCGACCTGGATCACATGGTGGTCGTGGCCGACAACCGTTACAAAGACCGCGTGGGTGAGAATCAGGAGTTCAACTGGTTGCTCAGCGACATTGATGATTACAACATTCATTCAAATGAAAAAAAGGTTTCCCTTCTGGAATCCGTTGCCCGTGAGAAAATGGCGGAAGAAGAGGCCAGGCGTGCCGAACGTAAAGCCAAGCGTCAACTCCTCAATCCCGAGTTGACTGAGGAAACTTCGTTGGTTGAAGCTTCAGGTTCGGAATCCTCCAGTGAGTCTGTCGATGTTGATGCCAAGCCTGGCGATGAAGTCGGCAATGATGTAGACGGTGATGAGGAAGACAGCGATGAGGAAGAGAGGCCCGATTTCCTGCTACGTGAAGCTGCTCGGATTGTGGCGGACGTGGCCGAACTGGAGTCAAACCGGGAATTACTGGAGCGCCGGTTCTCCCAATTAAGCGCCGAGGCTCCGGAGCATCAAAAAATCAATTGATTGATCTGGTTTTCTAACATCCCCCGCTTATAAAAAAACGGGCCACCGAAGTGGCCCGATAGAATTCCGGTTTTTCGTAAAGACAACCGGTATTGTTAACGCTCAGTAGTAATACTTGGCTGAGAACTGTACGCGGGTCAAATTACCGTCTGCACCCGTTTCAATTTCCCGGTTGGCCACCATGAATTCGACACCGAAATCAAGTTTGGGCTGCGGGCGGTAGATAAAGTTAATGCGAACACTGGCAATGTCCTTGCTCACACCCATCCCGGTCAGGGAAGTATCATTGGCTATCGCCAGGTAACTGGGCGTGATGTTGGTGCGCCATTTGTCACTCCAGTAGTGGCGGTAGGAGACATAGGCACCCCAGACACTAATGGTGTGCAGTTTGCCATTGGCATCCAGCACCGCGCCATTACTCGCATTCAGGCCGATGTAGCGACCCAGGCCATCACCCAGGCTGGCCATCCACATGATGTCATCCTTTGCACCAACCTTGTGTTTTCCGGCCAGGCTGACGCCCCAGGCTGTGGTGTTGTCGTCAATCCCCACTGCTTTATTGGTATAGGACAGTTGCCGCAACATAACGGCGGCGCTGAAGTTCCCCCAGTCGCCTTTAAGATTGTAACGTGCTACCAGATCGGGTACCTGGCTATCGTCAGCAACGATACGGCCACCTCCACCGTAGGGAGTGATCGTTGATTGCGGGTTTTCCGCAGCGAACATCCACGGGCCGGAAGTGTAGCGAACCTGGAGTTGACGTCCAAACAGACTGCCATCGGCCGGTCCGACAAAATCCAGATTATCCGGGTTCGTGCCCACATTGTAGAAAGTCTGCCAGGTCTGGCCAAACAGCCATTTGTTATAGGTCACGAAAGCATGTCGCATCCTTGGATTCCAGGAATTTGAGATACGCTCATCACCACCTGGGGATAGCTGGAAATCCATTTCAACATAGGTTCCAATCTTTCCACCGTTATCCAGGGCGTGCGCCGATTTGAAAAATATCCGGGTTTCCGAAGAGTTGAAGTCCAGGTAGGATTCGCCCGCACCACCGCCAACCGGGGTGACTGAAGGGATATAAAAATCCCTGGCGGCGCTGCCGCCTGCGACCGATCCATCGCTGAAATCGCTGTACATGAAGTCCGCCTTGACGAAGCCACCAAACTTGTAGCTGTGTTTATGAACATCCTCTGCTACTGCTGCCTGGTGCTGTGCCAATGCCTCTGCGACGCTGGCTTCGCCAAATTTCTGTGCTGTTTCCTCTACTACTTCCAAGGTAATTGCCGGCTCCTGTGCTGCTGCCGGTGGCGCTTCTTTCTCCTTGTCCAACAGTTGGTGCACCAGGCTTTCGAGTTCGGCAATGCGTGCTTCAAGTTCTTCGACTCTGTCCCCATCCGCAAAGACACTGCCTGACCAGCTTAAGCTTAAAACAGCTGCGACAGACAGGCTCAGAATGAGCTTCCTCAGTGTTTTTTGGGCCATGATAGCCTCTCCCATTTGAAATGTGTGCAGACGAATCATGCGTAAGATCGGGGCAAGGGTGTATTAGTCTTTGGTCTAATAAATGCGGAATGATTACACCAAATGCATATCGTTCGTGACACGGTTACCGGGCAGACAGGCGGGATTTCGACCAATGTCTAATGGGTGCTTCGGTGTTAACAGTGGGAGAATCAGAGGCTGAATCAAGCAAGGTAATTACCATGGAAAAAACCTATCCGATACCCACGAACGTTGCGGCAAACGCCTGGATAAACAGTCAGGACTATGCAGCGCTTTATCAGAAATCCGTCGACGACAATGAAGGCTTTTGGGCTGACCAGGCAGGGCGAATTGACTGGATCAAACCTTTCAGCAAAGTGAAGGATGTATCCTATGACAAGGAAGACCTGCATATTCGCTGGTACGAAGACGGTACGCTGAACGTCTGCGCCAATTGCGTTGACCGCCACCTGGAAGATAAAGCGGATCAGGTCGCCATCATATGGGAAGGTGACGATCCGGCCATCGACCAGAAAATTACTTACACCGAATTGCATGAAGCGGTTTGCCGCTTTGCCAACGTGCTCAAGTCCCAGGGCGTGCAGAAAGGGGATCGGGTCACCATCTACATGCCCATGATTCTCGAAGCGGTTTATGCCATGCTGGCCTGTGCTCGGATTGGCGCCGTACACTCAGTCGTATTCGGAGGGTTTTCACCAGATGCGCTGGCAGGCAGAATCGTCGATTGCGAATCCCGTATCGTGATCACAGCGGATGAAGGTCTGCGGGGTGGAAAAAAGATTCCGCTGAAAGCCAATGTCGATGCAGCCGCCAACATCGAAGGTGTGTCCGGTCTGCTTGAAAAAGTCATCGTGGTGAGGAATACGGCTTCCGAGGTGTACTGGGATGAGAGTCGAGACCTGTGGTTGCACGAGCAGTGGGAAAAAGTGGGCAGCGATTGCCCACCGGAGGAAATGAACGCAGAAGACCCGTTGTTTATCCTTTATACATCGGGATCTACCGGTAAACCCAAAGGTGTCCTCCATACAACTGGAGGTTATCTGGTTTTTGCTGCACTGACACATCAGTATGTTTTTGATTACCACCCTGGTGACATTTACTGGTGTACTGCCGATGTCGGCTGGGTGACCGGTCACAGTTACATTGTTTACGGACCGCTGGCAAACGGCGCCACGACCCTGATGTTCGAAGGCGTGCCCAACTATCCGGACGCCAGCCGCTTCTGGCAGGTTTGCGACAAGCACCAGGTTAATATCTGTTATACGGCTCCGACCGCGATCCGCGCCCTGATGCGCGAGGGTGATGAACCGGTTAAACGGACTTCACGCAAATCCCTGCGTTTACTGGGTTCCGTTGGCGAACCCATCAACCCGGAAGCATGGGAGTGGTATTACCATGTAGTGGGCGAAGGCCGCTGCCCGATTGTCGATACCTGGTGGCAGACAGAAACGGGCGGTATTTTGATAACGCCCTTGCCGGGCGCCACTGAACTCAAGCCGGGATCTGCTTCAAAACCCTTTTTCGGTGTGCAGCCCGCACTGGTCGATGGTGATGGGACCTTCCTTGAAGGCGCTGCCGAAGGCAACCTGATCATCACGGATAGCTGGCCGGGCCAAATGCGTACTTTATATGGTGACCACGCACGATTTGCAGAGACCTATTTTTCCACTTTTCCCGGCTACTATTTTACCGGTGACGGCTGTCGCCGCGATGCGGATGGTTATTACTGGATCACCGGCCGGGTCGATGATGTGTTGAATGTATCCGGTCACCGCATGGGCACGGCAGAAGTCGAAAGCGCCATGGTTTCGCACCCGGCTGGTTCCGAAGCCGCAGTGGTCGGGTATCCTCATGACATCAAAGGGCAGGGTATTTACGTTTTCGTTACCACCCTGGCCGGGATAGAAACCACCGAAGAGCTTCGCAATGAACTTCGTCAGTGGGTACGCAAAGAAATTGGCCCGATCGCATCCCCGGACCTGATACAGTGGGCGCCGGGACTACCAAAAACGCGGTCAGGTAAAATTATGCGCAGGATACTACGCAAGATAGCAGCCAATGAGTACACGGATCTGGGCGATACCTCGACCCTGGCAGAACCGGCCGTGGTAGACGAACTGGTTGAGGGTAGAATGAACCGCTGATGCCAAACCGACTGATTGCCCTGCAGGCTGATACGGTGATTGTCGCCGACGATCACCCGTGGTTCCGGACTGCCATCAAGGAGGCTCTGCAGGCCAGCCAGGGCGAAACGACCTTCCTGGAGGCCAGTTCGTTTGAAACTTTGCAGACTCTGGTGGAGGAAAACCCGGACGTAGACCTGGTTCTGCTGGATCTGCATATGCCTGGTGTCAGTGGTTTCGCGGGTCTGGTCTACTTGTGCAAACGCTATCCCAGTGTTCCGGTTGTGATTATTTCTGCCAACGAGGACCCGTTGGTGATCCAGCGGGCTCTGGATCATGGAGCGGCCGGTTTTATCCCCAAATCCTCCAACATCAAGATCATTACCAGTGCGATTGAGGATATCCTGATGGGGGAGATATGGGCGCCGTCATTACCTCAGCCTGACCTGCCCGGCAACAACGTTTCCGAGCTGGCTCTGGCGGAGCGCATGGCCCAACTGACGCCGCAACAGTTCAAGGTGCTGATGATGGTTTCGCAGGGGCTGCTGAACAAGCAGATTGCCTACGACATGGGTATTTCAGAGGCTACTGTAAAGGCCCACGTAACGGCGATTATGAACAAACTTGGAGTCAGTAACCGAACCCAGGCCGTGCTGGCGGCCAGTAAACTGGATGTGTCGAAGCCTGATTTATAATTTTGACAGAGCACAGCGCCAAGCCTATTTTTTCAGCATGTTGGTCATCAGAGCCCGCAGTGCTGCAGGCCTGATGGGTTTGAGCAACAGTCCATAGCCCCTCGAGCTTACAGCGTCTTCGAGTTCACTCGACCGGTCGGCCGTGATGACAATCGCCGGTAACTGGGTTCCAAGCAGATTATCCAGATGCTGCATCACCTGCAGACCGTGGCTTTCATTGCTCAGGTGATAGTCAACCAGCACAAAGTCCGGTGTTCCGTGCAGGAGCACCTGCTGGGTGGCCTCGGCCTGAGTCTCAGCCAGCATAACGGTCGGGCAGCCCCAACGATCCAGCAGCAGGTTCATGGCCTCGAGTATGTCCGGTTCGTTGTCTACGCACAATACGACCAGATCCTTCAGTCCGGAGGCTTCAACGAAGACCGTAGCCGGGCTTTCTTGCCGCTGAACGCCGGGTTGGTGCGTCAGCGGAACATTAACTGAAAAACAGCTGCCGTGCCCTGCTTTCGAAGTGACATCAATTTCGTGATCGAGCATCCGCGCAATCCGTTCACAGATGGCAAGCCCCAGTCCCAGGCCCTTTTCATCCAGGCGGAGCGCATAATCCAGGCGGTGAAATTCCTGAAAAATAGCCTCCACTTCGGAGTCCTTTATGCCGACACCGGTGTCCCAGACACTGATGCGCAGTTGCTCTCCCCGCAAACGACAACCCAGCAATACACCGCCGGTTTCGGTGTAATGGATTGCGTTGGCGAGAAAGTTCTGCAGAATGCGATAGAGCAGCTTGCGGTCGCTGTAGATCACGTGGTCAGTCGCGTGGACCCGCAACAGAAGATCCCGGTTACCGGCCAGCGCCTTGAAATGTCTCCTCAGTTGCTCAAAAAGATCCGCTACCGGGATGGCTTCCAGGGCCGGTTCATACATGCCCGAGTCCAGCTTGGATATATCCAGCAGGGCGCTTAATAATTGTTCAGAGGCCTTCAGGCTGCGATCAATTCGCTTGACCAGTTCGGATTGCTCATTGTCTGAACCCTCTTGTTGCTGGCGCAAAATGGAAACGAACAAGCTGGCGGCATTCATCGGTTGCAGCAGATCGTGACTGGCGGCAGCCAGAAAACGGGTCTTGCTCCGGTTGGCTTCTTCAGCGACCTGCCTTGCTTCGTCCAGTTCTGTATTGGCTCCCCTGAGTTCGCGGGTTCGTTGTTGTACGCGTTGTTCCAGTGTCTCGTTGATCAGTTGCAACTCGCGTTCGATATCCTTGAAGTGGGTAATGTCGGTGAAGGTTGTGACGTAGCCGCCTCCCGGCATGGGATTGCCCTGGATCTCAAGGACCTTGCCATCCAGCCAGGGGCGTTCGTAGCGATAATCCTGGCCACTGCGCAAATGATTCAGGCGTTTGCGAATTTCACTTTTTCGGTCGCCGATCAAGCCCCGTTCTGCGTTCATGTGGATCAGGTCTTCGATTGGCCTGCCGATATAAAGGGTGTTTTCCGGGTAATCCATCAATTCTACGTAGCGCCGGTTCCAGCCCACCAGGCGTAAGCCCTGATCAACCACGCTAACACCCTGTGACATGTTATCGAGGGTAGATTCCAGTAATTCGCGATTGAACTGGACGGCTTGCGATGTGCGGTCCAGCAGCTCCATTACCGCTTCGGGCCCCAGGCCCCGGTGATGCAATGCGGCGCTCAGCACGGTCCTGGCAGAGGCAGAACCAATGGAACCGGCCAGCAGGCGTTCGCCGAACTGGATCGTTTCCGGTGTTGCCAGCGCCCCGGCTTGCAGTTTGGGTAATCCCAGATGGGTAGACAGCGCCCGGCGGGTTTTGCTTATGCCGAGGAAGCGGCCGATGGTCGTTTCCAATTCTCCCAGCGTGATCAGCCCGCTACTGGCCTTGAGGGTTGCTCCGGCAACAACGGGAAATTCTTTGTCCGGCTTGATCAGCGAGATGATAAAGATGGCCGACGCATTCAATATCAGCGAAAACGCAGCGCCCTGATTGAAGCTCATTGAAGGAATGATATCCAGCAGATTTTCCAATAGGCCTATTGAGGTGAAAGAAGGCAGCAACAGCCATATGAACCAACTTCCGACGCCAAGGGAAAGTCCCCAAATGGCGCCCATCCGACTCGCACCTTGCCAGTAGATGCCGATCAGCATCGCCGGAGCAAATTGTGCAGCCGCTGAAAAGGACAGCAGGCCGATGGAGGCGAGCGGCACGCCGGATTCAATCGTGCGATAGTAAGCAAAGGCTGCCAGAGCAAGCAGCAGGATCGATATTCTGCGCACGCGTAACAGGGTTTGAGAGAGGTCACGCTTGCCTTGCCTCGCGGTCATGCCGCTCCGCAACAATAAAGGCATGACGATGTCGTTGCTGATCATGATCGCCAGGGCAACCGTGGAGACGATGACCATCCCGGTAGCTGCAGAAAAACCACCGAGGAAGGCGAGCACCGTAAGCATCGGCTGGTCAAAGGCCAGTGGCAGCGACAATACGTAAGTGTCCGGATTGACATCCTGGCCGGAGAACTGGGTCAGCCCGGCCAGGGCAATGGGTATGACCAGCGCAGCAAAGACAAACAGATAGGCCGGGAAGATCCAACGCGCCACGCGCAGGTCGGTGGTGTCCCGGAATTCGACAATAGCCACGTGGAATTGACGCGGCAGGCACAAGATCGCCACCATGGCCAGCAAGGTCTGGATGCCAAAACCTTCCGGCAGTTTCCAGGGAGAAAACAGTTGCTGGTACCTGCCATGCTCCCGCAACGGCTGCGCGATGCTGTCGAGCCCATCAAAAATGCCGAATATAACGAATAAACCGATGGCGATAAAAGCCAGTAATTTCACCAGGGATTCAAAGGCAATGGCCCACATCAATCCCCGGTGATGCTCACTGGCATCCATGTTGCGGGTGCCGAATATCATGGCGAACACAGCCAGAGCCAGCGCCAGATACAAAGTCAGATGGTCAGGCAGAACTGCGGTACTTCCCGCAGCTTCGCTGATGACACCGATGCTGGTCGTAATGCCCTTGAGTTGCAGGGCAATATAGGGCACGACGCCAATGACTGCGGCGCAGGTAACCAGCACCGCAATCGTGTGGCTGCGACCGTAACGATAGGCAATGAAGTCTGCAATGGAAGTGATGTGCTGGTCCCTGCTGGTAATGGCGATCCGACGGAGTACATCGAAGCCGAGCAGCATCAACAGGGCCGGCCCAAGGTAGATGGGCAGAAAGCCCCAGCCGGTAGAGGCGGCACTGCCCACTGCCCCGTAAAACGTCCAGGAAGTGCAGTAGACCGCCAGTGAAAGTGAGTAAATGATGGCCTTGAACTTCGGGTGGCCGTGGCCGATCCGTTGCTTGTCACCAAACCATGCAATGGCAAACAGCAGGCCCATGTAGGCCAGGACAATGAGAGCTAATTTCCAGGGACTAAGCATGTGTCACGAAGCTTTTTCATATTGTATTGCAACGGACCATTTGTTGGCTAAACGCCCTCTACGACTAAAGTAGGAGCGTTATGCCTATATTCTCAACGTAACATAGAGATCGGAAATTTACCATCGGAGAGAGGCTAGTTATGAGTGATCAAACCAACAGACAAGCTTATTGGAAGGCGAACCTGAAGCTGGTGGCATTTTGCCTCAGCATCTGGTTTGTCGTGTCCTACCTTTTTGGGATTATCCTGGTCGATCAGCTGAATACCATCAGACTTGGCGGTTACAAGCTGGGCTTCTGGTTCGCCCAGCAGGGGTCAATGTACATCTTCGTTGTGCTGATTTTTTTCTACGCGAATCGCATTGGAAAAATCGACAAGCAATTCAATGTGCACGAAGACTGAAGGAGAAAAATGATGGATCTTAAAACAATGACATTTTTGGTCGTCGGCGCAACATTTGCGTTGTACATTGGTATTGCCATCTGGGCCAGAGCCTCGACTACCAAGGAATTTTATGTGGCTGGAACGGGCGTACACCCGATTGCCAATGGCATGGCGACGGCCGCTGACTGGATGTCTGCTGCATCCTTTATTTCCATGGCGGGCCTGATCGCTTTCCTGGGCTATGATGCATCGGTATACCTGATGGGCTGGACCGGTGGTTACGTTTTGCTGGCCTTGTTGCTGGCGCCCTACCTGCGCAAATTCGGCAAGTTCACGGTATCGGAATTTATCGGGGAACGGTATTATTCCAAGGCGGCGCGAATGGTGGCTGTACTTTGCCTGATCGTGGCTTCCATCACCTACGTGATCGGCCAGATGAAGGGCGTTGGCGTTGCTTTCGGACGATTCCTGGAAGTTCCGTTGCACACCGGTGTTGCCGTCGGCATGGCCATCGTATTTATTTACGCGGTAATGGGCGGTATGAAAGGTATTACCTACACCCAGATCGCACAGTATTGCGTGTTGATCTTTGCTTACACCGTGCCGGCCATTTTCATCACGCTGAACCTGACCGGTGTCCCGATTCCACAGATTGGTCTCGGCAGCACCATGGCCGATGGTTCTGGCGTGGCATTGCTTGACAAATTGGATATGGTGGTAACCGACCTTGGATTTGCCGCCTTTACGGCGCAGAAGTGGTCAACCCTGAATATGGTTCTGTTGACCTTGTCGCTGATGATCGGAACGGCAGGTTTGCCACATGTCATTATGCGTTTCTTCACGGTTCCCAAGGTAGCGGATGCCCGTACCTCGGCCGGTTGGGCTTTGATCTTTATCGCCATCCTCTATACCACTGCACCTGCAGTTGGCGCAATGGCCCGTTTGAACCTGATGCATACCATCCAGACCGGGGAAGTTGGATCAGTCGATGGCAACATGGTGTATGCGGACAGGCCAGACTGGTTCAAAAACTGGGAAATCACGGGATTGTTGAAGTTCGAAGACAAGAATGGCGATGGCCGCGTTCAGTACTACAACGACAAGAACAAAGATTTTGCCGCCAAGGCCGCAAGTTTTGGCTGGAAAGGTAATGAAATGGTTAAGGTCGACCGTGACATCATGGTGCTGGCTAACCCGGAAATTGCCAACTTGCCCAACTGGGTTATTGCCCTGGTGGCTGCCGGTGGTCTGGCAGCAGCGCTGTCAACCGCTGCCGGTCTGTTGCTGGCAATTGCCACCGCTGTTTCACATGACGTGATTAAGGGCATGATCTCCCCGGACATATCGGAAAAGAAAGAGTTGCTGGCGAGTCGCCTGTCTATGGCGGGCGCCATCCTGGTGGCTGGTTACCTGGGTATGAATCCACCCGGCTTTGCGGCCCAGGTGGTGGCGCTGGCGTTTGGCCTGGCCGCATCGTCCATATTCCCGGCCCTGATGATGGGTATCTTTAACAAGAATATGGACAATATCGGCGCTATCGCCGGTATGTTGACCGGCCTGTTTTCAACCCTGATTTACATCTTCTGGTTCAAGGGCTGGTTCTTTATTCCGGGAACGGCAATGGCGGCAAACACGCCCGACAACTGGTTCATGGGTATTTCACCCGAGGCATTTGGTGCAGTCGGGGCGATGCTTAATTTCTTAGTCGCCTATCTTGTATCCAAAGTTACGCCTCCACCACCGGAGCACATCCAGCACCTGGTGGAAAATATCCGCGTACCGATTGGTGCAGGCAAAGCAGCCGATCACTAATCAGGACTATCGTGTGATGAAAGGGCCGGCAGAAATGCCGGCCCTTAAATTTTCTTGGTTTCGGGTTGATTCTTGACCGTGAGTTCAAAAATATCGTTACGGCTGTAGTGTCCGCAGACATCAAAGTCCATGCGACTACGGACCAGTTCATCAAGATCCACTTCTGCGGTCAAAATACCTTCTTCATGGTATAAGGGGCCGGCCAGAATCTCACCCAAAGGTGACACGATGACGCTGCCGCCCCGGGAGAGCACTTCCGGCCTGTCTTCCGCCAGTTCAACCTGCAGGTGTTGCGGAAAATCACTTTTGCTGAAGTACTGGTTACAGCCGATTACATAGCACCGGCCCTCGAAGGCGATGTGCTGCATGGTGGCGTTCCATGAATCACGGGAGTCTGCCGTGGGTGCAAGGTAGATTTCAATACCCTTTTCATACATCGCCATTCTGGCCAGTGGCATATAATTTTCCCAGCAAATCAAACCGCCGATTCTCCCGATTTCGGTATCAAAGGTGGACAGGGTGGAGCCATCACCCTCACCCCAGATGAGGCGTTCCGCCGCTGTTGGTTTTATTTTTCGGTGTTTACCCAGCAGGCTTCCATTCGGGCCAAAGTAGAGCAGCGTGCAATACAATGTTTTGTTTACTTTGTCACGCTCCGTTACGCCAACGGTCAGGAAAACGCGGTTCTGTTTTGCGCAGCGAGCAAGCTTATCGGTATAAACCCCCGGTACTTCAACACTGTTTTGCCAGTATTCCCCGAACTGGTTCCGCCCGGATTGTGTCCTGCTGCCTACGACGGTGCCGAAACCCAGGCCGGCGGGATAGCCTGGCAGAAATGTCTCGGGGAATACCACCAGCCTGCAATCACGACCTGCTGCATCTGCGGTGAGCATAATCACTTTTTCCACCGACTTTTCGAGGTCGAAAATGACCGGAGTTGCTTGCACACAGGCGACTTTGAATTTTCTGTTTTTGTTCATCAGGGTTGTACCGGGTTAATAAAATCAATAATACGTTCAATGAGTTCGTCACGAACATCGGTCTTGAACAGGTGTTGTGCATGGGCGCTTCCCGGGTAAATCTGAATCTGTTTCGGTTCAGACGATGCATCGTAAATCGCCCTGACAGAGCTGAACATCCTTTCGTTTTCTGAAACGACAAATAATTTGTCGGTTGTTGGAGACTCTGCAGCCGGCCCGCCGGCCGGCGCCAGCAAGACCACTTTATGTATGGGAACGGTGTTGTTACTCAGCGCCGCAAGTACAGCCGCTCCACCCATGCTTGCCCCGACGATATTGATGTCTGTAAAACCCTGGTCTTCAAGGTAGGAAATCGCACCGAGCATATCGTACATTTTGTTGGTGCTGCTGCCGGTCGTGCTGTTGCCATACCCTCTGAAGTCTATGGAAAGTGCGGAAATACCCTGACGCTGAAAAGCCTCCGCCAGAAAGTACCAGCTTTCCTTATCGAAAACGGCGCCATGGGCGAAAATAACAATTCGGGTGCTGCTGGCCGCAAAAAATGATGCTTCAATTGTGCCGCCGTCTGTCGTGCCAAAATAAATTAACTCATGGGATTGAGCAACAGCCACGGGACTGTTCAAAACAGCGACGAAAATAAACATCGAAACCAAGTGGTTGAGTATGGTGCTTGCTCGCGCGGCATTTCGATGCCGGGTTTTCTCCGGCACCGCATGGGTAGGGAATATTGTAATAGAATCAAATTTCATAGAAATTCCCGCTGGAGCGATATTTCATACCTTCCTCCGCGAATCTGCCATTAATCGCGTCTTTGAAGAAAATCAGCACTTTGTGGTTCCTTCGAACCACCTTTCCTTCAAAATAGGCATGGGAATTCTTGACCCAGGGCGCGTTGGTCAGGTTTATGTAGTAAGCCTGGCCTGAATTCAGATTGCGAATATAGTGCCCCAACCTGGCTAGTTGCTGTTCTCCGAACTTAGCTCGTGAGGCTGCCAGGGCCTGATCGTTTTCATTGATGGTGATGTAGCACCTTTTCTTGCATCTGATCCGGTCGACCCACTCCGCATGATCCTTGTTGTTGGTATCGGCTGCGACCAGCAGGACGTTATCAAATATGAGCTGGTTACCTTCTGAAACAGTGGTTTTGAGCAATTGCTTGAACAAATAGTTGCCCATGCTGTGCAGCATCAGGTTGAGCGTGAAGGGACAATTTTTGTGTAGTAACCGGGAATAGAGCTGATCCTGTTTTTCCCGGTCGTGCTCATAGGAGTTTTTTGCCTGCTCGCGGAGCTTCTTCCGGTTGGCTTTGGATATCAAGTTCAGGTAGTGGCCCACTTTTGATAAGGTACGGTCCAGGGCACCGGCGGAGGAACGGGCATCCCGTTTGTCGGATTTGTAATCTGCAACACCCTTAATGCCGCCTCCGTTTGCAGGCCAGGAAAAAGACACAACTTCCACTTTGTACAATTTTTTGAGTTCTTCAGCCCGCTTCAGCACGGCTTTGATGTCGTTGTTGTAACCGTGGACAAATATAAGGATATTGGTTTTGTTGGTTCTTGATTTTCTGGCCAGTTCACAGGCCACGGCGAGGCTTGCGTAGTGGTCCTCGTTGATATCGATATCCAGATCAAACTCCGATTTGAGATTTTGTACATTCGTTCTGCTCAGTACATCATCGAGCCAGTCTACATTCCACTTGTTGCCCTTACGCTCAACGTTTGCAAACCGCAATTCATTGGGCCCCAGTCGATTTGGTCGCGACCCGAATTGGCCAAGCCCACTTTTATCTTGCCTGATATCTCTGTTGGTAACGACGTACATGATCGGTGCCTCCTAAGCCTGACGATCAGCCCGAAATCTGATGGCTGTCCTGTGGTAACCCTGATCCGAGTATAAGACGAATCAGGTTTTTTTTATGGAAAACGACCAAACGGGTTTCCCGCCTGCGGGGGAAATGAGTATGATCAACGGTTATTCGAGCCTTTGACGTTTGGAAACTGGAATGGAGTCCGGCTTGTGATGCGAAAAGGACAACGGCCCGGCCTGAAGATCGGTATGAATCTATCCGGTGACAGAGGCGGTTACCGCCGGGTTTTGCCATTCAGGCCTGCCTGGCTGGTCATTGCCCTTGTGGCGGCGATGGATGTGGTATTCATCGTCCCTGCGGTGCTGGCTTTTCAGGATGCGGCCGCTGGATGGAGCAACTTTGATTCACTGTTCGATTTGGTGGGTGCGTTTTTTCTCAGTGCCTGGTTGATTGGCTGGTTGCTGGCGCCACTGGTGCTGACTCTCGTTCTGATAATCATGCTCTTCGGCAGGGAAGTGCTGCGGACCTCTCCCGGGAGGCTTGATGTCTTTCTGGGTTTGCCGGTATTGGGCATTACCGCGCGATATGACCTTGCAAAGGTGCGTAATCTTCGCATCGAAAAAGCGCTGCCAAAGTCAGGTCACTCGTGGCGGGGGCCCCACCTGGTTTTTGACTATGGCGCCAGTACGGTTCGGCTTGGTTATGATATTGGTATTGGGGAACTGGCTGAAATAAGGAGGGGCATCGAGAGGGCAGGCGGTATATCGATCCGGGATGGTGAGGCCCGCGCAGAAGAACCAGCGCCACAGCGGGAACCGGATGAGGATGTTTTGTCTGCTCCTTTGACGGCGAAAGCAGCTTGCGATGATCCGCCGGCCACGCTGGCTTCTCCTTCCACACTGGCGTTGATTATAGCCAACCTGATTCCGCTTGCCGGCGCCGTTTTTCTGGGCTGGAAACTGAGTGATGTGATGGTGCTTTACTGGGCGGAAAGTGCGATCATCGGTTTCTTCAATATCTGTAAAATTGTGGTCATAGGCCGTTGGCTAGCCTTGCTGGCCGCACCATTTTTTCTTGGCCATTTTGGTGGGTTCATGTCAATTCACTTCCTGTTTATCTACCTGTTCTTCGTCAAGGGGGTGTCGGCAGGCAGCGTTTCGGGTGGTGATCTGGCTGAAGTCGGACAACTTTTTGTCAACCTGTGGCCTGCGTTGCTTGCGCTGTTTGTCAGTCATGCTTATTCCTTTTTTCATAACTTTATCGGCCGACAGGAATACCGTGGGCGAACGGTGAAAATGCAGATGTCAGAGCCGTACAGCCGGATCATATTCATGCACCTGGTGCTCATTTTCGGAGGTGGTCTGTCCATTCTGCTGGGACAACCCACACCCGTGTTGATCATCGTGATCGGCCTGAAAATCTATTTCGATGTGAAGGCACACCTGAAGCAGCGGACCCGTTCTTGAGCCGCTTGGCGGATGAGTGCGATATGCAGGTTTAGCGGTTGTGGTAGCGGTTCAGATCAAACAGTCCGGAGAGGATGGGTTTGTTGCGGGCATACTCATCCTGGAACCAGTCTGCCGTCTCCCAAAACGCGGGGTCGGTACGACGAATGCCGTAAAGATCAACAAACTTTTCATAATCCGTGAAACTGCGGATGGCGGCACAGCTTTGGGTGAATGCATCAATCTCCGACAATGCCACTGAAAAAAAGAAATTGGGGTAGGACCCTTCCAGCCACTTCGTCACGGTAATGGTATCGCTGTCAATATCCGTGCGGTCCCGTTCGTGCTCATCGGCAAGAAAAGAAGTCACATTTTTATATGCCTTATTGCGAATCAGGGAGTAGGTCAAATCCTGTTCCGGATCGTCCATCCTGACGCGCACGAAAGCAACATCGGGGAAGGCGTACAGGTCGGCCCCCCGCATGCGGGCGATCTTCTCCATCGCTGTATCCACCAGGGTAATATCCGTCTCAGGCAACTGCCCTGGGCAATCATGAATACCACAGCGGTTTATTACATCTGCCCGGGCCGCAACCGCTGCGACACGGTTCTTGATGTACCGGTAAAGCTCCCCTTGTGAATCGGCGGTCTTGTAGCCACTTACAGATTCAACCTTCAACCAGTCCTGTGGCGCCTTGAAGAACTTTTCCACGCCGGTGCGCAGCCCTTTGTACCAACTGTCGCGAATGTCCTTGCGCTGATCGGCAGGGAGGAAGGCCAGAAAATTATCTTCTCCCTCCATGCGCAGAAAGTCCATGTAGATCCGGGTGTTTACCTGGTGGACCACGTTACCGTACACGTTGAATCCGGCAACCAGCAGGTAATGAATCCGTTCCAACAGCGGGTAATCCACAACCCAGGCTGTCTCCGGAGCATCGCCGACCAGCCCATAGCTCACAGAGCCGCTGTCAAAAGGCCGGAACACGGTCAGGGAGGCATTGGGGTTGTCGCCATCGCCGTCCCAGATATAACCCAGTGCATGATTGATGTCGTGGGTATTGATCTTCTCGAACAGGGTTTGCTTGGTGGCCATGTAGCGCCGCTGGCGCTGCCAGTAATCGGTCCAGATACTGACCGGGTTGAGTGAACTGCGGCGATCGGCCGGTAATTGCAGGTCATCGGCCACGCTGCCTATGAAGTGTGCATCATTGGTGAACACTTCCTGGTCCGGGTCAAAAAACAGCACCCAGAACTGGTCTTCGATGACACTCAGCGCGATCTGCCCCCGGCAGACCGGACCCTTGATAAAGCCCTCGATAAAGAAGCGCGCATCATCCAGCAGGAAGCGGTAGCGTGACTTGAGTGGTAGATCAACAAATACCTTGAACGGATTGGATGCAATCTCCGGTTCGTAGGACGGTAATTCGCGCACCTTGAAATCGGGGGCCAGAAAAAGCTTCCGGTAATGCTCCATCCGCTGGTCCGAGAACTCATAAACGATGTGATTCTTTATCACGATACTCGGTTGGTAGCGCGTCAAGCGGTAGTAAAACGGTGCAGCGCCTGGATCGTCATAGGGGCGCACGGTTGGAATTTCATTGATCGCCTGGCCTGGCGGTGTGGTGGAGCGAACCAGGCGGTAAAACTCCCGCATCGGTGATCCGACAAAATGAATATGCGCATGAAACAGGTGTTCATACAGGTAGCGGCTGACCAGGCGTTGCTTGTTGAATGAGCGGTTGAGAAAATTTTCCCATCGTTCGATCTGTGGCAATACAGCCGTTGAGGGTCCGGGTGCCGGGGGTGTCTGTGCTCCCTGGGCCAGCCAGGAAACCAGTGTTTGATATTCCTGTTCGGACAGGTTCGGCATGGCGTAAGGCATGCCCCACAGGGGGTGTTCTTTGGCGTATTGATCGACAGAATCCAGCGTTGGACAAGTCTGTTCGCGGTCAAGCCCCAGCGTGAAGGTGTCCGGTAACAGGTCCGTACGGGGTTGGGGATGCTGCTGTTTAAGTCGCAGCAAGCGATACAGTAGTGAACCTTCCAGGTTCTGTTTGGGATTCTGATCCCCCTCATTGAGTATCGCGAAGAAATCGCGGGAACGCCATTCTGCAGTGCTCTTGGCATCTATAAACAGGCGTGTTGGCGGCGTAGCCGTAATACGCGGGCTGTAGACAAGTTCTTTGCTGGCGCCGCGCTGCACGCCTTCTCCTGAAGAAAGTTTCAACTGGCACGGGGCATCGTAACAACCATGGCAAACGACACAGCGTCGTTCCAGCACAGGTTTTACCTGCTGATCGAATTCAACCGGGCTGTCCGGAAAGGCCAATAACAGCTCCGATTCATCTACCGCGCTTGCTCCGCTCTGGGTGGAGAGCAGCGATATAGGGGACTGGTAAAAGAGAAAGGCTGATAGCAGGGCAATAAAGAAAACCAGTGCCACCAGTTTACTGATTGATATGTTGTGCCGCCCCGTCACAGGCTGAATGTTAGCAGAAACAACTTCCGGGCGAAGCCTGGATAGAGGTGCGCGCTATCCAGGCATCAATCCCCGCTCAGGTAGCTGCGGATCTTGTCCGATGTAATCGGCAAATCCTTACAACAAAGTCCAGTGGCCTTGCGCACCGCATCGGCAATGGCCGGTGCAGTCGGGCAGGCCAGCCCTTCGCCGGCTTCCTTGGCACCAAAGGGGCCTGTTTCCTCGTATGTTTCGATGGTTTCGGAGACCGAGGGCGGCATGTCTTCAGCAACCGGCACCTTGTAGTCGAGGAAGCTTGTATTAAGGGTTTTTCCTTCCTCCATCAATAACTCCTCGCTGAGTGCGTAGCCAAGACTCATCTGGATTGATCCCTCCAGTTGTCCTTCCACAGCCATGGGGTTGAGTTCCGTGCCGCAGTCATGAACGGTAAACATTTTGTTGACCTGCACCATGCCGGTTTCGAGATCGACCGAGGTATCCGCTACCTGAGCGCCGAAGGAAAAAGCCGGCGAGACCAGGCCGCAATCACGCGGTGTGTAGTAGCCGGTGGCTTTGAGCGGTTTGCCCCGGTTTGAGCGCTGCACCATAGCGACCACATCCCCGAAGGGAAGTCCGTGAGCGGGTTTGCTCTTCGGGTAGATGTGCCCGTTGCCGCATTCGATCTCGTGGATAACGTTGAGGTTCAATTTCAGGGAGACCATGTCGAACAGTTGCTCTTTGACCTTGTGTGCCGCATCGCGCACGGCGTTGCCCGCCATCAAGGTGACGCGACTGCCCCAGGTTCCCAGGTCAGATTGCGGGCAGGTAGCCGTGTCGCCCGTGACCAGGCGGATGTCGCTGACTTCGAGTCCCAGTTCCTCGGCCAGGATCTGCACCAGGATCAGGTCCGAACCCTGGCCGATATCTGCGGCCAGGGTAGACAGCTGAGCGGTGCCGTCATCGAACACACGTACTTCCGCTGCCGAGAAGGTGTACTGGGTGTTGAACCAATTGAAGACGCCACCGGAAATGAAACTGTAGCAGGCGATACCCAGGCCCTCGCCGGGCCTGGCATCGGCCTGACGCTCATCCCAGTTGCTGAGTTCGCGCACTTTCTCCAGGCATTCGATGAAACCGCAACTGCCGATTGTTGCCACACCTGGAATTTTGTCTCCCTCGACCATGGCGTTTTTCAGGCGCAACTCAATCGGGTCGATGCCCAGTGCATCGGCAGCCAGGTTCATTTGAGTCTCGCCGGCGAACAGGGCCTGCGGAGCGCCGAAACCTCGCATCGCGCCAGCCGGCGGGTTATTGGTGTAGATGTAATTGCCACGGTAGCGATAGGCAGGCACCCGGTAGAGCATGGCGCCGAAGTTGCCGATCAGGAAGGTCGCCGTTGGTCCCATTCCGTTGTACGCACCTCCATCGAGGTGGGCGATTACTTCCTTGCCGGTAATGGAACCGTCCTTTTTGAAGCCGATTTTGCTGGTAATTTTTACCGGGTGGCGACGTCGGCCACTGGCAAACTCTTCCGCACGGGTCAGCGTGAACTTGACCGGCTGCCCGGTTTCGCGAGCCATCCAGGCGGCACAGAATTCCCAGGGCCGGAGCTCCATTTTCCCGCCAAAGCCTCCACCAACGTGAGGTTTGATGACCCGGACATCGTTTTCGCGCAATTCCATGGTCTGTGCCAGCAGGCACTGGACGTAGTAGGGCGTCTGGGTCGAAGTCCACAAGGTGATACGGCCATCCGCATCCGCCTGGGCCAGCGCGACGCAGGGTTCCATGTAGGCATGGCTGACGGCATGGGTGGTGAACGTGTCCTCGCGTATGTAGTCGGCTTCTGCAAACGCTTTTTCCAGGTCTCCATAGTCAATTTTACGCTCAAGACTCAGGTTGTTCTCCCGGTGGGAGTGCAGCGTTGGGGCACCTTCTGCCATGGCGTCATCGACATTGAATACGGCCGGAAGTGGCTCATACTCCACATCAATGAGTTCTGCGGCTTTGCGCGCCGTGGCCTCATCGATGGCCGCGACAGCCGCGACTTCATCACCGATAAAACGCACGCAGTCGTGGGCCAGCACGGTCTCGTCCTGCAGTTCGGGCACCAGTCTCCAGTTACCGTAACGAATGGCCGGAACATCGTTACCCGTGATGATACATTTAACACCGGGGAATGCTCTGGCTTTTGATACATCAATGTGCTTGATGTGTGCATGGGCGACCGGGCTGCGCACCATGACGCCGTAGAGCATGCCAGGCAGACTCAGGTCTCCGGTGTAGCGGGCGGTACCGGTGACTTTGGCGTGGGCATCCAGCCGTGGGACTCTTTTCCCGATCAGGGTTTTTCTTTGCTCACTCATGTCTGCACCGCTAGTTGTTCGAGTCCTCGGAAGATCAGTACGCCAACCATGTGGCGCTTGTGCTCCTCGCTTGCTCTCAGGTCTGAAATCGGGCTGCATTCCTCGCCGGCCGTTGCTGCGGCACGTTGCAGAAGGTCCGGGTCAGGTTGCTTGCCCTTTAACACAGCCTCGGCCTGCTTCGCACGCATTGGCCGTGGAGCAACGCTGCCCAGAAAAATGCTGACCTCAGCAAATACACCGTCCTGAATACACAGGGAGATGCAAGCGCTGGTAGCGGCAATATCCACTCTGGAGCGCGGTGAGTGCTTGAGGAAAAGTGACCGTTGGTGCTCGCCTGGTGGCGGCACGATGATACGTTGCACGATTTCGTACTCAGCAAGGCAGGTTTTGCCAGGGCCGGTTATCAACTCCTCGACTGAAATTTCCCGCTTTAACCCGGGGCCGATGATTACCGCCCGGGCACCCAGAGCCATCAGTGGTGTGGCCGTATCGGCTGCCGGGGAGGCGTTGCAGATATTTCCAACCACGCTGGCTTTGTGCCGCACCTGCACGGTAGCGAGTTCTTCGATTGAATCGACAAGACAGGCATAGTGTTCGAGTGCGGGAGCAAAGGCTGCCACGTCTGCGAGCACCGTGTTGGCGCTGATGGTGAGCCCCGTGGATGAGTCGTAGTCGAGTCCGTTAAGGACTGCTATCTCCTTGAGACTGATGAGGTGCTTATAATGCACTCGCCCGCCATCGAGTGCGATCAGCAGATCGGTTCCGCCGGACATCACCCGGGCACTGGGACCAAATTCCTGCAGGAGTCGAAAGAGTTCATCCGTATGAGAAGGACTGTGGAAGTTGAATTCCGGCAAGCTCATTGTCCGCTCCCTTTTTTCGCCCGGGCAGCAGTTTCGATGGCCTCAATAATTTTTGTATAGCCGGTACAGCGACAGATATTCCCGCCGATGGCATGGCGAATTTCACTTTCGGTTGGATCAGGATTTGTCCTCAACAGATGCACTGAGGACATGATCATGCCCGGCGTGCAATAGCCGCACTGAACCGCACCCTTCTCGACGAAGGCCTGTTGCACCGGATGCAGTGTTGTGCCTGAAGTTGAGATACCTTCAATGGTGGTGATGGTCCTGTTCCTGGCCTCGACCGCCAGCGTCAGGCAGGAGTTGACCGGGCGTCCGTCAAGCAACACCGTGCAAGCTCCACAATCCCCGGTGCCGCAGCCATGCTTCGTGCCGGTCAGGCGTAAGTGGTCACGGAGCAACTGCAGGAGCGTTAGGTTGGGACGCACAGCGACCTCGCGAAGATCGCCGTTGACGATCAATTCAATGACGTGGGTATTCATGGCAGCGTCCTTTCAAGTACGGACTGTAGAATAAAAGTACTTTACTGCGGGTTCTACCGTCCGTAATCCAATAGATGATTTGTATCAACGCTTCTATTTGAGCATCGGCGGCGTCTTTTTTTAGCTCAGTATTCCGCCCGTTTTGACCGCTTTGAAAATCAGGGCAGGAGTCGGTGTATAGCCTGCCAACATTAGCCATAAAGTGAGCCGGATATTTGAGCGGTCAGATTCAGAGGATAAACGGTCATTTCCACCGGCCGGCACCAGGGCTAATTGTCCTATACTTCATCCCTACAGCGTAAAGGCTGATTATCTGACTGGATTTTGCCTGTCCAAAATTAGATTCAATATGCCTGTTTGCAAGGAGAAACTTGGAACTTCAACGCTCTTCGCAAATAAACGGATTTAGATTACTTCACTTAAACGGACTTGCTTTGATTGAGATGGTGACCGCCATCGCGATCATGGCCGTTGCGGCCGGCAGTTACGTTTACTCACTCAATCAGAACAGTGCAGCATTCACACCCAAATTCGGCGGCATGACGCTAACGGACAACAGCGGCTGGAAATTGCGCCAAGCAGGTTTTTTTTCATGATTTTGAAAATGCAGACAAATTCCAGGGGGATTTACTTCAGAGGTGTGACCTTGATTGAACTTCTGGTCGTGCTGTCCATGGGGGTCATCGTGTTCACGTTTGCCGTACCTTCCATGAAAGACGTCTCCGCTCGTGCAAACATCAGGACAGCCTCTGAGAATATCTCTTATGCGTTCCGGATGGCAAAGAATACGGCCAGGGTTACCAATAGACCGGTCACTTTAAGCCTGTCCACGGGGACTTCGGCCAACAGAATTAGCTTCACATCTCCCAGTAACACTGGGGTGAATACCGACAGCGTGACAATTCAGGATATTACTCTCCCGGTGAACGTTTCCGTGGTAGCTGATCCGGCGGAATTTACCTTCGACACGATGGGAATGATCGTTGGCTTCAGCACATCGATCCACATTGTACTGGCTTCAACGGGTGATTCCTCGCACACAACCACGGTCAGTATCGTCAATGGTCTTGGTAGTGTGACAATCAACCGGGATTCATCCAGCTAGTGAGGCCAGCCATGAGACATCGGTACTTCCGACGTACCGGCGACAATCAGTCAGGTTTTTCCCTGGTTGAGAACCTGGTGTCGGTCGTGCTGTTGAGCCTGGGCAGCCTGGTGATCGCAGAGAGCACGGCTACTGCCATCAAAGCCAATAGCGACATCCAGGCACAAGCAATGGCGCTGACCGCCGCGAGCCGGACCCTGGAGCCGATCTATATCCGTGCCCAGAATCCCTATACTACAACGCCTGGTGAGGCGGATTTTCAGGCCGTGATCAACAGCTTCGCGCCGACCACGGGCCTGCAGGCATCCGGTGGCTCCGCTGTCAGTGGTAACCAGGCCTCCGGCGCCCGTGATGATTTCATCGTTAGCATCATCGAGGCCGTGGACGCCGCCGGCACCAATGTCTTGACAACGGTGGGCCCATATGTATCGCCGGTTACCGTTGGCGTACTGGTCAAATATAAAGGCATGACCGCCGGGCGCCAGAACGCTCAAGGCGTTCAGGAAGCATCCGATATCAAGGAAGTGCATACCAGTATGACCTACGTTCTGGGCGGCTGAGCAGACCATGAGACCGACCGTCATCATGTATCAACGGGCCTGCCGCGGTTTCACGCTGGTGGAGATGATGGTATCCCTGCTTGTGGGCATCCTGATCAGCACGGCGACAATCGCGGCGTATGTTTCGCATGGCCGTACGATCTACCAGCAGATCGGCTATAGCGAGGCTGGCGAAGATGTCAGTGAAGCCTATGTTTTGCTATCCCGCCTGATCAGGCAGGCCCAGCGCAACACCATCAACATCAGCGGCGTGACCACGGTCGGCAACTGCACTTCCAACATTACCATTGACCTGGCGGTGCCTGGTGGTTTTCCGATCTGGCCCAACACTCAGAGCCCGTTTGACCACAACTGGATACGCCTGGTGCTCAGTGATACCGGCGCCCACGCCCACGCCATAACCATTGCCAAGGCGGTGGAGGGTGGTCTGGGTAGTGCTGCTGCAGTACCGTTTGCCGGTTCTAATTCGGGCAATAACACCAGGATCACCTGTTTGAGCCTGGTCAAACAGGCCGATGAAACCTATGTATTTTCCGTGGCCGGCTATGCACGCAACTTCATTGACGGTGATGTCACCTTTGAAGGTGTGATTATGCCGCGCAACTGAATGAGCAGGAACAGATCGTGCAAATAAATTATTCCAGTCACCGAAATCAACAACGTGGACTGACCTTCATCCTGGTTCTGGTGCTGTTGATTCTCACGGTCTCAGCCAGCCTCTCTTTTCATCAGTATCTGATTTCTTCGACTCGCATGTCGAACGCTACAAGGGATAATTCGGCTTCCCTGATGCTGGCTGAAAGTGCTATGGAAATGTTGCGCGGTGGTTTTATCAATACCCTTGACAGTACCAATGCCATGGTCACCGACAGTTGCAGCATTAAAGGTGCTCCCTACGACAGATGCAGAGCACATTCTGTAATCAACAGCATGGATGATCCTTTCGGCCTGGAAACCACCCTGAACAGTGCCAATCTCGCCTACATTTTTTACGTCGGCACAAGCGGAATCACCCAGACCTCGCCCAGTATCCTGCAGGCTATGGCCAACGGTGAGGCCACGGCAGCAAACGGCACTTTTTGTAGCGTAAATTCACATGCTGTCAGTGATGCTGCTTGCCGGCTGAGAATTGATGACCTGTTCAGCAATGGCCGAAAGGCCAAGCTGTACACAACAAATGACAGCGGCAGGCTGGTCAGCAGCGCGGCTGCGACCTGGAATGCCGAACGGAGAGGGAGCCTCAACAATGGTACCGTGGCTGCTGCCTGGATGGAGTTGACGATGAATCCAGATGAAGCCGGTGCGGTTGATCTCTGGGTCGAATCTGTCGCCCAGGTGGGCGCGGCGACATCGTATGTTCAGCGCTATGTCGGCACCTACTCAACAGCAGTGGTTACCGATGCATTCGCCGGTTCGAGTAGTGGCGGCGGTACAAGTGGGTTTTCTCATTCCTCGGCACTGGCGGAACAACCGCTTGTTCAAATACCAGGATCTTCTCATCCGTCAGGCGGCGGTGATTGCTATACCGAATGTACGAGTGGTTCGTCCACCACTTCCTCCGGCGGAAAACCTCCGGGCGCCAACCGCTGGGTGGAAATCAGGCCACAGCTAAGGTATTAGCCGCATATTGCACCAAGCGGTGGTCAGCCTGACTATAAGTGAATGAATATGCGGGTTAAGCCTGTTTTAAGGCCTGCTTGTATTCATTTTGATGTAATTGAGAATCTGGCCCCCGATGGGGTTGTCGGGGTGCATGGAAACCATTACTTCCGCGAGAGCCCTGGCTTCTTCAAACATACCCCTTTTCAGATAGTGATCCGCCAGGCCAAACTGAAAATCCAGGTTACGCGGCTCAAGCATCAGGGCCGAGCGCAGTTCATGCTCGGCTTTTGATGTATCTTGCAGGTGCTGGTAAAGGAGCCCCAGGTTGTAATGAATGCGGGCTTGCTCAGGCAGACCTGCAGATGCCTGTTCCAGAAAACTGACGGCTTCACTGTATTTCTGGACTTCAACCAGGAGAAGGCCGAGAGAATAGGCCATTTCATACAGTTCCGGTTGCTCCGCCACCACTTCCCGAAGAAGCTGTTCTGCCTGCTCATTCTGACCATTGCGGTTATACAACAAAGCCAGGTTGGACTTGGCCGGGAAGTAATGATTGTCGATCCGGATAGCCGCCTCGTACTGGCTGATCGCATCCTCCGGCCGATCCAGCTCGGCATACAGATTGCCCAGGTTATAGCGTCCAAAGGAGAAATCGGCTGAATACTCCATGGCGGCCTCGTACTCCTGCAGAACGGGCCGGAAAACTTCCTGTTGTGCGGCATCCAGGTACTTGTTCAAGTCTCCTGCCAGACGGCTGGCCGCCTGGATACGAACGGTTTTGACCGGGTCATACAATAGGGAGGCCAGCAGCTTTGCCAATTTTCCCTGGTCTGCTAACTCGATGGAGGCCACCGCGGTGCGACGCAACAGGGCATCCTCATCCATCAGGGCGGTTTCCAGGACCTGCGCGCTTTGCTCACCGGGATAATTCACCAACAGGGAAAGGGCAGTCGCCCGCACAATAACCGGGTAGAGCGGATCGCCGGCTAGTTGGATCAGTGCTGCACCGGCAGCGGGATCTCCCTGACGAGCACGGGCAATCGTGTTGCCGTAGTGGACTGTCTGGCCAGGACCGTACCATTTGCTGACGGTTTCTTGTGACCATTGCGACTGCCTGTCCACGTGGCAGCGAAGGCAGGCGTCCGGTGAGCCGATGGCGGCGCTGAGCGCTGGGTCTGGAACCCGAAAGCTGTGGTCCGGGCGATAGTCAACGCCCATATAAGTGCGGCCCGGCATATGGCACTGGACGCACTGCGCACCGGTGCCTACGGCAAACAGGACCTCACCTTCTGCTGACTTTATCGGCTCACCCGGCTCACCTTCCTGCTTGTGGAAGTGGTGTTCAGTAGTGTCGTATTGGGCGGCTTGGTGGCACTGCAGGCAAAGCGCGTTTCCCTCCTTGATCCGCTTGACGGAGTGAGCGTCATGGCAGTCGCTGCAGCGCACGTCGCGGTGGTACATTTTGCTTTGGGTGAATGAACCGTAGACGTAGACTTCTCCGCGGATCTGGCCGTCGGCAAAGTAAAGGTCTTCGGTCAGCAGGCTCGGCAGGAAATTGTCGAGGAAATCGGTTTCGGTATGGGTGTAGTCGCCCATGATGGAGCGGCGGGAGTGGCAGGATGCACACAGCTCGACCTGTTCCTTCGAACTGATATGGGAAGTTTTCTGTTCCAACTCAAAATTATTCGCCTGTGGACGCGCCATTTCAGGCATCTCTGCCCAATTCACGTGCCGGGAACCCGGTCCGTGACAGGCTTCACAGCCCACATCAATATCTGACCAGGTGGTGTTGTAGCTGTCACTTACCGGGTCGTAGTTCTTCTGCAGGTTGGTGGAGTGGCACTCAGCGCACATACCGTTCCAGTTCTGTGCCGCATTGGTCCAGTACAGCCAGTCGTCCGGGTCGACCGGCCCTTCAGGCGGCACCCGGAACCATTTGTTGTCCCTGGCGTCCCAGGCGACAGGAAGGGTTTGAAGCCGCCCGCCGGGGAAAGGAATCAGATACTGCTGCAGGGGGTACCAGCCGAAGGTATGAGTAATTTCAAAATCACCCATCTCCCCGCCCGGTCCATTGGTGTGAACAAAGAATTTCCCTTCTTTACGGTAGAAGCGCGAGGTGACTCCGTGCAGCGTGAATTCAGCATCATTGAAATCTCCCCGCACTGAAGTTTCGCTGGCAACGTCCATGGCCAGATCGTGGTGGGAGCCTTCCCATCTGTCGTATTCCCGGTTATGGCAGCCCTTGCAACTGGTGCTGCCGACAAAGCTTGAGACCGGAATGGGGACGGCCACTTCGCTCTTGTTTTTCACGGAGGTGAAGTAATAAACCGGCAGGGACAATACGATAACCATCGCTGCAATCAGGCCGGTCCACTCCCATGCTGCGGTGTTGTTGGCTGGCCGGCTCATGTTTTACCCGGATACACGATCTGGTCCGCCGCATATTCAGACCGCCTTTCCGGCCTGGTGGCATTTACCCTGATGACATTGTTTTCAATGGCCACCGGGTACAGGTCCAGTGCGCGGGGCGCCGGCGGGCTGATGACATCGCCCCGGATATCGAACTCGGAGGAATGGCAAGGGCAGATGAACCGGTTTTTTCCAGACACCCAGGGAACCGTACAGCTTAAATGGGTGCAACTTCGTGACAGGGCCAGGAAGCCACCATCATCCAGGCGGGCCAGGTAAAATTTTCCACGTACGAAAGCAGTTACTGTGCCGGGCTCAAAACTGTCGACCGATCCGGCGATAATGATTGCATCCTGATTCGTTGCAGCCGTTCGTGATTTTCGGGGTTTAAAGTAAATGATCAGCAGCGCGATCAATTCAGCGAAGGCCAGGGTGCCCAGTAGCGTCCAAAGTCTGTTGAAAAAGGACCGGCGGGAAAGGGTCTGGTTTTCCATGTTGTCTATCCTGCCCACATCAATTGCATACCGGCACCCCTGAACCAGATCCCAATGACCGTCACAACCACGAAGGCGGTCATCAGCAGGGTAAACAGAGCCTGGATTGCTTCGTTGTTGCTTGCTTTGAATCCCCGCTTCATCAGAATATAGAAGCCTGCGCAAGCGGTCAGCACAAAGGCAAAGGGCAGCAGGCCGTTAGCCGTCATTCCGGGTGTGCTGCTCAGGCCTGAATTGATGACAAACTCATCGAGCCACACGCTGGCAACTGTGGCGGCAGTTGCCAGTACAACCGCAACAAGCGCCATTTTACGACCTTTGACAGAAGCAAACCAAACACCGGCCGTTTCGACTTCGTAGCTGATGTACGGCAGGGATAGCAGCCCGAATACAAGTAACAGGGGAATGACCAGGAGTGCATATAGCGGATGAAAGTGCATCAGCAATTCCTGGATTCCCATAAAGTACCAGGGCGCCTTGGTGGGGTTGGGGCTCAGGCCGGGATTGGCCTGATCGGCAAGCGGGGCATTGAGCAGCATGGATAGGATGAGGAGAACGGCCAGCAATACCAGGGCCATCGTCACCTCACGCGCGATCAGGTTTGGCATGGTGTTGACTTCAGCGCCCCGGATATCCGGGGGTTCTGCGGCTGAGCGGGGGATTACCAGGCCGCCCGCCTTGCGAATTCGCCAAAAGTGGAAGGGCAGGAAAAACAGCAGCAGAGCAGGCAAAATGGCAGTATGAATGGCATAGAAATTCATCAGGGTCGCCTTGCCCGGTTCTGATCCTCCAAGTATCCCCTCTTTGAGCCCTGTCCCCACCCACGGAATGTAATCCAGCATGGAAGTGCTGATGGTGACCGCCCAGTAGGCCTGCTGATCCCAGGGCAGGAGGTAGCCGGTAAAATTGGAAAGAACAATGGCGGCGAAAAGAGTCAATCCGATGAGCCAGTTAAACTGGCGCGGTGCAACGAACGCGCCGGTATAAAAGACCCGTAAAAAATGCAGGAAGCTTATAAAAACGAGTCCGTTGGCACCCCAGCGGTGAAGATTTCTGACTAACTGCCCGAAAGGCACCTGAGTATTCAGGTAGGCGATGGAGTCATAGGCTGCGCCGGGAGAAGGCTGATACACAAACTTGAGCATCAGGCCGGTAGCGAAAAGAACAAAAACCAGCACAGCGGCCATGCCACCCAGACCCCAGGTCAGGGATAGCTTAAGACTGCGCTCCGGAACGGTGGCTGGCCTGAAGTGTAGCAAAAAGCTGTGCAGATATTTCCGCGAGTCGTTCGGCTCACTTTCCGTCGCCTGATTTCCAGGAAAAATTGATAAGCGGATGCGTTGCAGGATATTCAAGATGTTGGTGTCACTGATTCTTCTTGCAATTATGCTGTCTGGAACCAAATAGTTTACGCAAATTTGCCGTGCTGGGCTCAATTTATGCTTCCATATCTCCTCATTGTTAGCAAAATGCCTGTGGTGTATTTGGATTACAGCCTACAAAACCACCACCCTGGCTCCATTTATCTTGTCCATCTGGTACTCAAGTGAGGCAAACAGTCTCTGCTATAGTCAGTAAAATGCATTGGCCAGCATCAATTCCATCATCAGCTTTCCTGCTCTGCATGTTCATTTCCAACATCTGCCCTGCAGATATTTCCGCCAACAGTATCAGCAAGGCGCCGCTGAGTATGAATCACAGAGCGAATTCACTGTCCTCCGGTAATGATTGCCCCGTCGAGTCGGCTGGAGGCGGTCGTGCCCTTAGCGTTGCCTCCGCAGGGGACTATTGTTGGGAATACGAAGCCAGTGTAAGCGGCCCCCCCGGCAATCCTCGCCCGGAATCGGATATCTCGGTCAGTGGCAGCGCGGCATTTGGAGCACTGGAAATCAACACCTGGGCCGAGCGGACCCTCACTATCGCAAACAGCGGTACCGCCGATCTTCTTATTGGAAGCCTGAATGGATTGTCAGCGCCGTTTTCCATTGTGTTCGATGCCTGCTCGTCAGGCACGCTCGCGCCGGGATCCTTCTGCACGGTATCGCTGCGATTTTCACCCACTGTTGCAGGCTATCAACGCGCCACCCTGAAGGTATCGTCCCATGACCCAAACGAATCGGATATCGTTATCACCGCCAGCGGCGCAGGAACGAAATTCGACAGCGGAATCAATCCGGATTTCGACCCACTGAACGGTAACGGCAATGTCACCCGCAGCCATCTGACAGCCGACACACTCCTGAATGGATCCGATCCTGGTAGTCGGGTTGATCTTTCAGCTTATGCAGTCCCCGGAAATGCAGCCCGTCCGGATCACGTTTTCGAGGGATCGCTGGAGCTGTTTGGTGAATCCGTTGGTGGTTCCTTTAGCGTGGTCAAGGATACTTTTCGTCTCACCGACAACAAGGATTCCACTCGAAAACACCTGCCTGAATTCAACTTCGAATTTGTCCAGACAGGTACCCACCTGCTACCCGTTGAACGTGGGACGATGAGCGATACGCACCCCGAGTGGGAATATATCCTCGAAGCCGGCCGTGTCTGGAAGGAGAATGGTGACCATGGTTTCAGCCGTGCCGCCATTCCCTTTACCTTGCATGAGAAAAACGCCAACTGCATGCACAATGGCGTGTTGACTTTTCTGTTCAGGGACGATGGCTCTATTTCCCGGGTCGCCTACCAGATATCCAGCGAAACCTGCCTGTACTTCAAGGCAGACATGTGGGGCTTGCTCGATGCAGTCTATTCACCTGCACCTGTTGTCAATGCCGATAAGCTGCGCCGGCAGTATCAGGATGAAGTGAACGGGCGCATGCCGGTCAAGCCCATCTCTGAACTGGCTGTTGATTATCCAGGCACGGATCCGGAGCAGTTCGGCAGTGCGGCGGAGACCAACCCGGAACATATGACGATCTACGGCTTCATTATCGATGGCGTTCATTACGCTGGTGGCTGTGAAACCCGTTACGGCACTTATCCCTACTGCGACAATCTGGTCATCCCGTCCTATTCAACCGCAAAATCTGTCTTCGCCGGTCTTGCAATGATGCGCATGGAACTGAAACATCCCGGATTCATGGGCAATATCGTGGCTGATCAGGTGCCGGATTGCGCGGCCAACGGCAATTGGAATGATGTGACCTACGCAAATGTCATCGACATGGCAAGCGGCAACTACGGCTCCGGGCTGTATATGAGTGACGAACACTCCCTGCATACTGGCCGCCTGTTCCAGGCGCTTGATCACGCCAGCAAGATCGACTACTCCTGCACACAATATTCGCGCAAGAGCGCACCGGGCAGTAAGTGGGTGTATCACACTTCAGACACCTACATCCTCGGTACGGCAATGAACGCGGAGATCAAGGATCTGGAAGGTGCAGACCAGGATATTTTCACCGATATGCTGGTGGAGGAAATCTTCAAGCCAATCGGAACCAGCCCCACATCGCATGTTACCCGCCGTACCTATGACACGGTGCAGCAGCCCTTCACCGGATGGGGGCTTTCATTCCTGCGTGATGATGTCGCCAAATTGTCGCAGTTCCTGAATGTTGACGATGGCATGGTCGATGGGCAAATGTTACTTGACCCCCTTGAGTTTGATGCTGCCCTGCAACGCGATCCGGGTGATCGTGGGCTCAGTCCATCAACTGATCTCAAATATAATAATGGTTTCTGGGCGCGAGAGATCAAGTCAAGTACCGCTTGCGCTATGGATACCTGGGTGCCCTTTATGTCCGGTTTTGGCGGAATTTCGGTGGTCTTGCTGCCAAACGATACGACTTACTATGCTTTCAGCGATGACAATACCTTTCTTTGGATGGATGCAGCGCTGGAATCGCACCGAATCCGCAGCTTGTGTCCTTGACCTGCGTATTGCATGTTTGTCCTTGCCCTTAACCCTGTAGCAGTGCAACAATTACATACTTGGTTGCTGGATCAGTCCGCTGCCATCGGTTTAATGAATATCATGACGGGCAAAAATCACAATTCAAAAAATCAGCATTCCGGTGACAGGGGCTCCAAACCACCCCACACGGGGGAATTGCCGAAGGAAATCAATGGTCCAAAAGGCCCGGAACCAACTCGTTATGGCGATTGGGAAAATAAAGGCCGCTGCAGTGATTTTTAGCCTGCATGATGCACGCCCAATACACTCTTTTATCGTAACCATTTCAACCTAATCCAGAGATATTGCCATGCCCATGAATGAGCGACCGCTATCCCCTCATTTACAGATTTACAAGCTGGAATTACCCATGGTGCTGTCGGGATTGCACCGGATCACGGGTATTGCCCTGTCGGTCGGCAGCATCCTGCTGGTTGCCTGGGTCGTGAGTGCGGCGCACTCTGCTGAAGCTTTTGCCAGCATGAGCGGCTTTCTTGGCGGGTTCATCGGCCAGTTCGTATTGTTTGGCTGGGCGTTTTCCCTGATCTATCACTCGGTCAATGGCGTTCGCCACCTGATTTGGGATACCGGCAGGCTGCTGGAGATTGACGAAATTCATCGCAGCGGCAAGATCGTGCTCGCCCTGAGTGTTGTTCTGACGCTGATCGCCTGGTTGCTGGCGGGTGGTTTCCCGGGAGGTGGCGCATGAAATACCGCAGCCCTCTATCTGTTGCGCGTGGACTCGGTTCTTCAAACGATGGCCTGGGCCATTGGTGGGTTCAGCGCCTGACGGCGTTGGGACTGGTGCCGCTGGTTCTGTGGTTCGTGGTTTCCATTATTTCTTTATCCGGGCAAAACCATCAACAGGTCGTAGTCTGGATGCAGTCGCCGCATCACAGCATCTTACTCGGCCTTTTTCTGGTGACCGGACTCTACCATGCCAATTTGGGTTTACAGGCGATATTCGAAGATTATATCCAGGCACGCTGGTTACAATTGAGCGCAAGAATCGGGGCTTCATTTGCAGCCATATTGTTGGGCTTTACAGGCGTTTTTTCCCTTATTGGGCTGGCATTTGGAGGCTAGAAGAATAATGAGCCAAGCGTACGAAATAATTGAACACCGTTATGATGTGGTGGTGTTGGGTGCTGGCGGAGCCGGTTTGCGAGCCACCTTCGGTATGGCCGAGCAAGGCTTGCGCACCGCCTGCGTCAGCAAGGTATTCCCGACCCGCAGTCACACGGTGGCTGCACAGGGCGGGATCGCCGCATCGCTGGCAAATATGGGCCCGGACAGTTGGCAGTGGCATATGTACGACACGGTCAAGGGATCAGACTGGCTGGGTGACCAGGACGCGATTGAGTATATGTGCCGGGAAGCGTCCCAGGCCGTTTACGAACTCGAGCACGCCGGTTTACCCTTTTCCCGTACCGAAGATGGCAAAATTTACCAGCGCCCCTTCGGTGGTCATATGAGTAATTTCGGCGAAACGCCGGTGCCGCGCGCTTGTGCGGCAGCCGACCGGACCGGACATGCCATGCTACATACCCTGTATCAGCAGGCATTGAAACACCAGGCGGAATTCTTTGTTGAGTATTTCGCCACCGACCTGATTATGGATGACGAGGGTGTTTGCCGGGGCCTGCTGGCATGGGACCTCAACAGCGGCAAGCTGCATCGTTTCCAGGCGCACATGGTGGTGCTGGCCACGGGTGGTTATGGACGTACCTATTTTTCCTGCACCTCGGCGCATATCTGTACCGGTGACGGTCACGGCATGATTGCCCGTGCCGGTTTGCCATTACAGGATATGGAATTCATGCAGTTCCATCCCACCGGTGTGTATGGCGCCGGCATGCTCATCACCGAAGGTGTGCGGGGTGAGGGCGGTTATCTGACCAATTCCGAGGGTGAGCGTTTCATGGAACGTTATGCACCCAATGCCAAAGACCTCGCTTCAAGGGACGTAGTCAGCCGGGCCATGACCATTGAGATCAACGAAGGTCGTGGCGTCGGATCAGAGCACGATCATATTCATCTGCACCTGGAACACCTGGGTGGTGAAGTGATCAATGAGCGCTTGCCCGGTATCGCGGAAACATCAAAGATTTTCGCCGATGTAGACGTAACCCGTGAACCCATTCCGGTATTGCCCACCGCCCACTACAGCATGGGCGGTATCCCGACCAACTATAAAGCGGAAGTATTGCGTCCCACTGCGGACGATCCGGACGCCGTCGTGCCCGGATTGATGTCCATTGGCGAAGCGGCCTGTGTTTCCGTACATGGCGCCAATCGCCTGGGGTGTAATTCCCTGTTGGATCTGGTGGTGTTTGGGCGCGCCGCTGCCTTGCGTTGCGGCGAATTGTTTAAGCCGGGCGCAGCGCACAAACCCTTGCCTGACCATGCCACTGAAGCGGCGATTGAACACTTTGACCGCGTTCGAAACACCCGGGGTGACACTACTGCCGCGCAGTTGCGCTTGCGTATGCAACGCGCCATGCAGCGTCATGCGGCAGTATTCCGTTCCGAGGAAATCCTCAGTGAAGGAGAGCAGTTGATTAATGACTGTTGTGCGAGTTTCAGTGATTTGGGCATCAGTGACCGCGGCATGATCTGGAATTCGGATCTTGCCGAAAGCCTCGAACTTGAGAACCTGCTGGTGTGTGCCTCGGCCCTGATTACCAGCGCACTGCATCGCAAGGAAAGCCGTGGCGCCCACGCTCGTGAGGATTTCAGTGAACGCGATGATGCAGACTGGATGAAGCACACCTTGTCCTGGCAGGGAGATGCGGGTACTTCGCCGAAGCTTGGCTACCGGCCGGTGCACACCTACACCCTCACCGACGAAGTCGATTACATCGAACCCAAAAAACGTGTTTATTAAAAACAAGAGATCCAGATGATGAAATTTTCGCTTCCATTGAATTCCCGCGTCGTCAAAGGTAAAAACTGGGCGGCCGATGAAAACAGCAGTAATGTACGCAAATTCAACATTTATCGCTGGGATCCGGATACCCCCGACCAGCCACGGGTCGACAGCTACGAAGTGGACATGGACAACTGTGGTCCGATGCTCCTGCATGCGCTAATCAAGATCAAGGATGAAATCGACCAGACCCTGACCTTCAGACGTTCCTGCCGCGAGGGGATCTGTGGTTCCTGCGCGATGAATATCAATGGCACGAACACACTGGCCTGCACTCTGAACATGAGTGATCTGCCGGCGGGTGACGTGGATATTTACCCCTTGCCGCATATGCAGGTGGTGAAGGATCTGGTCCCCGACATGACCCATTTCTATGCCCAGTACGCCTCCATTGAGCCCTGGATCAAAACCCAATCTCCGCCGCCCCCGGATAAAGAACGGCTGCAATCGCCGGAAGACCGGAAAAAGCTCGACGGCCTTTACGAATGTATCCTGTGCGCCTGCTGTTCAACTTCCTGCCCCAGTTACTGGTGGAACGGTGAGCGTTACTTGGGGCCGGCCATCCTGCTGCAGTCTTACCGCTGGCTGGTGGATAGCCGGGACGAATCGGCGGGTGAACGCCTCAATGACCTGAACGATCCTTATCGTCTGTTCCGCTGTGACACCATATTGAACTGCACCCGGGTCTGTCCCAAGGGCCTGAATCCGGCAAAAACCATTGTGGATATCAAAAAACTCCTGTTGGAACGCGAAATTTGAACAGGAATCCGACCTTGCAGCCATGACGCCACAGGATCCCAGGATCGGCCGCATTCGCTGGCGCGGGCGGCGGGGCATGAAGGAACTGGACAGTCTGTTCGAGCATTTTTTTGAAACGAAACTGACGGGCTGTGACGATGAAACCCTCACCGCATTTGAACGCCTTCTGGAGTGCCAGGATATCGATTTGCTGGACTGGTTGCTGGGCCGGTCAGATCCCACAGACACGCAGCTTAAGCGCATTATCGACCTGATACGCGGCAATTGAGAAGGAATTCGAGTCATTTTGCCACAGGTTTCTTCGCCAGTTTTCTTTGCAGGGTTCGCCGGTACATCCCCAGGCTCCTGGCCGTGGCTGAGATGTTGCCGTCATTTTCTTTCAGTACTTTCTGGATGTGCTCCCACTCAACCCTTTCCACGGACATCGGGCTGAATTCCTCCAGCACTTTCCGTCGTGGCGAATTTCCCGCCAGGGCATTGACCACATCATCTGCAATGACGGGTTTGCTCAGGTAGTCGGACGCCCCCCGTTTTATGGCAGTGACTGCGGTCGCGATACTGGAATAACCGGTCAGCACCACGATCGTCATGTCCGGATTGATGTTCATCAGTTGCGGGATAAGGTCCAGGCCGGATTCCCCGTCCAGCTTGAGGTCAACGACAGCCATATCCGGTACGGCCTGGCGAGTCTGCTCCAGGGCATCTGCAATTCCGGGTGCGGTAAGGACATCAAAGCCGCGCTTACTCATTGCCTTGCCAAGCACGTGCAGAAAGATGTCGTCATCATCCACCAGAAGCAGTTGCCGCCTATTCATTTTCTGAGGGGTCATCTTCAGCATCCTCGTGCAGGGGGAAGTGTATCTCCAGGCAGGCTCCGGCGCCCGGAACCCCTGTCATCACCACGTTGCCGCCCAGGCGCTCAATAGAAGCCTGGCTGAGGAGTACGCCCAGCCCCAGGCCTCCCTGCTTCCGGCTGATATAGGTTTTACCGAGGCTGCCTGCAATGTCTCTCGGGATGCCGCGGCCGCGATCCTCTATTGTGATCAATACGGCACCCGGGCGTGAATCAACCCGCAGTGAAACATATTCGGGGCTGGCATCGGCGGCGTTATTCAAAAAGCTCATCAAGGCATGCTCCAAGCTTTGATCGTAGCGAATGCTCAACTTCGATACCTGCCCGGGGATGTGTGTCGTCAGTTTGATCTCCGGCCGGGCCAGGCTCCATTTCTCCAACAGCTTGTCCAGCAGCACCCCAAGCCGGGTGACCCGTATCCGGCTGTCCTCGGTGGTGGTGGAAACCAGTTGCCGAAGGACGGCATCGCAGCGCTCTATCTGTTGCTCCAGCACGGTCATCTCGTCCTTCAGTTGCGGATGCTCATGACCCATTTCATCCAGCGTCACCGCCATCGTTGCCAGAGGGGTTCGCATCTCGTGAGCCGTGCCGGCCGCGATACTGGCGACACTGATTATTTGCTCATTCCTGAGGCTGGCCTCCCGGTTACGGGAAATTGCCCGGGACTACTCCCTGAGTGTTGCAGCCATGCGCACTACAAACCAGGAAATCAACAGGGCGCTGAAGCCAAAATTGACCCACATACCCAGGAAATGGGCACTCATCATGGTGCCGTCGCTGGACATTTGGAACAGCTCCAGTGGCTGGTAGTAGAATAGCAGCAAGGTATACAGAGCAATGCTGAGAAAGGCGATAAACCAGGTATGAGCCGGACGCAAAACCGCTGCACTGATAATCAGCGGCAACAGGTAAGAACTGACAACGGGATTGGTAGAACCACCCGTGAAATAGAGGATCAGTGTCAGGAAGATGATATCCAGCAGCAAGTTGGCAAAGAATTCGTTCTCACTGACCGGCCACTCGGCCCGGAGACGGACGAAAATCATTGCGTTGAAAGACACCATCGCCGAAAGAATCAGGAACAACGGTAGCCAGGGGAATGCAACCGTCCCGTAAAACCGGAACCAGAACAGGGTTGCCAGCAGGGCCACAATTCCAATACTGCGAATCAGGCAGAGCCGTAGCAGGTTCTGCCGTGTCGGATGTACTTCTTGTTTCAGCTTACCAGTTGGCATTTAGCCTAATGTAATAGTTCCTGCCTGTGCTGTACAAGCGCTCACCCACGGACACATCACTGTCGGCAACCCGATTATAGCCGCCGAGGTGGTCCTGGTAAGCCTTGTCGAAAATATTTTCAACACCGAGATGGATATCCATCATGCTGCCCAGGCTGAATCCACACCTCAAATTTGCGATTCCCCAACCGGCACTGGATTTTTCATTATTGTAAGCAGAAACCTTGTTTTGCTTTGAGGAAGCAATACTTTCAAGGGAAACAAAGTAACGCTCACGGTTAAAAGTCAACTCCAGGAAAGATGACAGCGGTGCGATCCGGTACAGATTATCCTCAACATCCACGCGTTTGCCCCGGACATAACCGAGATTGCCCCTAAGTATCCACGCTTCGCTGACTGCATATTCATAAGCAAGATCCAGGCCATAAAACTCTGCATTTACGTTGACAAATTGCAGCGGCAGGCTGCCGCCCATCATCAAGGCAAACATATTGGCGGTCATATTGGTGGAGGGTACCCCCTGGATGTAGTTTTTAACATCCCGGAAGTAGGCTTCCGGACTCAGTTCAAAACTGCCAAGCGACCAGTCTATACCAGCGGTAAACTCGATACTGGTCTCCGGTTTGAGGTTGATATCACCAATATAGGTGAATCCGTCTGCGAGTCCGGCGGTGGCCTCCATCGGCAGCCACAGATAACGTTCCTGGTAACTGGGTGAACGGGCTTTTCGACCCAGCCCCAGGTTCAGTCGGGAGGTGTCTCCCAACCGGTGGCTGGCTTTGAGAGTACCACTCCACTGGTCGTCTTTTTGCTTCCGGTCAGATTCATTGAATGCCTGCGCCAGTTCGTCAAGCCGATCCTGTTGAGACACGGACATCATGCCACCCATGGGCATCATGGCGAGATTGCCCCCAACTTTGCCTGCATCCATGTCAACGCGATTGTATCTGAGCCCCCCTTCAAAATCCCATCCGCTTAATGCCCTGTTAGCTTGCATGAATACACCTGTCCGGTCCCTTGCCACCGCGTTGAAGTTGGTGATGTAAAACATATCCTTACCCGGATCAGTGATGTCGGCGTCATGTTTTTCCTGCTGGGCGTCCATGCCGAACAGCAGTTCAGTGCTGCCCATGTCCATGTCGTACGTCAGTTTGAATCCATTGCTGTTGCCGACTGCCAGTGTCTGCCTCAGGGACTTCATGCCCGATGGGTTGGTGGGGGGTGGACGCAAGCTGAAATTATTCATCACGTGAGTCACTGCGAGTGTGTTTGCCCGTAAGGCCAAACCTCCTTCACCCGCTTGCGCATCAAGCCCAAAACTGTATTGCTCGGAATCCACGAACAGAATATCCATGGGCAGTGCCGGCGTACCGCTTTCCCCGGTTCTGTTGATCACGGCACCCAGGTTGATATCACCCCAGGTGAAGCGGTGGCCATAAGCGAGGCGGTATTGCTCGCGGTCATACAGGGAGGTGCTGACCGTTCCACCGTTGAATTCGTAGTCATCACCCTGGTCCATGCTGACTGCCAGGTCGAGCCAGTTATTCTGGTTGTGCGCACCCAGATAGAGCGCCGTCCCGAGGCTGTGTGCGTTGTGTCCGTAACTGATATCCGCCAAACCGAAGGTACTCCAGTCCTTCTCGTTGGAAAAGCCTTCGTTGCGGGCAGTCATCTCGATACTTCCGCCCAGGCCTTCGGCAACGGTGACAACGGAACCCAGACCACGGTAGAGGGTGACGGACTGGGTCAGCGACCGGGGAATGGAGGACAAGGGTGAGTCCATCCAGTTGGGGCCGCCAGATGTATATGTCTGCCCATCAATCGACACATTGTTGTGTGCACCGAACAGGCCACGGTACTGGCTGATCCTGCTGATTGGGCCGTTGTTGTTCCTGTTGCCGCCGGGAAACAGCCGTAACAGTTCACTGTTGTCAACGCCAGGCTGGGTGACCTTGCTGATGTTCAGTTCCAGGGCATCCCTCGACCTGACACCGCTGACGATCACAACTTCCAGCGTGGATTCATCAGCATCACCTGCCGATTCCTCCTGTTGTTCATTAGCTGAACTTGAGGTGATGGGCAAAAGCAGCACAACAAATAAAAAAAATATCATTTTCTGCACAAGAATAGCCTGGTCCAAAAATCAGGGGAGAATATACACGGCAGAAATCGGCTTGGGATGTGACAGATTGTCGCAGTCGTATTTGCGGACACGCGGCAGCATGTTCTTCGGCGACGGTGAGGATTGCTTCTTTAAGGTGCTGCTGTGGTGTATCTTTTGTACGTTACACCACACTAGAATCACTGCAGCATGATTCACCACCCGATAATCAAGGTCGCACTACCGGTGCCACTGCCGCAACTGTTTGACTACCTACAGGCGGAAGATGGCTCTTTGACACCCGTGGGTTCGCGGGTGCTGGTTCCTTTCGGGCAACGGGAACGGGTGGGCATGGTCATGGGGCATGCCACGGAAAGCGCTCTGCCGGCGAATCGCCTGCTGCGGATTATCCGGCCCCTGGATCAGTCTGAGCCCTTGCTGGATCCCGCTTTGCTCAAGTTGCTTGAGTGGTGCTGGAAATACTACAAACATGCCCCCGGTGAAGTGGTTTTGGGTGCACTACCGCCGGCCTTGCGCAAGGCTCAGGGCAAACTGCCCCCGCCGCCCGTCCATTATTCCCTCACCCTGGCCGGCCGGGAGCGATTGGAGCAAGCCGCAGGCCGGCAAAAGACCCAGTACCTCATGCTTGAAGCACTGCAGGCGGGAACCAGCGGCGCTGAAGCCTTGTCCGGTATCGGCAGCCAGTGGCGGAAAACTCTGGCGCGGATTATGGAGCAGGGCTGGGTAGAGCAGAGCCCTGCAACAATGGATCCACCGGTTTTTTTACCCGGACCGCAGTTGCTGGATGCGCAGGAAAAAGCCGTTGATCAGATATCAAGGGATCTGCACCACTTTCACTGTCATTTACTCGACGGAATCACCGGCAGCGGCAAGACCGAGGTTTACATAAAGTTGATGGAGCAATTGCTGGCCAGAGGCAGACAGGTGTTGGTGCTGGTTCCGGAAATCGGACTGACGCCGCAACTGCTTCGGCGGTTCAGGCAACGCCTGGGGCTTGAGCCTGCGGTGATTCACTCCGGTCTGAGTTCGGGGCAGCGGCTGGAAGCCTGGGCAGCGGCCCGGGCCGGTCGTGCCCAACTGATCGTGGGTACACGCTCCGCCCTGTTTACGCCGTTGCCCAAAGCGGGCCTGATTATCCTCGATGAAGAGCACGATGCGTCTTTCAAGCAACAGGACGGTTTCCGCTACTCGGCCCGGGATATTGCCATCAAGCGGGCAGCGGATCTGAACATCCCGGTGGTCCTGGGCAGCGCCACCCCATCCCTGGAATCACTGAACAATGCCTTTGCCGGCAAGTATGCCTGGCACCGTTTGCGCGAACGGGCAAACTCGGCGTCTTTGCCCCGTTGGCGTGTGCTGGATATGTGTCAGCAAAACACTTTCCATGGTTTATCCGATACCGCGCTGGAAGCCATGAGTGAAGCGCTTGCAAGGAAAGAACAGGTCATGGTTTTCCTCAATCGCAGGGGCTATGCGCCGGTACTGATGTGCCGGCAGTGTGGCTGGTACGGTAGTTGCGACCGCTGCGATGCCCGTCTGACCTGGCACCGCAGCGCCGGCCTGCTGTGGTGTCATCATTGTGGTAGCCGGAAAAGGGTGCCCAGGTTGTGTCCCGACTGCCGGGCAGACGGCCTGACGGGTGCGGGTGAGGGCACCCAGCAACTGGAAGAAGCCCTGGAGCAGCAATTTCCGGGGATTCCGGTTTTGCGTTTCGACCGGGATCGCACCCGAGGCAAGGGTGTGCTGGCCACCCAACTTGATGAAGTACTGAAGGGTCAGCCCTGTTTGCTGGTGGGTACGCAAATGCTGGCCAAGGGCCACCATTTCCCTGCGGTCACACTGGTCGTGATCGTCAACGTTGACCAGGCTTTGTTCAGTTCAGACTATCGTGCGCTTGAGCGTATGGGCCAGATGCTGCAACAAGTCGCAGGCCGGGCCGGCCGGATGGACAAGCCCGGCACCGTGATCCTGCAAACACTGCACCCGGAACATCCGGCGCTGGAGTTGTTGCTGACCCGTGGTTATGAAGCCTATGCTCGGTGGTTGCTGGAAGAGAGGCAGTTGGCGGGGCTTCCACCCTCGGGCTATCAGGCCTTGTTACGTGCGGATGCCCATGAGCGCTCAGACGTGGAAAAGTTTTTATCCGAAGCAATCGATCTGTTTCCACCGGGAGATGCATCGGCCCACGGTCCGCTGCCGGCCATCATGGAGCGAATGGGAGGACGTTCACGCATGTACCTGATCGTGGCCAGTCCCAGCCGCTCCAGCCTGCACAGTCAAATTGATCAGTGGTTGTTGAGCCTGCGAAAGCTGCCTTCCGCACGAAAAACCCGCTGGTCTATCGATATCGACCCGCAGGAACTGTAAAAAAAAGGGGTCAGGTTGAATAACCTTCGGTTAGTTCAACCTGACCCCTTTTTTATGCGGAACGAGAGGCTTTCCGCGACAGATTGTGCAATATCATCGTTGGTTACATAACCAATGATGTCATCCGTGCGGGGAACGCGATGCCCGCTTTTGACCACCAGGGCCATTCTGCTGCCCTTGCGCGACATGCGCTTGATGACATCGAACATGACATCCGATTTGCGAGCCAGAGAGAACGGTGTCTGAGTCAGGTCATCCAGGGTGAGCGCCTGGGTGTTGGTTTTGAGAATCATCTGCAGCGCCTCCGCCACGATGATCACGCCGGCAATTTTATCGCCACGGCTGATCAACACATGTTCTACTGCATGTGGTGATGCAGCTATTTGCTGGGCAAAATCCTCCAACCCCGTATCACCCGGGTAAACCGGCAGCAACTCATTCATCACATCAGCGGCCCGCCTGACCAGGAACATGTGGGAATGCAGCATGGTGGGGATATGGATGCCGCGGCGAGTCAGTTTCAGGGTATAAATGTTGTCTTCCGACAGGAATCGCCGGACGCCCTGCGCCATGGCGACTGCGAGAATCATTGGCAGAACAATATCGTAGTCACGGGTCATTTCGAAAATCATCACCACGGCAGTCATGGCGGCGCCGGTAGCGCTTCCTACCATGGCGGCCATCCCCACCATGGCAAAAGTCGGCACGGCACTGGCTTCGGCCGGGAAGCCGATACCGTAGAAAGCACCGAAGGCGCCACCCAGCGTCGCGCCAAGGAACAAGGCAGGTGAGAAGATGCCACCAGAAGCTCCGGCGCCCAGCGTTACGGATGTTGCAAACAGTTTGGTCACAAACAGCAGCAGCAAAATCACGCCGACGGTCATTTTGCTGTCCAGAATTGCCTGGATGGTTGAATATCCCACACCCTGAACGTGGTAGTGACCCAGCGTCAGCATCAAACCGTAGAACAGGGTACCCAGCATCGCCATGCCTATCATGTGACGCAGGTATTCATTTTTTATTTTGCTTTCAAACAGATCTTCCGTCCAGTAGACGCTGCGCACATAGAGTGCTGCGGCGACTCCCATCAAGGCGCCGAGCAGGGTGAATGCTGCCAGTGAGACCAGGCTTGGATCCAGTCCGTGCAGGGTTTCCGGCAGATAAAAGGCCGGCTGGTCACCCAGGTAAGCCCGGCCGATAAAGGTGGCAGTCCCGGTTGCAATCGCTACCGGCATGAAGGTGCGTACACTCACCTCCGGCATCATGAGTTCGACTGAAAACAGTACGGCGCCAAGCGGTGTATTGAAGGTCGCAGCGATACCGCCGCCGGCTCCGGCAGCCACCAGTGTAATGCGCTGCCACGGCACCAGCCGTGTCCAGCCACCCACCGTAGACGCTATGGCTGATCCAATCTGCACGATGGGACCTTCGCGGCCTACCGAGGCGCCGGTGCCAATGGAAATGGCGGATGCAATTGACTTGATCACCACCACCACCGGGCGGATATGACCGCCTTTGTAGTAGACCGAATCCATCACTTCAGGGACACCATGCCCGCGGGCTTCGGGCGCGAAATTCTTGACCAGAAACGTGACGATAACCGCACCGACGACCGGCACCAATATCACCAGCGCCCCCCAGGGGCTGGGCTCGGTGAATATATTGGCGTCGTATTCCATAGACCAGCGGCCAAGAAAGGCCAGGTTGTGGATCAATCCGATGAGGTTGCGAAAAGCAACCGCACCATAGCCTGTCGCCACACCGATGATCAGGGAAAGTACAGATAACTGTATCAGGCCGACTTCCTTCTTATCCTGGTGCATCATCAGTTGACAGGGTTGTAATGGGTTCCGGGCGGCAAAAAAATGTTTGCTGTTTGAATCTGTATTATGCATGACAACGACGCTGTATGGATACCGTCATTGTGTTTAATTGGATCAATTTACAAGCCTGCTCCGCCGCTCGCGCCATTGGGACAGCAATATACTGATAAAATCATGCAGGAAATGAACAATCCTCACAAAAAAACAACTTTCTGGCTGGCGATGTTACTTGCCCAGGGCGCTGCGTTTCTAATTTTTAAGGATCTGGCGGATATCAGCCAGTGGGTCATCCAGTCCAATCGTGAGTTCACCATGATGGTTTGGTATAACCGTCAGTTGATCACCGGCATTGCGATCGTTGCTCTGCTCATCGCCCTGCTGATCTGGCGCAGGCAGAAGTCTGTCTGTCCTAAACCACTGCTGGGTTTCCTGCTGTTTTTCTTCGCGCTGAATATCTACTCGGGAATGATCAATCCGAAGTTGATGTTTCGCGCGCAGCAGCAACAGGCGAGCTTCGTGAGCGTGGATGCTGCTGCCGAATACATGCAAGCCAGCCTGCGCAACGCGCATTTCGGGCCCGACTCCTATGCTTCGGTCGATGACATCAATGTCATTGTGCTTGAAACCGACCATGGCGCTTATGCGTATTCCGACTACTACCTGTTGCAGCCCCATGTGGTAAAAGGCGATACCATCGGTGGCGAAGAAGTCATCATGACATACTGCGGGTTGACCAACCTGGGCATCGCTTACAGTCCGGTGATTAACGAGCAGGCGCTCGACCTGACCGTCATGACGCAGCTCAAAAACAACCTCGTGCTGTTCGACAAGAACAGCGGTGAGCCGATACAACAGATTCTGGGCAGCCGTGAGGGTGATCCGCAAAAACGCAAAATGAAAGAGTGGCCGACCATCCGCATGCCTTTTTCATCATTTCGAGAGATCTATCCGGATGGCAAGGTGTTTATCAATGAGATTCCGGATTTTTCCGAACATCCGGTTCTTGCGCTGTGGGATCGCCTGGTCCGCCATGTGATGATGGTGCCAGGCGTTGGCCTGAACTGGATCGATAACGGCAAGCCTGCTTTCCCAACCATCGAGTTCAAGGATAAACGCTTGCCGATGAAAGAGTTCGTGTACGCGATAAGCGTAGGTGATGATTATGTCGCCTATACCAAAGAATTCATCAGGCAGCATGGCAACACGATCAATGTCGGGATCGGGGGCAAACCCGTCGTTGTCGATTATGATCCTGAACTGGATGTCCTGACGGCTTTTTTTAACACCGATGGGGCAAAGCCGGTCCGGGATATTGATGTGTTGGGTACTACAGACGATGGACGACAGCTTGAACGTGTGAACACACTCAAAAGCATGATGTTCTGGTTCATTTTCGTCGAATTTTATCCGGATACTGATGTTAATCGTATCTGAAAATAGAGCCAGTAAAGGAGATGACAGGTGACCCCCGACTCTTTTGTCAAACTCGTTGGCCGCGAGAAAGCCAGCGCTATTTTACGTATTGATGACCAGGAAAAAGCGGCGCTGGCCATGGATGCAGCCGTTCGCGGCGGGTTCCGGATCATCGAGTTCACCCTGACCATTCCGGGCGTGTACGAGCTGATCCGGGATTTCTCCCGCCGGGATGAGCTTGTGGTTGGCGCCGGAACGGTGATGAATGAAGCCGATGCGCAGCGATCGGTGGAAGTCGGCGCTCGCTTTATTGTGTCGCCGGTAGTGGATGAAGCCGTCATCAGGGCCGCCAACGAACTGGGAGTTGCCAGTATGCCCGGCACCCATACGCCCAGCGAAATGTTACGGGCTCATCGGGCCGGCGCCCGTTTGCTCAAACTATTTCCGGTTCCCGCCGGCGGGCCCGCCTGGGTACGCTCTGTGCTGGGTCCCATGCCCTACCTCAAGATTGTGCCCACCAATGGTGTCGATCGGCATAATGCCGGGGAGTGGATCGCTGCAGGCGCATATGCAGCGGGTTTCGTTGCGCCGTTGTTTCAGGCCGATGATCTCAAGGCCGGGCGTTGGGATGTCATCGAAGAACGCGCGCAAAAATGTCTGGCCTCCGTCCGCCTGCAGGGAAGGCAGGCCGGCTGACCCATCACTGCCATATCCCGGGGCAAAGCGGGGGAATTTGACCGGTGCGGTAAAGCGCCGGCATGCGGTTTTCATACAATACTCTTGCAATCTGTTGATATAATTCCAATTATGCCCATGTCTTTGCATATGTGAATTGACCCCGTCTATAAGCCGCTTAGGTCGATTGTCAGTAAAACGCTGGATACAAATGACAAGTTAGAGGTTGCCAAAGTACTCGCCATTTCGCCTACAGCGTTGAAATCATGGGTGAATCCGCTCGCCGTGTATTGTTGCAAAGCACTGATTTTGCTATGCTCAGGGGCTATAGATTTAAGCGATTGTGATAACGATCAGGTGCTCTATGTCTTTCAGGGTTTTTGTAAGTGGTTCAGGCAACTTCCAATACATTCGAAACGGTGTCGATTTTGGTGATGTTTACGAATTGGGTGATGGCCTGAATCGCATGACGTCGGTAAGTGGCGGAGTCAGCTCATTCGTGCAGGACGAAGTTACCGGAGCTGCTACACCGGATTCTCCGCTGCAACAGATGTTGAATACCATGGGGCAGATTAGCGGATTTGATTTGTTACGGTCTTCGGTAACCATAACGCTTGCCACTATGAGCCCAATCCACATCCATCTTGCGGCACGACAATCTAATTGGTTGATGCCCGATATATCCAGGGGATGTACGCTGCTGCTGTCGGTCCGTGATCACGCCCCGGTCAGGGGGTTTCTGCAGGACATCACTCCAGTGTTGGATGCGACCGAGATGCGAACCTTTGGTGTCCTTGCCGCCCTTGCCGCAGTATTTTCCAATTTTTCAGTGAGCGGTGGGCGAGCGCCAGTGGACGGAAGCTATCGGCTGTTGATCCAACTGTCGCACTAGGAGGACTCACAACGAACCCTCAATAAGCCATGTTCAAGTCTTCCGCATTTCAAGTACCCGCCAAATTCTTTGGTAACGTATGCCGGTAGGTACTTGCCATGGCTGGCCAACCTGGACTGAAACTCAGGCCAGTATTCGACTATAAGACGTTTAAACGCCAAATTACTCGAAACCCCATAGTATTGAACGGCTATTAAAATCAAGTCTTCAGCCAGAGTACCGGGCAATCCGGCCCTGTTTGGGTGTCCAGGGCTGAATTCCACTCGGACACATCTCTGTTTTGGGCCAATTCCGGTGCCTGGGGTGAAAAAGGTCCTGCCGCTCCCCGGCCGGGAACAGCTGAAACTGCTTTCTCATTCAGGTAGGTTTCAGACACAGTAACGTCGCCGAAATAGCGGTCAGATTGTATACTCCCCGCTTCAGAAATTGAGGCTTACGCGCAGGACCTGTTTTATGGAATCAAACCAGACCAGTAGCTCGACGCAGGGCACCGCCGTCACCGGTGCCCACGAAGCATTCAAATCCCTTAACCGAACCGCCAATGAACTGATCATCGGCCAGCAACGGTTGATGGAGCGTTTATTGATTGCCTTACTCAGTAACGGACATCTGCTGGTTGAGGGTGCTCCGGGGCTGGCTAAAACAACGGCGATCAAGGTGATTGCAGACCGCATCGAAGGTGACTTCCATCGCATCCAGTTCACGCCGGATTTGTTACCGGCCGACCTGACCGGTACGGAAATCTACCGGCCGCAGGAAGCGACTTTTGAGTTTCAGCAGGGGCCGATTTTTCACAACCTGATTCTGGCGGATGAGGTCAACCGGGCGCCTGCCAAGGTTCAGTCGGCGCTGTTGGAAGCCATGGGTGAGCATCAGGTGACGGTGGGGCGTGTGACCTATCGTCTACCGAAATTATTTCTGGTCATGGCTACGCAGAACCCGATTGAACAGGAAGGCACCTATCCTTTGCCGGAGGCGCAACTGGATCGTTTCCTGATGCAGGTTTCGATTGGCTACCCGGATGCCGCGTCGGAACAACTCATCCTGGAGTTGGCGCGCCAGCAGGCACGTGATGAACTGGGAGAAACGTCCGCACCCGCCATGATGGTGACCCAGGAACAGGTCTTCAGTGCGCAGCGGGGTGTGCTGGATTTATACATGGCGCCGGCCCTGCAGGAATACATTGTGGCTTTGGTGTTGGCTACGCGTGATCCGGGTAGCTGGGACAAGGGTATGTCGAGACTGGTCAGTTACGGAGCCAGCCCCAGGGCAACCATCGGCCTGGACCGCTGTGCGCGGGCGCGGGCCTGGCTGGATGGCCGGGACTATGCCTCTCCGGACGATATTCATGCCATGATTCACGATGTTATGCGCCACCGCGTGTTGCTTTCCTACGAAGCGGAAGCGGATGGCGTTACCGTGGATGAACTGGTCAACCGCTTGCTGGAACGGGTGCCGGTTCCGTGAAGCCGGGACAAATCCCTTCCAGTGAAGGGGATGGCATTCATCTTTCAGCCGCCGAACTGATTTCCCTGCGGCCGCGCTGTCACGCACTGAGGCTACCGATGCGGCAAGCCGCAGCATCGGCACTGGCGGGTGCTTACCGTTCAAGATTTCGTGGCCGTGGCGTCGATTTCCTGGAATCGAGAAATTACCAGCCGGGCGATGACATCAGGAATATGGACTGGCGGGTAACTGCCCGCACCGGCAAGCCTCATACCAAGGTGTTCCAGGAAGAACGGGAGCGGCCGGTACTGATCGTGCTGGATGCGAGTCCCAGCTTGTATTTTGGTACGCGGCGAGTTCTAAAATCCGTAGCGGCAGGGCAAATTGCCGCCGCCGTTGCCTGGTCAGCCGTCCGCCGCGGTGACCGTATCGGTGGATTCTTTTTCGCGCCGGGGCATCATCGTGAACTGAGACCGGCCGGTGGCCGCTGGGGTGCGATGCGGATGATCCAGGGCCTGGTGGACTGGCTACAGCCGGAGCGGATCTCCGATGAGGGACAGGAACCCCTGTCGATTGCACTTGAACGGGTGCGCCATACCGTGCGCCCGGGTAGCCTGATCATTATCATCAGCGATTTTTTCGGTCTGGACGAAAACTGTAACCGTCATCTTTCCCGCCTGCGGCAGCACAACGATGTAGTGGGTTGCCAGGTTCTTGATCCTGCTGAGCATCAACTCCCCGGCGGGCGTTACCCGATAACGGATGGTGAACAGGTCTCGGTGCTGGATTTGGGCCAAAAAGATTCAAGAAGCCGGTACGAGGCGATGAGCCTAAGGCATCTCGATGAACCCCGCCGCTTGTTTCAGAAACATCAGTGTGGCTGGCTGGTATTGCATACCAATGACGACCCGGTGGACGTCCTGGGTCGTGAATTACGCATGCTGGTGGGTCGTCCGGGATAGCTCGCATATTGCCGATGAATACCGATCCGTCACCATTACTTGAGCAGTTGCAGGACATTCATGCTGCGGGGAGTCCCCTGTGGTGGCCACCGGCAATTGGCTGGTGGATAGTGGCCTTGTTGTTGCTGTTTCTGGTCATCGTTGCTACACGCTTTGTGCATCGAAAACTGGCTGCCCGCAAGCGCCGGCGGGAGTGGCTTCAAGCACTGGATTCGATTGGCCGGGAATGGGATCCACAACGCGATGCCCACCAACATCTGGCTGCCCTGAATCGCCTGTTCAGGGCGGTCGCGCTGAAGGCATTTCCCGGCACTACCTGTGCCAGCCTGCAGGGTGATGAGTGGGTCGCCTTCATTCGCTCCGCGCTGCCCGAAAATGCTGATGATTCCAACCTGGAGGTTCTCGCCCGGGGTCCGTATGAGCCTGTCCCTGATTTCGATGCCCACTCATTGAATGAACAGGCCAGGCAGTGGGTGCACCGCTATGGTTGAAGGCGTTCCGTCAGAAGGCCTGACGCTGCTTTGGCCCTGGCTGTTGCTCTTGTTGCCACTGCCGTGGTTGCTCAGGAAGTTTTTTCCGGCAGCAACCGGAGCCAGCATGCAGGCCCTGAAAGTGCCCTGGTTTTCCATGATGGACGCTCCGGGTTCCGGCTGGATGAAGCAACCGGTACTGGCCATTGCGGCCAGCATGGTGTGGGTCTTGTTGTTGCTTGCTGCGGCCCGGCCCCAGTGGGTGGGTGAAATTGAGAACTTGCCCATCAGTGGCAGAGACCTGTTACTGGCCGTTGATATTTCCGGCAGCATGGATACCCAGGACATGATCCTCAACGGCAAAATGGTCAATCGCCTGGCCGTGGTTAAAAAGGTTGCCGGTGAGTTTATTCAGCGCCGCAAAGGGGACCGCGTTGGCCTGGTTCTATTCGGCAGTCGCGCCTATCTGCAGACCCCTTTGACCTTTGATACCCAGACCACATCCATTCTGCTGGATGAATCAGAAATCGGCCTGGCCGGCAGGGAAACGGCCATTGGTGATGCGATTGGCCTGGCGGTCAAACGTCTGCGTGAAGATGCCGCCAGTGAGCGGGTGCTCATTCTGTTGACGGATGGCGCCAACACCTCCGGTGAAGTACAACCGCTGCAAGCCGCTGACTTTGCCGCGCGTGAGGGGCTGAAAATATACACTGTGGGTGTCGGCGCAGACGAGATGATGGTGCGGGACTTTTTCGGCTCGCGCATGGTGAATCCTTCGGCTGATTTGGATGAAGATACGCTCAAAGCCATCGCGGATCGCACGGGGGGCGCCTATTTCCGGGCCCGTGACGCCGAGGCACTGGCACGGATTTACCGGCAACTGGATGAACTGGAACCGGTGGAAAGCGATCAGGAGGCGATTCGGCCTGTGGATGAATTGTTCTTCTGGCCACTGTCCGTCGCCTTTCTGCTTGCGCTTGCGGCGCTTGTTCTGGCCTTGCAGCCAGGGATGCGCAGGGGGGGATGGCCTCATGAATGAGCTTGCATTGCTGCATTTTATCCGCCCCTACTGGCTGGTCCTGTTGCCGCTGACTTTTTTGCTGCCCTGGTTGTGGAAGCGTGCCCGCAGGCCTTCAGGAGACTGGACGGCAGTTTGTGATCCCCACCTGTTGCGCTGGCTGAGTGTCAGTCAGGCAGAGGGAGTAAAGCGCGGTGGTGGGCGCTGGCTGGCTGCAGCAGCGGTGTTGATCTCAATCCTTGCGCTGGCCGGACCAAGTTGGCAGAAATTGCCGGACAGTACTTTTTCCGCGCGAGATGCCCGCATGATTGTGCTTGACCTGTCACGTTCGATGCTGGCCCAGGATCTGCGACCGAACCGCCTGACGCGGGCCCGATTCCGGCTGTCTGATCTGTTGGACAGGACCGAGGAAGGCCAGGTCGGCCTGGTCGCCTATGCCGGCGATGCCTACGTGGTCGCACCGTTGACCAGTGATATGAATACCATCGCCAATCTGTTGCCCGCATTGCAGCCCGATATCGTTCCGGTTGCCGGCAGCAGGGCGGACCTGGGCCTGAAGATGGCCGCATCCTTGCTGGGACGCGCCGGCCTCAGCCACGGTGAAATCCTGCTGGTTACCGACTCGGCGGATTCCGCTGCAGCGGCCAGGGCGAGGGATTTGCGCGATGACGGCATCATCACATCGGTGCTGGGTGTGGGCACGGTCGATGGCGCACCGATTCCCAGCGGGGCAGGGTTTGTCAGTGACCGTTCCGGTAATGTGGTCATCGCCCGGCTGGATCGTACCCGGCTGCAAACTGTAGCGGAAGCCGGCGGCGGAAAGTATATGGAATTGGGCGCAAGCACTGCGGGAACTTCCCTGTGGCTGGATCGTGATGGCAGCGAATTTGCGCGTCGTGACGCCGCGCTGGGGGAACGCTGGCAGGATGCCGGGCCCTGGCTGGTGCTGTTCTTACTGCCGCTGGTGCTGCTCGGATTCAGGCGTGGCCTGCTGTTCATTCTGCCCCTGGCGCTCCTGCCTGCTTTGTTCTGGGCGCCGCCGGCTGATGCCGGCTGGTGGGAGAATGCCTGGCAGAGAAAAGATCAGCAGGCTTACCGGGCTCTGCAGGAGGGCGATGCCCAGAAGGCCGCCGCGCTGGCAGTGGATCCGGCCTTGTCCGGAGAAGGCTGGTATCGCAGCGAAGAGCACGCCAAAGCCGTTGAGGCCTGGTCGGCTCTGGATGCAGCCGATGCCCATTATAACCGGGGTAATGCGCTGGCTCATCTGGGGAAATACGACGCCGCCATTGAGGCTTACAATGACGCACTCGCCATTGATCCAGAGATGGAAGATGCCCTGACCAATCGTGCTTTGCTCGAGAAAATGAAGCAGCAGCAGGAGCAAAAAGGTGAAGGTCAGGAGGGTGAGTCCGGCGAGAGCGAGCCACCCGGTGATCAGAGCGACGGAGACCCTGCTCAGCAACCGGAAAGCAAGGACGGCAAAGAGGGTGAGCAGTCTGACTCACAGGAGGGCGAACAGCAGGAAAACGAACAGCAGGAAGGTGAACAAGGGGAAGAGGAGACGGGAGAAGAAGGCAAGCCTGGCGATTATTCAGAGGCCTGGTCGGAAGAAGATGCCCAGGCCATGGAGCAGTGGCTACGACGGATTCCGGATGACCCCGGTGGATTGTTACGCCGTAAATTCAGAAATCAACATCAGCGCCGTGGCGCACCAAAAGATGAGACCGAGACGTGGTAAACAAGATTAAGTCTGGCAAAACCTCCGGATCTTTCCTGCCGGGTCTGTTGACCCTGCTCCTGTCCCTGTTGTGGGTATTACCGCTGCAGGCGGCAGACGTGAGCGCAACGCTGGACCGCAATAGCATCATCCAGGGGGAAACACTTACCCTGACACTGGAAACCAATGACCCAAAGCAAAATCTCAATGCTGACCTGTCGGAGCTGGAAAAAGATTTTGCCGTCCTGGAGCGGCGGACCGGCACCCAGATGTCCATTGTCAATGGACGCCAGTTTACAACTGTGCAACTTATGCTGGAACTGGAACCCAGGCGCAGTGGTGAGTTGCTGATTCCGGCCCTGAATGTGGGAGGAAGCACCACCACCCCGATTAAAGTACATGTCGACGCGGCACCTGAGCTTGAGCCCGGAGAACTGCCTGCTGTTTTCATTGAGGTGGATGTCACGCCTGAAAAACCTCCTCATTACGTAAATGCGCAATTGGGCATGACTGTGCGGGTGTATTACCGGCAGAACCTGACCGAGGCATCCATCACCCAGCCCGAGCCATCACCGGCCTCGGTGCGTCTGCTGGATGAACTTTCATTCCAGGCAGAAAAAAACGGTGTTCGCTATCGCGTACTGGAGCGGCGTTACGCAATATTCCCGGAACGTTCCGGGGAGTTGGTGATTCCACCCCTGCAATTGTCAGGGCGCCTGGTGGAGCGCAGAACCGATCGTTTGTGGCAACCTTCGGTGCGCGGGCGCCGGATTCAGGCAAAGAGTGAAGCGGTCCGCTTGACCATTCAGCCCAAGCCGGCCACTGCTGTTGGTGATTCATGGCAGCCGGCGCGGCAATTGGAATTGTCGGAACAATTGTCGGCAGTCGATGACCTCACGGTCGGTGAGCCCGTTACGCGTACCGTGATTGTTGACGCGGTGGGTTTGGAAGAGAACATGATTACCGAACCCGGCTGGCCCGAAATCAGCCATGCCCGGATCTATCCGGACCAGCCCCAGGGCATCACCCGTGATGATGGACAATGGGTGCTGGGCCACAAGGAATTTCGTTACGCCGTCGTGTCTGAAAATGAAGGCGAACTGGTTTTGCCTGAAATAAAAGTTCAGTGGTGGGATACCGTTAATGATCGCCAGCGCACATCGGTGCTTCCTTCCCGGGTGATCCAGGTACAGCCATCGGCTATGACACCTTTGCCGCTGCAAACTCCCGCAACGGCGGTTTCCCCGGTTGCCGGCATTTCCCGTGATTCCGCTGGCAACAACGAGCCAGTTTACTGGCGCTGGCTAACCTTCCTGTTTGCTTTCCTGTGGCTGATCACACTGGCGGTCGCATTGCGTGGACGCGAGCGAAACGGAGGTGGCGCTAATGGTGTGAGAACGGTGCCCGGCGAGCACGAGCAACAACTTCTCAAAAGCCTGAAACAAGCCTGTAATGACACAGATGCCGGAAAAGCACGTCAAGTCCTGAGCACCTGGCTCAAGCGGTTTGGCCCGGCAAACACATCAGGCAGCTTACTCGATTTTGCGGCAAATCTTGAAGATGAATCCCTGCAGATCGGTCTTTATGCGATGGACGCAGATGGTTTTCGTCCAGGAAGCAAGAGGCGGTGGGATGGCAAACAGTTCTGGAAACAATTCGAAGCCTGGCGCAAAGCCTGGCAAGCCTCCTCTGCCGATAAAAAACCGGCCATCATCGACCTCTACGCAAAAGAAAACCGACAGAACCTGTAAGAGCCCGCTTGCGGGTGATTTTTGCTGGGTTTTTCGGCCCCAAGGGGCCTCTTACAATTGCGGCCCCAGGGAGTTTCTTACAATTGCGGCCCCAGGGAGTTTCTTACAATTGCGGCCCCAAGGGGTTTCTTACAATTGCGGCCCCAGGGGGTTTCTTACGGGTTCTTCATCACCAGGCTGTCGATGCCGTTGTCTGAGAGTTGGTTGCGCAGTTCATCGGCCTTACGGATGCCGTTGACGGGGCCGATGCGCACCCGGTGCCAGGTAGCTTCGTTGACGTTAACCGTCTGAATTCTGGCCACGATACCGATCAGTGCCAGGCGGGCTTTCAACTGTTCGGCATCGGCCGCTTGCCTGAAGGAACCAACCTGAAGCAGGTAGATGCCCGTATCGGTTTCCGGGGCCGTCTTCGGCTCATTCCTTTGTTCGGGGACCACCACCTCCATTTCCGGCAGAACGGTGAAAAAATCATAACGGGGTTTGTTCTGTTCGGCAGCGGCAGATGAAATACCGTCCGCGATTGCGGGCTCGGGCTGCTGGCTTGATGTGGTGCCGGCAACAGGTTGCTCGATACGGGTAGCCGGGATATAGCCTTTGGCAAAAAGATACCACGCAAGACCAAGACCGATCAGAATGCCGGTGAATAACCACATCCATGCCGGTGTTCCCTTTCTGCTCCCGCTTGATCTTCTTCGTCGGTTGGTCGCCATTCACATTTCCTCTGGAGCTAAAACTCCTACCAGCGCCAGTCCTTTGTGCAAAATAATTTTTGTGGCCAGGATCAGATTCAGCCGGGCGTTGCGGAGATTTTCATCTTTCACGAGGAATTGATGCGCGTTGTAGTAGGCATGCAACTCAGTGGCTATGCTGTGAAGATAGTGGGCCAGGAGATGAGGAGTGCGACTGCGCGCCGCAGATTCTATGGTTTCGGGGAAACGGCTCAATGTGCGGGTCAGCGCCAATTCGTGATCCTCGGTCAACAGGTCCAGCGCAGCCTCCCCAATGGCTTCGTTGTGATACATATCCTTCTGCTCCACGTTGCGAAGCACGCTGCAAATCCGGGCATGGGCATACTGAATATAATACACGGGGTTTTCGTTGCTGTGCGATTTCGCCAGGTCAACGTCAAAATCCAGGTGCTGGTCATGAGAACGCATGATGTAAAAGAAACGGGCAGCGTCTTTACCGACCTCTTCACGCAATTCGCGTAAGGTGATGAACTGCCCGGAGCGGGTCGACATCTGGACTTTTTTACCCTGGCGAAACAATACGGCGAACTGGACCAGCAATACTTCCAGCCGATCGGGATCCTCACCCAGGCCTTTGGCCGCAGCACGCAGGCGGGGGACGTAGCCGTGATGGTCGGCTCCGAGTACATAGATGGCACGATCAAAACCCCGCTCGATCTTATCCAGAAAATAGGCAATATCCGATGCAAAATAGGTGCTCCGGCCGTTTTCACGAATGACCACGCGGTCTTTTTCGTCCCCCAGGGCTGAGGCACGAAACCAGGTTGCACCGTCCTTTTTATACAAGTGGCCGTTTTCGCGCAAACGCTCAATAGCCCGCTCGACAGCACCGCTGTCTTCCAACTGCTGCTCGGAGAACCACAGGTCAAAATCTACCCCAAAGTCTGACAGGTCATCCTTGATATCATCCAGGATACTGTCCAGGCCCGCATTGAAAAAAACCGTATAGCCCTTGTTTCCCAAGAGTGTTCGCGCACGCGTGATCAGGGCATCAATGTGAATTTCCCCATCCCCTCCCCGGATCATGGGCGGGGGCAGGTTATCTTCAACCTCCTGGCCGGTGAAACGCCACTTGTCGCCGTTGTCGGCTCGCACAGCACGGGCAATTTCATAAATGTAGTCTCCCTGATAACCGTTTTGTGGAAACTCCACCCTCTCACCACACAGCTCGAGGTAACGCAGCCAAACGCATACCGCCAGGATATCCATCTGCCGGCCGTTGTCATTAACGTAATATTCCCGCTGGACCTTGTGCCCTGCACATTCAAAGATGTTGGCCAGGCTGGCGCCGTACGCGGCTCCACGGCCGTGTCCAACGTGGAGTGGCCCGGTTGGGTTGGCCGACACATACTCCAGGGTAATGTTTTCCTCTTTTTCAGGGCTCAGGTTTCCATAACGATCTTTCTGGCGGAGCACATCCTTGATGACGCCGGAAAGCGCCAGGCGGTTGAGAAAGAAATTAATGAAGCCCGGCCCGGCGATTTCGGTTCGCTCAAGCTGCCTGGATCGTGGCAGACGGTCAATGATGGCCTGTGCCAGTTCGCGCGGTGGCATGCCTGCCGCCTTGCACAGAACCATCGCCAGGTTCGAGGCAAACTCGCCGTGCTCCGGAGATCGTGTTCGCTCCAGTTGGATGGCAGGTTCGGATTCTTCCGGTAACACGCCTTCACGCTGCAAATGCAGCAGGGACTGGGCCAGTAACTCTTCTATATGTTCTTTCACGGAATGGTGTCTCTTGCCGATTATCGCCAGAACGGCCTTGAAAGCGGCATATTGTAAACCCTCGCGTGTGGCAGAAGAAATATTGTTCGCCTGAATGCTCGTTTTGCAGGAGCTTCGGGGGATCCGAATCGGCAAATTAGTGACTGCCTGCAGGCTGGTATGTGTGGTGAAATGCAGTCACCGCTTGTGTTTTCAAGGTCTTTCAAGCTGTGGATAACTCTGTGCGTAATTCACGCCCGTTGGAAGTATGTTTAGCGCCTGTTCATCGGTTCAAGGCAAGTCGGCTAGTCATTTCATTTAGTTATATTATTAAATATCAATGAGATATATGACAAACATACTATTGCATAGCCGGATATCTGAATAAGTTGATGATAGTTTGTTAACGGCTGTGTGCTGTGCATAAAAAATTGCTCAAAATATTCTGTTGCAACGGCCCGCAGTGATAACATGCCCGCTTCATGATTCCCGTAGAAAATAAGGACATATGCCGCATCATGCTTCAGAGTCCGCCCTGCGGCACCTGCCATCAGGTGAAAATGAACAAGCTGTTTCCGGATAGAATCTGATGGCTGGCTGGATGTCGCTCGGACTGTTTCTCGCCATTGGGCTGGCCTTGATGGCCGGATTCCCGGTAGCGTTCACGCTGGCGGGTGTCGGCCTGCGTTTTGCAGGTCTGGGGGTGCTGACCGGTACCTTTGACCCGGTATTCCTGGAGGCTTTGCCCAACCGGATTTTTGGCATCATGACCAATGAGACGCTGATTGCCGTTCCCTTGTTTGTCTTCATGGGAGTGATGCTGGAGCGTTCAAAACTTGCCGACCAGTTGCTGCAATCCCTGGCTGCCATGATGCGTGGTACTCCAGGCGGGCTGGGAATCGCCGTGGTGTTAGTCGGTGCGATGATGGCCGCCAGTACCGGGATCGTTGGCGCTACCGTGGTCACGATGGGTCTGATTTCCCTCCCCACGATGCTGCGCAGAGACTACGATCCTGCGGTTGCTACCGGGATCATCTGCGCTTCCGGCACACTGGGGCAGATCATCCCGCCGTCCATTGTCCTGGTAATGCTCGCAGATGTTTTGTCAAATGCCTACCAGCAAGCGCAACTGCAGATGGGAAACTACAGTCCCGAGACCATCTCGGTGGGTGAACTATTCGCCGGTGCGCTGGTGCCCGGGTTTATGCTGGTTGGGATGTATGTGCTGTACCTGATGCTGCTCGCCTGGCTGAAACCCGGCCTCATGCCGGCGGATGTTGAATCTGCTGACAGTGAGGTCAGCATTGGTCGTTTGCTGGTTTTGGCGGCCGGTCCACTGGCGCTGATTGTCGCGGTACTCGGCTCCATTCTCGGGGGTATCGCCACTCCGACCGAGGCTGCTGCAGTGGGTGCGGTGGGTGCGATGCTGCTGGCCCTGGTGAGCGGTCAGTTGTCCCGGGAAACCCTGAGAAACGTGGTGTCCCGGACTACCCGGATTTCCGCCATGGTGTTCATGATCCTGATCGGTGCGTCGCTGTTCAGCCTGGTATTCAGGGGGTTTGGCGGTGATCACCTGATTGCCGGTCTGTTGACCGGACTCCCTGGTGGTGTAATCACCGCCATGATTGTGGTCATGCTGGTGATGTTCCTGCTTGGCTTCGTGCTCGATTTCATCGAAATCACCTTTGTCGTGGTACCCATTGTCGGGCCGGTACTGATGGCCATGGGCCTCAACCCGATTTGGCTGGGTGTGATGATCGCGCTGAACCTGCAGACTTCATTTCTGACTCCACCGTTTGGTTTTTCACTGTTCTACCTTCGGGGTGTCTGCCCGGAGAATATACCTACCTCCGCCATTTACCGTGGAGTGATTCCCTTCATCTTCATCCAGGTTTTCCTGCTTGGATTGCTGGCCCTGTGGCCTCAACTCATTACCTGGCTGCCCGGGGTGGTTTATTCCGGCTGACCCCTTTTTTGTTTATGGGAGATAGAAAAAGTGGTTGCAGAGCAGGGCACCGAGAATAATCAGCAGGATGCCGCCACTGCGCAGGTACCGGTAGAGAAAATGATCCGGAATTTTTTGCAGTTTCGCCAGTGATGTGGGAAAGACGAGGATAAAAGTGCCTTCCAGGGCCAGCAGCCAACTGAAAGTGCTGATGAAGATGGGCCAGCTTGAGGACCAGTCGTTATAGGCAATGCCACCAAAGACGCCGGCCGTGAGCAGTACCAGGGCCAGGCCCAGGCTGCGATGAGGCCGCTGGCCCAGTTCACGAAAATACTCAATCCAGTGACTGGACTGGAGCAGGTAGGACAGGCCCAGTACCGGCAGGACAATGACGAAAATGGCTTCAATGACGGTTTTCACTGGTCTCGCATGGCCTTATCGGTGGTTGAGGAAGTATTGCGAACCAATTTCGGTCCACTGACGCACGGTGGCCAGGTAAGCCTTGAGCGATGCCCAGATCTTGCCGGCCATTTCATCGGCGGCAGCCACTTCTTCCAGCACTTCGAAAGAAACCCGCTTGAATTCAGCCAGCACCTCATCCGGAAAGGCGCGTAATTTGACGCCGTGCTCATCGACGAGTGTTCTCAGTGCGATACCGTTGCGGGCTTCGAACTCAGCATACATGTCCAGCGAGGTGGCTTTGCACGCGGTTGCCACGATTTCCTGCAAATCCGCTGGGAGGGCCGCCCATGCTTCGGCATTCACAATACTTTCCAATACGGAGCCCGGTTCATGCCAGCCCGGGTAATAGTAGTATTTCGCTGCCCTGAAAAGGCCGAAGGCAAGATCGTTCATCGGGCCGACCCATTCGGTCGCATCAATCGTGCCGCTTTGCAGGGCGGTGAACAGTTCCGCTCCGGGGATGTTGACCGGTGTGGCGCCCAGCCGTTTGATGACTTCCGCTCCGATACCCGGAATGCGCATTTTCAGGCCATCAAGGTCAGCCGTGCTGTTGATTTCCTTGTTGAACCAGCCACCCATTTGCGTACCCGAATTGCCGGTGGGGAAGGGAATCACTCCAAATGGTGCGTAGGCTTCGCGGTAAAGGTCCAGGCCGCCGCCGTAGTAGAACCAGCCATTCATTTCGTTGCCCGTTAGTCCAAACGGCACGCCGGCGAGAAACAGTGCGGCGGGGATTTTGCCTTTCCAGTAGTAGGATGCGCCATGGCCCATTTCGGCGGTACCCCGCTGGACGGCATCGAATACTTCGAAAGGTGGCACCAGTTCATTACCGCCATACACTTCGACCGTCAGGCGACCGTTGCTGAGTTTACCAATCAGTTCCGCCACATGGTTTGCGCCGGTGCCCAAACCGGGGAAATCCCGCGGCCAGGTGGTGACCATTTTCCATTTCAGCCCATCCGTGACAGGGCCGCTGGAGCTTTCGGTGCAGGCTGTCGCTGCAGTCTTGCTGCCGCAGGCAGCCAGCAGGCTTGCGGTTCCGGCCGCGCCTGCTGCTTTCACAAATTTTCTTCTATCCATGAGTTTTCTCCATGTGACTGGCAAGCCCTGTGACTTCACCGAGATTAATAAAATCGAAGAGTTGATGGTCCGCCAGTTGCGAGGGGGAAACATGACGGATCGCCCGGGCAATGTTCTCGATTCGCCCTGGGTGTCTCTTTTTCCAGTCCCTCAGCATGGCCTTGATTTGCTGGCGCTGTAGCTTTGGCTGGGAACCGCACAGGTCGCAGGGGATGATCGGAAACTGGCGGCTATCTGCATAATCTGCGATATCTTCCTCGGCGCAATAGGCTAGCGGACGGATAACCACGTGCCGGCCATCGTCCGATAGCAGTTTGGGCGGCATGGCCTTGATTCGCCCGCCGTTGAACAGGTTCAGGAACAGGGTTTCGATGATGTCATCGCGATGGTGGCCCAGTGCGATGCGGCTGATGCCATGTGTGGCTGCAAAGTTGTACAGTGCTCCCCGACGCAGGCGGGAACACAGCCCGCAAGTGGTTTTGCCCTCCGGGATGACCCGCTTGACCACGCTGAAAGTATCCTGCTCAATGACATGAAACGGCACGCCCAGTTGCTCCAGATACACAGGCAGCACATGCACTGGAAAGCCTGGCTGTTTCTGGTCCAGGTTGACCGCAAGCAGTTCAAAATGCACCGGCGCCCGTTTCTGCAAGGCCAGCAACATGTCCAGCAGGGTATAGGAGTCTTTGCCGCCGGACAGGCAGACCATGACCCGATCTCCGTCCCTGATCATGTTGTAATCCGTGATCGCACGGCCTGTGTTGCGCTGCAAGCGGCGGGCAATCCGGGTTTGCAGGTTTTGCTGTTGTTCTGTCTTGTGCATGGTTCGTTTCTGCAGGGTTTATTTTCTTGCCGGCATTCCGCGCATCTTACGCGAAATGATACAAGAGCCGTATATTGCAGTGAAAACTGTATTATCCTAGTGTAGTGCATCGTAATCATTGGGACATTCGCATGTCAGGCTGGCCGGACGCAAAGCGCCTGGCGGCAAGATACGCTCCGACCGGGACAGTCAATCTGCCCCAGCAGGACATGGCACAGCCTGCAGACAAGGGAATATCCTTGTTCAGGGTGTTAGTGACGTGAGTAATAATTCAAACGATCCCGGTGATATTGTCACGCTGATTAGCCACCTCAGGGAGGAGCATCGTGACCTCGACCAGGCCATCGCCCGACTGGCCGAGGACCCCACCCTGGATCAACTCCAACTGACCCGCATGAAAAAGCGCAAACTAAAACTGAAAGACTGGATTGCTCGCCTTGAATCCAGGCTCATTCCGGACCTGGATGCCTGATTATTTACTGGCGGACTCAGAAAGCTCTACTTATTGTATGTCAGCTTATTAGGGGAAACGTACGGCACCACTTTGCAAAGCGGAATTGATTTACCTTAAGTGACAACCCGGGCAATTTTCTTGAGCGTTTCTTTGCTTTCACCAAACGTGCATATGGCATCACAATATTGGCGCAAGTTGGAAAAAAGAATGTAGTGAATTTCCAGCTTGTTACCTTTAATCGCCGGGCGGCTCATCTGCATGATCAATTCTTTTTCCCTGTTGTCAGGGATAATCAGGAAAAGCGAAGATGGGTCTTCCGGGAACGAAAAATACAAATCGGTAAGCCTGAGAATTCCTGAATATATTGATGTACTCTTTTCCACTTCAAATGCACTGGCGATCCTGTTAGTGCCTTTTTGAAACCAAATTACATCAATCAATGCAATGGTGCTATTGGTGTCTTTGTTTAAGCCAATATCAGGAAATTCTGACAGGCTTATAAACGAAAAATTATTGCCATCATGACATCTTGATCGGTCATTTGATGCGCTGATGACATCATAACCCAGTGAATGACCGATTCTGAGGAGGTGATACTGCATTTCTGTGTGTAAGTCTGCTTCCTTTTTTTCACCCACGACTTCTTTGTGACGTTTTTTCAGAAGCCTTTCTACTTTCTCCTTTTCCTTTTCTGAAAGTGCTCCTTCATTCCCCAGCATGATTTTTTTTACACCAATATCAAACAACAGTCCGGAAAATGCTCCCAGGTCTCTGGACAACAATCTTTTGTACTGCCTGTTATTGTCTATAATCACTTCCCGCATACGAAGATATTCCTGCCATGAGCCCAGCTTTACTTTTTCATTGAACAAGTAGTTGAAGCCATTAACAATTGCGGTATTGCATGGCGGAATAATTTCAGGGTGGAGAAAATACAGGATATTGGCTACTGCCGGTCCCAGGCCCTTGATTTTTAGCTGATCAAGAAGAATAATTTCTCGCAGAAGTTGCTC
>JAJRRA010000050.1 GCA_024279945.1 Gammaproteobacteria bacterium
AGGGCTTAGGGGTCGTCATCAGACCATCACTTACCAAATAAACCTTTGCCCAATCCAGTAAGGCGCCAACTGAAAAAACCACTCTGAGGATCCCTTAAAAACAAAACCCCGGCAAAATACCGGGGTTTGTCATCGATCTGAGGCCCCTTGGGGCCGAAAAGCTCCGGGCAACAAACGTAAGAGGCCCCTTGGGGCCGAAAAGCTCCGGGCAACAAACGTAAGAGGCCCCTTGGGGCCGAAAAGCTCCGGGCAACAAACGTAAGAGGCCCCTTGGGGCCGAAAAGCTTCGGGCAACAAACGTAAGAGGCCCCTTGGGGCCGAAAAGCTTCGGGCAACAAACGTAAGAGGCCCCTTGGGGCCGAAAAGCTCTGGAATAGTCGCCCGCAAGCGGGCTCTTACCGCTTCACGCGATAGTAGGCCACAAAAAAGCCCCGCAAACTGCAGGGCTTTTCCATAAAACAGGTACAAACTAGCCGATAAATCTCATGACCGGCCAACACAGCCAGTCGTTCACCCGCTTGCTTACATGGATCTTACGTGGGTGTTGAGCCGTGATTTATGCCGTGCCGCCTTGTTTTTTGGCATGATGCCTTTCGACACCGAGCGGTCGATCGCAGGCACCACCATTTTATAGGCGGCCTCGGCTGCGCTCTTGTCACCGGACTCGATGGCTTTCAGAACGTTTTTGATGGCTGTACGGACATGAGAACGCTGATTGGCGTTGCGACGGCGGTTGCGTTCTGACTGACGAACCCGTTTACGAGCTGATAAACTGTGAGCCAAAGTATTTCTCCAACATGAATTCAAAAATCAAGCCGACTATTTTCTTATTTTTCATCTCACAGGTCAATACAATATGCAGCGGAAAATAGTTGGAGTGGATGCGAGTGCTGGAATTTCGCAGGAGCAAGCGGCTTGAAACTGTTGAAATCTACCGTTTCGGTTGGTTCCGCGACCGTTGCATCGCGCATCCTGGGATTTGTTCGCGATATTGTATTTGCACGCTATTTTGGGGTCAGCGGCGCAACCGATGCCTTTTTTCTCGCCTTCAAAATCCCCAATTTCATGCGCCGCCTATTTGCCGAAGGTTCTTTTTCACTGGCTTTCGTCCCGGTACTCTCCGAGGTGCGGGAAAGCGGTGACCGCCAGGCTCTGAAGGAACTTATTGATCATGTCACCGGAACCCTGGCCGGAATTTTGTTGATCATCACGTCAATCGGCATTCTGGCCGCCCCGGTTGTGCTGGCAATTTTCGCTCCGGGTTGGCTGATCGAGGGGCGGCCTGAATTCCAGTTGTCGACCGACATGCTGCGGATTACTTTTCCCTATGTGCTCTTGATCTCGCTGACTGCCCTGTCCGGCGGAATATTGAATACCTTTGACCGCTTCCTGGTGCCGGCTCTGACGCCGGTGTTACTGAATATTTCCCTGATCGCTGCTGCTGTACTGCTTTCCGGCCGGATGGAAGTGCCGGTCAAGGCACTGGCCTGGGGTGTTCTTGCCGCTGGCATGGCCCAGTTGCTGATACAGGTTCCGGCGCTGATGAGGCTTGGTGTCATGCCCCGTCCGCGCTGGGGCTGGCGACATTCCGGTGTGCGGAAAATCCTGCGCCTGATGATTCCGACCCTGATCGGTTCTTCGGTCGCCCAGGGCAATCTGCTGCTGGATATGATCATCGCCACTTTTCTGATCAGCGGCAGTGTGACCTGGTTGTATTACTCGGATCGACTGCTGGAGTTCCCGCTGGGCATTCTGGGTGTCGCGCTTTCCACCGTCATCCTGCCGAACCTGTCGCGAAAATTTGCCACACTAAACCCCCAGGGATTCTCAGCAACGCTGGATTGGGCCTTGCGACTGGCGCTGATCATTACGCTGCCCGCTGCACTGGGTCTTGCCGTGCTGGCCAAACCGATCCTGATCACATTGTTTCAATACCAGGCATTCGTACTCAGCGATGTGGAGATGTCCGCGTTGAGCCTGACGGCCTACGCCATCGGCTTGCCGGCTTTTATCGCGGTCAAAGTGCTGGCGCCGGGTTATTACGCCCGCCAGGATACAAAAACCCCGGTAAAAATCGCGATCACGGCAATGGTGTCCAACATGGCCCTGAATCTCCTGTTTGTCGGAACCCTGGTGGCGATGGAATTCAAGGGTCCGCACACGGGCCTCGCCCTGGCCAGTTCTGCCTCGGCCTACATCAACGCGATTCTGTTGTACCGGGGACTGCGTCGTCAGGGTGTCTACCGGCCGGAACCCGGCTGGTTCCGGGTTGCTGGCGCGGTAATTCTGGGCAGTCTGGCTATGGTTGCCGCCCTGGTCTGGCAGCACGGGGAAATTGATCAATGGATTGGGGCTTCTGCCACAGGCCGGAGCCTCCACCTGGCCACCCTGATCGGTATCAGCATGCTGGTCTATGGACTGGTGATCATAGTTGGCGGGCTGAGGAAGCACCATCTGATAAAGGGTGCCAGTTAGGGTCTGGCCGGTGTTAACAGGCCCAAGTGGGAAATGTTATGCTGGAGATTAACGTAAAACAGTAACAAATACGTGCAAGTCGCAGTTTTCATGAGAAAACGGATTTTTCATGGCCAAATCCAATCCAGTTTCACAGTCTGTTCCGGGACTTCGGCGTCTGATCCGCTTCCTTTCACCCTATATCGCCAGGCAACGGCCCTTGCTCGCCGGCTCTTTTTTGGCCTTGCTAACGGGTGTGGCGATGCGCGCACTGGAGCCATGGCCGTTGACGATCGTTATCGACTACGTGATTGTTCCGGGCAGGTCCGGATCCCTCAATCGCCTGCAACGGCTGCAAGAACTTGATCCCATGACGATTGTCGTCGGCGCCGCCCTGGCGCTGGTGCTGATTCTCGGCCTCAGGGCCTTGTGTGCCTATGCTCAAAAGGTTGGTTTTGCGTTGGTGGGGAATCGCGTACTGACCGAGGTGCGGGGCAAACTGTTTGAGCATCTTCACTGCCTGTCGCTGTCGTTTCACAACAAGGCGCGTTCGGGTGATCTGATCATCCGGGTCATCGGCGACATCGGCCTGCTCAAGGCAGTCGCCGTTACCGCCCTGATGCCGCTGATCGGCAGTATTCTGGTGCTGCTGGTCATGGGCGGGCTGATGTTGTGGCTCAACTGGAAGCTAGCCCTGTTGGCGATGGTGACACTGCCACTTTACTGGCTGCCTACTTTTGTTCTGAGTAAAAAGATTCAGACGGTTTCAAGGACTCAGAAAAAGCGTGAAAGCGCCATGGCTTCTACCGCTTCCGAGTCGATCGGCGCCATGCAAATGGTTCAGACGCTGTCGCTGGAAGACAGCTTTATCGACCAGTTTTCCGGCCAGAACCAGAAAAGCCTCAAGGAAGGTGTAAAGGCCAGGCGCTTGCTGGCGCGCCTGCAGGGAACCGTACAGGTGATGACCGGCGTCTCCACCGCGCTGGTTCTGGTTTACGGCTCCTACCTTGTTCTCAAGGAGCAACTCAGTGCCGGCGAACTGCTGGTGTTCCTGTCCTACCTCAAAGCCGCGTTCAAGCCGATGCAGGAGTTTGCCAAGTATTCTGGGCGCCTGGCCAAGGCATCGGCGTCCGGGGAGCGGGTGATGGAGTTGTTCGACACGCGCCCGGACGTGGTTGATGAACCGGATGCCCGCCCGGCGCCACCGTTCAGGGGAGCCGTTGAGTTTGATCGTGTTGGGTTTTCCTACGAACCAGGTCAGGCGATGCTGCGTGAGATCAGTTTCTCCATTGCGCCGGGTATGATTGTTGCCCTGGTGGGACCGTCAGGGGCCGGCAAGTCAACCATCATCAGGCTGTTATCGCGCCTGTATGACCCCGATCAGGGGCGCGTGCTGATTGATGGTATCGATATTCGTCGCTTCACGCTGTCGTCTCTGCGCGAGCAAATCGCGGTCGTGCTGCAGGAAACCACGCTGTTTGCAGCCAGCGTCCGTGACAATATCGCTTACGGACGGCTTGATGCCACAGACGAAGAAATCGAGCAGGCGGCACGACTGTCGAATGCGCATGAATTCATCGCGGCGCTTCCCGCTGGCTACGACACGGTCCTGGGCGAGCGTGGTGTCACCCTGTCCGCCGGGCAGCGCCAGAGAATTGCGGTGGCGCGGGCAGCCCTCAGTAAGGCGCCGATCCTGATCCTGGACGAACCGACCTCTGGCCTTGATGAGGAAAACAGCCGCACCGTGGTTGATGCGGTACGGAATTTGCTGGGCAGCAGAACCGTCATCATGATTACGCACCAACTTCACGAGGCAGCCCGGGCAGACCGGGTGTCGTATATCGAGCAGGGGCGGGTAGTGGAAAGCGGAAGCCATACCGAGTTGCTCGAACAGGGAAGCAAGTTTGCCGAAATGGCCTGGATAGAGACCGGGGAAGGCGGACAATCGTGATGACCATTAAGCACCGTAACCCTTTTGTTTTTGTCATCGGCTGCCCCCGCTCCGGCACCACCCTGATGCAGCGTATGCTGGATGCTCATCCGGATTTGACCGTGGCCAATGACACACATTTTATTACCCGGGCAGCCAAGCGTGAGTTACGCAAAGTGGCTGATCCAAAGTTCAGTACGCAACTCATGGAGCAAGTCGAGTCATATCACCGCTTTCGCCGCCTTGGGCTGGAACACGAGGATGTCGTGCAGGCAGCGCAGGGCGCGGAACAGTACAGCGACTTTGTTCGTCGCCTGTATGATCTGCGTGGTGCAAAGATGGGTAAGCTTCTGAGCGGTGAAAAAACCCCCGATTATTGCCGCCGGATACCGGTGTTGCACCAACTTTTCCCTCAAGCCCGTTTCATCCATGTCATTCGCGATGGCCGCGATACCGCACTTTCTGCACTGCAATGGGCCACTGCCGGCAAGGGGCCCGGTCGCTGGTCCCTGTGGCAGGAGGATGCAGTGGGGACATGCGCTCTGTGGTGGCGCTGGCAGGCAGGAACAGGGTGGAATGATGGCCATGCATTGGGGAAAGCCCACTACATGGAGGTCAAATACGAAGCTCTGGTGAGGGAACCTGATGTTGAATTACAGAAAGTGTGCAGCTATCTGCACATCCCTTACTCAGAGCAGATGGCCCGGTTTCATGAAGGGAAAACCATTAAGAACCCGGGCCTTTCCGCGAAATCCGCCTGGCTGGGGCCAACGCCGGGTCTGAGAGACTGGCGCCGGGATATGGATGCCGGGGATGTTGCCGTGTTTGATGCTATCGCCGGTAAACTACTTGACAAAACGGGATACAAGTGTAGAAAATACTCTAAAATTCAATCTGTTAATCAAAGGGTGGATCGCTGCCTGGAGTGGTGGTCGGATAACGGCAGGAGAAACAAGGGATGACGATGCAATAGTGGCATCACGCGTTGACTGGAACCGCTGTTCGGTCAGAGTCACACCATACCGAAGCAGAGGGTCGTCAAATGGATAAATCAGAGGTTCCATACCAGGGAAGGTAAGCATGAGCCATTCAAAATCCATCCACATTTCGCGTAAAAATGTGGTCAGCGGCCCGCCCAGGCCGCACAGTGAATTCAAGATTCTTCTCTACAGCCATGATTCCTATGGTCTCGGCCACTTACGCAGAAACCTGGCCATCGCACGGGGCTTGCTGGAGCGCATCAGCAGCGCCAGTGTGCTGCTTGTCACCGGGTCTCCCTGCGCCACCCGCTTCCCTTTGCCAGAGCGCTGCGATGTCATCAAGCTTCCGGCGGTGGGAAAAGACAAAGACGGATGCTATGAGCCGCGTTCACTGAATATTTCCCTTAATCATGCCATTGCACTGCGGCGCAGCCTGATTATGGCCGCTTACGAATCTTTCGACCCCGATGTGATTTTGATTGATCATCAACCTACCGGCTTGCTGGGTGAAGTGCTCGACATGATTAAGCGGGCAAGCCAGGACGGCAAGCTTAGTCTTTTTGGCGCACGCGATATCATTGATTCGCCGGAAATTGTCGAAAAATCCTGGAGCTCTCGCGAATGTCAGCAGGTGCTTGAGTCCTGTTATGACCACATCTGTGTTTATGGCGATGAACTGGTTTTTGACACGGTGCAGGAATACCCTTTGCTGACCAGGCTACAGCATAAGTTATCGATGCTGGGCTACATCGTCTCGCCGCAGAAAAACAGGCCGGGCAAGCCCCTGGCAAATGTACCGAAACATGTGTTGGTAACCGTTGGTGGTGGAGATGACGGCGAGCAAAGAATCCAGGCCTATATCAAAGCTTTGCAACTTGCACCGGCTGACTGGACGTCACAGATCATCACCGGGCCGTTAATGAATCGCGATAAAGTGCGTTATTACAAGAGATCTATAAAGCACGGCGAGTTGGCTGATTCTGTCAGTATTCACCGCTTCCATGGTGATATTCCCGGCTTGATGCGGCAAGCCGATGCAGTGGTCAGCATGGCGGGTTACAACAGTTGCGTGGAAATCATTCAGAGCGGTACGCCGGCGGTGCTGTTACCACGCGAACGTATGCGTCATGAACAGCGGATGCGTGCTAAACGTCTCGAAGCACTGGGTTTCGTGAAATCGGTTCCGGTCGATGATGTGACCGGTCTTAGAAATGCACTGGAGCAAGCGCTGGCGTTACAGCCCTCATCGGGTTGGGTGCCGGACATGAACGTATTGGAAAACCTGTGCCAGTTGATCTCCCGCATGTCGAGCCGGAAATCGTCCTCGGCTCCAGCACGACTCAGGACGTTGTCGGGTTTAACATGATCCACACAGGCTGCACTGCCAGCCGGGGCGATGATGCGTCCGGAGCGGCCACCAAACAGGCATGACCATGCCCGCCTTGAATGACCAGGATTTCAGTTTGATTGAACGCGATACCGCGTTGCCGGGATTACCTTGTGTTCTGGATGCCAAGCGGCTGATGCAGGAGCTTGATCCGGACCCTGGCAGGCAAACAGACACCTCGCAAATGGGAGATTTTCAACTCGAGTACGTACGCTACAAGCCGGGCATGAACTGCCTGGGTCGATATTCGTTCAGCCTGGATGGCCGGCAGCACCAGGTTTATGTAAAAGCGTTTGGCCCGGATGCGGCGAGTAAACTGTCCAAGGCCCGTGAACTCCCCGTGGCGCCGGGCCCGTGCGGACCGGGCCGGGTCGTGCTGAGTGATACCGCTTTGCTGGTATCTTTTTTTCCGAACGATGCCAAGTTGCGCAGTATGACCCGCTTGGGTGACCGTGCTTCCCGGCAGCGTCTGATGGGGCGGATTTTCAAGCACGACGATAGCTGGCGCTCTTCACGGTATTCGGTACTGAATTATAAACCCGAAAGAAGATTGGTTTGCCGCTTTGAGCGGCAGGATGGCCAGCGTTCAACGGTAAAGTTTTACACGCCCCACGGATTCGCCCGCACTCTGCATTTGCGGCGGCGTGGGGTATTCAGTGAGAACCTGCCACTGCCCCGGTATCTTGGCGGGTCAAGAAAGCATGGCGTGCACGCCTTTGAGTGGCTGCCGGGCTTTCCCTTGCGCGAGCACACGCTGAACTCAGGCAGCGATATCGCACTCTATCGGGACACCGGAAAATTGCTTGCCGGCCTGCATTCAGGTGACACGACCGGGCTGGAACACAGTGAACCGGGCAATTTGTCCGTAATCATTGACGCTCTGGCTGCACAACTGTCGTTTATTCTGCCCGAAATGGGCAATGAGGCGAACATGCTGGCAAAAACACTGGTCCGATTGAGCGACAATCTGGATGGTGAAGCCTGTCCGGTGCACGCTGATTTCTACGATAAACAGGTCATCGTTGGTCCGCAAGGCCTGAGTATAATTGACTTGGACCAGGCTCGAATCGGTGTGGCTGCTGAGGATCTGGCTTGTTTTATCGCACATCTCGAGCAGCTCACCATCAGGGACGCTCGCATGGATGCAAGCCGCGTTTCGCTCCTGTCGCAAGCCCTGTTGGATGGCTACCGGGCCGCCGGTGGGCATTATGACAAATCTGAAGTGACTACCCGGACAGCGCTTGCCCTGTTCCGACTGAGTCATAATCCTTTCAGGGACCGTGCTTTGAACTGGCCCGGTCTGACCAAAACCACACTGCTACGAGTCCGTAGGCTGCTTGCCGCAGGCAACGTACCGGCAGCAAACTGACCAGGGATACCCGGAAAACGATGGATAATCTTTCAGCAATCGCCTATGTGGTCAAGGTCTACCCGCGCTTCTCGCAGACCTTTGTTGTCAATGAAATCCTCGCCCATGAGGAAGCCGGCCTGCCACTCAATATCTTCTCCATGCGCCTTTCGGATGACACCCGGTTCCATGAGTCGCTGGCAAGAGTCCAGTCGCCGTTGCACCACGTACTCAAGCCACGGGGAAAGGCCAACGATTTCATGAATGAATTGCGGCAAACATCGATGCTGCTGCCGGCAGTAATCCAGGTGATCGAGGAGAATCCTCAGGTGCCGGCCGGAGACATGCAGCAGGCCATGGCACTGGCCCGGGCGGTTCACCAAGGGGGTATCCGGCATTTGCACGCTCATTTCGGCACCATTGCCACCACCGTTTCCCGCTTGGCGGCGGCCATGACCGGGATCACTTATTCCTTTACCGCCCACGCCAAAGATATTTACCACGAATCGGTGGACCGGGAACATTTACGCCGAAAACTGGAAGACGCTGCAGCGGTTGTGACGGTCAGCAACTACAACCTGGAATACCTGCGTGAGAAATACCCCGCTGCGGCGGATCACGTAGTGCACATCAACAATGGGCTTGATCTTGAGCAATTTGCCTATGACGCCTCACATCAGCGGCAAGCCCTGGTGTTGGCGGTGGGCCGCCTGGTCGAAAAAAAGGGTTTTGAATACCTGATCGAAGCCTTTGCCGGCGTGGTTTCAAAAATGCCGCAGGCGCGTTGTGAAATCATTGGTGCGGGTGTGCTCGCCGGTGAGTTGCAGACGCAGGTGAGGAGACTGGGGTTGACTGATTCAGTCAAACTGATCGGGCCCCAACCGCAGGGTGAGGTGCGTCGGAAAATGCGCCAGGCCAGTGTGGTTGCGGTGCCCTGTGTCATGGCCTCTGATGGTGATCGTGATGGCCTGCCAACGGTTCTTCTGGAAGCCATGGCAATAGGCACTCCGGTGATTTCAACCGATGTAACGGGCATACCGGAAATTGTCGAGGATGGCGTGACCGGCCTGGACGTACCGCAACGGGACAGTGATGCGCTGGAAGTTGCCTGTCTGCGTTTGCTGCAGGACGGTGAATTGCGTCAGTACCTGTCTGAAAATGCACGAAAAATTGTTGATCAACGCTTCGATATCCGCAATAACAGTGTTCAGCTCAGGGCCTTATTCAAGCGTCTGCTGGCAGGGCGTGAGCACTGAGGGTGGGTGCATGACAGAGCGGTTACACATCCTGTCGGTCAATCAGGATCCGGGTATATCGCCCTCGCGCAAGAAGGGTGCGGCGGTGCACTTGCAAGCCATGCGGGCCGCTTTCAGACAGATCGGCGCCGTGGTGCGGGAGCTTGATGAACCCGATGAGTCAAAGCTGTGCGACTCACTACGGCGTATTGCCGGCGCTCAGACCGTGCAATTGATCTATGAACGCTATGCCCTGGGCCGTTCGGCCGCAGCGCGGTTTGCGCTGGAGCATGGTATTCCGTACACACTGGAAGTGAATGCACCTCTGGCTGATGAGCAGCGACGGTGGCGTGGCCAGCCGGAAGGTGATAACGACCGTGCTGAAGATGTCCTGGTGTTTGGCTCCGCTGCATATATCGCAGCCGTTTCCAGCGAAGTGGCGGACTATGCTGAGAAGCGTGGCGGGCGAAGCGAATGCATTCATGTGTGCCCCAATGGCATTGATTCAGCCCTGTTCGTGCCTTATTCAAAAGCCGCCAGCAAGGCGAATCTGAAATTGCCCGCGAAGAGCTTTGTAATGGGATTTCATGGGCGTGAACGACCCTGGCATGGTTTTGACCTGTTGGTGGATGTAAGCCGGACACTTCTGGAGCAGTCCCTGCCGGTACACTTGCTGGTGGTCGGCGAAGGAGATTTTTTGGCATTGGATCGTTTGCCGCAGGGGACATTCACCCGGCTGCCATGGATGGAACACACAAAGATCCCGGAGTGTATCTCGGCTTTTGATGTGCTTCCGTTAACCTATTCGCAAGATACACCCTGCTATTTTTCGCCGTTGAAACTGATGGAAGGCATGGCCAGCGGCGTGGTGCCGGTGGTGCCGGATGCAGGCGACTTGCCGACCATCGTCAGGCACCTGCATAACGGTTGGGTGTACCAGGCAGGGAGCCATGAAGCGCTGGTTGATGCACTGCTGGCATTGGCCAAAGATCCGTATCTCAGGTCTCGCCTGGCGGCTGCTGCAGTTGAATCAGCCCGTTCAAATGGTTGGGATCGGATCGCTTGCAAAATACTGGATCATTTCCACCTGGAATACCATCCACCAGCGGCACCGGAGAGGGAAAATGAGTGAGTATGCGTCCGGTTCCCGCCATCTGTGCGAATCATCGTCCCATTCTCTGGATGCGGCACGGGACAGGGCAGAGCAGTATCTCGCTGTGCAAGGAAGCAAGGGATGGATTGAGCGAATTGAAATCAACAGGCATGGTGGTTTGATTTTTTTGCTGGCTTCCGGCAACGATTGCAACTGGATTGATTTTGCAGCGAAGTCTGCGCATCTCAGCGGCCCGCTGGATGACCCGGACATTCCTCTATCCGCCGTGCTTGCCGGGGCAGGAGCGGATTCCCGGTACGAGGTTTTGAATTACCGCCCGTCACGCAGACTGGTGGTCGCCGGGCGACATGATCACACTGATGTGGTACTGAAAGGATACTGCACGGGGAAATGCGCTTCTCATGCGCGCAAGGCGCGCCTGGCAGCGCAGATACTGGAGGGCAGCGACATACGCACCGCTGTGGTTCTGGATGTGAATCTGCGTAGTGATTATATGCTGATGCCGCACCTGGACGGGCATCGCCCCGAAATCCTGGCACAACAGGCGGGTGATTTCCTTCTGCTTGGGAAGGGGATACGCTGCTTGCAGGCGGCCCCAGGCGCCCCTGAGCAAGACTTGCTGGCGCTGGAAGAGTTCGGTCGGCTGAAGGAACTTGCCGTTCTGGATGAGCGTTTGCGGCGCCTGAAACTGGTCGGCGGTAGCTTACCGCCCCGGTGGCAGGAACTGCGTGTGCGCCTGGAGGAAACCGCCGCAAAAGTCTCACCCGCAGAGCCGGTGACGGCGCATCGTGACCTGCACGATGGACAGTGGTTAATCGACCGGGACCGGCCCTGCCTGCTGGACTTTGATCTGTTGTGCAGGGCAGAGCCGGAACTGGATCCCGGCAATTTCCTGGCACACCTCAGTCTGCGTCATTTGCAGCACTCAGATCAGCTGTCCGCGCAGGATGCAGATACTTGTGGCCAAACCTTTCTCGAGGGCCTCGATTTACCCGAAACAAGAGATTCCCAATGTCGTTTGCACTTCTATCAGGCTTCGACCTTTGCTCGCCTTGCCCTGGTGTATTTGTTACGCCCACGGTGGCAGCAGTTGGTGCCGGAACTGGTCCACCACGGTCACCAATGCCTGAATAACTTGCAGCAGGTTGGGGCGTAGGCTATGTCTACTCGTTTCATCACATTCTGTGCTCTGCTCATTGGCCTGGCGGGCCTCAACCCGGCCCAGGCGCAGCAGGAATCACCTTTGTCTGCTATTCGGGAAGGCCACTGGCTGGAAATCAGGGGGGAGTTCAAGGGCGATGGCAAGTTTGAGGCCGCCCGGGTCGACCTGATCCACAGTCAGCGTTACGAGGTTCTGATCGGCACCATTGCAGAAAAAGAGGAAGATGATAAGTTCATCATGCTGGACGAATCCGTGGAGGTAGTGGAAAAGACCACCTTCAAGCGCGTCGAACGCGGTCACATGGTCGGCCAACGGGTGAAGATTGAGGGCTATTACCTGGGTGGTAAGCGGTTCTCCGCCAGGAAAATTTCTCCCAGGGGTAAAGGGCGGGACCGCCTGGCCGGGCGGGTTGACCGTATCCGACCCGATGGGAATGGGTGGCTCGTCAATATCATGAATTTCACCGTGTCCATCCCGCAAGGAATCCTGCTGCGGCACAAAGATCCACTGGACAAATACCCGCTTAGCGAGACACGTATGCAGCCGGTATCCGCATCTTCGCGTAACGAGGATGACCTGTTCGGAGAAGGCATCCGGATTTCGGAAAATCTCCTGGCAGCGGGCCTGATCGAGGCAAAGTGGACCGAAAAAGACAACGTCAATCTGGATGATCAGGTGGCCAGGGATCGCCAGGATACGGAGACCTCAGTGCGGGCCCGCCTGGTTTATCGCCCCTCGTCATCCTTCATTGGCGTAATGGAAGTGCGTTACGTGGGGTTGTGGCGCAATGATGAGAGGCTGGGGCGCTTTTTCGTTGACGATACGCGCCTGGGTGAGACTTTCATGTACTTCAGGAATCCGTTGAAATGGAATGTAGATTTTCAGGCGGGCCGGATTGATTTCGATGAGAAGCGCGAATGGCTTTATGACCAGAATCTGGATGGTCTGCGCATCTTTCACTTCGGCCGCAATCTGGTGACCGAATTGTCGGTTTCAACGACTCTGTCCAGCGGTAGCCCGCGGGATAAAAGTGCGACCAACACGATGCTCTACGTTTCCAACGGCAACCAGAGAAAACACCTGGCTGCCTACATTGTCCACCGGGATTTTGACCTGTGGCTGCCCGAGAAGCGCACCCATGTCGGTGTGCGCGCCTTTGGAAAATGGTTGCCGGGCAGCAAGAGTTGGCTGGAAATATCCTATATGACCGGGAAGGTCGGGAGCTTTGATGCTGCCGGTTGGGGCTTTGATGTGGGCAACACGTATAAACTGGACAATGGCCTGAATTTCACTCTGGGTTATGCGTTTGGGCAGGGTGATAACCCGATGTCGGTCAAAGATAATAGTTTCAGGCAGACTGGCCTGCAGGACAATAACGCCAAGTTTGCCGGTGTAACGTCTTTCAAATATTACGGTGAACTGGCCAACCCGGAACTGGTCAACTTGAAAGTGCTGACCGCCGGTATGGCTTACCGCTTTCCACAGCCGATATCTATTGACCTGGTTGGTCACTATTACCGGCAGGATAAACTCAACCGGCGCTGGATCAACACAGGAATCCGCAAACGGCCCAACGGCATCAGCAGGGACCTGGGTTGGGAACTGGATTTTATTCTGGGCTGGCGTACCCAGGCGAGTTGGGACCTGGAGATCGTAGCAGCCTATTTTGATCCGGGTGGAGCGTTTGATAACGCTGATAGCGCTTTTTTGGGTAAAATACAGTTTCGATACCGTTTTTGAGTGGAATGTTTGATTCAGTGCGACACATGGATGAGGAAACAGGGATGATTAATATGACAAAAGTACTGGGATTATTACTCCTGCTGATAACCGGTGTTGCCACGGCAGACTATCAGTTTGAAAGTAGTTTCGGCTCTTTCGGTACGGCCAAGGGAAAATTTAGTGACCCGAGGGGTGTGGCCATTGACAAGAACGGCAAGATTGTCATATCTGAATCAGGTAATACCCGTATCCAGGTGTGTACCTATACAGGCTCTTGTAGCGCCTTCGGAAGCCCGGGTGTTTTGACCGGTGAGTTTGATAAGCCCCGTGGTGTCGCAGTTAACAGTTCCAATACCATCATTGTCGCGGATCGTGGCAATGACCGTATTCAGTTTTGCACCAATAAGGGCAGTTGCAATAAAATGGGTGGGTCGGGTACCGGCCTGGGGCAGTTTGAATCCCCACGGGGTGTGGCGGCTCTGTCATCAACTCAGACCGTCATCGCAGACACCGAGCATCACCGCATCCAGATTTGCACACAGCAGGCGGCCTGCTCTGCATTCGGCAGCCGGGGTTCCAGTCCCGGGCAGTTTGATGGCCCGGCGGGTGTCGCCATCGACAACTCCGGCCGCATCGTGGTGACGGACAGGGCGAATAACCGGATTCAAATCTGCAGCACCAGTGGTTCTTGCACTGCATTTGGTTCATCGGGTTCCGGACTGGGGCAGTTCAACGGTCCGACCGGCGTCGCGGTTGATAGCCAGGGCCGTATTATTGTCGTTGACCGCTCTAATCACCGCGTACAGGTCTGCACCAGCAAAGGCAGTTGTACCGCATTCGGCAGTTTTGGCAGCGCCAATGGCCAGTTCAACGCTCCCTGGGGTGTTGCGGTTGACAGCCAGGATCGTATTATTGTGGCTGACCTGAAAAATAACCGTATCCAGATTTTTTCCGAGCCGAATGTGGTCCCACCGGACCCGGTGGCAATCAGTTCATTCAAGGCCTCACCCTCTTCCATCTCATCGGGGCAATCTGTCACAATTTCCTGGTCAGTCAGCAACGCCACCGCGTGCACGCCATCGGGTGGTGCAGGCGGTTGGTCCGGCAAGACCATCAATCCTTCTGGCGGTAGTACCACTGTAACCATCAGCACGGTAGGTACGTTCAGGTTTATTTTGGACTGTATTGGGGACGGGACGCCGGATTTCGCCAGTGTGGATGTAACGGTAAAGGCCGTTCCGCTGCCTTTTTCCATCAACACCGGGATGACCGATGCATGGTTTTTCCCAACGACCGCCGGGCAGGGCTTTTTTATTATTGTCTGGGAAGATATTAAAACCGTCTTCCTGGCCTGGTTTACGTACGATGTGGATCGTCCGCCCCCGGATGTCACTGCACTGCTGGGTGAGCCCGGGCACCGCTGGATTACCGCCCAGGGCCCTTATGACGGCGATACCGCAACCCTGGATGTATTCGTTTCCAGCGGCGGAATTTTCAATTCAGGCACTTTACCCATTAGCACCGTCAAGGATGGCACCATGACCATCCGGTTTACTGACTGCAAAAACGGGATAGTGAGTTACAACATTGCGTCACTGAATCTGTCGGGTGAGGTGCCCATTGAGCGGAGTGTGCTTGATAATGTAGCTTTGTGCGAAGCGCTGAACTAAGGCAACAATATACAGGGCAGTAGCATCAGGCAACAGTGCATTTGGACCCGTTTTAATACCATTTCACTGGTATAATCCGGTGTTTTTTGGGGCTGGTGTTTGCATGCGTGTTGTCAGAAACAGGCCAGGTCAATTAGCTGCGGGGCTTATTGCATCCCGCTCTTCAGTGGTGTCCATCGGTAATTTTGATGGTATGCACTGCGGTCACATGGCCCTGATCGAACGTTGCCGGCAGCAAGCTTCGCCGGACGATGTGATTGCCATGGTGACATTCGAGCCCCTGCCTCAGGCCTTTTTCAGGCCGGAGCATGAGCCTGCACGGCTTTCAACGGTGTACCAGAAGTTGTCTTCTTTTCAATCAGCCGGCGTGGATCTCGCCTGGTTAATCCGCTTTGATAAAGACTTGGCCAGTTTGTCTGCACGGGAATTTGTCAGGCAGGTGTTACATGAGGATCTGCGTGCTAAATGTATTGTCATTGGCGAGGATTTCCGTTTTGGGCGGGGCCGCGAAGGCAATGTCGCTCTGTTGAAGGAATTCGGTGAAGAAATGAATTTTGCCGTCGAAACAGTCGCTGCGGTCGAGAGCGGCGGTCAGCGAATATCCAGCAGCAGAGTCCGCCAACAGTTGGCAGCGGGGAATTTCCAGTCGGCCGCCGAATGCCTGGGCCGGCCGTTCCGGATGGAGGGGCACGTGGTCCATGGAGCGCACCTGGGCAGAAAGCTTGGCTATCCTACCGCAAACCTGAGAATCAGGGTCCGGCCCAGCCCCTTGCAGGGTGTTTTTGCTGTTTTTGCACGCTGTGTGGGCGGCCGTTGGCAGGCTGCGGTCAGTAACCTGGGCTGGAGGCCGGCTGTGAACGGCAAAGAACCCTTGCTGGAAGTGCATTTTTTTGATTTTGATAAAGATATCTATGGGCAGCGCCTTGAAGTGCAATTTGTGGCAAAGTTACGCGATGAGATGAATTTCGGGAGCATTGACGATCTCGTGGTTCAGATGAAAAAGGATGAAGAAAAGGCCAGGGTTTGCCTGGCGCAGACGACACTGCCGGAAGACTGAAGAATGGATTACAAAGACACAATTAACCTGCCAAAAACTGCTTTCAAGATGAAGGCCAGCCTGGCCAATCGCGAACCTGCCATGCTGGCAGCCTGGGAAAAAGCAGATCTCTTCAGGCAGATCCAGGAGAAAACTGCAGACCGTCCGCTGTGGATACTCCACGATGGTCCGCCTTATGCCAACGGCGATCTCCACATGGGCCATGCCGTCAACAAAATTCTGAAAGACATGGTGGTCAAGTCACGTTTGCTGGCGGGCTTTCATTCCCCCTACGTTCCGGGTTGGGACTGTCACGGCTTACCGATTGAGCACCAGGTGGAGAAAAAAATCGGCAAAGTCGGCCACAAGGTTGATGCCGCCACCTTCCGGAAAAAATGCCGCGAGTACGCTACGCGTCAGGTCGAACTGCAGAAAACCGGTTTCAAGCGCATGGGTGTTCTGGGTGACTGGGACGAGCCCTATGTGACCAAGGATTTTCTCTACGAAGCGGATATGGTTCGGGCCCTGGCGTCAATCATTGAAGCCGGCCATCTGATGCAGGGTGTCAAACCCGTAAACTGGTGTTTTGACTGCGGTTCGGCGCTGGCCGAGGCAGAAATTGAGTACCAGGATAAAACTTCACCGGCGATTGATGTGATGTTCCGTGCGGTAGATCCTGAGGCCTTATTCGCCGCTTTCGGAGCAGAACTGATTGAAGGTGAAGTGGGTATCCCGATCTGGACGACCACCCCGTGGACACTACCGGCCAACGAAGCCGTGGCGCTGCATGCAGAACTGGACTACGTGCTGGTCCATGGCCTGGCCCACGGTGAACCGCTCAACCTCGTGCTTGCCGTTGAATTAAAAGATGCGGTTACCGCACGCCTGGGTCTGGAGAATGTACGTGAACTGGGCCGGGCGCCTGGTTCAGCCCTCGAGCACCAGCGCCTGCACCACCCGTTTTATACCCGTGATGTGCCGGTGATCCTGGGTGATCATGTGACGACCGAGGCCGGCACCGGGGCGGTGCACACGGCGCCGGGGCACGGTGAAGAGGATTTCCAGGTTGGCCGCCTGTACGATCTGCCGGTCACCAGCCCGGTGGGCAGTGATGGCTGTTACCTCGATGACGTGGAGTTGTTTGCCGGTCTGTGGGTGTGGAAAGCAAACGAAGACATACTCAAGGTGATGCATACTAACGGCACCCTGTTGTTCAATGAGGATTACCAGCACAGCTACCCCCATTGCTGGCGGCACAAGACACCCACTGCTTACCGAGTGACACCGCAGTGGTTTATCAGCATGGATCAGGCCGATTTGCGGGACAAGGCCATTGAGGCCATCAAGCAGGTGCGCTGGGTGCCGGGCTGGGGAGCTGAGCGTATCCGGGGCATGGTGGTGAACCGTCCGTACTGGTGTATTTCCAGGCAAAGAACCTGGGGAGTGCCGATCACGCTGTTTGTCGATCGTCAGACGGGTGAATTGCACCCCGACACCATAGGTTTGATGCATCAAGTAGCCGATCTGGTTGAAGAGCAGGGCGTGGACTGCTGGTATTCCGATGACATCTACCGGCAACTGGCTGTGGATGAAAGCAAATACGAGCGGCAAAACGATATTCTGGATGTCTGGTTCGACTCGGGTGTGTCACACCGCTGTGTGCTGGATGAGCGCGAAGAACTGAGACGCCCGGCCGATCTTTACCTGGAGGGGTCAGACCAGCATCGCGGCTGGTTCCAGTCATCCTTGCTCACCTCGGTCGCCATGCACGGTATAGCGCCGTACCGGCAGGTACTGACCCATGGCTTTGTGGTGGACGCGGATGGCCGCAAAATGTCCAAATCACTGGGCAACGTGATGGCGCCGATCAAGGTCATGAACACCCTGGGCGCTGATGTGATGCGATTGTGGGTGGCCGCAGCCGACTACCGTGGTGAAATGACCGTTTCGGATGAAATCCTCAAGCGCGTATCGGACGCCTATCGCCGTATCCGCAACACGATCCGCTTCCTGCTGGGCAACCTGGACGGCTTTACGCCCGATCAGGTTCTGGACCCACAGGATATGTTGCCGCTGGATCGCTGGGCCGTGGATCGTGCGCTGCAATTGCAAAAGCAGGTGGAGCAGGCCTACGATGATTACCAGTTCCTGCAGATTTACCAGAAAGTACATCATTTCTGTGCGGTGGATATGGGAGCGTTCTACCTGGATATTCTGAAAGACCGCTTATACACCACTGATTATCATAGCTCTGCACGTCGCTCTGCCCAGACTGCCATGTATCATGTGCTGGAAGCTATGGTGCGCTGGATTGCGCCGATATTGAGCTTTACTGCCGAGGAAATTCACCAGCATGTGCCCGGCGAACGCGGCAGCAGCATATTTTTTGAAACCTGGTATGAGGAGTTGTTTGCCCTGGATGATGCACAAACGGGGCGTGAGCGCTGGGAGCAGATTATCCTGGTGCGGGACGCAGTCAGTAAATCCATTGAAACGGTTCGCCAGGACGGGCGGGCCGGTTCTTCACTGGCGGTTGAAGTTGATTTGTGGCTTGACGGGGAAATCCGTGAGTCCATCGACTGGCTGGGTGATGAGTTGAGGTTTGTATTGTTGACATCAGAGGCTCGTTGTGGTGATTTTGCGGCGGCGCCGGCGGATGCTGAACATGTGCAACTGGAGGGCGGACAACTGGCCCTGGTGGTGACACCTTCAGAGCATGAGAAATGTGTACGTTGCTGGCACTACCGGGCGGACGTAGGCTCCCACCCGGATCATCCTGAAATTTGTGGCCGCTGCGTGGAAAACGTCATCGGAGAGGGAGAGACCAGGCGCATTGCCTGACCATTTTGCCCATGAGTAGCGCACAGAAAAAAGCGATACGCAGCAGCTTTCCACCTTACCCGTGGATGTGGCTGGGTGTCAGTGCATTGGTAATTCTGCTGGATTGGCAGACCAAGCAGATTGCCAGTGAAGCCCTGGTTTTATATGCCTCGCATGAAGTCTTCTCCTGGTTGAATATGACACTGGCGCATAACTACGGTGCGGCTTTCAGCTTTCTGAGTGACGCCGGTGGCTGGCAGCGCTGGTTTTTTACCGTGCTGGCATCGGCTGTAAGCCTGGTGCTGCTGGTTTGGTTGCTGCGCTTGCCACGTCATGAATGGCGTACCGGTCTGGCGCTGGGGTTAATCATCGGTGGCGCAATCGGTAACCTGATGGACCGGATTCAGTTGGGCTACGTGGTGGATTATGTTGATGTCCATTTTGGAAGCTGGCACTATCCGGCATTCAATGTGGCGGATTCCGCGATCACGGTTGGTGTGGTGCTGCTGTTGTTGGACGGGCTTCTCCAGACCATCCGGCAAAAAGACACGCATCAATGAAAGTATTCCTTGCCAACCCCAGGGGCTTTTGCGCCGGTGTTGACCGGGCCATTGATATTGTCGAGCGTGCGCTTAAACTGTTTGGCGCTCCAATTTATGTCCGCCATGAAGTTGTGCATAACCGCTTCGTTGTCGAAAAGCTCGCCCGGGCCGGGGCGGTATTTATTGATGAGTTGGATCAGGCGCCCGACAACTCAATTGTTATTTTCAGTGCACACGGTGTTTCCCAGTCTGTGCGTGAAGCCGGAAAGGAGCGTGGCCTGAAGATATTCGATGCCACCTGTCCCCTGGTAACCAAGGTGCACATGGAAGTTACTCGCCATTGCAGGGCAGGGCGGGATGTCGTATTGATTGGACATACCGGCCATCCTGAGGTGGAAGGAACACTTGGCCAGTGGTTGGAATCGCCGCCCGATAACAACCGGATTTACCTGGTCGAGTCTCCACAGGATGTGCAGTCGCTGACGGTCGAGCATCCTGAGGATATTGCTTACGTTACCCAGACGACATTGTCAGTGGATGATGCACAGGACATTATTCAGAGCCTGAAGGAACGCTACCCAGCCATTCGCGGGCCAAAGAATGACGATATATGCTATGCCACCCAGAACCGGCAGGATGCCGTGAAGGAAATGGCGCAGAAGGTGGACCTGATGCTGGTTGTTGGCTCGGAGAATAGTTCCAACTCGAACCGTTTGCGGGAGTTGGCGGAAAAGCAGGGCATAGCCGCCTACCTGATTGATGGCGTAGATGATATTGACGACGTGTGGTTCCAGGGAGTCGATGCCGTCGGCTTGACCGCAGGAGCGTCTGCGCCTGAGAGGCTGGTTAAGGAGGTTTCTGACGCACTGGTGAAACGGGGCGGCTATCAGGCAGAGGAGGTTTCGGGCAGGTTGGAAACCATGGAGTTCGCACTTCCCAGGGAATTGCGGATTAGAGTGTAATCAACACCAAGGAACTCATTCTGACTGGGCTCGAAACACAGCAATACATGGGAAAGAGATTATAAAACTATGATTGATTTATACACCTGGGCCACGCCAAATGGCCGTAAAATTTCCATTGCTCTGGAAGAATTGGGCATACCCTACACCGTTCACCCCGTCAATATATTCGAGGGGCAACAGAACGAACCTGAGTTTGCCGCTATCAGCCCGAACCGGAAGATACCCGCTATCGTGGATAGGGAAACCGGCATCCAGTTGATGGAGTCCGGCGCGATCCTGCTCTATCTTGCCGATAAAACCGGGCGCCTGATGTCCTGCAAAAAACGTCAGTACTGGGAGATCGTGGAGTGGCTGATGTGGCAAATGGCCGGCCTGGGGCCGATGCTGGGGCAGGTCCATCACTTTATCCGCTTCAATAAAGGCAAGTCGGTTTATGCTGAGGAGCGCTACCTGCAAGAGGCACGGCGGCTTTACGGCGTACTGGACCGGCGGCTTGCTGAGCGGCCCTATATCGTGGGTGATGAGTATTCCATCGCAGATATTTCGGCCTGGCCCTGGGTTTCACGATTTGAATTCCAGACCATTGACCTAGCCGAATTCCCGCATGTGCTCGACTGGTATGTTCGGATCGCACAACGGCCTGCGGTGCAGGCTGGATATTCCATCCCGGTACAAGAATCTGTGCCCATGCCAGCCTGAAAAGCTATACTGTAAGAGCCCGCTTGCGGGCGAATCCCCCTGGGTTTTCCGCCTCAAAGGAGCCTTGCAGTCACCCGCAAGAAGACTCCTGTAGATCAACGACCTGCCCAGCACCGATGTAATTTGTCTTGCGGCCCGCTGATGCCCCGCGTGCCGGACTGGTCCAGGCTGAAGTTTCCACAGATGTCCTGTTGTTGCCCATCAAGTGCCTGGGCGATCAACACAAACCCGTTGGATTCCGGCTGCCCTTCCGGTTCGATCACCAGGTGGTAGAACTTGCTGTCGGAATTGTCCATACAGCGCGAGGTATCGAAAAAACCGGTGCGGGCGCGGTGACGTTCCTGGCAGGCGGCCGCTTCCAGTAACAGGCGGATGGCCTCCACCCGGTGCCCACGTAGCAGGTAGCCCTGGTAGCTGGGCATGGCCATAGACAGCAACAGTCCCAGCAGGCCGACGACCAGGACGAGTTCGATCAGGGTTAGCCCGGCTGAACGATTGCTTGGCCGGAGAGTGTGGTTAGCGTACTTCATCAGTACCTCTCTTATCGGTGTTGTTTCACCGGCGCCGCCTCATCGGCGTTGTCTCCAGGCCAGTTGCCCACAGGCATAGCCTTCTTCGGCCCAGTCTGCAAATTGAAGACAAAAGCTGCTTACATCAGGGCCGGGCGGGTAACTGTCCAGTTGGTAGCTGTCCCCCCAGGGTCGGGCGATGATGGATTCCGTCACGGCGACTTTGTTCACACTTGTTCCAGTGCCGCGACTGAGGATGCGGTAGTAACCCACACCATCGAACGAGTTTTCACCCTCCGGAATTTGGGCCGGCTCGAAATGTAACTCTTCCAGGATCCACAACGGTGAATTTGCGCCACTTCCGGGAGGGTTTACCATGGACTGGCCCAATTCCGGGTTGGCGCCGGCTTCAATGCCGTTAAGTTGCCACCAGGCCGCGCCCTGGAACTCCGCCCCGGCCGGTATGTCATCCATATTGTGGATGGCCACGGGCAAAATACAATTCGAGATGCAGTTTCCCTGGCGTTCATAATTTGCCCGGCTGAAGAGCCATGCAGTGGCGAAGGAAGAAGCGATAGCCGCATTCTCAAGGGCCAGCTTGTTTTCCTGGTAATTGCGTGCCATGTGCCGCTGCAGGATCATTCCCGATGTGGCCACCAGGCCCAGCAAGCTTAGGGCGGCGAGCAGGGCCAGCCCGGCTATTAGTGCCACACCCTGCTGATTCATCCACTGCGGCTCTTGATGGCGGCAGTAAATTCAAACAGGCGATGAAGCTTGCCGTCTGCGCGTGTTCTGTGCTGGAAATCAAGTACGGAAAATTCCTGGGTGGCCGGCTCGACAACCACTTCACTGCTGTTGAGCAACAGTCCTATCCGAACCCCGAGTATGTCGTTTTCATCCGACCATTCTGCACCGCGCACCCAGCGGTCGATGTTGCCGTCGTTGTCGTTATCTTCAGCGTAAAGTGCCTGGAAGGATTCAACGTTCCGAATAAAGCCCTGGCGGTGAATCTGTGTGACGAATTCCGCCTCGGTGGGCCCGTATCTGCAGGTATGCATCAGATCCCGGCTGTCATTCAGGTCGAATACGGACTCCCTGATAAAGAAAACAGGTTCACCGGAATTATCTTCGACCGGGTTACGGTTGTTGAAACAATTGAGATCGGACCAGGAGCGAAGTGCAATGCGGTCGCTGCGGCTGCTCACCCTGTCTTGTGTAGCAGAAGTCAGTGCCGGCAGGCGGTAACTCTCATTCCAGGGCTGCGGTCTGAACCCGGCCTGGCGGACAAGTGCTGTCAGCGTGCTGATTGCATGGCGTCCGTTTTCCTGCACTTCCGCCTCGTTTTCCTGCAGACGGAAACTGCTGCGGGCCGCAGCAACAATTTGCACCAGCCCAATGACCAGAAAAGCGGAAAGCAGGGCCGCCAGTAACAGCTCCATCAACAGCAGACCCCGTTGTTCGTGTGTTTGGATTGTTGGTGTATCGGAATGCATCAGCGGGGCAGGCGGGCAACCAGTCGCCGGAGGCCTCCATCATCATCATTCTGATGGCGTTTTTCGACCCAGAATACCTTGACCACGAGGCTCCCCGCACCGTCACATGCCGGGTTCGCGGAATACCCCTCATCAGGCGTGCTGTCACGACACACCAGGCCGTTACCGCCGGGTAACTCGCGAGCTAGTTCGGCTTGCCAGTGATTGAAATCAGCAGAGGCCAATTGTGCGCTGCTGCAATTGTCCCCGACCATACAGGGCCCAACCCCGGATACCGGATTGATGTAGTGACCGGAAGCAGCCGGATTCATCGCGATCATTTCAGCCAGCGAACTGGCCCGCGTGGAGGCAATAGTCTGGTGGCTCGCCTCGGCCGTTCCCATCACCGCCGTCAGCAGCAACAGGGACAAGCCGCCCAGCCCGGTTGAGAAAATCCCCGCTGCGATCATGACTTCAATCATCGAGAAGCCCGATTCACTGGAATGGTGTCTTGTCATGCCTTCCTCCCTCCGTGGCTACGTGTTCGTTACAATGTGACTGGTCTGGCTGATATTCTCTGAAAAGCAGGAGGAATTGAACATCGGAAAACGCCGGTCAAACCTGTAGGAGACCTGACCGAATTTCAGTAGGAATTCAACGCGGTATTGTTAAAAAGGGAGGTTTTGAATATACTGACCGCCCTTCCCTGTGCCGACATAGCTCAGCTGGTAGAGCAACGCATTCGTAATGCGTAGGTCGGGTGTTCGAGTCACCCTGTCGGCACCAATTTCCCTTTTTCGATCAGTCAGTTACAGTCCTTGTAATTGATGTCAAAAACACACCATTTTCAAAAGAAGGGCACTTTTTCAAAAAAACTTGTAAAAAGTGGCTCGTATCCCTCATCTGAAAACTTTCAGATGCCCAATTAAAAACCCCGATCAGCTTGGCATCGCCGGTCGGGGTTCGCCGCCGAAGCGGACTCGAATGCTGGTTTTACCCAGCTCACAACGGAATATTAAGCCTAAACGCTATAACTCGTCAAGGTCGACCAGTGAAAGGCGTGACAGTATTCGCTTTGTGATTTCGATTCTATGTTCGCGCCCGATGAAGCTTGTATCGTAGCGACGATCGCCGTGCAAGTCCCTTCCATTCCAGAGCAAGGTTAATCGGAAAAAGGCTACAGTTTGAATCATGTCGATCTTTATCCAGCTCTCAGCATAGTTACCCCTTAGGAAATGTGGAAGTTCGCCGTCAGGCAGTTTGTAATGAAAGTCCCTTACTACTTCGGGGGCCGTAGAGCTAATAGGGATTACTGTACAAAGTGGAGCATTGTCCTGTCGCCGCCTCGACAGTGTAATAACCGGCCTGCGTTTTACGTTTTCAGGCGGCTGGAATCCAGTGTTGAAGTCACACATCATGATCCGCCATGGTCCTGGATAGATTTGAAGCGCCATATGGAAACACCCTTTTTATCGATTGACCCAATTATACCGCAGCACCCCCGCTCACTTGTCAGAAAAACCCCTTCATTTAATCGGCTTCACTCTCTCAGGTTTACGTCTGTAGTGAGTCCTGGTCGTTCTTTCATCTGCATGTCCCAGGAGCATCCTTGCATGCGCCAGGTCCGTATCTGTGGCTGCCTTGGCCCGGATGTCTGAATCAATGAAATTCTCACTGATTATTCCCTTCTCAAGCGCCTTCTTTTTCTGCCTCTGCCAAATTGAATTGAACCCGTTTGGCGTGTAGGATTTCCCATCCCTGGTGCAGAACAGGTGGCGCCACAGATCCAGCCGCTGAACCTTCGGGCGTTTGCGATCGAGGATCCGGTCCACGGTGGTCTGCAGTGCCGGCGTCCATTCGATGATCAGCTTCTTTCCAGTGGTCTTTGCTGTCTTCGATGGTGTGATGTGGATCCCGTCCTTCTGCAGGTCCTCCAGGCGGATCCCCAGGATATCGACCTTGCGCAGTGCCGTGAGCAGCTTTATATCCAGGTAGTTTTTGATTAGCGGCTGCGCGAAATCCCGGAAGGCCAGCAGCTCGGCATCGGTCACGTACCTGGTCCGCTTTGGATCCGCGCCCAACCTTACACCTTTGCATGGATTGGTACAGATCACACCCCATTCAATGGCCATGGACATCATGGCGGACAGGTGCCGGATCTCCTTACGCACTTGGACGGGTGTTGTCTTGTTGGTGGCAGATGTCAGCCGGTGGTCTTTGTAGGCATAGACTGTCTGCTGTGTGATCGTTCGGGCATCGAGGCTGCCCAGGCCGGCGCGGAGATACTTGGAGCTGTAGATTATCGCTTTGTGGGTGCTCTCAGCCTTCTGAGGCGCGACTTCGGCCAGGTAGCGGTCGATGATGTCCCCCACGATAGGAGATTGAACCAAGGGGGCCTCACGCTGCGCATAGAGGGTCATTGCCTGGGTAAAGTTGCGGCCGAGATTGTGCCAGCGTCCGAGCCCGTCCAGGTACCAGTAGGCCCGGCCCTTGATGTACATCCGCACCGGCAGGTGTTTGTTTTTTCGGCGGCGTGGTGTCATGCAACTTCGTCCATGGCAGCGAAATCAGGCATTGGCGCGGCCGGCTCCGGTGGATCCATGTCGCGCTCAATCCATCTCCTATATACCACAACCTGATTGGCAGCGTTCTTGTAAGCTGGGATTTTCAGCTTCTGCTGCAGGAACAGTACCTGGTAATGCGGCCGTTTCAGGCCCGTCATTTTTTCGATTTCGTCTACAGAGAGAAAGGTATCAGGCATCTATCGCAACACCAGCCAAGCCATAAAAAGCACAGCCGCGACTGATACATAACTGATCCATTTGCCGCGTTTCATTTCATCAGCTCCCGGATCCGGTCCTGCAGCACCCCGGTGCTTTCAACTTCGTAATCTTCGCCACCCACGCACGCCTGCAGCAGCTCGGCATTCAGGTATTTATCGACAGCCTCCAGCCTGCCCAGCAGGTATCCCACAGCCTCACGCCAGATATCCTCCTCGCCGTCTTTGCGCGTCCCGGCGGCTATCGGCCTGGAGCGGGTGTAGGCGTTGCGGATTTCAGCGGTGTTCATACTTCCCTTTTTAAAGTCACTCATAATGATGTTCCGTTGTTTTCTACACCTACCCCGAACCACGTAGCAGCCTCGGCGATCGTCGGAATGTTGTCCGCATGGCCGGTCGATTCAAATCGAGCCCGCGTTGCTCCTCGATTTGCTAGGGTTATCTCCCCATAGGCTCCAACCAACACTTCAAGCGACTCGGGCATTTCATTCAGTACGCACCTAAATTTATTCCACCAGATGATCTCCTTTTTATTCATCCCGCATCCTCATCCGTAAAAACCACGACTGCGATAACTATCACCATCACAATCAACAAGCCCAACCATTTGATGGTCACCGGCACGCCGCCGTGAGCAGATCAAACACCGCTCGGGATCCCCGCTTGGTCTTTGGTGTAGCGTGTCCAGTTTTTGGTACCAAGCTGATCCCGAGCAGATCCTGGCCGGCAGCCACCAGGCGGTCATAGAATTTCAATCCCTGGGGGACCGCGTTCGACAGGTCCCGCTCTCCGAATAAAAACCAGACCAGTGTGTCGGGGTAGTCAAATTCACCCCGCCCACCCAAAATGCTGGCGGCCTGGAGTACGTCTGCAGCATCCTGGTCGTGCGTCATACACGGCCCGTCACGGTGATAAAAACCAAAGCCCCGATCGATGTTCCTGCGTGATGAGAATCGTGTGGACGGATCCACCAGGCAGGCTTGGTCGATCCGTGTCAGCGGTGGGCCGCCGGTCAGCACCACGGCTGCAAAATGATCTGCCATGCCGTAGCGCGTGAGCATGTAGCTGATCTGAGCGGCTCCCGCTGAGTTGCCGGTCCCGCAAAAAGCGCCGCGTTTTTCTGGTATGTGAAAATGGACTCTCACCCACTCGGCCACGGTAGCCGGCCGGCATGCCAGATTCGCCTGGCCTTCCCATGCTCCGGGGGCGCCCATCATCCATCCGCGTTCCCACACGATTTGCACCGTTCTGAAACCACGTTTCTGTAATCTGGAAATTGTCCGGGCTGCCGGCTTGCCGAGATCCTGCCAGCGCCGGGTTCCCTGGCCACCCGTTGTGAACAAGATCGTACCGCGATATCTGCGCCCGTCATGATCCCCGACTTTGAGTGTGACGCGCCCGGTGTCCAGGATTTGCTCACAGTCCACGTCCAGCAGGTAGCATGTCTCACTGTCACAAGCGGTCGGTTTTGCCACCAGGTGGGCCGTACCGAGGGGCAGGACCTGGGCGGCCAGGGAGACACTGGTCAGTGCCAGGATCAGGATCAGGGTGTTGATCGTGGACCAGCTTTGCATATGGCGGCGGTTAATCATGGATGATCCCCTCGGAGTTCAGCGGCGTATTTGACTTTGCACCAACCGACCACGAATCCATCAGTTTTGCCACGCAGTTGGGCGGCGTCCTCAGTCCGGGCTTGGTAGATTAACTCGGACATATTGCGACGCCGCGGGCCGGGTGGAAGACCACACAAGGCACGGGAGTGCCGGACCAACTCATAGCTTTCTGCCACGGCCTGATCTGGCACCATGATGGCGTCAACCGCGGCGATGCACCCCATCACGAACTCGGTCACGTCTTTGCGGGTAGCGAGGCTCTTTGTCTCGGATCGTGAGATCAGCCTGGCCAGCTTGTTACGCTGTTCGTCGTCCATTTCTACACGGATATTGGTAATCATCGCCACACCCAGGTGATGATGGTTCGACCGTGAGCAGCTGCTCGGGTGGACCGACAGCGGCCAACGGGCTTCCAGTGCTTACCCCTGAAAATTGATCCCCAGGCGTTCTGGTGGGTAGGCTGCAGATCCTCAGCGTCCGCGAAGTCCCGCAGGTCGTCTGTGGTCACATGACCTTTCATCATGCAGACCTTCCGGGCTTGCCGGCGCATTTGTTCCACCCAGGAGAGGTTGTGGCTTTCCACCTGGTCCAGGCCCTGGTCCCGGAGGCCCAGGCCAAGCTGTAATGCTTCATTACCTTGAGTCATTGCAAATCTCCTTCAGCAGAGATAGACGGGCAAAGCCGTTTCTTCCTTGAGTTGATCAACAATTTCCTCGAACAGGACGTGGAAGACATCGGCAGTCCGATAGAGCCGGTAGCACATCATCACCGGATCCCCGTCTTCCTTCGGCGCCCTGATTAGCAGGTCTGCGGTAAATTTCACTGAAGGGCCACCGTAGAATGGCACCAGCTCGATGTCGAAAGATTGAGGTAACTCCAGAGGCTTTTCGCTGGTTCCGCCCTGGGCGCTGATCTTCATTCGATACACCAGTTCATGGCTACCGGTGTGCAGGTCCTTCATGTCCCGAAACTCACCTTTGGCGGTGGCCTTGAGTGTCTGAATGACCTCCAACAGCGAGGCCCCAGCCGGTGACTTTATTTCTATCTGGTTCTGGTACAGGAAATCGGCAAAGATGGACTGAGCCATCCACTTTTGATCATATCCACCCCACGCTACCCACGCTGGTGTTTCTGTGGTGTTGAACTTGGCCCTGTGGTCACACCACCCAGGCAGCATTTCGATCTCAGGATTGTTGTGATAGTCAAGGATTGACTCAACGAACAATCCGCTGGTACCAACAATTGATGCCTTGACGATTGAAGGCGCGTCTTTGTGGTTATTCACATACTCGATAAAGCTGGCCAGGCTGGTGAATTGGATGGTCTCCTTAATCCGCGCAGGCGCTTCACGTAGATCAGAAAGATCTTTGGTGGTCCAGCCTTCGGGAAGGGCCAGCACTTCTGTACCGTTCACTTCGGTCAGATATGGCTCTTCTACAAGGCACTTAATTTGTTCCAGGATATTTTCCATGGGTTATTCCTCGTTATGCGGACTTGGCGTCTGTGTGTGGAGCGGACTGTAGTCCAGGAAGGGTGTGTTGGGTGGGATCGTCACGCTGCAGGCCGTTGTCGCTGTTGACGAAGAAAATGGAAATGGGCCTGCTGGCTTCCGGCTTGGTGCCCTTCACCGTAGGGATGACCTCAAGCTGTTCATTTGTTTCGCCGCGAGGTTTGAGCTTCAGTGTCAGGGATATGGATCCGGTCTTGCCAGAGCGCCGGACGGCGGCAATCACCTTAGTCAGCTCTTCGGTTAGTTCAGCGACCAGCCGCCCGTTGTTGATTTCGCGCAGCGTTTGGTCGAATGGACGTATGGCCTTTCTATCTTCGATTTCTTTCATTTCATAACTCCCGTTCCGTGACCTTCAATTGGACCTGGTGCTGATGCGCTCTCTTCAAATCAGGCGGTATACTGGCGGTCTGTGTTGAATCGGTATTAGTGGCCATGCTGAATCTCATTGGTAAGATCGTGATGGACGAGTGGTATAAGCTCGCTGTGATGTTTGGCGTGTTGATGTTCATACTCGCCTGGACCGTTCCTGTCCCAGGACTGAATCAGTGGGGTGCGATCAGTTGCGCCCTGGGGATTGTGGTATTCAGTTGGGGCGAGTCCGCTAATCATCGATACCGGGAGGCTATTAAACTTGATCGGTTTAATCGCGTGGTTGGTACTCTCAGTGGTCGACCACGGCGACAGACGTTCGCGGGTAGCGTCCTGAATGCACTGGGGTTGCTCTTTATTGCTGCTGGGGGTTGGCTGATCTTTGGTTACGAACAGATAGGTTAAGAACGATAAAAGCATTACCACCACAACCGCAATCACCTGCATTGAGCTCTCCAGGTACTTGATACCCCGGTTGATATCACTTACGACAAATAGCACATCTTCCGGCCACTCCAATGGTTTTACTTCGGGTTTGTTCATCTCAGTACCCCAACAGCCCAGCCAGGCAATAACCGGCAACTGCAAAATACGTCAGGGCCAGCAGAGCCAGGACGGTCTCGGTAAAGACCGCCTGGGTGCTGGGTCGGGTTGGCGAGGGTGTGTGGGTCATGCGAGAAGGATAGCATAATGCTAAATCATGTCAATAGCAAAACGCTATATTGATAAGCGAACAAAAACCACCACTGGCAGGCCGGGGAAAAGGGGTCGGTCGGGTGGGCTACCAGGGTGGCACTTTTATGATGCCCGGTTGTCTATGGAGTGTCTGTAGGATATTACCGCTGATCTGTGTAGGCTAACCGCCCGGGCACGGTAGTGTCTCAGTTTGAAATTTCAGCTTTCTTTTATGAGCCTGTAATGGCACACGTCCATTCGGGCATCCCTTGATGCTTGTTCCCATTCAGCTTCAAGTTGACTGGCTCTGTATTTCATAGATGCAAGACTGGACAATGCCAATCTATCTCCTGGCATCTGGCGAAGC
>JAJRRA010000051.1 GCA_024279945.1 Gammaproteobacteria bacterium
CTTTGTTGACGGCACCTATGGGTTCCGGGTAACAATATGCAAAACCCGCGTCGCTATCGCTGCGAGGGGTGGCAACCTTGACCGGTTCAGGTGGCAACCTTCAAACGGATTAGGGGGCAATCTTCACCGGAATACGCAGATAGTTATCACTTACGCTAACAACTGTTCCCGACAGTTGATTGTCCGGAAGACAGCCAGGCACTTCCGCTTAACTGCTGCGTCCAGATTCTTGAGTTAGCCGCAGAATTTCAGTATGGTGTCCATTTTAATCAACGGAATCAGCTCGTGAGTCTTGAGGTAGGAAAACAGTTGCGCGCGGTGCGTACTGCATTTGGCTTGAGCCAGCGTGAACTGGCCAAACGCGCCGGCGTCACCAACGGCATGGTGTCGCTGATTGAGCAGGACCGGGTCAGCCCGTCTGTGGGTTCATTGCAGAAAATCCTGTCTGCTTTCCCGATGACGATGGCAGAATTTTTTACCCGCGACATGCAGGGCAGGGGAAATGTTGTCTTCCGGGCCGACGAATTGCCGGATGTCGGTGCGGGGGACATTCAGTACAAACTGGTCGCTGCGGCCAGGCATGAGCGCAAAATGTCTATCCTGTGGGAGGCTTATAAGCCCGGCACCGACACGGGTGATGATCTCCTGACCCATTCGGGTGAAGAAGGCGGTGTGGTCATTGAGGGTGAGATCGAGTTGACCGTGGCCGGAGAAACTCACCTGTTGGGCCCCGGTGATGCTTATTATTTCGATAGCCGCTTGCCGCACCGTTTCAGAAATACCGGTAAAGTCATTGCGCGTATTGTCAGCGCCAATTCTCCGCCAACAATCTGATACTGCTTGCTGAACCGTTCCATTTTGGGGCAATTTCCCCATCCGCGCACTCCTGCGGTACCAGTCCTTGTCCCCAAAAAATCTGAAAACAGCATATCTTAATGATATTAAACATATATATATTCTGGCACGTATGTTGCATCTGTAAACTCTGAAGCCAATCGCCGCCTCCGGTATGGGAGCGTCCATGTCCAGCGGCGGACATTTTTGAGGAGGGAAGATGAAACTCAGAATATATGCAACAACCGCAGTACTCAGCCTGATTTCGGGCACCGCCAGCGCAGAGTTTTCGGGCACACTGACATTAACCAGCGACTATGATTTTCGTGGGTTTTCTCAGACTGCCGGAGACTTCGCCATTCAGGGTGGCCTCGACTACGAACATGACAGTGGATTCTATGCATCTGCATGGGGGTCCTCACTGGATTTCGGCAAAGACAGCGATGCAGACGTCGAAGTGGACTACATTGCCGGATTCAGCCGGGCATTCGGTGAAAGCGGAGTTTCCTGGGATATCGGCTACATTGCCTATACCTACCCGGGTCTCAGCAGCATTAACTTCAGTGAAGTTTATGGTGGTCTCGGTTGGGATGGGTTCAGTGCCAGCTTGTCTTACTCGGATGATTTGGCAGGTGTTGGTCAGAGTGCCTGGTATCTTGACGGAGGATATAGTTACGAGTGGGAAAATGGTTGGGGCGTGCTGATTTACGGAGGATATAACTTCGGGAATGCCTATGATCGTGACGATGGAATGGGCATTGGATTGCCGGACTTCTGGAACTACGGGGCCGCAGTGGGGTATTCGCTGAGCAAACTGTATTTCGAGGCAAAGGTGGTGGGAACCGATCTGAGTGCTCCCTACAAGACAGACAACGGTGTATTTGCCAATGATCTTCGCGGTGTTTTCTCGGTGACGCTGTCACTGCCTTGAACGGCAGTCTGCCTATTTTCGAGAACAGTTATTTCTCGTAAAATAATAGACAAAAATTACCATTTTTGCGTAAATATCCGTAGAAATATGATAAAATGTCTAATATAATAGACGTTTATTGATCGAATCTGCGGGGCAAGAAAAATGGGTATCGATAGCGCTGTGCTGGAATCTTACTGGATGCCGTTTACTGCCAACCGGGATTTCAAAAAGCATCCGAGGATGATCGTTGGCGCCCGTGACCATTACTACCAGACAGCCGATGGCCGGCAGGCTTACGATGCATTTTCCGGCTTGTGGACCAGCGGACTGGGCCATTGCCACCCGAAAATCGTCGAAGCGGTCCAACAACAGGTGGCTACGCTGGACTTCGCGATGAGTTTTCAGGCGGGTCACGAAAAGGCCTTCCGCCTGGCTGACGAATTGAGTGAACTGGCGCCGGAAGGTTTTACCCGCTGCTTCTTTACCAACTCTGGCTCAGAGTCCGTGGACACGGCCCTGAAAATTGTGCTGGCCTGCCATCGGGCCAGGGGGGAAGGCCAGCGTACCTGTTTGATCGGGCGCGAGCGTGGATACCACGGCGTCAATTTTGGCGGAATGTCTGTCGGTGGCATGTCTCCGAACCGCAAAGCCTTCGGGTCCAGTCTGCTTCCCGCTGTTGACCACCTGCCGCATACACACAACCTGGAGCACAATGCATTCAGCAAGGGCCAACCCCAATGGGGTGCGCATCTGGCGGATGAGTTGGAACGGCTGGTCGCCTTGCACGACGGCTCGAACATTGCTGCCGTGATCGTTGAGCCGGTGGCTGGATCAACCGGTGTTTTGCCGCCGCCCCTGGGCTATTTGCAGCGATTGCGGGAGATCTGCGACCAGCACGGCATCCTGTTGATATTCGATGAAGTGATTACCGCATTTGGGCGAGTCGGAGCGCCTTTTGCAGCGCAGCGCTTTGGCGTGATTCCGGACATCATTACCACCGCCAAGGGCCTGACCAACGGCGTGATCCCAATGGGCGCGGTATTGGTGCGTGACGAGGTGTACGATTCCTTCATGCAGGGGCCAGGGCAAATGATCGAACTGTTTCACGGCTATACTTATTCGGGCCACCCGGTGGCTGCTGCGGCTGCGTTGGCGACGCTGGAGGTTTACCGTGAAGAAGATGCTTTCGCCCAGGCCCGTGAACTGGAAAGGCATTTCGAGCAGGTCATCCATTCGCTGGATGATCACCCGAAAGTGATTGATGTGCGCAACTTCGGGCTAATGGGGGCGGTGGAGATTGCGCCCCGTCCAGGGGCAGCCGGGATGCGGGGTATGGAGATGCATAAAAAATGTTTCTGGGACGAGGATTTGGTGATCCGCAATGGGATGGATGTGCTGCAATTTTCACCCTTCTTGAATTCCCGGCCTGAAGACTTGACCATGACTTTTGAAAAAATCAAAAAAGTGATGGATCGTATTGATTGATTAAAATTGCCGGCCTTTCAAGCCGCTTGCAAAAATGAGGAACACCCTATGAATACCGAAGCAAAGGCAGGCATTGAAACCGTTGGTCACTTTATCAAGGGAAAGAACGTAGCAGGCCGGGGCCGCAGCCAGAATGTATTCAACCCGGCGACCGGAAAAGTGATCCGACAAGTAGCGCTGGCAAGCAAGGGCACGGTGGAAGAAGCGATTGCAGCCGCCGAAGCCGCCTACCCGGCCTGGCGCGATACACCGGTCAGCAAGCGCGCCCGGATCATGTTCCGCTTCAAGGAATTATTGGAACAAAATGCGGACCGCGTTGTGGCGCTACTGACCGAAGAGCATGGCAAGGTCCTGCATGATGCAGCGGGTGAATTTTCACGCGGTGTGGAGATTGTCGAATACGCCTGCGGTGCACCGGAATTTCTCAAGGGTGAACACAGTAAAAACGTGGGCCCGGCAATCGACAGTTGGAGCGAGTTCCAGCCATTGGGTGTGGTGGCCGGTATCACACCCTTCAATTTCCCGGCGATGGTGCCGATGTGGATGTTCCCGATGGCCATTGTTTGCGGCAACACCTTCGTGCTCAAGCCGTCCGAACGGGATCCGTCCGCACCGATGATGGTGGCTCAATTGCTGCACGAATCGGGCTTGCCCGAGGGTGTGTTCAACCTGGTAAACGGTGACAAGGAAGCGGTGGATACGCTACTGACCGACCCACGGGTACAGGCTGTTTCTTTCGTCGGCTCCACACCAATTGCCGAATACGTCTATCAAACCGGTGGCGCTAACGGCAAACGGGTACAAGCGCTGGGTGGCGCCAAGAATCACGCCATCGTGATGCCCGATGCGGATATGGACAATGCGGTATCGGCGCTGATGGGGGCGGCTTACGGTTCTTGCGGGGAACGCTGCATGGCGATTGCCGTGGCGGTGACCGTGGGTGAGGAAACCGGAGACGTGCTGCTTGGGAAATTGAAGGCGGAACTGGAGCAGTTGAAAGTCGGCCCGGGTAGCGACAACAGCAACGACATGGGCCCGCTGATTACCCGTCAGCACTTTGAAAGAGTCAAAGGATATGTGGATCAGGGTGAGCGCGAAGGCGCCGAACTGGTGGTGGACGGGCGCGGGTTCTCTGTGACCGGCCATGAGAACGGTTATTTCCTGGGCGGCACCCTGTTCGACCGTGTGACACCGGAGATGAAGATTTACCGGGACGAAATTTTTGGCCCCGTGCTTTGTGTGGTGCGTGTGGACACAATGCAGGAGGCTATGGACCTGATCGACCAGCATGCATACGGCAACGGTACCTGTATCTTTACCCGCGATGGCGAGGCCGCACGGTATTTCAGCGACCACATCAAGGTCGGTATGGTAGGAATCAATGTACCGCTGCCGGTGCCGGTCGCCTATCACAGCTTTGGCGGCTGGAAGCGCTCCCTGTTTGGCGATCTGTATGCCTACGGGCCGGATGCAGTACGTTTTTACACACGGCGCAAAACCATTACCCAGCGCTGGCCCTCCAGCGGCGTACGCGAAGGTGCACAGTTTTCCTTCCCTGCGTAAGCGACCTCTTACAGCCGAAAAGCTGTTCCCCTTGCGCTACTGTTGTCGGCCGCAAGCGGCCTCTTACAGGCGCTGGTCCCCGTGCACCCAGAGGACTTCGCCGTCGCCGTCTGAACGGGCAATCACGCGGGCGACGACAAACAGGAAGTCGGAAAGACGGTTCAGATAACGGATGGTGGCTTCGTTGACGGTTTCATCGCGGGCCAGACTCACTACCCGCCGTTCGGCCCGGCGGCAAATGGTTCGCGCCAGGTGACAACGCGCTGTTGCATCCGACCCACCCGGCAGGATGAAATCTTTCAGCGGGGGCAGGTTTTCATTGAGCCGGTCCAGATCGGCCTCCAGTCCATCAACATAACTGCCGGGAATCAGCACGGTACCGGGTATGCACAACTCGCCACCGAGATCGAATAATTCGTGTTGTGTTCGCTCGAGAACCGGCCGGATGCCGCCAGGCAGTTCTGCCGCAAGCAGGAGTCCGATGGTGCTGTTGAGTTCATCGACGGTGCCATAAGCCTCGACCCGCAGATCATCCTTATCAACCCGGGAGCCGTCACCAAGCCCGGTGCTCCCCTTGTCGCCCGTTCGCGTATAAATTTTTGATAAACGATTTCCCATAGGCTAATTCTAACCTTTTTTACCAAATTTGAAGTTCCTCTCTTCCAGTGAAAGAATAAGCGGGCTTCACACAAGCCCGCAATGCACGGGCCGGCAAATAACAAGCGGAGAAAAAATAATGGATTTCAAAAAACTTTTAGCTACTGACGCAGGCTGGGGTATGTTCCTGCTGCGGATCGTAACGGGTATTATTTTCATCGGCCACGGCGCGGGAAAATTTGGCTGGGGGAGTGATCAAACCCTGGCCGGAGTGGCCGGATGGCTGGGCAGTCTGGGGGTTCCATTACCCATGCTTGCAGCTTTTCTGGTCGCTTTTTTTGAAACTTTCGGTGGAGCTTTCCTGATCATCGGTCTGCTCACACGCTTCTGGAGTGCGGGGCTGGCTTTTGCCATGTTGATTGCGGTCACCATGGTGCACCTTCCTTATGGCATGTTCGCTGACAACGGTTACGAGTGGGCTTTGTTGTTGATGGTGTGTTCCCTGGCCTTGATGTTTGAAGGTGCTGGGCATGTATCGTTGGATAAAAAATTATCCAACTAATGTAAGAGCCCGCTTGCGGGCGACATACACATGCCAGGATCATCGCCCGCAAGCGGGCTCTTACAGTAGTTCAGGAGAGGCGGAAAGATTGCGCCTGCTCTAGTGAGAGCAGGTATTTCTTGCGCCACAGGCCGCCGGCGTAGCCGGTGAGTTCACCATCGGAGCCGATTACCCGGTGACAGGGAATAATGATGGCGATGCGGTTGTCGCCGTTGGCGCGCCCAACCGCCCGCATGGCGCCTGCTTGCCCGATTTCCTTGGCGATGGCGGCATAACTGCGCATTTCACCGTAAGGAATGCGCAGCAGCGCTTGCCACACCGACTCCTGGAATTCTGTTCCCGGCGCTTCGATGGCTACGGTAAATTGCCGCAGTTTGTTATTGAAATAATCGTCCAGTTCGCTCTTCACCTGCTGCATCAGGGGGTGGTCACCCGGCAGGAAGACGCGACCCATCTTGCGGTGTAAACGCCTGAGTTGCGTGTCCAGCATGCGCCGTTCAGCAAACTCCAGCAGGCACAGGCCCTGGTCTGATACGCCCATGATCATCGAGCCCAGTGGTGTGGCAATGCGGTTGATCCAGATACAGGATTGGCGATCCACGGCAGATGGCGGGTTGCCGAAGACCTGGCTGAAAGCTTCCCGAAAACCTCGCTCCGATTCATAGCCCAGGGCAAGCACCGTTTTGCTAACTGCTGCACCGTGTTGAATCTGTCGCAAGGCCAGCCCCAGGCGTCTCAGGCGTGTGTAGGCGTGGAATGTCAGACCGTGGTTGGCAATGAACCAGCGTCTGACCGTGGCGGGGTCCATGTTTTCACCGTGCAGATCCTGATCATGCCAGCGTCTTGCCGGATCCTTCTCCACCATTTCCATCAGGAGTTCCAGCCAGGGCGGATCCTCAATGCCGGAATGCAATGGTTTGCACCTGGAACAGGGCCGGAAACCGGCAGACAGGGCATCACGTACAGAGCTGAATGTCCGCTCCGGTTTGTTTTCTATACTGCCTGACGAACACTCCGGTCGACAGAAAATGCCGCTTGTCGTAGTGGCGATCAGAAGCGTTGGATCAGGGGTCAGTGTTTCAGATGCCATGCTGATTTTGTTTGTGTTTAATTGTCCGTAACGGTAATGGACTGGAACAGCTTAGTCCACAGTTGATGATATGTTGTTTTTGGTTCTATTCGGGAATAACGGAATCGGCCGACTCAGTTACAAATCCAATTTCGTCGATACGGCAACCAGCGAAACCACCCCTGCAGGACTTCGGCGTGTTCGGACTTAACCTGGAGTTTGTAAACTAAAACTGGTGCTTGAGAGCATCAGTGAATTGAGGCGAATCGGGGTCAGGTTCATAGAACCTGACCCCGATTCCGGTCAACTAATGCCGATCAGGCGAAACGCCGGAAACCGACCATGCCGAGACCCAGCATCAACAAAGCCATGATGGCCAGGCCGTACTGGTTCAGCGTCGGAATGCCTTCAAAGAACACCGTGTTGGTAATCGTGCACGAAGAACTGCCGCCCGCCGTTATGGTGCGGGTGCCGCAGTCGTCTTCCGTTTCCACACCGGTTTGCACCTGTCTTTCTGAAGCCGAGCACTGCGTAGGTCCCGTCTTTGTGCTTATTGTGGCGGTCAGGGAGGCACCATCGCCGTGGAGGGTATCACTGAGGGTCCACCTTTGACCGTTATAAAAACCACCCTTGATTTTGTTGCTGCAGTAAATAGTTACCGCAGCTACTTCAACAACCTCGTCACCGGCCAGGTTATGAATTGCCCAGTTCTTGGTAACGGTGAAAGTGGCCGGATCGGCGGTGTTGGTGATCTCACAGGCATAACGCGCATTTCGAACACCGGTCCAGGAGCAACCTGCACCAGTATTATAAGTGGTCGTATAACCATCGGGACCACTGCTTTCGGTGATCGTGCAAGTGGCGTCAGTTCCCTCAAGATGCTCCACTACGAAGTTCACACCCGTTGAATCGCCACCACTAATCGTGCTGGTCTGCTCCAGTGGCAGTCCGTTGTTGCAGATCAACGTTACATCCACCTCATCGGTACTGTCGTCACTGAATACCTTGGTAACGTGGAATTCTGCCCAGTCACCATCAGTCAGGATCAGGCCGTCAACGCTCAAATCATCAATGGCAAAAAACTCGGTACTTGTATCATTGGATCCGTTCAAATTCAATGGTATCCAGCGTAGTGTATAGCTGCCGGGCGCCAGATCAACATTGATGTCCATGGTATCGGTACTGCCGTAATTGGCATTGCTGAGATTCAATAATCCACCGACATCGACGAAGCCGGAACCCGAATCCAGTTGCAACTGCACATCATAGGAAGGATTGGTTGGGAAGCCCGGGTTATGATTGTGGTAATGAGTGAATGTCAGGCTTTCGAGTGCAATGCCCTGCGTTGTCGTAAAGCTGATAAAGGGGTAGTTCGTGGTGCCGAAAATTCTTGTGAGATGAACCGTGTTTGAACCCCAGGTTTCGGCGGGTCCTTTAGCTGTTTGTGAGGCCGAGCCGGTAATGACGGCCACATTGGTCGTTGGATCAAATGTAGAAACATCACCCACGTTAACCGGGTTCTCAAAATCCCAGAAGATTAACTGATCCGCCATTAGTGGGGAACTAAGTAAAAAAATACTTGCTGCAACGGTATATCCAAGTAACTTTTTCATCATACACTCCATCATAATCTATGATTTGGAACAATCAGACTGGGTGGCCTAGCAGGGCTCTTATTGTATTGTTTATACTAGTTTATGCGCCTGTTTGAACGTTTACAATGATTCATTCTACGATGCCCCTTCCCTCGCTACGATCGATCAAGTCCGACAGACTGCTAGAAATCCGCCGGTGGTGTCCGGCGCCTTCGCGGCGGGTTCCAGAATACACCAGGCTGCTCTTGAATTTATGCAGGTTCTGGGTTTTTCTGTTCGGCACCGCTGGAATTACTCATCGGAGACAAATTCTGACTCTTGGTTTCATATGTCTTTTTCAGATAGCCGAGCGTAAACTTGCTTACCCATCCAATCGACCACTAGAGTCTGCATTTCAATATTGCTCATGTATTGTGAGAATAGCTCTTCGTTCAAATCCATCCGCTCAATAAATAGAGATTCAAGTGACTGCTTAAAGAGTAGCTGAAACTTGTCAAGCGAATTTACCTTTGCCGCTTGACGTAATTCTTCATCTAAAGCTGCAACCTCGGAAATCTGATCGAAAAACAGTTGGTCGGCTTCGGTCAGTTCGCCGCCAAAACGTTCGTTGATAATATCTATCAGGCGGGATAGGGGCACATTCTCTTCCCGCACCATACCGGAACCCACTTCTTTCGGACCATCCAGCGGTTTCCCATAGCCCTCACTCAATTTGATGGAACCTTCACTGATTTTTTGCAGTCGGTAGTACTCCAATTCCACTTCTTCGTCGAACTGGTATCCGGGCCCGCTCTTTCGTTTAGGCAGCTTTAATGCGAGATACCGAAGAAAGGTATAGAGCTTTTCCAGATCACTATCCTGATAGGGAATCACCTGACTCAGAAATGCGTACAGATTGCGGAAAGCCTGTGTCTTGCCCCGCCACAGCTCGGCCTCATCTTCCTCATCCTGCTGTAACTTCTGAAAACGGCCCACTGCCTTATCGAGGAGGGCGTTCATGGCCTTGTGGTCAGAAGGACTCTGGCGGCGTTTGGGTGCGAAGAAAATGTTTGCAAACTCAGCCACTTCATCTTGCACATAAATGCCTGAGGCATCCAGCTCGGCCTTGACCTCGTAAAGGCGGTCGGGGTCGACTTCCTCACCCATCACGGCACCTTCGTAGTATTGCCGGAAGGCCTCCTGGATTTCCCCGGGTTCGTTTACGAAATCGAGAACGAAGGTGTCATCCTTCAGCGGGTGTGTCCGGTTGAGGGGGGACAGGGTCTGTACGGCCTGGATTCCGGCCAGGCGCTTGTCCACATACATGGTGTGCAACAGAGGTTGATCGAAGCCGGTCTGATATTTCTCAGCCACCAGCAGAACGCGGTATTCAGGCCTGGCGAAAGATTCCGGCAACTCCTTCTCCTTGATACCATGATTCATCTGGACCTCGGTATACGTCTTGCCCACTACCTTGTCATCCTCCACCGTACCGGAGAAGGCGACCAGGCTCTTGATGGGATAGCCCTTCTCATGGATGTAGGCGTCGAAGGCCTGTTTGTATCGTACTGCTTCCAGTCGGGAGCCCGTCACCACCATCGCCTTGGCATGGCCACCGATTCTGTGGCGGGTGTGTTGCTGGAAGTGTTCAACCATGATCTCGGTTTTCTGGGCGATATTATGCGGGTGCAGCTTCATGAAACGGGAAAGGGCGCGGGCCGCTTTCTTGCGCTCTACATTCGGATCGTCCTTAGCTTTTTTAACCAGCTTGAAGTAGGTCCTGTAGGTTACATAGTTGGCCAGGACATCCATGATGAATCCTTCATCGATGGCCTGGCGCATGGTGTAACGGTGGAACGGCTCACCATCGCGACCGAAGATAGCCAGGGTCTTGTGCTTGGGCGTCGCGGTAAAGGCGAAAAAACTCATATTGGGCTGGCGCCCGCGCTTGGCCATGGAACGGAACAGGCGTTCCAACTCCTGTTCGCCTTCTTCTTTGGCTTCCTCACGGGCTTTATTCAGGAGTCCGAAACCACCCAATACGCCTTTCAGTTCCGTCGCTGTTTCGCCTGACTGGGAGCTGTGTGCCTCATCGATGACCACGGCATATTGGCGCGTGGGCAGATGTCCCCGTGCAACTTCACCACGCTCCTCGGCAATCTTCATTAACTGCCCCGAAACGAAAGGAAATTTCTGCATGGTGGTGATGATGATGGGCACACCTGCCTCAAGTGCATCAGCCAGTTGGCGTGAGTCTTCATCGATCTTCTGCACCACGCCCTGGCGGTGGTCGAACTGATAGATGGTTTCCTGCAACTGCCGGTCCAGCACCACCCGATCGGTGATAACGACCACACTATCAAATACCCGCTCATCATCGGCGTTATGCAGTGAAGACAGGCGGTGTGCCAGCCAGGCAATGGTATTACTCTTGCCACTGCCGGCGGAATGCTCCACCAGATAGTTGTGTCCCACCCCCTCTTTGGCCGCAGCGGTGACCATCTCGCGCACCGCCCTGAGTTGATGATATCGGGGGAAAATCATGGTTTCCTTACGGATATTCTTTCCCCCATCGGTCATCTTCACTTCCACCTGCAAATGGAGGAACCGGGCGAGGAGGTCCATCAGGCTGTCGCGTTGCAATACCTCCTCCCAGAGATAGGCGGTGCGATAGTTCCGGCCATCCGGATCCGGTGGATTGCCGGCCCCGCCATTCCGGCCGCGATTGAATGGCAGGAAATGGGTGGCCTCACCCGTCAGACGGGTCGTCATGTGAACCTCTTCCGTATCGACGGCGAAATGGACCAGGGTACGTTTTTTGAATTCGAAGATTTTTTCCCTGGGATCACGATCGTGCCGATACTGCTGGATGGCATTGGCCACTGTCTGGCCTGAAAGCGGGTTTTTCAGCTCCAGGGTCACGATGGGAATCCCATTGACACTCAGGGACACATCCAGTGATTGCTCGGATTTGGGGCTAAAGTGAAGCTGGCGCGTGATCCCGAGTTGGTTCGCCTGATAGCGCTGCTCCAGATCGGGGTTCA
>JAJRRA010000052.1 GCA_024279945.1 Gammaproteobacteria bacterium
AGAGGCCTGCCGGGCCGAGAAAGTGGTACGACCGCCAGCCTGGCAGACAGGCCGGGTGAGGCTGTTGTGCGGTCCCAGCAGAAACTCCTCGCCACCGTTCTCATGCTCTACCTCACCGGAAAGTACGAATATGCATTCCTCCGAATCACTGTTGAAGGTAATGCTGTCGCCGGGATCCAGTTCATAGGTACGGATCAGGCGCAGAAGCTGTGCTTCGGGAATACCCGCCAATGGCGGATAGTGATCTCGCAAAATGTGGATGTTTTCTTCCAGTGTTCCCATCGCTGGCTTGCTCCCGAAGTCGACCCGTTGCGTTAAAAAATTATCATAATCTACAAATGGGTGCGATAGTTTGTTCTCCATCCACTCGACTGAGAGTCTGCACATCCATTAATTCTGACAAGTTAGTTATTAGAGGCCTCCATATACCCAGAGCCCATTTTTCATCACCGCAGTACAGGCGTTGGGCCGGAAATGGTAGAGCCAGTGGTTGAGATCTGGGGAATCGATGATCGCCAGGTCGGCAGCGTAGCCGGGAAGAAGGGCGCCGATTTGCTTATCCAGTGAAACCGCCTTTGCGGCGACTGAAGTCGCTGCTTTCAGGGCTTCCTGCGGAGTCATGCCCTGGTGAACACAGGCCAGGGTCATCGCCAGAGGTAAATGATAGCTGGGTGATGACCCTGGGTTGAAATCGGTGGCTACTGCGACCGCAACACCCCGGTCCATCATCTTCCTGGCGGGCATGTACGGTGCAGCGAGGTAAAGAGACGCCAGCGGCAGGCTGACCGCTACCGTGTCTGATGCCGCCATGGCCTCGATTCCAGCGTCACTGATGTATTCGAGGTGTTCTGCGGAGACCGCGCCCAACTCCGCAGCCAGTTCGGCTCCTCCGCCATCCGATAACTGGTCTGCATGAACCTTGACGCCGAGGCCGTGTGAAATGGCGACGCCAAGAATATGATGTGCTTCCGCTACCGAGTAAGCACCTGTTTCGACGAAGGCGTCACAGAATTTAGCGAGGCTCCGCCGGGCAATTTCAGGAATCAGGGTATCGCACAAAAGGCTGATATATCTGTCACGGTGCTTCTCGTATTCAGGTGGAACAATGTGTGCACCCAGGAATGTGGGCACCAGATCAATGGCGTGAGAATGATTGAGAAGCCGGTAGACTTCCAGTTGTTTCAGCTCGTTCGCCTCGTCCAGTCCGTAACCTGATTTACACTCCACGGTAGTAATACCGAGCACCAGCATTTCATCCAGTATGGATTCTGCCTTGTGCCGCAATTCGTCCAGGCTGGCAGCGCGGGTTGCTGCAACGGTACTGGCAATGCCACCACCGGCCCGGGCAATTTCCTGGTAGCTGGCTCCGCGTAGTCTCAGCTCGAATTCATCACCGCGCCAGCCACCGAAGCACAGGTGGGTATGGCAGTCCACGAGGCCAGGTATCACCAGCCGTTGCCCACAGTCGATAACGGGCTCATCGCGGTATTCAGCCGGGATATCGGTATGGGGGCCAGCCCATCGAATCAGGCCATCAGTCCACACCAGCGCTGCGTTTTCGATGAGGCCGGCATCCTGTTGCGGTTCATCCGGCGGGCAGGTGGCGAGTTGAGAAATGTTGTTAAGTACCGGCATTCGTTCTGATCCTGTCAATAATGCCTTGCAGGAGCACTAGTTCAAGGCCCCAATGTTGGCCTCAACTCTGCTGGCCAGTTCACCCCGGCGAAGTATGTCCGCGCAGATTTCCAGATCATTGCGCACTTCGTAGTCCTGGTGTGCATGGCCGATTTTCTCACGCAGTAATTCATGTGCCAATTGGACGCCTCTGCCCGGTTTTAAAGGCGCACGGAAATCGAGAGCCTGGGCAACGGTCAGGAATTCAACGGCCAGAACATGCTCAACATTCCGCAGAACCGGTAAAAGCTTCAACGCGCTGACCGAGCCCATGCTGACATGATCTTCCTGGCCGAGGCTGGTCGGGATGGAATCCACGCTGGCGGGATGGCACAGAATCTTGTTTTCCGATACCAGGGCGGCGGCCGTGTACTGTGGGATCATAAAGCCGGAATTGAGACCCGTGTCCTTCATCAGCAATCTGGGCAGGCCGTCGTGGCCTTCAAGCAAAAGATAGGTTCGGCGTTCTGAGATACTCGCCAGTTCCGCCAGCGCAATGGCCGCAAAATCCATCGCCAAAGCCAGCGGCTGACCGTGGAAATTACCCGCCGAAATGATGTCGCCGTTGTTAAACACCAGGGGGTTATCGGTTACCGAATTCAGTTCGATTTCAATGGTGCGGGTGGAATTAGCCAGCGCATCACGGCTGGCTCCGTGCACCTGAGGTACGCAGCGCAGGCAGTAGGAATCCTGGACTTTGCCACAGTCGCGGTGGGAATCCATGATTTCGCTGTGTTCGAGCAGTTTGCGAATATTAGCGGCCACGGCAATCTGGCCCGGATGGGGGCGAATTCGGTGTACCCGTTGATCGAAGGGCGTTGCGCTGCCCTGCAGCGCCTCCAGGCTCATTGCTGCCAGTATATCGGCGTCTTTCTGCAGTCTCTGCGCACGCTCCAGTACAAAAGCGCCATAGGCGGCCATCAGTTGTGTACCGTTAATCAGCGCAAGCCCGTCTTTGGCCTTGAGCTGAACCGGCTCGATACCCGCCGTCTGGAGTGCATCTGCGGCTGCGATCTTGCCTGTTTCTGTTGCATTCCATACCTCACCACGACCGATCAATGGCAGGCACATATGCGCCAGTGGAGCCAGGTCGCCCGAAGCGCCCACGCTTCCCCTGCTGGGTACATGTGGCGTCAGGCCAATTGGTTCAAAGGTCAGCAACTGTTTGAAGGTTGAGCGGGATATTCCGGATTGTCCCAGGCCCAGAGCATGGATTTTCAACCGCAACATAAGGCGGGTGATTTCAGGTGGGATGGGGTCGCCCACGCCGCAGGCATGGCTCAGAAGAAGGTTTTGCTGGAGGGCAGCCAGTTGTTCGTCGTCGATTCTCTTGTTCGCCAGTATGCCAAAACCCGTGTTGATTCCATACAGGGCGCTGCCGTCTTCCAGAGCTTGTAAGACAATGTCGCGGCTGCGGCCAAGTGCCGAGTGATCTTCCCTCAGTGCCTCCATGCTGGCAGCAAGATCAGCGTACAGCGTGGGAATATGTATCATATGATTCATCTACAACGTTCCTGTAAGAGCCCGCTTGCGGGCGATAGGTCAGGCCAAAGAAGATGTGTGGATATACTTGCCATCAGCGCCTTGTAATTTTGCAGAATTGCACTCATTATCTGGCCTGAAATGTCCTTACAAGACAGGGACACTTATTATAAAGGAACCCGGCCCAGGTAACCGGGTCCTTATGTTCTGGAGAGTTTGATCATCAATCCCGGAAAAATTGAATTTTGAGGATAGTCAATGACCTGGATATTCCGCCCACGAATCTGGTTCCTGCTGGTAGCCGTTGCCTGCGCTTCTCTACTTGCTTACGCACTGTATTTACAGCATGTCATGTTTGTCGACCCCTGTCCGCTGTGTGTTTTTCAGCGTATGGCTTTTATGTGGATCGGTGCTTTTTCCCTGCTGGCGTTTATTCACAATCCGGCGATCAAAGGGTACCGGGTTTACGGCGGTCTCGTGATACTGGGCGCGCTGGCGGGTGCAGCGGTCGCGGGGCGTCACGTGTGGTTGCAGCACCTGCCAACGGATCAAGTGCCGGACTGTGGGATGGGCTTGAATTACATGCTCGAAACCATGCCGTTCACCGACGTTCTGTCTGAGGTATTTTATGGGTCCGGTGAATGTGCCGATGTCAGTTGGTCATTGCTTGGTTTGAGTATGCCGAACTGGACCTTCCTCTGGTACATTGGGCTGGCAATCGCTACTATGGTGGTTCTTGTCAAGAACAGTAAAGCAAAGGCCTGAATTTAATGAATAATTCCAGTTCGCCCGGCCATTTGAACCCGGTTCAGAAAATGAGCGAAGCTGAAAACTGGAAACCGGACTCGTGGCGGAATTTTCCAGCGCTTCAGCAAGCGACTTACCCCGACCCTGAAATACTAGAAAATACGCTTCAAAAACTGGGCGAACTGCCTCCCCTGGTCACTTCCTGGGAAATTCTGGCCTTGCGCGAGCAAATCGCCGAAGCGCAGGCAGGGAAACGATTTTTGCTGCAGGGCGGTGATTGTGCTGAGAGCTTTCAC
>JAJRRA010000053.1 GCA_024279945.1 Gammaproteobacteria bacterium
ATGCCGGGCGACAACGTGCAGATGCAGGTGTCGCTGATTGCCCCGATTGCGATGGAAGAAGGTCTGCGTTTTGCGATACGCGAAGGCGGACGGACGGTTGGCGCCGGTGTGGTTGCCAAAATCCACGAATGATGCAGGAGGTCCCCTGGGGCCGATTAGCAGGCAGGATGTTTAGTACCAACTGGGTTTAGTACGGGCTGGTGGTCGTAACGACTGCCGGCTTCGTGTTTCAAGCGGAAATGTTCCGCGGCTTTGTTTAGGCCAGTAGCTCAATTTGGCAGAGCAGCGGTCTCCAAAACCGCAGGTTGGGGGTTCGAGTCCCTCCTGGCCTGCCAAAACAAAGTCTCGTGGCAAGCCCGACGGAAAGTAAAATCGGAAAAGATGAGTACTTTAAATACATGCGTACTGATTATGAGCACTGAAGTATGAGTACTAAGGCAGACACAGGAAAGCCGTCTATCGTTAATACCTTGATGCTGGCCGTGGCAGCCGTGCTGTTGCTGGCTGGTATTGCAGCTTATTACTATTTCCAGAGCATGGCCATTACGGCGGTTCGGGTCGTAGGCTTGATGGTTGTGGTTTTGGTGGCTTCATTTATTACTGCGCAATCTGATCCGGGCGCTGCCTTCTTCCGGTTTTTGAAGGAATCGGATATCGAGCGGCGTAAGGTCGTTTGGCCGACCCACCAGGAAACGCTGCAGACAGCCTTGATGGTGGTGATCGTAACCATCCTGATTTCCCTGTTTCTGGCCGTAGTTGACTGGGGACTGGGCGCTGGCGTGCGTTCGTTGATCGGGGGATAAGGGATGGCTAAGCGATGGTACGTAGTCCATGCATATTCAGGCTATGAAAAGCAGGTAAAACGTTCGCTGGAAGACCGTATTATGCGTGCTGCCATGGAAGATATGTTCGGCGATGTGCTGGTGCCGACGGAGGAAGTAGTCGAAATGAAGGGTGGCCAGAAACGTCGCTCAGACCGTAAGTTTTTCCCCGGCTACGTATTGGTGGAAATGGAAATGACCGATGAAACCTGGCACCTGGTCAAGGATGTGCCTAAAGTAATGGGTTTTATCGGGGGTACTGCTGAACGGCCCGCACCGATCAGCCAGAAGGAAGCCGATGCCATCCTGAACCGCTTGCAGGAAGGCGCCGACAAACCCAGGCCGAAAGTATTGTTCGAGCCGGGTGAAATGGTCCGTGTGGTTGATGGGCCATTCAATGATTTCAATGGCGTGGTCGAAGATGTGGACTACGACAAAAGCCGCCTGAAAGTAGCGGTATTGATTTTTGGACGTTCAACACCGGTGGAACTGGAGTTCCACCAGGTCGAGAAGTCCTGATTGCTTTAATTTGTTGGTTGGACAGACGGGGAGCCCAGGCACTGGTTGCCAGGCGATTGAACCCGGGGAGATAAAAAATGGCTAAGAAAGTATCAGCTTATATCAAGCTGCAGGTGCCTGCTGGCCAGGCAAATCCAAGTCCACCCGTTGGTCCTGCCCTGGGCCAGCATGGTGTCAATATCATGGAATTCTGCAAAGCATTCAATTCCAAGACCCAGGCGATGGAAAGCGGCATGCCGATTCCCGTGATCCTCACGGTCTATGCGGATCGGAGCTTTACCTTCATTACCAAGACGCCACCGGCGTCGGTGTTGTTGAGGAAAGCGGCCGGTATTCCCAAGGGGAGCGGCGAGCCGAATACCCGCAAGGTGGGTAAGGTCACGCGTGCTCAACTGGAAGAAATTGCTACGGCTAAAGATCCGGACCTGACTGCAGCGGACATGGACGCAGCGGTCAGGACAATTGCCGGTTCAGCCCGCAGCATGGGCATCACCACGGAAGGAGTCGAGTAATGTCCAGGTCGGGTAAAAGAATGAGCGCAATTCGGGAACAGATCGAGCCTGGAAAAGCGTACACCATTGATGAAGCACTCGAAATCCTGAAAGGCGGCAGCAAAGTTAAGTTCACCGAGTCGGTGGATGTAGCCATTCGCCTGGGTGTCGACCCGCGTAAGTCAGACCAGAATGTTCGTGGCTCCACCGTCTTGCCCAATGGCACCGGTAAGAAGGTGCGGGTTGCCGTATTTGCTCAAAGCGAAAATGCAGAGAAGGCCAAAGCTGCCGGCGCAGACGTTGTCGGTATGGATGACCTGCATGACCAGATCAAGGAAGGTGACCTCAATTTCGATGTCGTAATTGCAACCCCTGATGCCATGCGTGTGGTTGGCAAACTGGGCCAGGTACTGGGACCCAGAGGCCTGATGCCGAACCCGAAAGTAGGCACCGTAACTACCGATGTCGAAACAGCGGTGAAGAATGCCAAGTCCGGTCAGGTTCGTTACCGCACGGATAAGGCGGGCATCATCCATACCACAATCGGTAAGGCCGATTTTGATGTGAATGCGTTGAAGGGCAATCTTCATGCCTTGATCGGTGATCTGGTCAAGCTGAAACCCGCTTCTTCCAAAGGTATATATGTTCAAAAAGTTGCGTTGTCGACGACCATGGGTCCCGGCATTGTGGTTGACAGGACAACGTTGGATTTCTAAGGAATCTCTGATTTGTTCCGAACCCGGAATGGAGTTCAGGAACAGGTCAGAGGCTTCTCAAGTATTTTATCGCCTGGCTGGTACAGCGGGTGATGGATGGACGGGCTGCCCCTGTCCCTGGATCGGCTTTTCGAATCTGTAAAAGGTTCAGCCGGTCTGGTGGAGGGATGGGCCGTCAGAGACCGCAGGTGCAGCGTCTCCGCTGTTAGGTTTGGGGTGGAGGCTTGTTTAAGGGTGAACCGGGTGACCGGTCACGGCCTGCGCAGATGGTGGCAGCCCCGCTACTCAATTGAGACTGTGGTCGAGATTGTGGGGGTCAGAGCTGGACATGGGTCAGTTCGATTGAGTAGCGGGGTATCCACTGGAACCGAGTCTGGTAGCCGGTTTACCGGCGATGAAGACTCCAGGAGGTAACCAATGGCGCTCACTATTGAGCAGAAGAAAGCAGTAGTTGCTGAAGTGGCCGATGTGGCCAACAAGGCGCTTGCCGCTGTTGCTGCAGAGTATCGCGGATTGACCGTTGAGGAGATGACCCAATTGCGTGCTCAGGCTCGCGAAGGTGGTGTTTTTCTCAAGGTAGCCAAAAATACTCTGGTGCGCAGGGCCGTTGAGGGCACCGACTACGAATGCATGCAGGATTCGCTTACAGGACCACTCCTGTTTGCTTTCAGTATGGAAGATCCTGGTGCTGCAGCACGCCTGGTCAAGGATTATGCAAAAGACCATAACAATCTCATCGCGAAACTTGTTGCTGTGGGTGGGGAACTGTACGACGCGTCTGAACTGACCCGTCTGGCCAGCTTGCCGACCTACGATCAGGGCATCGCGATGCTGATGGGTGTGATGAAGGCGCCGATCGAGAAATTCGTACGGACCCTTGCCGAACCGCATACCAAGTTGGTTCGGACCGTGGCTGCTGTACGGGACGAAAAGCAGGCTGCTTGAAAAATATTAACCCCTTTTATTAATCACACAGTGGGCATATAGCCCCTGTATTTGAAAATATGGAGACGACAATGGCCGTTTCAAAAGAAGATATCCTCGAAACAATTTCCAACATGAGCGTGATGGACGTCGTAGACCTCATCAGTGCAATGGAAGAGAAGTTTGGTGTTTCAGCCGCTGCACCGGTTGCTATCGCTGCCGGCCCCGCTGGCGGTGAAGTTGCTGAAGCGGAAGAACAGACAGAGTTTGATGTGTTTATGTCCTCCTTCGGTTCGCAGAAGGTTCCGGTGATCAAGGTGGTACGTGAAATCACCGGTCTGGGTTTGAAAGAAGCCAAGGATCTGGTTGAAAGTGCACCTGCCAATATCAAGGAAGCTGTTACCAAAGAAGAAGCAGAAGAAGTTGCCAAGAAGCTCGAAGAAGTTGGTGCTTCTGTCGAGGTCAAGTAAATCTTCTTGCCTGATTTACGAGGCTTGAAAGAAGCGGCTGGGGACAATAGTCTCCGGCCTGCTTCTGTTTGTATTTCTATGAATTTTGATCGCATATAGGCGGAATCAGAACATGAGTTACTCTTTTACGGAAAAAAAACGCATTCGCAAAGACTTCGGCAAACGGACATCGGTTCTTGATGTGCCTTACCTGCTGGAAACGCAGATTCGTTCCTACCGGGAGTATTTACAGCTTGAAGTTCCGGCGGATGAGCGGCGCGAGCGAGGCCTGCATGGTGCGCTGAAATCAGTATTTCCCATTGTTGCCTATTCGGGGAACGCCGCGCTTGAGTATGTAAGCTATAAGCTGGGTACACCTGTTTTCGATGTGAAAGAGTGCAAATTGCGGGGCATGTCCTATGGTGCGCCCTTGCGCGTGAAGGTCCGCCTGGTTATTTATGACCGGGAAAGTTCCGCCAAGGTCAAACCGGTCAAGTACGTCAAGGAACAGGAAGTCTATATGGGTGACCTGCCGCTGATGACGGAAACCGGAACCTTTATTGTTAACGGCACCGAACGGGTCATTGTTTCGCAACTCCACCGCTCTCCGGGTGTGTTTTTTGACCACGACAAGGGCAAGACTCACTCCAGCGGTAAATTGCTGTTCTCAGCCCGGGTCATCCCTTACCGTGGCTCATGGCTGGATTTCGAGTTTGATCCGAAAGATGGAATCTACACCCGAATCGATCGTCGCCGTAAGTTACCGGTGACCATCCTGCTTCGTGCACTGGGTATGAATAACGAAGAAATTCTGGAGACATTTTTTGAGACCACCAGGGTTACGTTAAAGAAGTCCGGTGCCAAGCTGGCGCTGATTCCGGGTCGCCTACGCGGAGAAACTGCCTTTTTTGATATCCGCAGCAAAACCGGAAAGATGCTGGTAGCAAAAGGCAAGAGAATCACCGCCCGCCACATCAAGATGATTGAGGATGCCGGGGTAAAAGCGCTTGAAGTACCCGATGAGTATCTGCTGGGAAAAATTGTTGCAAATACCATCCTTGACAAGGAGTCCGGAGAGGTTCTGGCTGATGCCAATGCCGAACTGACGGAGGAGTTGCTGGAAGAACTTCGCGGTGCCGGCATCAAGAGTCTGAATATTCTTCATGTGAACGACCTGGACCACGGCCCCTACATTTCCAACACACTGAATGTGGACCCAACAAGCAATGAACTGGAAGCGCTGGTCGATATTTATCGCATGATGCGTCCCGGTGAGCCACCGACCAAGGATGCGGCACAGAACCTGTTCAGGAATCTGTTCTTCGCCGAAGAGCGCTATGACCTGTCCGCTGTCGGCAGGATGAAGTTTAATCGTCGCGTCGGCAGAACTGAAATTGAGGGTTCGGGCATACTGAACCGCGAAGACATTCTGGCCGTCCTCCGCGTGTTGATTGATATTCGTAACGGTAAAGGCAGTGTCGATGACATTGATCACCTGGGTAACCGCCGGGTACGCAGTGTCGGTGAAATGGCCGAGAACGTATTCCGTGTTGGTCTGGTTCGCGTTGAACGTGCGGTTCGTGAGCGCCTTTCAGTGGCCGAAAGCGAAGGCCTGTCACCTCAGGAACTGATCAACGCCAAGCCGGTTGCGGCGGCTGTTAAGGAGTTCTTTGGCTCTTCGCAGCTCAGCCAGTTCATGGATCAGAACAATCCCCTTTCCGAAGTGACACACAAACGCCGCGTATCCGCACTGGGTCCGGGCGGTTTGACGCGTGAGCGTGCAGGCTTTGAGGTACGTGATGTGCACCCGACGCACTACGGTCGCGTCTGTCCGATTGAGACACCGGAAGGTCCGAATATCGGACTGATTAACTCACTTGCCGTGTACGCAAGAACCAACGATTATGGTTTCCTGGAAACGCCTTACCGGAAGGTGACTGACGGTAGGGCGACAGACGAAGTCGAGTACCTGTCTGCCATTGTTGAAGGTGATTTCGTTATTGCCCAGGCGAATGCAGAATTGGACAAAACCGGCAAATTCGTTGACGAATTCATACCCTGCCGCCACCAGGGAGAGTTTACGCTCAAAGGACCGTCTGAAATCAATTTCATGGACGTATCTCCTAAACAGATTGTTTCTGTGGCGGCATCTCTGGTCCCGTTCCTGGAGCATGATGATGCCAATCGCGCCTTGATGGGTTCCAATATGCAGCGTCAGGCGGTTCCAACGCTGAGGGCGGAAAAGCCGTTGGTGGGCACCGGGATGGAGCGTGCTGTTGCTACAGACTCCGGCGTAACTGCAGTAGCAAAACGCGGTGGTGTGATTGACCAGGTTGACGCTGGCCGGATCGTGGTGCGCGTCAATGAAAATGAAGTTCCAGCCGATGATCCCGGTGTTGATATCTATAACCTGACCAAGTACCAGCGCTCGAACCAGAATACCTGCATGAATCAGCGTCCGCTGGTGCGGGTAGGTGACCGGGTTTCCAGTGGTGATGTACTGGCAGACGGTCCGTCTACGGATCTGGGAGAACTCGCGCTGGGCCAGAACATGCTGGTCGCATTCATGCCCTGGAACGGTTATAACTTCGAAGATTCCATCCTGATTTCTGAGCGTGTGGTTGAGGAAGACCGTTACACCACGATCCACATTGAAGAACTCACCTGTGTAGCGCGCGATACCAAACTGGGCTCCGAGGAAATCACGGCTGATATTCCCAACGTCGGTGAGCACAACCTCAACAAGCTGGATCAGTCAGGTATTGTCTACATTGGCGCCGAGGTCAGTGCGGGCGATATTCTGGTCGGCAAGGTCACGCCCAAGGGTGAAACGTTGCTGACGCCGGAAGAAAAATTGTTGCGTGCCATTTTCGGTGAGAAAGCATCAGATGTGAAGGATACTTCCCTGCGCGTTTCCAGCGGCATGGATGGAACCGTTATCGATGTGCAGGTCTTCACCCGTGATGGCGTGGAAAAAGACGAGCGGGCCATGTCCATCGAAAAGGAGCAACTGCGCCACGTTCGCAAAGACCTTGATGATCAGTTGCGTATCGTAGAAAACATCATCTTCCATCGCCTGGAAGACGTGCTGGTAGGCAAGGTGGCCGACAAGGGGCCCGCAGGCCTGAAGAAAGGCAGCAAGATCACCGCAGATTACCTTGCCGGTCTTGACCGGGAGGACTGGTTCAATATCCGTATGCGCACCGATTCCATCAACGAATTGATGGAACAGATGGCTGATCAGTTGAAGGAGCAGCGCAAAGGATTTGATGCCCGCTTTGAAGAGAAGAAGGGCAAAATCATCCAGGGTGATGACTTGGCTCCCGGAGTGCTCAAGATGGTCAAGGTCTATATGGCTGTCCGGCGGCGCATTCAACCGGGTGACAAAATGGCTGGCCGCCACGGTAACAAGGGGGTGATTTCAATGATTGTACCGGCCGAGGATATGCCCTACATGGAAGATGGCACTCCCGTCGATGTCGTGTTGAACCCCCTGGGAGTGCCTTCCCGAATGAATATTGGCCAGGTGCTGGAAGTCCACCTGGGCTGGGCAGCGAAAGGCCTGGGTCACCGCATCGGCGAAATGCTCGAACAAAAAGACAAGATTGGCAAAGTCCGCAGGTTCCTGAGCGATATCTATAACAGTGATCGCAAAGAACGGGTCGATATGGATAGCTTCTCCGATGAGGAGGTATTGACCATGGCGCAAAACCTGAAACAGGGCGTGCCCATGGCCACACCGGTGTTTGACGGTGCGGATGAAAAAGAGATCAAGCAATTGCTTAAACTCGCGCAGTTGCCGGAAAGCGGTCAGACTATTCTGTATAACGGCCGGACGGGAGATCCCTTCGAGCGCCCGGTTACCGTTGGTTACATGTACATGCTGAAACTAAATCACCTGGTGGACGATAAGATGCATGCCCGTTCCACCGGTCCGTACAGCCTGGTGACCCAGCAACCGCTGGGCGGCAAGGCGCAGTTTGGTGGTCAGCGCTTCGGTGAAATGGAGGTTTGGGCTCTGGAAGCTTATGGTGCGGCGTATACGCTACAGGAAATGCTGACGGTCAAATCTGATGATGTCAGTGGCCGTAACCAGATGTATAAAAATATTGTCGATGGGAACCACCAGATGGCGGCAGGTATGCCTGAATCCTTTAATGTCCTTGTGAAAGAAATTCGTTCACTGGCCATTAACATCGAACTTGAAGAAACCTGATTAGGAGGAGATGGGCAATGAGAGACTTACTCAATCTCTACGGCAGACAGCGCCAGCCGCTTGATTTTGACGCAATTCGTATCGGTCTTGCACCACCGGATCTGATTCGTTCATGGTCCTTTGGTGAGGTAAAGAAGCCGGAAACCATTAACTACCGTACCTTCAAACCGGAACGTGATGGCCTGTTCTGCGCGGCAATTTTTGGCCCGGTCAAAGATTACGAATGCCTGTGCGGTAAGTACAAGCGCATGAAACATCGCGGTGTGGTCTGTGAAAAATGCGGCACCGAGGTCACCCTGACGAAGGTTCGCCGTGAGCGCATGGCTCATATCGAACTGGCCAGCCCGGTGGCGCATATCTGGTTCCTGAAGTCGCTGCCATCGCGTATCGGCCTGATGCTGGACATGACCCTGCGCGACATCGAACGCATTCTCTATTTCGAGTCCTACGTAGTTCTCGATGCGGGAATGACCACGCTGGAACGTGGCCAGTTGCTCACTGATGAGCAGTATCTGGATACGATGGAAGAGTGGGGCGATGAGTTCAATGCCAAGATGGGTGCTGAAGCGATACGTGAGCTTCTGAAAGATATTGATCTGAAAGAGCAGGCTGTCCGTTTGCGTGAAGAAGTGGGGGCCACCCGCTCCGTGACCAAACTGAAACGACTGTCAAAACGCCTCAAGCTGGTCGAAGGTTTCCTTGAGTCGGGCAACCGTCCCGAGTTCATGATCATGACGGTGCTGCCGGTGTTACCGCCGGACCTGCGTCCGTTGGTGCCACTGGATGGAGGGCGTTTCGCGACCTCAGATCTCAATGACCTGTATCGTCGCGCCATCAACCGTAATAATCGCCTGAAGCGTCTGCTGGAGCTCAATGCACCGGATATCATTGTGCGCAATGAAAAGCGCATGTTGCAGGAAGCCGTAGATGCCCTGCTGGACAATGGCCGCCGTGGCCGTGCAATTACCGGCACCAACAAGCGTCCGCTGAAATCCCTGGCCGATATGATCAAGGGCAAGCAAGGCCGTTTCCGGCAGAACCTGCTGGGTAAACGAGTCGATTATTCAGGCCGTTCCGTTATCGTGGTTGGCCCGAAACTCCGGCTGCATGAATGTGGTTTGCCAAAGAAAATGGCGCTGGAGTTGTTCAAACCGTTTATTTTCAGCAAGCTGCAGCGGCGGGGTATGGCCGCCACCATTAAGGCTGCCAAGAAGCTGGTGGAATCGGAACGCGCGGAGGTTTGGGATATCCTGTCCGAGGTGATCCGTGAACATCCGGTCATGCTGAATCGGGCGCCGACCCTGCACAGGCTGGGCATCCAGGCATTCGAGCCGGTGTTGATTGAGGGTAAGGCCATTCAGCTTCACCCGCTGGTGTGCACCGCCTTTAATGCTGACTTTGACGGTGATCAGATGGCCGTGCATATTCCGTTGTCGGTTGAAGCCCAGTTGGAAGCCCGTGCATTGATGATGTCCACCAACAACATCCTTTCGCCGGCCAACGGTGAGCCCATCATTGTTCCTACCCAGGATGTTGTGCTTGGCTTGTATTACATGACGCGCCAGTTGACTGGCTCAGCCGGTGAGGGTATGTACTTCAGTGATATCGATGAAGTGCACCGGGCGTTTGAAAACAAGGCAGTGCAACTGCACGCGCAAATTAAAGTTCGCATTGATGAAACCATCATCTCAGAACTCGGTGATGAACGTCATGAGACCAGCCTGGTGGAAACCACGGTTGGTCGCGCCCTGCTGGCGGAAATCCGACCTGAGGGTATGCCGTTTCACATGTTAAATGAGACGCTGAAGAAGAAGCAGATTTCCGGGTTGATCAACTCCTGCTACCGTCGCCTGGGCCTGAAAAAGACGGTGGTGTTTGCAGACAAGTTGATGTACACCGGTTTCCATTACGCCACCCTGGCCGGCGTATCGATCGGCATTGATGATCTGGTCGTGCCGGAAGAGAAAAAGACCATACTCGCAGCGGCCGAAGCTGAGGTTGTCGAAATTCAGAACCAGTATGTTTCAGGACTGGTGACTTCCGGGGAACGCTACAACAAGGTTGTGGACATCTGGTCACGCACCAACGAACAGGTTGCCCGCGCCATGATGCAGGGCATGGGCAAGAGCCTGGTCAAGGACAGTGAAGGGAACCGCGTGGAGGAAGACTCCATGAACTCCATTTTCATCATGGCTGACTCGGGCGCCCGAGGTTCTGCTGCACAGATCAGGCAGTTGGCCGGAATGCGTGGTTGGATGGCCAAGCCGGACGGATCTATTATCGAAACCCCGATCACGGCCAACTTCCGTGAAGGGCTGGATGTATTGCAGTATTTTATTTCCACTCACGGTGCACGCAAAGGACTGGCCGATACGGCCCTGAAGACCGCTAACTCCGGTTACCTGACACGGCGCCTGGTGGATGTTGCCCAGGATCTGGTTACAACCGAAGTTGACTGTGGGACTGAGCGTGGCGTCACCATGCACCCAATCGTTGAGGGTGGTGATGTGGTGGAACCCTTACGCGAACGTGTGCTGGGTCGAATGGTGGCTCAGGATATTCTGCAGCCGGGAACCGATGAAGTTTTGTGTGCCCGCAACACCCTGCTCGATGAGCGAATGGTCGAAGAGTTGGAGAATGCGGGCGTTGACCGGGTGTTGGTGCGTTCAACCATTACCTGTGAAACACGCCACGGCGTGTGCACCTATTGTTACGGACGCGACCTGGCACGTGGTGACCTGGTTAATATCGGAGAGGCGGTCGGGGTTATCGCGGCTCAGTCTATCGGTGAGCCGGGTACTCAGTTAACCATGCGTACCTTCCACATCGGCGGTGCAGCATCCAGAGATGCCGCCGTGGATCATATCCAGGTAAAACGCAGTGGTACCATCCGCTTGCACAACATGAAAACCGTGGTCAATGCCGATAAGAAACTGGTTGCCGTTTCCAGGTCAGGTGAGTTGTCGGTGATTGATCAGCATGGCCGGGAGCGTGAGCGCTACAAGGTTCCTTACGGTGCAATCATTTCGGTGCGCGATGGAAAATCCGTCAAAGCCGGTGACATAACCGCAAACTGGGATCCACATACACACCCAATTGTGACCGAAGTGGCCGGTAAAGTGAGTTTCCACGAAATCATCGATGGCGTCACCGTCAACGAGGTGGTGGATGACGTCACCGGCCTGACCAGTCTGGTGGTGACGGATCCAAAACAGCGTGGCAGCGAAGGCAAAGATTTGCGTCCGATGATCAGCCTGGGTGACAAGAAGGGCAAGACACTATTCCTTGCCGGAACCGAAATTCCGGCTCACTACTTCCTGCAATCCGGTTCCATCGTACAGATGCAGGATGGTCAGGATGTGAAGGTGGGTGACGTGTTGGCACGTATTCCCCAGGAATCATCAAAGACTCGTGATATCACGGGTGGTTTGCCTCGGGTCGCCGATTTGTTCGAAGCGCGTAAGCCGAAAGAGTCGTCTATCCTGGCGGAAGTTTCAGGCATTATCAGCTTTGGCAAGGACACCAAGGGCAAGCAGCGCCTGGTTATTACGCAGGATGATGGCGAACATTACGAGGAACTGATTCCCAAGTGGCGTCATGTGATCGTCTTTGAGGGTGAGCGGGTGGCAAAAGGTGAAACCATTGTTATTGGTGACCCCGATCCGCATGACATTCTCCGCCTGCTGGGGGTAGAAGCGCTGGATGATTATCTCGTGAAGGAAATCCAGGACGTGTATCGCTTGCAGGGTGTGCGGATAAACGACAAGCAGATCGAGGTCATTGTTCGCCAGATGCTGCGCAAAGTTGAAGTTCGAGATCCGGGTGACACCAAGTTACTACGTGGTGAACAGCTTGATGTATTCCGCCTGAAGGAAGAAAATGCAGCGGTTGAAAAAGAGGGTGGCCGGCCGGCAGAGTACCAGAGGATTTTGCTGGGTATCACCAAAGCATCGCTGGCCACAGAGTCCTTTATTTCTGCGGCATCATTCCAGGAAACCACCCGGGTGCTGACCGAAGCTGCAGTGCGTGGCACAACGGATCATCTGCGTGGTCTCAAGGAAAATGTAATTGTTGGTCGTCTGATCCCGGCGGGTACGGGTATGGCTTACCACAAGTCACGTAAACGTCCGGTGGAAGAGGAAACTGGAATCGACCTGGCGGCCCTGGCCTCGGCTATCGCTGCCGAGGAATTTGCCAACCTGGACAATGAGGCGGAGAAGAGCAGCTAATCGCCCTGTAAGAGCCCGCTTGCGGGCGAAGAAAAGTAATTACTTACAGATGTAAGAGACCGCTTGCCGGCGAAGTCAGGCCTGTCACCCGCAAGCGGGATCTTACAAGAAAATATTATCCATGGGTGTTGTCAGGGGGGGTGAACCCTGTCATAATTGCCCGGCTAAGACAACTGAACCCCTCCCGAAGGAGGGCCGTGCGGTAAAAAGACCGTTACGGAGAGCCGATGTCGCCGGCGCGTGGGCCGGACTCAACGGCGCCCAATCCCGGGCAATATTTTGCGGGGTTGGGCGTTTGGCATTATCAGAAGAGAGCGTTTTTGTTTGCGTTCTTTCCGCGGTTGGGGGGGTTCTTCCGCAATTTTGTTTTATTCGCACCGAGAAAGCCGGTACCGAAGTTTTTTGCAACAGGAATAATTATGGCGACGATCAACCAACTTGTACGTAAGCCGCGCAAAGACAAAGCTTACAAGAGCAATGTACCAGCGCTGGAAGGTTGCCCGCAGAAACGGGGCGTGTGTACACGTGTTTACACAACCACACCGAAAAAGCCGAATTCTGCGTTGCGCAAGGTAGCGCGTGTGCGCCTGACGAATGGCTTTGAGGTCACCAGTTACATCGGTGGGGAAGGCCATAATTTGCAGGAGCACAGCGTGGTATTGATCAGGGGCGGTCGTGTAAAAGATCTGCCTGGTGTTCGCTACCATACCGTGCGCGGAAGCCTTGATACGGCAGGTGTAAGCGATCGCCGGCAAGGCCGTTCCAAGTACGGCACCAAACGTCCCAAAAACTGATATCCACTGACACACGATAACGGAAAGAGAAATGTCAAGAAAGCATACTAATTTCTCCAGAGAAATCCTGCCCGACCCCAAGTTTGGCAGTGAAATGATAACGCGCTTCATCAACATGGTGATGGTGAGTGGCAAGAAATCCGTAGCCGAAAGAATCGTCTATGGAGCCATTGAAACCATTAGTGACAGAAACAAGAGCGCTGAGCCGGTGGAGTTGGTCGAAAAGGCACTGGAAAATGTAAGCCCGATGGTGGAAGTCAAGTCCCGCCGTGTGGGTGGTGCGACCTACCAGGTGCCGGTGGAAGTACGCCCCAAGCGTCGCCAGACTCTTGCCATGCGCTGGATTATCGATGCAGCACGAAAGCGGGGTGAAAAGAACATGCCCGGCCGCCTGGCAGGTGAATTGCTTGATGCGGTCGAACAACGCGGTTCTGCGGTTAAGAAGCGTGAAGATACACACAGAATGGCTGAAGCCAATAAGGCCTTCGCCCATTATCGTTGGTAGGTTTGGCGCTGGCAGTAGTGGCCAGCCTGAATACAGAATTTATTGAGGTATAGAAAGTGGCCCGTAGTACGCCAATTGAACGGTATCGCAACATCGGCATCATGGCGCATATTGATGCCGGTAAGACGACCACGACCGAACGAATCCTGTTCTACACCGGTGTTTCGCACAAAATCGGTGAGGTTCATGATGGCAATGCCACTATGGACTGGATGGAGCAGGAGCAGGAGCGTGGTATTACCATTACGTCTGCTGCTACGACCTGTTTCTGGAAAGGTATGGATCAGCAGTTCGCGGAACATCGCATCAATATCATTGATACGCCGGGCCACGTTGATTTTACGATCGAGGTGGAACGTTCGCTACGCGTCCTGGACGGGGCGGTTGCTGTGTTCTGTGCAGTCGGTGGCGTGCAACCCCAGTCTGAAACCGTTTGGCGCCAGGCAACGCGTTATAACGTCCCGCGCATCGCGTTCGTCAATAAAATGGATCGCACCGGTGCAGATTTTGAACGGGTTGTCAGACAGATCAAAGAGCGCCTGGGCGCTCGCCCCGTGCCTGTTCAGCTGCCGATCGGTGCTGAAGAAGATTTTGCAGGAATCATCGACCTGATCCGGATGAAGGCCATCTACTGGGATACTGAAAACCAGGGTATGACCTACGAAGCACGGGATATACCTGCTGATCTTCAAGCTGCAGCGGTATCTGCTCGTGAATTCATGGTTGAGGCGGCTGCCGAGGCTTCTGAGGAGTTGATGGATCTGTATCTCGAGGGCGGTGAGTTGAGCGATAAACAGATTATCGACGGCTTGCGCAAAGGTACGATAGCGAATGAGATCATTCCCTGCCTTTGTGGCACGGCGTTTAAGAACAAGGGTGTACAGGCTCTGCTCGATTCCATTATCCACCTGATGCCGTCTCCGCTGGATGTTCCGCCCATTACCGGTATTAATGAAGATGGAACCGAGGGTGTGCGCCACAGTTCAGACGACGAACCCTTTGCTGCGCTGGCATTCAAAATTGCTACTGACCCCTATGTCGGCACCTTGACCTTCTTCCGCGTATATTCCGGTGTCCTGAAATCAGGTGATACGGTTTACAACGCGGTCAGGGGCAAAAAGGAACGGTTTGGACGGATCCTGCAGATGCACTCGAATTCACGGGATGAGATCAAGGAAGTTTATGCCGGTGATATTGCTGCGGCTGTGGGCCTGAAGGATGTCACGACCGGTGATACCCTGTGTGACCTTCATAACGTTATTACGCTGGAACGGATGGAATTTCCTGATCCCGTTATCTCGGTGGCGGTTGAGCCCAGAACAAAGGCTGACCAGGAAAAGATGGGTATCGCATTATCCAAGCTGGCCCAGGAAGATCCTTCATTCCGTGTTCACACAGATGAAGAATCCGGGCAGACCATTATTTCCGGTATGGGTGAGTTGCACCTCGACATCATTGTCGACCGCATGAAACGTGAGTTCAAAGTGGAGGCCAACGTTGGCCGTCCGCAGGTTGCATACCGCGAGACCATCCGCAAAAGTGTTGAGGCTGAGGGTAAATTTGTACGTCAGTCCGGTGGCCGCGGCCAGTACGGTCACGTCAAAATCAAACTGGAGCCGAACGAAAAGGGTGAAGGTTACGAATTTGAGAATGCGATTGTTGGTGGTGTAATCCCGCGTGAGTATATCAACTCGGTGAACAAGGGTATCCAGGAGCAGATGACCAACGGTGTGATTGCGGGTTATCCCGTCGTTGATGCAAAAGTGACGCTGTATGATGGCTCGTATCATGAAGTCGATTCCTCGGAAATGGCGTTCAAAATTGCCGGCTCCATGGCATTCAGGAATGCGGCGCTGATTGCTGATCCTGTTTTACTCGAACCCATGATGAAGGTTGAAGTGGTCACGCCTGAAGATTACATGGGCGATGTAATGGGTGATCTGACCCGTCGGCGCGGTATTTTGCAGGGCATGGAAGACAGCCCGGCGGGCAAAATGGTGAACGCACATGTTCCGCTCTCAGAAATGTTTGGTTACGCTACCGACCTAAGATCTCAGACCCAGGGGCGCGCGACTTATACCATGGAATTCGACCACTATGCCGAAGCGCCGGCCAGTGTTGCCGAAAAAATTATCAAGAAAACCGCTTGAGCCAGGTAGATATTGTTAGCGGATATTGGCAGGGCTTTGATTTAAGGAAGATTAGAGAGGATTGACTCATGTCCAAAGAAAAATTTGAACGAACAAAACCTCATGTCAACGTGGGCACGATTGGTCATGTTGATCACGGCAAGACGACGCTGACGGCGGCGATGACGAAGGTGTGTGCGGAAGCGCGTGGCGGCGATTTCACGGCTTA
>JAJRRA010000054.1 GCA_024279945.1 Gammaproteobacteria bacterium
AGCACCTGGCGCCGGTTTTTCAGTTTGGGGATCCGGATGTTGGCCAGGAGGGACTGGAATACTCCAAAGGACAGTTGATGCTGGAGACCCTTGAGGCCGCATTCGGCAGGGATCGTTTTGATAAGTACCTGGCCGGGTATTTTGAGCATTTCAGTTTCCAGGCCATCAGCAGCGAGCAATTCCTTGATTACATTGATGCGAACCTGTTGCAAAAATTCCCCGGACATTACTCACGAGTGCAGGTTGAGGAGTGGTTATACCAGACGGGCATTCCCGACAATGCGTTGATTCCCGCCTCAAGCAGCCTCAAACGGGCGGCCGCCATGGCAATCACCTGGTCCAGTGGTGAGCTGCCGGCTACTGAATTGCCTGCTGAGGACTGGAGTCCGCAAGCCATGGTCGCCTTCCTCAAAGCACTTCCCGATGAGCTGTCAGAGCGGCAACTGCGGGAACTCGATCAGGCTCTGGGTCTGAGCACCGCCAGGAACTCAGAAATTGCCCGGGCCTGGTTTATTCAGGCTGCCGTCAGAAAATACCGTCCGGCGTATGATGAAATGCGTTCCTACCTGAACCGGTATGGGCGTACCCGGCTGGTGAAGCCTGTGTACAAAGCCTTGTTGGCTAATGGTGAAGACAGCGTTCTGGCTCAGGCCCTTTTTGATCAGGCTCGCTCCAGTTATCATCCGCTAACCATTGCAGCGATTTCATCGCTGTCATGGGACAGCGGACAAAAGTAGCTTGTTGCGCATCCGGAAAGTGGCATCGGCCCATCCCGAACCATGGCCATCAAGGCGCAGTCGTTCTTGTAGTTTTTTCCTGCAAGTCTGTCAGTTTATACAGTGTTCACTTGTCTCTGAATGAGAGACTATATGGTTGCAGGATAAGTAAGGAGCCAGGAAGGCGCCTTTAACAAGCAAGCAGCAGGGGAACAACAGGGAATAGCAGCAAGGAAGCAGCAGCAAGGAAGCAGCAGCAAGGAAGCAGCAGCAAGGAAGCAGTAGCAAGGAAGCAGTAGCAAGGAAGCAGTAGCAAGGAAGCAGCACGGGTGTAATCCAAGCCCATTTCGAGAGTCATTCAGACCCCATCCCGGGAGCCAAAAAAGGATTTTGGCCCCCGGTGAGTGCTTGCCTGTAGCAAACCACCAATGACACCAGCATCTCTCGGGGCAAAACCGTTTTGTAATTTAATGAGAAAGCCTAAATGAGATGGCGCTAGAATAACGTGCCCTTATGACTTATCATAGAGGCAGGGGGTTTGGGCAAGTGGCTAAGGACAGTCACAGCAGTTTTAGGGCGCGGCTGTCCTCTTGATATGGGATGGTTTGCAGAAATGTCCATTTCCACTGAGCAGTCCAGTTTACAAAATTCCACGCAGAGCCTGAACCGGGCACCGGACCTCGAGAGCTATGTTGAGCGTTCTTCGGCTTTGGAGTTGGCTCGCCGTTCAATCGTTGGCGCACCCGTTTATGCGGTAATTTCCCTGATTATGTTGCTGGGCACGCCGATCCTTGCAGATTATGGCTGGGTTGTTGCGGTCGAAGCGCTCCTGTTGGTGGCGGTGGGTGTCATACGGGTCTGGTTTGCCCGTGGATTCGAGGCTCGCTACGACCGCATTGGCGAGCGGGCAGTTATCCAGTTTAGCGTTCTGACTGCCCTCCAAAGCCTGACCCTGGGTGTTGTTGCCGGGGTGGTTATATGGCATTACTGGGCTGCCCAGGAAGTTGTGCTGACGATTGTCCTCTCGGCCGGTTGCGTAGCGGCCGCAACCAGCGCTTTGTCCGTCAGGCGTAGCGCACAGATTATCTTCCTGGTTTGTGTATTGCTGCCATTTGGTATCGCTGTTTTTATCGTGGGCGGCTTCGCAAAAGCGCTCCTCATCATCGGTTACCTGGTGTTAATGGCGTTTCTGGTTCAGGATGGTGGTCTGGCCAAGCGATCTTACCTGCAGCAACTGCGGGATAATTACCACGCCGAACTGGCTCGGCGCTGGACTTCAGCCGAGCAACTTGCACGGAAAAAATTCATGGCTGACATGAACCATGAGTTTCGCACGCCGATCAACTCGATCATGGGCATGACGTCCTTGTTGCTTGATGAAAACCTCGGACAAAGACCACTGGAATTCGCAGCAATCATCCGCAACAGCGGAACTGCACTGTTGGAACTGATTGAAAGCACGCCCGACTCCATCAAGGCTAAATCCACAAAAACAGAAGCTGACATGGCGACTTGCAAACTGCACGAAAGCGTTACCGAGATTTTGGAAAGGTTTCGCGCAAGAGCCGACAACAAGGGCATCAAACTCATATCCCAGCTTTAAGATCTCCCCGAGTATGTCAGTTTTTTTGATGACAACCACGTGGAGCAGGTGCTGATCAATCTTCTCAGCAATGCAGTGCAACACACGGAGAAGGGAACAGTCACTTTGAGCGCATCCTGTGAAAGCCTGGAAAATAGCCTGATGATCATCGAATTTGCGGTTGCCGATACGGGAACGGGAATCTCGCCCAGCCAACTGGAGTCCATTTTCAACCCCTTTGATCAGCCTGACAGCGGAACCGCTAGAACATCGGCCGGTGGGCTGGGTTTGCCAATGTCCAGAGGCCTCACTGAGTTGATGGGTGGAAAAATCTGGATTGAAAGCAGTGAGGGCAAGGGGACCACCGTCCGTTTCACTGTTCGGGTACAGGTTGATCCCATTGATGTCTCTGCGCTGTCAGACGATACGGTCTTTGGGAATGCCCACAGTGAATTCCCCAGCGATCTTGCCGAGAAATTTCCCCTGCAGATACTGGTTGTTGAAGACCATGCCATTAATCGTCGGGTGTTACGCCAGTTTTTGAACAAGATGGGTTACCAGCCGGATGAGGCTGTTGATGGCCAGGAGGCCGTGGCGGCCGCCATGAACGGGATTTATGATCTAATTTTTATGGACTTGCGCATGCCTACGATGGGTGGTATTGAGGCAACCCGCTGGATTCGTGAGCATTACAATAAGCAACATTTGAGTATTATCGCCCTGACCGGGGAGGCTACCAGGGAAAGTCGGGAGCGTTGTCTTGCGGCGGGCATGGATGACTTTTTGCCCAAACCCGTGCGGGTTGCAGATCTCGAAGCGATTTTGCGGAAAACCGGCAGCAGAGTCAGATAGGCGCATTTGTTTACCCCAACTATCGGCACGTCAATTCATGTCGGCTGTGTGATAGAGTTCACGGCTATCTTGTCTGTATTGATACCTAGAAACTCCATGGGAAACCTAAATGAAAAAGCTGTTTTTTCTCTCTTTGCCACTGATTCTGGCGGCCTGCAATGTCGATCACGAACCTGCTGTAACTCATTCCGAGACTGCTGCAGAGGCTTCAACCCTGCCGGAAGGCATCACGCTGGTGGATGAATTCAAGGGTGATGACAGTGGTATTTCCATCCCCTACACCAAGTACATGCTGGACAATGGCCTGACGGTTATTCTGCACGAGGATCACTCTGACCCGCTGGTACACGTGGATGTTACCTACCATGTCGGAGCCAACCGCGAAGAGGTTGGGCGTTCCGGTTTCGCCCATTTTTTTGAACACATGATGTTCCAGGGTTCAGAAAACGTGGGCGATGATGAGCATTTCAAAATCATCTCCAATGCCGGCGGCACGATGAACGGCAGCACCAACTCGGATCGGACCAATTATTTCGAGACTGTGCCGGTCAATCAGCTTGAAACAGCCCTGTGGCTGGAAGCGGATCGCATGGGTTTGCTGCTGCCTGCAGTGACACAGGAGAAATTTGAGATTCAGCGCGAAACGGTCAAGAATGAACGTGGTCAGCGGGTGGACAACCAACCCTATGGCCGCGCCTTTGAGACACTGAACAAGGCCATGTATCCGGAAAGCCACCCGTATTCCTGGCCGGTGATCGGTTGGATCGAAGACCTGGACCGGGCTAATGTCGATGATCTCAAACGCTTTTTCCTGCGCTGGTATGGCCCGAACAATGCGGCTCTGACCATTGGTGGCGATATTGATCCAATGGAAACACTGCGCCTGGTCAAGAAATATTTCGGCCCGATACCGGCAGGTCCCGCAGTAGAAAACCTGGCCAAACAACCGGCGATACTGGATGCGGACCGTTACCTAACCCTGGAAGACAATATTCATTTGCCGGCCATCGCGTTATTGATTCCGACGACTTACATGGGTCAGGAAGATGAAGCGGCACTGGATGCTGCCGCCCAGATCATGGGGCAGGGCCAGGCCTCGCTGCTGTACAAGCGCCTGGTGCAGACCGGTCGTGCGGTACAGGCATATGTACAGCACAGTTGCCGCGAACTGGCCTGTGAAATGTACTTCATCGTTATTCAGAATCCAGGTTCCGGGGAAACGCTGGCTGAAATGGAGACAGCCATCCGCGAAACCATTGCTGAGTTTGCCGAGCGCGAAGTCAGTGAAGATGATCTGCAAAAGTTCAAGGCGCAATTCGAGGCGAACCGCGTATTTGGCCTGCAGAGCGTGAGCGGCAAGGTTTCGACCCTGGCTGCTTTCCAGACCTACCAGGGCAGCCCGGCAGGAATTGGTGCTGAAATTAAACGCTATCTGGGCGTGCAGGCCGAGGACGTAAAACGAGTCTTCAATAAATACATTCAGGGCAAGCCCGCGGTGATTTTGAGTATCGTACCCAACGGCTCGGTTGAACTGGCTGCTGCTGAGCAGAATTTTGAAGCACCGGAGCGGATTATTCCCGAGAACTTCCCGGATGAAGGCTCTGAACTGCCCCTGCGCCCGGTGGTGGACAACTTTGATCGCAGCCAGAAGCCCACACCCGGTATAAATCCCAGCGTTGAACTCCCGGCCATCTGGGATACCACGCTGTCCAATAAAGTGCGGGTGCTGGCTGTGCCCAATGAGGAAACGCCTACCGTCACGGTGCGGGCATCATTTGAGATGGGCCAGCGGGATGAGCCGGCCGGTCAGGCTGGCCTGACCGCGCTGACCACTGCGCTGATGGATGAGGCAACGACAGAACACAGCGCAGCAGAATTTACTGAGGAACTCGAGCGTATCGGTGCAAATATTTCCATCAGTTCAGGGGTATATGCGACCACGGCCACCGTCAATACCCTGACCAAGCACCTGGACAAGGCAATGCAATTGTTACTGGAGCGTGTTTTGAAACCGGCCTTCACCCAGCAGGATTTTGACCGCATAAAGTCAAAAACCATCGAAGGGCTGATACAGAACCGTAAAACGCCCCAGGGCCTGGCAGGCCGGGCGATCAATGCCGTTCTTTACGGCCCGGATCATCCGTTTTCCTACCCGGTTGATGGCTTGCCCGGCACCGTGGAGAACATCACGTTAGATGATGTTAAAGCATATTATGCCGCCCATGTTCCGGCGCACCTCACCGGCATCCTGATCAGTGCCAGCTTGCCGCAGGCGAAGATCATTGCGGCACTCCAGGGCTTCGCTGAACTGGAAACCTCTGAAGTTTATCGTGAAGCAATTGCTGAACCACCTGAAATGTCTGAGCGCAGAATGTATCTGGTCAATAAGGATGGCGCTGCACAATCAAGTTTGCGGACCGCACAGCCGTCGATCAAGTACGATGCTTTGGGCGATTTCTACAAGGCCGGCCTGATGAATTTCCCACTGGGTGGCACCTTCAACAGCCGGATCAACATGAATCTGCGTGAGGATAAGGGTTATACCTACGGTGCGCGCAGCAGTTTCCAGGGTGGCAAAGAACTGGGAAGCTTCCGTGTTTCCAGCGAAGTGAACAAGGAGGCCACTGCCGCCTCGATTACCGAGGTGATCAAGGAGCTTGAAACATATGCCGCCGAGGGGATGACTGAGGAAGACTACGAGTACATGCGCAGCGCGATCGGTCAGCGTGATGCGCTACGCTACGAAACACCCGGCCGCAAGTTGCGCCTGTTGGGTGATATCCTGCGCTATGACCTGCCGTTGAACTACCGGACCCAGCAGAACAATATCCTGCAGGAAACGGACCGCGAGACCCTTAATAAATTGGCCGGTAAGTTGATCCACCCCGACAGGATGGCCATCGTTGTGGTAGGCGATGAAGCAGTTATTCGCCCGGAACTGGAAGCGCTGGGTATGCCGATCACGGTGCTGGACGAGGACGGCTACGAGGTGAAAGACTGATCGAGAGGTCAACAGAGTCTTATATACCCAGGCTCTTTGCGATGTGCTCGACCTGTTCTTTGGTGGCTTTGTCCATGGTGGCGACTCTGCCCCAGTCGCGATCGGTTTCTGATGCGATCTTGTTGGTCGCGTCAATGCCCATCTTGCCGCCCAGTCCGGGTTTGGGGCTGGCAAAATCCATGTAGTCAATCGGCGTATTTTCGACCAGCACGGTATCGCGCACCGGATCGGCGCGGGTGGATATGGCCCAGATCACCTCTTTCCAGTTGCGTGCATCGATGTCGTCATCAATGACGATGATGGTTTGGTGTAAGTGAACTGTCGCAGCCAGGACCAGATGCCGAACATGATCCGGCGCGCATGGCCCGGATAGTGTTTGCGAATGCTGACGATGGCCACACGGTAGGAGCAGACTTCCGGGGGCAGGTAGAAATCCACCACCTCCGGAAATTGTTCCTGTAACAGCGGTATGAACATCTCATTCAGAGCGCAAGCCATGACCGAGGGTTCGTCCTCTGCGGGTTTACCCAGATAGGTTGTCAGATAGACCGGATTGTCGCGGTGGCTAATGCGTTCCACCGTAAATACCGGGAAGTCAGCGGTAGAATTGTAGTAGCCGGTGTGGTCGGCAAAGGGGCCTTCGGTAGCCATTTCGTCGGGGTAAATGTGTCCTTCGAGTACGATTTCGGCACCGTGTGGGATGGGCAGGCCGGTCAGGGTAGATTCTACGATCCGGCTTCTGCGGCCGCGCAGCAGGCCAGAAAACTGGTATTCGGACAAGGTGTCCGGTATCGGCGTCACGGCGGCCAGTATGGTTGCCGGGTCGGCGCCTATAACAACCGCAACCGGAAAAGGTTTGCCCGGGTGTTTTAGCTGGAACTCACGAAAATCCTGTGCTCCGCCCCGGTGGGGCAGCCAGCGCATAATTAACTTGTTCTTGCCGATCAGTTGCAGGCGGTAGATGGCCAGGTTGATTCGTGGTTTGTTGGGGCCGCGCGTCACGACCATGGCAAAAGAAATCAGGGGGGCGGCATCTTTGGGCCAGCAAGTCGATATGGGCAGTGACTCGAGATCAACATCCGGGCCTTCCGTTACCTGTTCCTGCCAGGGCGCCGCGTCTTTCCTGACCGGCGTAATGTGCGCCAGCCGGGCAAATCCCGGCACCGCATCCAGCGCTGAAGGCAGGCTTTCGGGCAGGCTGGGGTTTCTCAGGAAGGCGAATTCCTGTCCCAGTTCACGCAGATCCTGTGGGCTTTCCAGTTCCAGTGCAGCGAGGATTCTTTGCTGATGACCAAACAGGTTTCCCAGTACCGGCATGTCATGGCCCTGTGGGTTTTCAAACCGCAGGGCAGGACCGCTGTTGAGCAGGCTGCGATGGCACAGTTCGGTAATCTGCAAGACGGGCGATACGGATTGGGGCACGGATTTCAGTTGTCCTGTTTTTTCCAGGGCAGCGGAAAACTGACGAAGGTCTTGCCAGGCTTTGCGGTTCACCTGGCGGTGATGGTGGTCAAGCAACCTCGAAAGCGTCATAGTCCATTCCTGCCTGGTTAACCAGGTAGCCATTGCATGCGCCCAGCGGCAGCAAGCTGAGTAATTCTTTCCCAAGCGGCGCCAAATCAGCACCCTTGCGTGCGGCATCGAAGATTTCGATAATCTGCGGGGTTCCCTGTAACTGGGGGCTGATTCTCAGTACATCTACGCCCAGCGCTTCCAGTTCCGGCACCTGCTCCAGCGCCTGGTGGGTCAGCGCCGATTGGGTCTGGATGCCATTGAGCACCAGGAACTCCTGGCCCTCCTGGGTTGCCAGTAAACGCCCGTCGGGATAGTCAATGCACTTGAACTGACAGTCATCTTTTGGCAGGTTATGGGAGCGCGCGGTATAACAGCGGGCCGAGTAGGCCAGCGGCAGGCGGCCCAGCGCAAAGACTTCCGTTTCCACGCCATCGGGTCGTTGTGCCTGTAAATCCTTCAGAGTGTCCAGGCCCAGTTCCACCGGTAAAACCCAGCGCTTCAAGCCTTTTCGGGCAAGCAATTGCAGACTGCGATTATTGTAAATATTGACCGAGGGGCCGGTGACAAAATCTTTTCCGGCGGTGGATAGCAACTGGATCGCCGCCACATCATTGGCTTCAACCATGAAAGATTCGTTCGAGCAGAGTTTCTTCAAAGCACCCAGTTCTGAAGCGGCTTCGAGCAGGGTTAGTGAAGAGAGAATGACTTCCTTGCCACCTTGCCTGAGTTCCTTGCCGATGGCCAGCCAGTCATCAAGCTTCACCAGGCGGCGTTTTGAACAGATGACTTCGCCCAGGTAAATGATTTCAGCCGCGCTGTCGGCAGCCTGTTGGTAAAAATTCAGAACCCGTTGACGTTCCCAGAAATACTGAATGGGCCCTATGGACAATCGCATCGTTTTCATCATTTATTGCCACGGCCGGTGATAGGCGCCCAGGGTGGTGGTTGAGCCTTCGGATACGCCGGCGAGTTTCCGCATCCACTGCTCTTTTGCCTGGTAGGCCTGGGGGTCTGCCAGACAGTGATCAATTGCGGCGCGCATCACGGAAGTTACTCGTGCCACATAGGCCGGGCTGCGCTGGCGCCCTTCGACCTTTATTGCTGCGACACCGATTTCCCGGAGTTTCGGCAGGATGGATAAAGTATTGAGGCTGGTGGGTTCTTCGAGGGCATAAAAAGTGTGTTCCCCAACCTGGAAACGGCCTTTGCACAAGGTGGGATACCCTGCTTTTTCACCCTCACCGTAGTGATCGATCAATACGCCGTTGAGCCGTGTATCTGTGCCGTCTGGTGTTTCCTCCCAGCGCACGTGTGAGGCGGGTGAACAGGCGCCATAGGTATTGGGCGAGCGGCCCGTGGCGTAGCTCGACAACAGGCAGCGGCCCTCCACCATCACGCACAGGCTGCCAAAACCAAACACCTCGATCGGAACCGGGGAATCCGTAATCACCTGCGCTACCTGGTTTACCGACAACACTCGGGGCAAAACCACGCGCCGGATACCAAAGTTCTGTTGATAAAAAGCGATACCCTCACTGCTGGTCACCGACGCCTGGACCGACAAATGCAGGCGCAGGTCCGGCCAGCGCTCACTGGCATAGTCCAGCACCCCCATGTCCGCCAGAATCAATGCATCGACACCATAATTTGCCGCCTGGTCCACGGCTGCCTGCCAGCGATCAAGCCCGCTGGGTTGAGGAAAGGTGTTGATTGCTACAAAAATTTTCCGGCCTTTGTCATGAGCATAGCGCACGGCTTTTTCGAAAGTCCGCTCGGTAAAGTTCAAGCCGGCAAAATGACGCGCATTGGTGTCGTCTTTAAAGCCGACATAAACAGCATCAGCGCCGTTGTCAACGGCGGCTTTCAGCGAAGGCAGGTTGCCTGCGGGGCACACTAGTTCCATGCTTGCTCCAATTGAACCTGCATTTGCAGGTCGGTGGAATCACATTCTAGATATAGAATTCGGGGCCGTGTTGACCGGAATCAACACATCGCAGGAATGGGGAAATATACTTGTCAGGGTCTGTAAGCACGTTAGTATCCCTAAAGGCTGAGCCATATTATGTTACCAATCCCCGAATTTGTTCGTCCAATCGCTAAAAAACTGATTGGAATCCCAGGGCGCCTGGTTCCATATGCCGCACAGAAACCGGTACTTTCCATGGTTCTGAATGAGGCCTTTCGTGAGCCTTTTCGACACGGCGAACTGGAATTTCTGGAGGGCGCCAAAATCAGGATCAAGGTAACAGACCTGTGCATAGACTGGCTGATCAGCGTGGGCGCCGATCGATTCGTCCCGGCAGACCGCAATCCGGAAGACGATGTATCCATCAGCGGCGAAAGCCTCGACTTTATTCTGCTGGCTACCCGTCAGGCCGATCCCGATACCCTGTTTTTTCAACGCCGGATCCGGATAGAGGGTGATACGGAGTTAGGGCTGGGGGTGAAAAACACCATGGACAGTATGGATTGGGACGATCTGCCGGCGCCTCTGCGCAAACTTCTGCAGGGCGTGGGTGTGATTATTGAAAAGCTGGAGCAGCGGGGCCATCCAAAAGAACCTTAATTCTGCCTTGTGTCCCAAGCCCCTGCTGCTACACCATAGTTGATGCAGATCATTGTTGCCCACACCCCCCCCGGATAGAGTTCATCAAACAACAATTATTCGCCGTCACGGCCGAATGAGCCTGGCGGCGTTTTCTGGAAACCAGCATACGATTATGCGTCTCGACCGAGGGTAAAACCATGGATGATGTTGCACGGCCAATCGAATCAGCCCAGTCTCTTCATGTGGAAGCCATGCCGGGGATTACAACCATAAAGTCTCCGGTGTCGTTGGTGCCGCCTACCACTGCACCGGAAATTCCGGACTATCTGCAGGAAACCTATTACTGGGCTTACCTCAACCCCCGAAATGTGAAGCTTCTTGATCGTGACATCGTGGTCAGAACGGTGCTTTGGCATCAGCATATGCGCTTGCAGAGACTCGCTTTTGCCGAAATTGAGCCTGGCCAGAGTGTTTTGCAGTCAACTTGTGTCTACGGCAGCTTTTCTGCAAATCTGGCAGAGTATCTTGGCCCGGACGGTAAGCTGGATGTTGTCGATGTCGCCAAGGTGCAGGTGGACAACGCGCGGATCAAGCTCAAGGATTATCCACAGATTTCAATTCACCACGCCAACGTGATGCAATTGGATGACAAACCGTTTGATGTCGTGCTGTGTTATTTCCTGTTGCATGAACTACCCGATGAAGACAAGTACAAGGCAACCAACGTACTCCTGGACAAGGTCAGGCCGGGCGGAAAAGTAGTCTTTGTCGACTATCACAAACCCGTTTGGTGGCATCCGATCAAGCCCATCACCAGCCTGGTCTTCGATACGCTCGAGCCTTTTGCAAAAGGATTGTGGCGCAGGGAGATCAGGGAATTCGCGGACAAGCCTGAACGCTTTAGCTGGAGCAAAGAACCCTGTTTCGGCAAGTTATTCCAGAAGGTTGTCGCTACGCGTCTCGACTAAACCACGGTTTATTCCGGTTTGCGGAATTTCAAGGTGAAACGGTCCGTATTGCCGGTGACGGTTTTGCGGCCGACCTCGTAACGCAGTTCATCATCCGGGCGGAAGTGGAGCGTGGCATAGTCCTCCAGTTCAAAACCGGCGGCCTGGATTTCCTTGATGGCCAGAACCGGATCTATACGCCGGACATTTTCAACATTATCCGCTTCCATGTGGCGGCGGGTGTGGTCTACCACGGCGTAAACTCCCCCGGGCCTGAGTGCTTCAAACGCCGCCTTGTTCATAGCCGCGCGGCCTTCTGCTGCAAAATTGTGGTAGTTGCGAAAAGTCAGCACCATGTCGGCATCTTGCACGCCCAGACCATCCATTTCCAGCGCATAGAAACGGGAGCCTTCCGGCCGATATATTTTTGCATCCCGGGCCGAGATCCTGATGTTTTCAAACCCCACTTTGCCGACCAGGGATCGCTCTATTCCACCGGTTCCCAACGCGGCAATGTACTCTCCTTTTTCCGCCATGACCGGCGCCAGCAAGCGGGTGTACCAGCCCCCGCCCGGCATCAGTTCAACAATGCGCATGTCATCGCGTAAACCGAAAAACCGCAGGGTTTCCACCGGCATGCGGTTATGATCACGCTTCAGTTCACGTTCGCTACGCAGATCAGAAGCCATGGCCGCCTTCAATTTTGCCCCCACTGCGTCAAAATCATCGGCTGCTGCCGTACTGCACAGCAGGGCAGTGAGTAGAATCAACAAGTATTTCTTCATGAATTTTCCTTTAAAGAAAAATGATCAGCAGCTTATCCCAGTACTCCGGACGCTGCCAGTTGCTTTATATCTTTTTCGCTCATTCCCAGCCCAGACAGTATCTCTGTATTGTGTTCACCGGGCGAGACACCACTGAAGTCGTAACGGGCCCGGGCGGCAGAGAATTTGATCGGGTTGGAGATTTGGCGTTGCACAGTGCCTTCCGGCATGGGGACATCGGTCATCATGCCCCGGGCGACAAGTTGTTCGTTTTCAGTCGCTTCCGCAAAGCTCAGGACCGGTTCAACACAGGCGTCCTTTTCGGCGAATATTTCGCACCATTGCGCCTGGGTTTTCTGTTTAAACAGTCTTTCCAGTTCGGCTCTGAACTGCCGGATGCTGTCCTTCTCCTGACGTCTGCCCAGTACCAGCAATGCTTCGCCACCGAGCGTCAGGCACAGCACGCGAAAAAAATGTGGTTCAAGGCTGCCGACAGACATATAGCGTCCATCTGAGGTCTCGTAATAGTCGTAAAAACTACCACCATTCAGCAGCATTTCACCGGAGTGGGGCTCTTCATTGGCAGCCAGGTAATTACAGCCGAATAACACATTCAGAGAAAAGGCCGCATCGGTCATACTGATGTCTACATGCTGCCCTTCACCGGATACCGTACGGTGATTTACGGCGGCCAGAATACCGATCACGCTGTGCAATGAGCCGCCGGCCAGGTCGGCAATCGGCACCCCCATAATCGGAGTGCGTTCGGCCTTCCGCCCGGCATAGCCGTTCAGGCCGGCAATCGACAGGTAGTTGTTGTCGTGGCCGGCTCGCTCCCGGTAGGGGCCGGTCTGACCATAACCACTGATTGAACAGTAGATAACAGATGGATTGATCTCGCTTAGCTGTGGGTATCCCACACCCAGGCGTTCCATTACCCCGGGGCGAAACTGCTCCACTACGATGTCGTAGTCCGCGACCAGCGAGTTTATGATTTCTACCGCTTCGGCCTGCTTCAGGTTCAGCGTCAGTGACTTCTTGTTGCGATTCAGTGCGGAGTGGATGACGCTGACGCCATTGACCCGGGGCTCCATGTTACGCACCAGATCAGGCCGGGTCGCTGATTCAACATGGATGACCTCGGCTCCCAGGTCAGCCAGCATCAAGGTGGCGAACGGCCCGGGAAGCAGGGTAGAAAAATCGAGGATTTTCAGGTTGGACAGCACGCCCATCAAGCTACGCCTCCTTGGCGACCGGGCCCAACAGCGTATTAGCCTGTCTCGAAGCGCCGGAACACGATGGAAGCATTGGTGCCGCCGAATCCGAAGTTGTTGCTCATCACGGTGTTCAGGCTGGTATTTTCTTTGCTCTCGGTCAAAACGGGCATACCCTCGGCCTTCGGGTCCAATTCTGAAATATTCGCCGAGCCGGCCATGAAATGGTTTTCAAGCATGAGAAGACAATGGATCGCCTCTTGTACGCCTGCCGTACCCAGAGAATGCCCACACAGAGACTTGCTTGAACTGAACGGAGGGACCTGTTTCTCGAATACTTCGCGCATGGCATCAAGTTCGGCGATATCCCCCACCGGTGTACTGGTGCCGTGAGTGTTGATGTAGTCAATGGGTGTATCGACAGTAGCCAGGGCCTGGCGCATGCAGCGCACGGCGCCTTCGCCGGAAGGCGCAACCATGTTGTCACCATCGGAGGTTGCGCCGTAGCCGATGATCTCGGCATAAATTTTTGCACCACGGGCCATAGCATGATCCAGTTCCTCCAGAACCAGCATACCGCCACCGGCTGCGATAACGAAGCCGTCGCGCCCGGTATCATAGGCGCGAGATGCAAGCGATGGCGTGTCGTTGTAACGGGATGAAAGAGCGCCCATGGCATCAAACATCATCGCCAGGGACCAGTGTTCTTCTTCACCGCCACCGGCAAAGATCAGGTCCTGTTTGCCCCACTGAATTTGCTCCATTGCAACACCAATACAGTGCGTGCTGGTGGCGCAGGCGGAGGTAACGGAATAGTTGAGACCGTGAATGCCGAAATGTGTGGCCAGGCAGGCGGAAACAGTGCTGCTCATGGTTTTGGGAACCACGTAGGGACCGACACGGCGCACACCTTTTTCCCGCAGCTTGTCAGCACCCAGGACGATGTTAGCGCTGGATGCCCCGCCTGATCCGGCAATTAAGCCGGTACGTTCGTTCGAGACCTGCTCATCGCTCAAGCCTGCATCCGCTATGGCGTTTTGCATGGCAATATAAGCATAAGCAGCGGCATCGCCCATGAATCGACGGACCTTGCGGTCAATGTGCTCACCGAGATCAATGTCGACGGATCCGCAGACATGGCTGCGTAAACCAATTTCCTTGAAGTCCTCGTTGAAGGTGATGCCTGACTTGCTCAAGCGCAATGACCCAAGCACGGATTCCGGGGAATTTCCGAGACAGGAAACGATACCCATACCGGTTACAACTACGCGGCGCATGTGATCTTCCTTAAAAATTATCGGTGGAAAGAAATAGCCTGACCTTTAAATCATTAGCCGTATAAATGGTTCGCCCGTCGACTGACATGGTGCCGTCGGCAATGATCATGCTCAGTCTGCGCATGATCAATCTTTTAATATCCAGCTTATAAGTGACTTTTTTGGCGCTTGGCAGAACCTGACCCGTAAATTTTACATTTCCGGCCCCCAGCGCACGGCCTTTGCCCTTGCAGCCGGACCAGGAGAGGAAAAAACCACACAACTGCCACAGGGCATCCAGACCCAGGCAACCGGGCATGACCGGATCCTCAAAGAAATGAACACCAAAAAACCACAGGTCCGGCTTGATATCCAGTTCCGCGGTAAGATGCCCCTTGTCGTAAAGGCCGCCCTCCTTGCTGATTTCATTTATGCGGTCAAACATCAGCATGTTTCCAGTCGGCAGTTTTCCGGTTTCAGAACCAAATAAATCGCCCCTTCCACACAGTTCCAGGTCGTGTCGGTTGTAGGCGTTTTTTCTGTTGTCCGGTTGGTCCATTTGAATATCGTTCCCGTCAGGTGTCAGCGCCGAGTATGGGGGGATTATACAGTCAAAAGCGGTGGTTTGGCGTTGAACTCGCAGATATGTCGATCCTGTTGTGGACAGCAGGACCTTTCCCATTCGGTTGGGTAAAGACCAGGCGTAAAAAAACCGCGACTGGTAAAGACCAGCCGCGGTTTTCCATAATCAGATCAGAATTTCTGACCGAAGCGGATACCAAACGACCGTGGCCGGTTGGTTATCGTAGTCCAGGCATGTCCCGGCGGTCGTTGAAGATTCGCCAGGCCGCTACCATAACCCGGATCGGCGATATTGATTTGTGCCCGCTCATCGAACAGATTGTTGACATAAAAAGTGAGCGTCCAATTGTCCTTATCAATGCCCGCAAAGAGATTCACCAGGGTGTACGAATCCATCTGTTGTCTGGCGGGAACATTCAGCGTATCCAGGTCATTCCAGCGTTTGCCGGTGTAGGCAACGGCAGCCTGGAAAAAGCTGGGCATGGAGCCAATATCAAAATTACTCCGCCAGATGCCGGTCAACTGCCATTTTGGTACATAGGGCATGGGCGTGCCTTTCGGTGCATTTGCCGGGAGACCTGCTTCCTGCTCGGCCTGCCGGCGCCAGAAATCGGTCTGCAGCTTGGCATCGTTATAGGAGCCGGCAAAGGTCAATGTGTTGTTCTCATTCATTCCCCAGGCCAGATCCCATTCCACACCCTTGGTCTGGGAGTTACCCACATTCTGCACGATGGTCAGGTTGGAAACGGTGAAATCGAGGAAGCCAAACTGGAAGTTATCCCAGTCTACGATATAGGCTGCGCCGTTGAACCGAACGGCGCCATCGGCCAGGGTCATCTTCCAGCCAAACTCGTAGTTGGTGACAAAATCAGGACTGTACTTGGGAATGTCAGGCACACGCGCGCGGTTTACGCCGCCGGCTCTGAAGCCTTCGGACCAGGTAACGTAAATCAATTTGTCGTCATCAATCCGGTATTCGAGATTGCCCTTGAAGGCCCAGTCGTTGCCCTTGGCCACATCATCCAGAATCCGGGTGTTGAAGCAGGGATACTGTGGCTCGCCACCTTCGTCTGCCGGTATCTGGACAAAATCACCGTCTATGTACTGACCGGTGCAATGTCGGAGAAAACCATTGAAACCGTAGAGGGAGTTTTCATACTCGAAATACCTGGCGCCGAAAGTACCGGAAAACTTGTCGGTGAAGTCGAAGGTCAGTTCACCAAAGGCGGCTTTGTCACGATCAACGCGGATCTGGTAGGTTTGCCACACCGTGTTGGCGCCCTGAACCACCGAGGTAGCGGAGGTTGAATCGGGCACGATCCATTGCAAGTCGAAATTATGTTCCTGTCTCTGATAAAACAGGCCGGCAATCCAGCGCAGGCGTTGGTCCGGGGCGGACTGGAAGCGCAATTCATGGCTCTGGCGCACGAAATTGTTTTTGGCGTCTACGTATTGAGTTCCAACGGCGCACTCTCCGGCATCGTTGTAGTAAACACAATAGCCCGGAGCGTCATAGTAGTCGGGGTTGGTCAGGTAATAAGCCCAGTACTCGGTATAAGAACTGTAGTCATATTCGTAGTTCTGATCCCGGTTCAGATAGGCGCCGGCATAAACAACGTCGATATCTCCAATACTGCCGTTGAGGGTCAATGATGCCTGGTACCAGTCATCTTCACCGGTGGCCGGCCAGAGTCGGCCGGTTTGCAAATCACCAAAGAATTCCGGGTTATGGTCCCAGTAGCCTTTGTTGTCCGACGTCTGGTACATGATGCCCGGCGTGATTGACCAGTTGTCATTCAGGTCGATTTTCAGCAAAGCGCGCATGCCTGCGGTCTGTACGGTGTTTTGGTTTTTGCCGACGAAAGCCGAGTTGTCAATCGTATGGGTTTGCGGTCCCGGGAAGGTCATGGTGGTGGGCACCTGATCAATAAAGCCACCAACGTCTTTGTACCAGCCCACCAGCCTGATCGCAGCGCGATCACCCAGCGGTAAATTCCAGAATCCGTTCAGGTTATAACCGATATCACCACTTTTTACGGTGTTGATTTCCACATCGTAGCCACCCTGGGTTTCACCCATGACCGGTTTGTTGGTGATAATGCGGATGGTGCCCGACTGGCTGCCCTGGCCATACAGCGTGCCTTGTGGACCGGCCAGTGTTTCAACCCGGGCAATATCGTACATGTGGATATCCAGAACCTGGTTGATCGTGGTCACCGGTTGCTCGTCCAGGTAATAACCGACACTGGGCATGGAAGCAGAGTGGTTGCCGTCGCCGCCACTGGCAATGCCACGCATGTAAACCTGGGCAAAACCGGAACCGCCCGGGCCGCCCTGAGAGGTATAGGAAACGGTCGGCAGGAAATCGATGAAGTCTCCGAAGGAGCGGACATTCAGATTTTCCAGTTGATCGTTGCCGAGCACCTGGATTGAAACGGCCACATCCTGAAGATTCTGTTCACGTTTCTGCGCGGTGACGATCACTTCTTCAAGCAATGCTGAACTTTCGTCCTGAGCCTGAGCCGACACGGGCGCCACAACGGTAACGGCAACAACTGAACCTGCCAGAGCCATGGAAATTGATTTGGTCAATTGATTTCGCTTGAATACCTTCATTTGAAACTCCTCAAATACGATTTTTAGTTATTTTCCCCGTAAACTGAAGCCTGCCTTGACTTCCTGCTTATTTCAACGCTTTTTCAACACTTGGATAACGGTATACTAACAGTTTGCTTACGAGAATTCCCTTGAGTCGCAAAAAACCAATACTGAGATGCCGGAAATGTGGCGAAACCTTATCTCTCGCACAATCCGTGATGACGCCCCATCGTGCCGAAGTCCTGCATGGTATCCCCCCTTTCTATGGCCACTAGACCGGACAACGGCGACCTGCAAACCGCCCTCAGGAATGCGGCAGACCTGCTCGCACACGATCCCCGCCTGGCGCAAGAGCAGGTGCATGAAATTCTGAAGGTGTACCCGGATACGCTTGAGGCAAAGCGGATACTGGCCTCTGCTTATCGTCTGCAGGGAAGGCCGCAAAAAGGACTGGATGTATTGGCGCCGCTGCTTGCAGGACACCGCGATTCCCCGGGTTTTCTCCATGAAATCGCGCAGTGCCTGGGTGGTGTTGGGCGGGGGGAAGATGCGGTCAGCGCTTTGCGCAGAGCAGTGTCGATTAACCCGAAACATGCCGCTTCCTGGCAGAGTCTCGGCCACCAACTAGCCGTTATCGGTGACCAGGAAGGTAGCCGCCAGGCCTTTGAACAGCATTTTAAACTGTCCACCCGTCATCCCGAACTGGTCAAAGCCATCGAATTGTTGCGCGCGGACAAGGTTGGCAAGGCGGAGCGCAAAGTACGTGAGTTGCTCAAAAAGTTTCCTGCGGATGTAACTGCCATCCGCTTGCTTGCCGATATTGGCATCAAGGTAGGGCAACTCAAAGATGCCGGTCACCTGCTGGAGCGATGCCTTGAACTGGCGCCGGACTTTAACGCGGCAAGACACAGTTACGCATTGCTTCTGATGCGTCTCCAGAAGCCCGAGGCCGCCATGCAGGAGGCTGAAAAATTGTTGGCGCAGGAGCCGAATAATCCTAATTTTCTAACGCTTAAAGCCTCTATCCTGGGTCGAATCGGGGATCAGGAGGCGGCCATTGAAGTGTATGAACAGGTCCTGAAGCACTATCCCAACCAGGCCAGGGCGCAAATGAGCTATGGCCATACCCTCAAAACGGTGGGTCGTCTGGACGAAGCCATTGAAGCCTACAGAAAATGTATCCGCCTCAGCCCTGATGTGGGTGAAGCTTACTGGAGCCTTGCCAACCTGAAGACTTTTCGTTTCAGCGATGAGGATATCGAAAGCATGCGCAATCAGGTGACGGCTGAAGACGGTGATGCCGACGATCAGGCGCACCTGGCTTTTGCGCTGGGTAAAGCCCTGGAAGACCGGGGTGAATTTGACGAGTCTTTCAAATTTTACCGGCGCGGTAACGCGATCCGGCGGATTGAGCACCGGCACAACCCCAAAGTCAATGTTCTCGAAGCGGTAAGGCAGGTCAGAACCCTGGACAAAGCTTTTTTCTCGCAGCGCGAGGGCTGGGGTTGCCAGGCGTCTGACCCGATCTTCATTGTGGGTCTGCCGCGCGCCGGTTCTACTTTGCTGGAGCAAATACTGGCCAGCCATTCACAGGTCGAGGGCACCTCAGAATTGCAGGACATCATCGCGATTTCGCGGAAACTCGGAAGCAAATCCCGCCAGCACCCGGCGGGAAAATATCCTGAATGCCTGCTTGAAATGGATGCGGAGCAATTCCGCGAGCTGGGTGAGCGTTACCTGGAGACCACGCGTATTCATCGCAGCGACACGCCTTTTTTTATCGATAAGATGCCCAATAATTTCCGCCACATCGGACTGATCCACCTGATCCTGCCCAACAGCAAGATCATTGACGCGAGGCGCCATCCCATGGGCGGCTGTTTTTCAGGCTTTAAGCAGTTGTTCGCCAGCGGCCAGACCTTTACCTATGGCCTTGAAGACATTGGCAAGTACTACCGGGACTATGTCCGCTTGATGGACCACTGGGATAATGTGTTGCCCGGCCGGGTACACCGTGTGCAGTACGAGGAAATGGTTGCCGACACCGAAGTGCAAATCCGTGCACTGCTGGACTACTGTGGGCTGGAGTTTGAAGAACAATGCCTGCGGTTTTACGAAACCGACCGGGCCGTGAGAACACCCAGCGCAGAACAGGTTCGCAAGCCAATCTACAAAGAAGGCCTGGAGCAGTGGCGTCATTTCGAGGCACACCTCGGTCCGCTCAAAGAAGCGTTGGGGCCGGAGGTTCGCCAGCAGTATTCTATTGATTAGCCTGACCAGCATCATCGTGGTAACGAATCATTCCGTTAATTGTCAATCTGGAATGGCATAGCGCTCCATTCCGGGCCGGAGCAAAACCGAGGAGAACCGTGGCAGACTGGATTATTCGCTCGAAACTCAAGCCGTCCGTACGATTGCGCAAACTGGTGGTACGAGAGCCGCTCATCTCACGCCTCAATGGCACACTTAAAGCCCGGACTGCTATTGTGCATGCACCAGCCGGTTGCGGAAAGAGTACCTTGCTGGCCCAATGGCAAGAAAGGCTTGAACAGCGGGGTGTTCCGGTTGCCTGGTTGTCCCTTGACGACTATGACACGGATCCGTTCCAGTTCCTTACCTACCTGATGCAGGCCTGTACGGAAGGCAGCTTCTGCGATGGCTTCGAGTTTCCGGATTCACCACAGAGTTTTTCCGGGGCACCTGCACTGGCAAACAGGGCAGCAGTGGTCACTGCACTGGGAAGATGTCAGGGTCCGCATGTTGTCATCCTCGATGACTTTCACCGTGCCGGCACCGAAGAAATTCACGATGTGGTTAATACCCTGCTGGCTGATTTGCCCGCGAATGTTCACATCGTGATCAGTACCCGTGAGTACCCGAATGCGCTGTCCCTGGCCGACCTGCGCGTTCGCGACGCCCTGATCGAAATCACGCAGTCTGACCTCCAGTTTTCAGAACAAGACATCCAGGCCTATCTCGGCAGCCTGATCGCACCCACGGACCCTACGGACTGGGCAAGGGAATTGTTCGAGCGCACCGAAGGCTGGCCCATTGCGCTGCAAACGGTGCGGCGCTGGATCAGGGAAGGTGCTTCACTGAGTGACACCCTGCGGGAGATTTCCGGCCGCAGTTCCGACCTGGTCGACTACTTCCTTGAGCAGGTCTTCGAGAAACTGGACAGAAATGAACGGCGGTTCTTGCTGCGCACCTCCATTCTTGAGCGCGTCAATGGCGAATTGGGTGACCTGCTGTGCAAGGGGAAGGGCTCCTGGGAAATGCTGGAAAACCTCGAGCGGCGAGACCTGTTTGTCAACAGCCTGGACCGGGACCGGGCCTGGTACCGGTACCACCGGCTGTTTTCCGAGTTTCTCCAGGAGCGCTTGCGGCGGCAACCCGATTCCCTGTTGCGTGAACTGCACGGCCTGGCGGCCGACTGGTTCAACGATCAGGGGCATGTCACTGAAGCAATACAGCATGCTTTGCGCAGCCAGGACCCCGAAATGCTGGCCGATATATTGGAGCAATTGGGCGGCTGGCACTATGCGTTGCGGGGCCATATCGGCATTGTCGAGCGTGTGTTGCAGATTACGCCAGCCGAAGTAACCCAACGGCACCCGCGTCTGTGGCTTGCGCATATCTTTCTTACCGTGCGGCTGGGGGAACTGGAGCTCGCACAGAGGGAATTTGCCTTGTTTGCAGAGTGCTACCTGAAGGATGATTCCACCGACCGCCAACTGCAATGTGAAGGCCAGATTATGGAGTGCCTGATTGGCCGCTATGGGGACAGTACGGTTAGCGATCAGGAGATTCGGCAGCTACAGGATTTGAGTGAAATTCTGTCGCCTGATAACCACGTTATGAATGCGGTGTGCTCCAACCTGTTGTGCGCCCTGTACGGGCGACTGGGACAACTGGATGAAGCCATCGCTGCCGGTGACCAGGCAATTTTGCATTTCCGCGAAATGGGTTCGCTGTGGGGCGAAGTATTCATCTATTTTCATGAAGGTTTTGCGTACATGGCGCAAGCACGAATTCGGGATGCCGAAGCCCTGTACCGTGAGGGCTACAACCTGGCGGTGGAACAGTTCGGAGAGGACAGTGATTCAGCAGCTATCGGTCGCGCTTTCCTGGCGGAAGTCGCCTATGAAAAAAACAATTTGCAGGAAGCCAGCCAACTGCTGGAGCGCGCCCTGCCGCATATTGAACGGTTTGACGCCTGGATCGATGTTTACCTGGCAGCCTACTCAACCGCCATCAAGTTGGCGCGGGCGAGTTGTGACAAGCAAGCGGTTCTTGAAATCGCCCGCCGGGCGAAATCGACAGCCGCCAATCGTGGCCTGGCCCGTTTGGCGCGCGCCATCAATGCTTACCTGTTGATTTTCGAACAAAATGACAGAATTATGCAGCAGGATAGCTGGTCAGCAGCAGAAGATTTCCACCTGAATCCTGACCCGGAGCCAACCGATCCGGTGATGCGCCACCTGAGCAGCAGTGTTGCCGCCCGTGACCTCTTGCTTGCAGGCCAATTCAATGAAGCAATCACGCTGCTGAAGGCTGAGGCAGAGCAAGCTCACCGTGGAAAATTTATCCGATCATTCATTACTTTGTCGCTGTTACTGGCTACCGCGCACTGGAAGCAAGGCCAACACGAGGCTGCTAACGCAGCGTTTGAAGCGGCTCTCTTGCCGGCCCTGTTCGAAGGCCTCAAGCGCCCATTCATCGACGAGGGTGCGATGCTGGCCGGAGTCATCGGTGAATTGACCCTGGCATCGAAGAAGCGCCGGGGAAATCGCCTGCGGGAAAAATTTCTAACGGAACTGGCTGTGGAAATTGATGGCGCGGGGCAAAAAAAGCAAAGCGAACACTCATCATTAAGCCCCCGGGAGCAGCAGGTTCTGCGCTTTCTGACCCAGGGGCACTCGAATCGGGAAATCGCCGAAGCCATGACATTGTCAATTAATACCGTCAAGTTTCACATCAAGAACATATTCGAGAAGCTGGCCGTAAATACTCGCGAGGATGCCGTATCAGCGACCATCCGCCGCCACTTGCTGTAGCCAGACCTACCCGCAAACTCAACTGACCCTACCCGGGCAGGTGTTCTCCAACCCAGCCAGCTCTTGATACCGTCTGCCGCTACAGCTTACGAACTCGGAGCAGCACAAGATGAGAATAGGGGTTGATGTCGGGGGTACAAACACGGATGCGGTCATCATGGATGGGCGGACCGTACTGTCTACCGATAAGGTTCCGACCAGCGCCAATGTCAGCGATGGCATTGTTGGCGCGATCAGTCACGTCATCGAGGATGCGGCTATCGATGCGGCAAAAATACGGGGCGTGATGATCGGGACGACCCATTTCACCAATGCCTTCGTAGAGCGCAGGGGTTTGCTGCCGGTGGGCATCATTCGCATCGCCCTGCCATCCTCCCGCGGCATTCCGCCATCAACCGACTGGCCTGAGGATATGGTGCAGGCCATCGGCCAATGCCATCACATGATTCGTGGAGGCTACCAGTTCGATGGCCGCGTTGCGGATCCACTGGATGAACTGGCGGTTGCCGAAGCGGCACGTGATATTCGGGCAAGGGGCTTGAAAACGGTTGCTGTGACCGGACTGTTTTCCCCGGTCAGCGCAGATATGGAATTGCGCGCCGAAGAAATTATTCGCGAAGAGATTCCGGATGTACAGATTACCTTGTCATCCCGGATCGGACGCATGGGCATTCTTGAGCGGGAAAATGCAGCCGTAATGAACGCCAGCCTGGCGGACCTCTCAAAAAAAGTAATCGATTCCTTTCGCGCGGCACTAAAGAAACTCCATATCGAGGCGCCGTTCTATGTCAGCCAGAATGATGGCACTTTGATGAGTGCGGATTTTGTCGAAAAATACCCTGTGTTGACTTTTGCCTCCGGACCGACAAACAGCATGCGTGGTGCGGCTTACCTGTCCAAACTTGAAGATGCGCTTGTGGCTGACATTGGAGGTACAACGACTGACTTTGGCATGTTGAGCAATGGTTTTCCCCGTGAATCGTCTATCACCGTGGATATCGGTGGTGTGCGTACCAATTTTCGTATGCCGGACATCCTGTCATTTGGCCTCGGCGGGGGGTCTCTGGTGCACTCTGAGGGTGGGGAAGTCAGGCTTGGCCCACAATCACTGGGCTACCGTCTGGTTAACAAGGCCCGGGTTTTCGGTGGCGACACGCTGTGTGCAACCGACATTGCAGTAGCCGCTGGTTACGCTCAGATTGGTGACAGGTCGCAGGTATCTGACCTCGATGAAGACATGGTAAAAATGGGTCGAGCCAGGATTCACCAAATGATCGCAGATGGCGTGGATCGCATGAAGATTTGCGCTGAGCCCCTGCCGCTTGTGCTGGTGGGTGGCGGATCGATTCTGGTCAGCGATGACATACCCGGAACTTCCGAGGTCATCATCCCTCAGCACGCCGGCGTTGCTAACGCCATTGGCGCTTCCATTGCACAAGTCAGTGGCGAGACTGATCGTGTGTTTGCCTATGAGTCCACCGGACGCGAGGCAGCCATCGAAACGGCCAAACAGGAAGCGGTTGATCGCGCGATTGAAGCCGGTGCAGATGCCGGCACGCTGGAAATTCTGGAGTTGGAAGAATTGCCACTGGCCTACATGCCGGGCGGAGCGGTAAGAATCCGGGTAAAGGTCGCTGGTGACCTGAGCCGGGTATGAACTTCGTTAGACAAGGACAATCGAGTTGAAAAAAATTGCCATTGAAGATTTGAAAGACATTGCCACTGGTGCGGCATTCCTGGGCACTGGCGGGGGCGGTGACCCTTATATCGGCCGGGTGCTGGCCATGAATGCGATCCAGGAATTTACTATGCCTGAGATCGTCGATGCCGATTCGCTGGCGGATGATGCTTTGGTTTTCACCATCGCGATGCTTGGAGCCCCAACGGTGCTGGGCGAGAAGGCTGCCTGTGGTGATGACCTTGATCTCGCAATCAAGCGGCTGGAACAACGCCTGGGCCGCAAAGCAGACGCGCTGGTGGGTATTGAAATCGGTGGTATGAATTCCCTGGTGCCGGTTGTAGCCGCTGCCAGACTGGGGTTGCCGCTGGTTGATGCCGACGGCATGGGTCGCGCGTTCCCTGAAATCCAGATGGTGACCTTCAATGTATATGGCGTATCGTGTACGCCCCTGTCGGTCACAGACGACCACCTGACCTCACTCATTGTGGACACCGCTGATGCAAAATCTGCAGAAGACCTGGTGAGAATTGCGTCCGTACACCTGGGTTGCAGCGTTGTTATATCCAGTTACCCACTGAGTGGGGCGGCACTCAAACGCAGCGCGGTCAAAGGCACGCTGACACTGGCCAGGGACATCGGCAAGGCTATTGTGCGCGGCCGGAAAGAGGGAAATCCGGTGGATGTACTGGTCGACTACCTGCGCACCACGCCTTACTACAATCAATGTAAAGTTCTGTTCGACGGCAAAGTACAGGACATCCAGCGTGAAACCAAGCTCGGGTTTTCCATCGGCCATTGCCACCTGGCGGCACTGGATGGCTCGGACCGCACCATGGAAATATCCTTTCAGAATGAACACCTGGTCGCGCGAGAGCAGGGCCGCACACGCGCCATCGTGCCGGATCTGATCTGCCTGGTTGATCGCGAGACGGCAGAACCGATTCCGGTGGAGTCACTCAAGTACGGGCAACGATTGAAAGTGATTGCAACCAGCGCCGCACCCATTATGCGTACACCCGAGTCGCTGGCGGTCTTCGGGCCGCGTGCGTTTGGCTTTGATGAAGATTTTGTGCCGCTTGAAGACATTCCGAATTGACTGGGAGGACCTGTGTATGACCACCACCAAAACAATCATTCAGCTCATAACGCCGATTGTGACCCGGGATCTGAGAACACTGGACGATGTCGCGCCACTGGAGCGTGATGATCTTGAGATCAGGCACAGCCTGCTGGATCAGGGGCCGTCGTCGATCGAATCGGAGTTCGATGAGGCGCTCAGCCTGCCGGACACCATCTGCAAAGCCATCGACGCCGAACGATCAGGCGCCAATGCCATCATCATCGATTGCATGGGTGACCCGGGACTACATGCCTGTCGCGAAGTAGTCTCGATTCCCGTGCTGGGCCCGTGCCAGACAGCGATGCATGTGGCCAGCATGCTGGGCCACCGCTTCGGTTTCGTTACCGTGCTTGACCGCTTGCGCCCCTTGATCGACAACCTGGCTGCTACGTACGGATTGAGTGGTAACTTTGCTTCTTTCCAGGCCGTCGACATCCCGGTGCTTGAACTGGCGCATGACATGAACGCGCTGAACGCCGCATTGGCCAACAAAGCCCTCACAGCCATTAATGAAGATCATGCAGATTACATTATCCTCGGTTGCACCGGCTTCCTGGGCTGCGCTACCGCCATGAGGTCCGCGCTGCTGAAGGCTGACCGGGACGTACCCGTGATTGACCCTATCCCGCTGGCGGTACACATGGCTGACGCGCTGGTGAAAACCGGCCTCAGTCACAGCAAGCTGACTTATCCGGAACCTTCGATAAAACATATCGCTGGTTTCGACATGCCCGGCTTTTCGGCCGGTTTGGAATAATACGACCGCAATCATCACAGAGAACAGTCATGAATAGAATCAAGCTACAAGGACCTGCCTTTTTCACCGCCATGATAGCGGCGCCTGTATTGCTGTTTTCAGCCCTGGCTTCAGCCCAGGTTGAACAATCCGACAGCTTTGAACTGGAGGAGGTTATCGTTACCGCACAGAAACGCGAACAGAGCTTCAATGACGTGGGGATCGCGGTAACCGTATTTAGCAGTGATGACATCCGGGAGCTGAGGATGTACAAGCCCGCGGATGTGGCCGCACAGACGCCCAACGTAAAAATCAATAACACACTGGCCAACAGCATTCCCAATGTGAGCATCCGGGGTGTAGGACTGAATGACTACGCTGCCAATAATAACCCCGCTGCGGGAATCTACATTGATGAGGTCTATCTGGTCTCTCCGGCGATGCTGACATTGCAGTTATTCGATATAGAACGTATCGAGGTGTTGAAGGGTCCGCAAGGCACCCTTTACGGTCGCAACACCACGGCTGGAGCGGTCAAATTCATCAGCCACAAACCCAGCGAGGAATTCGAAGGCTACGCCAGGCTGGAATATGGCAACTATGATTATTTTGGCCTTGAGGCCGCCACCGGTGGACAGCTTGCGCCTGGGTTGACTGGCCGGATCGCCATACAGACCGTACAACAAAATGATGGCCATCAGTTCAATCGTCTGACCGGGAAGAATGTTGGCGAAGTTGATCGTACCTCCTGGCGTGGCCTGCTGAACTGGCAACCGAATGATGACCTCAACTTCCTGCTGAACTGGCATGGCGGACGGGATAAGTCAGACGTATGGTTAACCAAGATCGACCACCCGTTTACCAGCGAAGATGATGGTGACACGGATCCATTCCGGTCCGGTGCTTCCAACGACTCGCGTATGGATCTGGATAGCATGGGTGGCTCCCTGACCGTCGATTGGTCGATCAGGGATCAACTGACCCTGACCTCGGTCACGGGCTACGAAGACCTCTCTCGCCAACATATTGAAGACCGCGATGCCAGCAGCCTGATCATGCTGGACGGCGAGTTCCTCAACGATATCGAACAATTCTCGCAGGAACTCCGGCTCACTTACGTCAGTGATGAACTGGTGTTGATTGGTGGTGCATTCTACGGTACTGACGAAGTCGTTACCCGCGACCGGTTTGATGCTGTCGATTTGCTGTCACTACTGGGGCTGGTGGGCGTGGACTCCATTGGCAATGAATACACCCAGAAGTCAGATTCGTTTGCCCTGTTCCTGCATTCGGAATGGCAGTTCAATCCAGACTGGATGCTGACCGCAGGAGCGCGTTATACCAACGAAGAGAAAAAATTCAGTAAGGCATTTACCTACCTTATCGCCAGTGGATTTGAGTTTCCGGTGTTTCCCGCTGTGGCGAACAACTATAAGGTGGATGACTTCTCCGGAAAGCTGGGAATTGACTACACCGGCCTGGAAAATACCTTGCTTTATGCCAGTATCAGCAAGGGTTTCAAATCGGGAGGCTTCCAGGGACAGCTCACTTTCAACCCGGCCGACCTCACTGCCTTCGATGAGGAAACCATGTATGCCTATGAAGCAGGCGCCGAAATCAAGATGCTTGACAACCGACTGCAGTTCAACGCAGCCGTGTTCTTCTACGACTACCAGGATCTCCAATTCTACGGCGGGCTGTTTGATTCACCGGTTGGAACATTATTCGGTATTACCAATGTCGGTGATGCGGAAATCCTCGGCGCAGAATTCGACTTGTGGTGGAAGCCTGCTCAAGGGCTGGACGTTCGCCTGGGGCTGGGCCTGCTGGATACTAAAATTACCCGCTCGGTAGTAGACGGTGTAGCGAAAGGCAGTTGGTTGCCCAATTCACCAGAGGTTAATTTCAACGCTTTGATTCGATACGAATGGCAGCTAACGGGAAACCTGATGGCAGACGTGATGTTTGATGCAAACTATCAGGATAACGTGGCTTTCGACATCATTCGGCAGCCGGTTGAGGCCCTTGAAGGCAGCTACTGGCTGGCAAACGCCAGGATTGGTATCTCCGGACTGGATCGTAACTGGAGCGTTTTCCTTTGGGGCAAGAACATTTTTGACGAGGTTTATCGTACTCAGGTGCTGTTCTCAAGTGTGGGATATGGGGCGAATTATGGCATGCCAGCCACTTACGGAATCGGTGCTCAATTTAACTGGTGAACGCATCCTGCGATTACACCTTTAAAGATTGCCTTGTATTCGACTTTGTCTATCACAATGACTTGGGTGATGCGGTTCTTGACTGGTTTGGTTACCACTGGGCCGCATCTGCAGCCTTTACAGGACGCGACCGTTGGAGCTAAACGGGAAACTTCATTGCGGGCGACCATGGACCGCTTCAGCACTTTTGCCTCACCACCTTCGAACGAGAATTCACGTTCATCTTTCGTATTGTGCTTGAAATCGTCAAGTATTGCGTCATCGAATGTCATAAGCCAATCCTCAGGACAAAGGTTTCAAGAATCAACAGGAGGTACATCATGGGCACCAGCCACCGTGCGGTGCGGTCCATGAGCCGGGCCTGATCCAGATTGCCCATGTGCGTAAGATGCGTTGAATAAACCACCTCGAGCAGGGATAGAAAGACAATAATGCTCGAACCCAGCACGAAATAATCGAGACTGGTAAGAAAGGCCAGACGAGGCACCATGCCGCCGATGGCGAAGCGGTAAGCGATCAGGGTCAGCATCGCCGTCACTGAGACGCTGATCTGGGTTGCGACCAGGCTGGGATCGATCCAGAAAACCAGCCAGGACATTGCCACGATCAGGATCAACGGCAGAATGACTTTCAGCGTGAAAAAGCTGATATAGCGCTCCACTTCTATTGACAGCGTGACACTGTCGAGCTTTTCGCCCCGGGCGCCGAGGGTAATATGACCCGGATCGATGCTCCAGTCCAGCACCTGCCAGTCTGGAATTTTCAGCGTGTCGGAGATGCCTGAACCGGAAGAGACGATGAAATTGACGTCGATTGCTCCAAAGCCTGCATCCACCAGCGTGATATTCAGGCGCTGTTTGTCGAATGGAAATTCCCGAAGCTGCAGGGGTTGTGAAAAGCTGCCCCAGTAGCGCTGCCGGTAGATTACCTCGCCATCCGGGCGTACTTCAGCGGTGGGTGGAAATGTCTGTTGCAGCCGTTGCTGATTGAGGAACTGGACCCGCGGGTGCCAGATGTTTTCCATTTTCATTGCGATCGAATCCCCACCGGGGTGGGCCAGCCCCGGATCGCGCCAACTGAGGGACACGACAACATTGGCGATGAAGCTCTGGGCCACGCTGTCGATTTCCTCGATGTCGATTAACCACATATAGACATGCACGTCGCGACTGTCATCCGGGAGCGTGGTGTCTTGCACCCGGGCCTCGATTGCCGAACAACACACCGTAAGAAGCAGGATAATTGCTGGAATCAGTTTCATAATCAAAATCTTATAACTATGCCTGATGAAGTTCATTGACGCCTGAGCATGACCCCTTTGCATCATGTTTTCCGGGAATCTCAAATTCTTTCTGATGAAACACGTTACAAGAACGTCTCGCATCAGACTAGCCCAGACGCTGGTGCTTGACAAATCTGGCCGTTAAAGCCAAGCCACTGGCCAGTTCTGCGCTGGGCTCGGGGGAATGAAACTGAGAGTATTTCACTTTGTTGGGAAAATTCTCGATCGGGACATGAAAATTTTCCCTGAAGATTAAATTGCAAGGGTCATTGGCAAGTTACTTATCGCCGTCAATGGTCGGGATTTTCGAATATAAGGGAGTGAGTCATGGCAATTCGCGGGTCGACGGCGCATCTCGACCGGGAAAAGGACTTGGAACTGGGCTGGTCTGCGCTGGTTGAGGCAAACGGTTTTCTCTTCCTCGCCGGCATTGCGGCGATCGAAGACACACCGGAAGGATCGGTGCTTGTTGGCGCTGGTGATCCCGAGGTGCAGATTAACCGGATCTATGATCAGATTGAACAAGTACTTGCGCTCAAGGGCGCGACGCTCGAGCACGTCGTCAAAGAGGTGATCTACGTGACTGAAGACATCGCCACGCTAATGCCGGCCTTCGAGGCGCGTAAGCGCCGCTACGTGTCTTTTGAACTGCCGGTGACAGCGGGTTGCCGGGTCGCCGCACTCGACACACCGGGCGCCATGGTCGAGATCATGGTGACGGCTGTTTGCCCCGGGAAATGAAGGCCGCCCGTGGTATGGGTTGCACAGATGAGTCCCCCAGTATCGAATCAGCCAGCTACTGGAGTCATATGGCATGAGCCTCAGCAAAACAGTCAAGCGCGAACTGTATGAAAAACTGGTGCTTGCCGACCGCATCGACCGCATGATCTACGGGCGCATGATGCAGGGCAAGCTGATCGGTTTCTACCATCCCGGCGAGGGCGGGATCGCACCCGGGGTCGCCATCGGCCATCATCTGACCAAGGACGATATCTACACACCGCACCACCGGGCGCACGGCATACCCGGAATGCTGGGGAAAAATGTACCCGTCGAACGCTACCTCGCCGAACACACCGGCAAGGAGACCGGCTGTTGCAAGGGCCGCTCTTCTTTCCACTGGTCCTTCCCCGAATACGGCATCTATATGGCATCGGGCTATATCGGCTTTCAGTTCGCACCTACGGTAGGCTGGGGCTGGGCCGCGAAACGCAAGGGCAAGGGTCAGATCGTATGGTGTAGCGCAGGCGATGGAGGCTACAACCAGGGCCGTGCCCACGAAGCCATGCTGATGGCTATGAACTGGAAACTGCCGGTCGTCTTCTGTTGCGAGAACAACGGCATGGCAATTCACGCCACGGTGGCCAGCATGCATCCCACGGAGCATATATCCAGCCTGGCGAAGGGCTACGGTATGCCGGCGGTCATCGTCGATGGTCAGGACGTATTCGCGGTGGCGGAGGTAGCGAAAAAGGCCATCCGGCATGTGCGGGCGGGCAAGGGTCCAATCTTCGTCGAGACCAAGACGCTGCGCTTCCGGGAGCATGATATCGGCACACCGGATCTGGCTGGGCACATGCCGCGCAGCGAGGAAGAACTGGCCGACTTGCGCCGGCGGGATCCGGTTCTGGTGGCCACGGAACGGGTGTTGGCCGACGGGGTGCTGACGCAAACGCAGATCGACACCATTGGAGAGCAGGCCGACGTTCGTGTGGCGGAAATCGAGCAATTCGCGGACGAAAGCACGATTGCCCGTCCCAGCGAGCAGGAACTGATGGAGGCCGTCTATGCCCCCTGAGAAAAATGCAGAAAACACCCGCGAGTTGGCTTTTATCGAAGCGCTCAAGGAAGCCTATATCGAAGAAATGGAGCGGGATGAACGCGTCTTCATGGTGGGCCAGGACATCCAGGGGGGCATCTTCCCGCACACCGTCGGTCTGGTTGACCGCTTTGGTCCGGAGCGCATCGTCGATACGCCAATCTCTGAATCGGGCATGTACGGCACGGCTTTCGGGTCAGCACAGGAGGGTTTTCGGCCGATCGTCGATTTCATGTTCGGGGGGTTCACCTATGTGACCTGGGCGGAGTGTTCCGTGACCACCGGGCAGTATTACTTCCTCCACGGCAGCCAGATTCCGCTACCCATCGTCATCACGTTGGCTGTGGGTACGGGCCAGCGGTTGGCGAACGATCACTCCATGGGCTTGCACGGGTCTTTTTTTCCCCAGCCCGGAATCAAGGTGGCGATGCCGTCTACTCCTTACGACGCGAAGGGCCTGATGAAGGCTGCCATTCGGGATAACAATCCGGTGGTTATCCCGTGGCACATGGGCCTGATGATGGATCGTGGTCCGGTGCCCGAGGAGGATTATATCGTGCCCCTGGGGGGGGCGGACGTAAAACGGGTCGGCACCGACGTTACCGTGCTAGCCAACAGCCTGCAACTGAAGAATACGCTTGAAGTAGCGGGCAAACTGGCCGATGAGATCAGTATGGAGGTCATCGACCCGAGGAGTTTCGAGCCCTTCGACATGGACGCGCTGCTCCGTTCCCTGGAAAAGACCAACCGGCTGGTTATCGTCGACGAGGACTGGGAGCGGGGTAGTTTTGCGGCCACCATTTCCGCCCGGGTGATGGAGCAGGCATTCGACCTGCTCGATGCCCCGGTCACGCTGGTGACCTTCCCCAATATGCCGATTCCGGGCGGCTATATGGAGCCGTATATCGCACCCAACCCGGACAAGATCGAAACCGCGGTGCGCGCCGTGTGCAGATGAGGGAGGCACTGGATGGCTAAAGACTACGTCATGCCCAAACTCGCGATGGCGATGAACGAGGGCACCATCGTCGAATGGCTCGTCGAGGACGGCGCCGCCATCGAGCAGGGTCAGCCATTGCTGGTTGTGGAAACCGAGAAAGTCGCCTACGAACTGGAAGCGCCGGAATCGGGCCTGATCCGGATACTGACCGCCGCTGGTGATACGGTGCCGGTTGAAGAACGCATCGCGGTCATCGCCGGAAGCGCCGATGAGCTGCCGCAAACCGGAGGTGAGTCGGAAGCAGAGCCGCCGGCGGATAACATCGGGGCGCCGGCATCCGGAGCCGCGGTTGCAGCGGGCCGACCTGGACCGGCGGAGTCGTTGGCCACCGCCGGAGGACGCATCAAGGCCTCGCCGCTGGCGCGCAAGCTGGCGAAACAATACGGGCTGGACCTGTCGGAGATCACCGGCACCGGGCCCGGTGGCCGGATCGTCAAGCGTGACGTGCTGGGTGTCGCCAGCAGCACGGCAGCGCCTGCGGCCAGCGCGGCCCGGGCCACAGGCGGGGCCCCGATCGAACGGGTGCGGCTGCCCCTGCGGGGGACACCGCGAGCGTCTATTGCACGGCACATGCTGGAAAGCCTGCAATCCAGCGCCCAGTTGTCGTCTTTTTGGGAGAGCGACATCACCGAACTGAAGAAGACGCGCCAATCACTTCTCGCCCGTGAAAAGCAGCTCGGCACACGCGTTTCGGTCAACGCTTTCATCATCCGGGCCATGGCCGCGGCAATCGCCGAAGTGCCAATCGCCAATGCGGCCCTGGTGGGTGAGGAGGGCGTGATCTACGAAAGTGTGAATGTCGGCATCGCCATTGCTTTGCCGGGCAAGACGCAATGGGACAGTATTTTGATGGTGCCGGTACTGCGCCAGGTCGAGAAAATGGGTATCGTCCGGATCGATCAGGAGATGAAGCGTCTGGTCAGCAGCGCCCGCGAAGGGACGCTGACAGCGGATGAAATGAGCGGCAGCACCATCACGCTTTCGAGTACCGCCGGACTCGCCCCGCCGGGTGCGGCGCTGACGCCGATCCTGAACATGCCGAACGCGGTCATCATCGGGCCGAGCACGCCCCGCGACAAGTTCGTTCCGGTGAACGGCGAGGCGGAACTACGGACCATGATGCCGGTCAGCATGACTTTCGATCACCGGGTGCTCGATGGCGAGCCGGCTGCACGTTTCGCCAGCGCGCTGCATCGTTTTCTCGAAAACCCTGCGCTGATGCTGGCTTGAGGGAGCACCTGTGTCCGATCGCTTCGATGTCGTGATCATAGGCGCCGGTCCCGGCGGCTATGTGGCCGCCGTTCGCGCGGCGCAGCTTGGCCTGAAGGTCGCCGTCGTCGAAAAAGACGAGCCCGGTGGGATCTGCCTGAACTGGGGCTGCATTCCATCGAAACACCTGATTCACCAGGCGGCGGCGTATCATGCACTCGGAGAAATGGAAGCCGTGGGCGTCACGGTGGACCGATCGGGGCTGGACTACGCCCGGGTCCAGGCGGGCTCGCGCAAAGTTGTCAAAACCCTGACCGGCGGCGTTGCGGGGTTGCTGAAGCGCAACGGGGTTTGCTACGTCAAGGGCCACGCAAGGATCGCCTCACGGGGCAGGGTAGCGGTCGAGGAAGAAGGAACGACACTGGAATGCGACAACATCATCGTCGCAACCGGCTCTCGGCCTATGCAGGTCCCCGGTTTTGAGTTCGATCACCGGCAGGTGATTTCCTCGGACGATCTGTTGGCCCTGACCTGCTTGCCTAAAAGTATCGTCGTGCTGGGCGCAGGCGCAATCGGCTGTGAGTTCGCCTACGTCCTCAACTGCTTCGGTGTTGAGATCACCCTTGTCGAGGCGATGTCGCACATCCTGCCCACCGAGGACTTCGAGGCCTGCGCGGTAGTGGCCCGGTCTTTCAAGAAAAGCGGCATCGGGATACGCTGCGGAACTCGCGCGACCGGTCTCGAACGTGAAGGGGATATGGTGCGGGTGATGCTGGAAGCAGGCGATGACACGACCGATTGCGTCACTGCGGAAAAGGTGCTGGTCGTGTTCGGGCGCAGCCCGATCACGGACGATCTCGGCCTGGAAGAGGCGGGTGTGAAGCTGGATGCCCGGGGTTATGTCGAAACCGGCCCGTTCAACCAGACCAGCGTAGCGGGCATCTACGCCATCGGCGACATCACGAAAACCCCGGCCCTGGCGCACGTGGCCTCCCGGGAAGGCGAAATTGCGGTCGAGCACATCGCCGGGCACGAGCCGCAGGCGGATCGGGTAGACCCGGACCTGGTTCCATCTGCGATCTATTGCGAACCGCAACTGGCCGGTTTCGGTTTGCGCGAAGACCAGGCCAAAGCGCGCGGCGTTGAGTTCACAAAGTCCGTTTTCAACTACATTGGCGCAGGCAAGACCATTGCCATCGGCAAGCCAGAGGGCCTGGTGAAACTACTCTGCGACCCGGACACCGGTGAACTGCTGGGATGCCACGTTGTCGGCCACGATGCAACGGAGATCATCCATGAACTGTTGCTGGCCAAACAGGGTGAACTGCTGGCTGAAGACATTGAATCTGTGATCCACGCACACCCGACGATATCCGAGGCGGTGATGGAGGCCGCACGCGGCATTGGGGGCAAGCCCATTCATGCCTGATATGCCGCTGGAAGTAGCGGCGCCGCTGCCAGGCATCGGCTGAACTTGTACAAATTCGACTTGTTAATATTCGACTTGTTAATAGAGGTGGAGACCTATGCACGCTGTCATCCGGGAAATGCTGGACAAGTACGATGTAACCGACGCCACGCGGGCATTCATAGCCAGTGGTCACCAGAAAATGTTTATTGGTGGCCGGTTCGTCGAATCCGTTTCAGGCAATACATCACAGGTGGAAGACCCTTCTAACGGTGCGCTTTTGATTACGGTGCCTTGTGCAACGACGAGCGATGTGGACCTTGCCGTGTCCGAGGCGGAGAAGGCGTTCAGCGACAGTCCGTGGAGCGCCATGCAACCAATGGAGCGCCAGTCCCTGTTGCTGAAACTGGCCGATGCCATGGAGGCAAACGCCCAGACCCTGGCAGAATTGGAAGCGATGGATGCCGGCAAGGCGATCAGCGGCTGCCTGGAAGTGGATGTTTGGGGTTCAATCGAATTCCTGCGCTACATGGCGGGCTGGGCGAGCAAAATTGAAGGTGCCACCCGAACGTTGTCATGTCCCGGGGAAACCTTTGGTTACACCCTCAAGGAAGCTGTTGGCGTGGTTGGGGCGATCGTGCCGTGGAACTGGCCGCTCAGCATGTCGATCTGGAAACTGGCTGCACCGTTGGCCGTGGGCTGTACTGTCGTACTCAAGCCTGCTGAAATCACCCCCATGAGCATGCTCTATCTAATGCAAATCTGGAAGGATGCCGGGCTGCCCGCCGGTGTGGTCAACATCGTTACCGGCAAGGGGAGCATTGCAGGCAGCCATTTAGCTGGCCACCCGGGTATCAGCAAAGTGTCGTTTACCGGTTCAACGCCAGTCGGCAAGCTGGTTGGCAAGGCGGCAATGGCCCATGTAGCGCACGTCACCCTGGAACTGGGCGGAAAATCCCCCATGGTAGCCTTTGATGACGCCGATATCGACCGGATTGTAGCGGCCACTCACCAGAGTGTTTTCTTCAATGCAGGCCAGGTGTGCTCAGCGGGCTCTCGTCTGTATGTGCATAAGAGCATCTACCAGGAAACGCTCGAGGCCCTGGCAAGGTCCCTCGAAGGTGCGGTACTGGGAGATCCCCTCGATCCGGCGACCACCCAGGGGCCACAAATCTCCAGGGTGTAGTTCGAATCCATCCTCGGCTATATCAAATCGGGACTCGACGAGGGAGCACGCCTGGTCTGCGGCGGCGAAGCGGCAGATCGCCCCGGTTATTTCATACAGCCCACACTATTTGCGGATACCACGAACGATATGCGGATCGTGCAGGAAGAAATCTTCGGTCCTGTCCTGGTTGTTCAGGCCTTTGAGACTGAGGAGCAGGCAGTGCGGCTGGCCAACGACAATATTTACGGATTGGCCGCCTCCGTGTTTACCCGGGACTTATCCCGGGCTCACCGCATGGTGAAGAAGCTCGAAGCGGGGTCAGTCTGTGTAAACACCCACGATGCAATCGACGTATCCCTGCCTTTTGGAGGTTACAAGCAGTCCGGAATCGGTAAGGACATGGGCCCGGAACAACTGGCGCACTTTCTGGAGACAAAATCTGTGATCATGCAGCTATGAGCGAAACCCCATGTGCAATTCCATAGCCGGAGGTACGATCGGGCGGTTTCGCCCGGCGCTGCTGGGTTACTCCTGCTCCTCCTGAGTGCCGCCTGTCCCCAGGGCTGCCGTTATCGCCTCGACCGGTGGCGGCTCCATGATGCAGACATCATTGCCCTCCGCATCCCGGATCCACGCTCTGATGCCACCGCAGGCTGCTTCGGCGCGTGGACCGGCAACGCCCTGAGCGCCGTTGTCTACCGCCTTCTCGTATGCTGCCGCCACGTCGTTCGCGTAGTAGACAATGCAATCGAAATGGGGGCCCTTCTCTTCAAGGAGCGTTTTTTCCCGTAACCCGATGTTCGGGCCGCCCCATACCTTGACCAGGAAGTTGTGGCTTTCCACATCCCAGAACGGATCGGCCATCAGAATGAACCCACTGTCGTGCCGGGTGTGTTCGTAAACCGTGTGTAAGCCAAAGAAATCCGCGAGCCGGTTTTCGGCCTTGCGCAGGTCGGGCACGATAAGAGAAATCTGGCCGAGCCGCAGTTCATCAGAACGATACGCTTGTTCGACACTGACTTGCCCGAGCGCCAGGTCGTCGTCATCCCTGAACCGCATGAGTTCGTATAGCACGTTGTATTCCGGATCGCCCACGGACGCATAGCTCACATGGGCCATCATGCACGGCTCGCAACGTGGTATCGCGCCCTTTGCGACGAGCCTGTCGTAAGCCGCCTCAACGTCTTCAACAAGAAAATTGATGTGTTCCCAGGTGTGGCCGTTTTTTTCTATGTAGTGCAACTGGTACGAATAGAACGGTTCGCCCATTGCGTGGATGGACACGTCGCAACCATTTCCTGAGAAATAGTTCACCAGTTGACCCGGGATAACGAAGGTACAGACATGCTGCATACCAAACTGGTCGAGCTGTTTGTGGAATGTGTTTTCAGGGTCTTACAGGGGCAGGCCCACGTGATGAATTCGGTAGTTCATAGTCTGTCAATCTCCATTGTCTGGTCGAACATTCAGCAAAACACCATCATTTAAAGCGCAGGAGGGTAGCCTCCCGCAACAGGCATCGCAATCCCGGTGATATAGCTGGCCTCGTCGCCGGCGAGAAACGCCACAACCGCGGCGATTTCTTCCACCTTTCCCCAGCGGCCAAGCGCTACCGAGTTCGTCATGTCAGCGCGCACGGCCTGGGGCGTGTCGCCGGACAATTCGGCAAAATACCCCAACATCGTTTGCCCCATCTCGGTATCGACCAGGCCAGGGCAGATGGCATTGACACGAATGTTGTATCGACCAAGTTCGAGTGCAACGGCCCTGGTGAAACCAACGACGGCGAACTTTGAAGCGTCGTAGGCTGAAAAGTGGGCATCGCCATACAAGCCCCCGATGGAAGCATTGTTGATGATGGATCCTCCGCCCCGTTGCTTCATCGTTACGATGACCTGTTTAGTGAAGGCAATGGTGCCACGGGTATTGACCCGGTACATCCGGTCGAAGGTTTCGAGCGGTGTTTCTTCGCACAGGCCAGCCGCACCCACGCCCGCGTTGTTGAAGAGTATGTCGACTCCACCCAATTCCCCAATGACTTGTGCTACGCAATGCGCCACCTGGTCCGCCTCACCGACATCGCAGGCCAGGGCCATTGAACCAACGCCAAGCGCCTCGATTTCTGCGGCAACCTTGTCGAGCGCCCGCCGACCCGCCCCATCGGTGACGAGATCCACCACCGCCACCTGCGCTCCTTCGCGCGCCAGTCTGAGCGCAGCCGCCCGGCCCATGCCATAGGGGCTTGAAGCTCCCGTTACAATTGCCACCCTGTTTTTCAATGACCTCATCCTTGCCACTTTCCTCAATACGACGCATCAGCCGGAATCACAGGAAAAGTGTATAACATCAATATGGACACAATCATGGCGTTATGGCAGGAACCCAATGCAAAAGGCCAATTCCGCCAAAGAATTGGCCGGGTCTGAAAATATCAGCACGCCAGCCAGGAAAGATGTTGGCTCCGGGCTTAATCTCAGGTTGCTGGAGGCTGGCCAGAGCTGGCCATTTATTCCATTACTTTGGCCGCTGCTGCACGCCGTCAGCGTTTAAAATGAGCCGCACTGGTCAGAGTTGAAACAGGCTAACAGAAGGAGTGGCAAACCAATGGCGATACTGGGTCTACATCACGCAGGGCTGGTCGTTCCCAGCCTGGATCAGGCGCTGGAGTTCTATTCCGGCGTACTGGGTTTCGAAGCGGTTCAGGAACGCTCTATCGCCGCAGCAGCCTGTCCGGAGGATGCCGCCCATTCCGCAAGGGCCCGGGGGCATATCTTGCGTGGTGGCTGGGGTTATCTCGAGATTCTGGAGTTCGAACACCCCGTGCATCCGGATCACCAGTTTTTCTGGACACCTGTGAACACGTACGGAATCCGTCATATCTCCCTGATGGTGGATGATGCCCTGGAAACCTATGCGTACTTGAAGGAACACATGATTTTTCATGGCGTGCCGGTGAGGCACAGCGTTGAGAGTTCCGAAAATGACTCCTGGTCTGCATATGCCAGGGATCCTTTCGGCAACATTATTGAATTGTGGCGGTTGGGGGAGGAGGATCCACAACCCTATGTGCCACAAGGCCCGCTGAAGGTTCCAGATATGCCTGAAGGTGTCGTGAAAAGCGGCATACTGGGTCTTCACCATGCCGCCATCGTGGTGCCGGACCTGCAACAGGCCACGGCCTTTTATCGTGACGTGCTGGGTTTCAGGATCGTTCAGCTCGGTCCAATCGAGCCGAGCCCCTACGCAGAAGTCCACACGCAACTTGAGCAGCCCGAAGCCTTGTCGCACGTGTTTGATACCGGTTGGGGCTACCTGGAAGTCTGGGAATACAGGAACCCCGTACACCCCCATCCGCAGGTCGAACATCCGTACAACAAATTGGGCTTCTCGCATCTCACCTTCATGGTGGACGATTGCCGCGCGGAACAGGCGCGTCTGCAGGATCAGGTATCTTTCGCCGGGTCGCACACCGGCCCCAGCCCGGGTACGGATGGCGCCCCGTCGCGCTCTGTTTGCACCAGGGATCCATTTGGCAATACCCTTGAGTTCTGGCAGATCGGCGCAAAGGATCCGGGACCCTTTGCGCCTGAAGTTTTACCGTATGGTTGAGCGGTCATAAGACGGGCATGTATCGCCGCCGGCTCTTGTCCCTAACATAGTCAGTGATTACTTGCGATCGCTTGCAATCATGCTGAGGTGATCCGGCAGGGTATATGAAAAACGGAACAAAACGGGAACCACAGCAATCGCAGTACCTGCTGACAGCTTATATTCTTGCCGCATTCGGTGCCTGGGTTTTTCTGATTCAGCCGCTGTTCCTGGGGACCCTGGCCGAAGCATATCAGCTCAACCCCAGGCAGATCGGTTATCTGGCGGCTATCGAAATGGCGGGGGCTGCACTGACCTCAATCTCAGCGCCGTTCTGGATCAACCGCATCAACCGGCGGCACATCGCGGTTTTCGGCATCTGTATGGCCAGCCTGGGGAATTTCCTGACGATCTGCGCGCCGGATTTCAATAGCTTGCTCCTGGCACGCTGCGGCACCGCCTTCCGTGGCACCGGCGTGGTCTATGCAATGGGGATTTCGATGCTCGGCGAAACGGAAAACCCGGACCGTTACTTTGGTATCGGGCTCACCCTGCAAGTGTGGTTTGGGTCTGCTGGCCTTGTTCTGTTGCCGCATGTGGTTTCCCTGGGGGGCGCCCCGCTGATGCTGGCAGTGTCGGGAGGACTTTACCTGATAGCACTGCCGTTTTTGCGCTGGGTGCCGGTGGCGAGTATCAAACGCGCACCGGCGGGCCTTCCCCCGGCGAACAGGTTCGGTGGTTTGAATGCCGGAATCGTATTGACGCTTTTATCTTTCCTGGCCCTGCAAGCTGCCAGCGGCGCCTACTGGGCCTTTATCGAACGCATCGGTTTCAGTGCGCAATTATCCACCGTCGCCATCGGTACCTACCTGGGTGCAGCTACTCTGGTCGGTGCATTGGGTGCGGTCACGGCTGGCTTGCTGGGCACCCGTTTCGGCCGGGGTATCCCGTTGGCCGCCGGCTTCATATGCTATGCAGCCGGTCTGGCGTTTATTAACCTGCCCGTTACCGGGCTGACTTTTGCCGTCTCGGTATTGTTGTTCAATTACGCCTGGAACCTGATCATACCTTATCAGTTCGGTCTCCTGTCACACTTCGATACCACTGGCCGCTTCATGGTGGTGTCGCCGGCGATGCAGGCCAGCGGCATCGCCGCAGGTCCTTTGCTGGCAAGCCAGTTCATTACCGGCGACAATTTCGTCCGCGTAAGCCACACCAGTTTCATTTTGATGATACTGGCGATGGTGGCGCTGGCGTCTGTCGTCCGACGTGTCACTCCGGCCAAAGAGGGGGCCGGGGAAGCGACGGAATAAACGTATTCGGCCTGGCAAAATTTCTGCATCGCTTCCCTGTCCAGCGGACGATTCATTGCGACCATTACCTGGATTCTCTCTGGGATTGATTTGTTGCTTCAAGCAATTCTGTTATCTTAAAGGTACGAAATTATTTATTGGAAGCGAATTCAGTGCTGATAAAAGGAGTTGCGGCAGGTGTTCCCAGTACCCCTGGATACCTGCCGGGCATCTACATACAAAAACTTGAAAGTCTGGCGGAAGAGAAAGGGCTGGACATTGCGGCCTTATTGGCTCAATTACCGGAGTCTATTCGCTATCCCCTGGACCACTTCGGCACGGCAATGGACGTAAGGTATGAAGATTACCTGATCCTCGTTCGCGTGGTGTTGCATGCTGTCGCTCGTGCTGAAAGGGGGCATTGCGGGGGGTTGGGGCTGCGTTTTGGCAGCTCCTTTGGTGTCCCGGATTACGGCATTCTGGGTTATGCCATGTTGAGTTGCCGGGACTCGGGGCAATGTCTGCGGACTTTTAGAAACCTCAATGATTTGTTCAGCAACCTGGCGGGACTCGAACGTAAGTTTGTCTGGCGTGAAGGGGAAGTTGCCTATCAATGCACTGCTCATCTCCATGACGATGACATCGCTCGATTTGAACTGGAGACTGCGCTCGCCCAGTTCACAGTCCTGCGTAGTTTGCTGGCCGAGCCTGAACAATTTCAGTTCCAGCGCGTATGTTTCAGTTTTGCAGAACCCGCCAGAACGGCAGACTATCATCGGCTCTTCCGGTGTTCCATCTTCTTCAATCAACCGGTGACGGAAGTGGTTGTACCGGAAACGATGCTGGAAGAGTCTTTCGCGCTGGCGAATAAGGAAGCCCGGGCCGCCTGCCAGCGGCAATGTGAAGGACTATTGAGAGGCATGGAGAGCGCGGGCATGGTGTCAGAACGTGTGCGTCAATTTGTGTTGCAGGTGCCAGGAAATATCCCGGACCTGGATCAAGTCGCCCGTCAGTTAAATCTCAGTTCACGCACTCTGCGACGCAAGTTGGCGCAGGAAAATACTACCTATCACGAAATTGTAAAAAACGTACGTGAACACCTTGCGCGGCGTTATTTATCCGATACTGCCCTGGAAATCAAGGAAATCAGCTATCTGCTGGGTTACTCCGAAGTAGCCAATTTCCAGCGAGCATTCAAGAAATGGGTTGGTCAGGCGCCGGGGCAATACCGCTCAGTCAGGGCCGGATGATTGGGAGGGTGATGCGGGACGGGTGATCGGCGTCCCGCAGCAGGCTTATCTCCGGCGCTGGTTCCAGGATTGGCGTATCGAAGATATCCTTGTCGGCGCAGGTGACGGTTACCCGAATGCGGTTACCCTTCCGGAAGAGCCAGGCGGTTGGTTGTAGTTCAATGACCAGTTCCGCCGCTTCCCCCGGTGTGAGTGGCATCCTGTCCGCCTCGCCGCCCGGGTGATAAGGCAGACCGGCGTTGTCATATGGCGCCGCACCCAACTTGCGGTGCGAGGCGCGCAACTGTCCCTCGGTCACGTAGACCGATTCTCCATCGGGCGACACTTCCTCCAGGTACACGAAAAAGTCCCCGTCATCCGCGGTCGACGTGGTCCATAGATGCGCAACGGGATGACCCGTGATCTGCAGCCGATGCTTGAGTGGTTCGGTCGTGTACGTCAGGCCTTTTCGGTCGTTCTCCGCCTGCGCCGTGTAGGGCGGCTGGGTGGGTGGTCGGTCCACAGTGGCGGTGCCCCCTCCGCAGGTGAGCGTCCAGCGGTTGTCCACACAGATCGCGGTTGTGTAATCCACCCGGTAGCGGTCGCCGCCGCTGGTTTCCGGCTCCTGCGTGGACAGTATGCCGTCGTTGATGGATTCGATGCTGCCTGATTTTTCGCCGCGGAAGAAATAATCCGTGCGTTGCTCCTCCGGCAATGGCCAGGTCTTGCTGGAACGCCACGCATGCTCTTCGTCCGCGCCCATGACGTAGTAATGGATGGGGTCTTCGTCCAGCACGCCGTTGTCGATGCCTTTCAGCCAGTAGTCGAACCAGCGCAGGTATTCCGCACCCTGGTCGAACTTGGCGACCCCCCCGTGAAACCATGGGCCCATGACGGTTTTCTTTGTATTCGGATAACTGCGAAACCAGAACAATGAATCCTTACAGAAGCCGTCGAACCAGCCGCCGAGATGATAGGCCGGGATGCCGGAGGCCGCGATCCTGTCGAGCAAGGGGTAAACACTGCGTTCGATGTGAACCGGCTGCCCGCTTCCCGCGGTGACACTGTCGCGATACGGCGCGCTTCGCACCGTGGCGAACGTATCGGGATTGTCCCGGTGTTGTGACGTGGCCACGGCCAGCATGCTCCCGTCGTGGTCTTCGTCTACCGGGGTCACCGGTGAAGCGGTCGTGCCGCCGATTTCGACACAGGGCGTCACATCACAATCACACGGTGCGCGGGATACCGCTTTGCGGTCCCGTTCCGCCTCGATGATCCCCTTCCAGCCGGGCGGAAGGGGCGCCGCGAAGTCGGCACTCTCTACCAACGAACACCAGGAATACATGGGCCACAGGTTGAAAATCCCTCCGGGATAGACGAAAGAGTACGCGTCGAGCCAGGCCACCTCGGGAAAAATTGCTTTCAGATGTAGAGGCGCTTCGGCGGCTGCAAACAACTGTGTAATCCCGAGGTAAGATGCCGAGTACATACCAACGTTGCCGTTAGACCACGAACGGGTACCCAACCACTCAATCACGTCATGAGAGTCCCTGGCTTCTTCCGGTGGATAGTAGCCGGTCTTGCTGCCCCAGGAAGCGCCCGCTCCCCGGACATCGGCCACCGCTATTACGTATCCGTGCTTCAGCACTTTCACCAGATACGGCATGGCATCGAGTATCGTATTGATTCGGCCAGCCACGAACGATGACCGTTGATAACGGCTCATGGTAACGAGGACAGGAAGCGTCTCCTCGTGCAGTTTCCCGTTCCTGGTCGGCCGGTAGTAATCGAGTGCAATGCGCGTGCCGTCCCGCACTTTCACGTACTGTGAAAAACGACGCCAACCGTCATATTTCTCCACCGAGTAGCCGGTGTATTGGCCAAATCTCGATTGCTTCTCAATCTCACTCATCATAATACCCTCATACTGAATTTACCTTGCCAGCTTGGCGGTGGAAACTGGAACGACCTGCAAACATAGATGAATCCCAGGTCGCTGCTACGGCGAACAGGAGTCGTCCTGGATTTTTGTGACATGCACGGGGGGTATTTGCCCGAATAACGACGGGTTCGCCCTTTCCAATTGTGCGGCGATATGAATCAGATCCGGCTCCCGCGCCCACGGGGCCATAAACTGTATGGCGAAGGGGCAGCCGTTATGATCCAGGCCGGCGGGCAAGGAAATTGCCGGCAGCCCGGTCGCGTTGGCCGGGCTGGCATAGCGGGCGGCATCTGTCAAACGCTGTACAAAAGTTTCGAAATCGTCGCTGCAGGACAGTTCGTAACCAGCGCTGAAGTGCGGGCACTGGACCGTCGCCAGCGGTGTGAGCAACAGGTCAAAACCACGTTCCCAGAAGTACCCCCACTGGCGCGTAAACAGCGGATTCAGCGCCTCCGCCGCAAAGTGTTCGCCTAATGTCACTTCGGCGGCGGCAACGATATGGTTGAGCACCTGCACGCTGGTGTTGCGAGCGGAAAGTTCAACGCCAAAGGCCTGTGCCGTGGCCTGCAGGCCCACACCCAGCGGGTTAATCCAGCTGGCGTTCATGAACGCGGGGAAAAAGGACTCGAAATCACAAATGTCATTTTCATGCACTTCCTCCACGGTGTGTCCCATTCCTTCCAGGGATCCGCCGATGTCGAGGACAGCCTGCTTCAGCAAAGGATCCACGTTGTCGGTACGCGACCAGTCAGCAATAGACAGACCGATACGGAATTTCCGTTCCGGGCCGTACATCTCGTCCACGAATGGTTTGACCGGTGTGGGATAAGGCATGAAGCCGCTGCCCAGCGGCTTTTGGTAAAGTTGATCATGGATGGCCGCGCAATCACGTACGCTGCGAGTGACCATGCCCTCGACGCCGGACGGAAAAGTGCCTTCGTTATAGCCGACGGGCATGGGATTGAGGCCACGGCTGGGCTTCAAGCCCACCAGCCCCGTCCAGGCTGCGGGGAAACGAATGGACCCGGCGCCGTCGGAAGCGCTGGCCACGGGCAGGATTCCTGACGCCACAACGGCGCTGGAGCCACCGGAAGAGCCACCGGACACGCGATCCAGGTTCCAGGGGTTGCGGGTTTTGCCAAACTTGGGAGATTCCGTGACAAAACTCATGCCGCCCTCAGGGCAGGTGGTTCGGCCCAGCAGATTAAAGCCGGCGCGGCGCCAGTTCAGGGTCAACGGATCATCCAGGTCCGAAATGTAGGTTTCTTGCCAGGCATAGCCGTTTTCCTGGTGACGCCCTTTCATCCTGGAACCGAGATCCTTGAGCAACGTGGGGACGCCATGGAATGGACCGCCCGAATTCATGCCGTCCCGGTACGGATCAGTGACGACATCGTCGAAGATTTCGATTACTGCATTGAGTTTCGGGTTCAAAAGCTCTACCGCTTGTACCGCTTGCACGGCCAGTTCTCTTGCGGAGACTTCGCCATCGCGGACGAGTTCCGCCATTGCGGTGGCATCGAGGGCGGCCCATTCTGTCCAGTCCATAAGTTGTTTATCTTGCATGGCTATGTTCCAGGTTCCGGCTTGTTAATCGCATCCAGATCCTCCAGCGGAGGGAAAAAGGATCCTCCCGCCTCCATTAGTTCAATAATGTTGCCGAAAGGATCACGGCAATAGATAGCGGTCTTCTCGTTCCCTTTGCGACCGGGCCGGTTCATCACGATACCGCCGAGCTTTTCCAGCCGTTCAAATTCTTTCAGCACATCGTCTACCTCAAAGGAAAGATGACGAATGCCATAATCGTTCGCACCCCTTTCCAATGGGCTGCCTTGTGGCCGGGGAGAGGCGTATTCCCACAGCTCAAGATAGCAGTTGACGCCAACCATGATGTATCCGCGCGCCGCTGAATTCTTCAGGCCCACGCCATGGTCGTATACGTCATTGGGTGCTTCCCAGCTTTCTTTTGTCCATAATTTGAAACCAAACATCTGCGTATAGAATTCTCGTGCCCTCTCCAGATCCGGCACCGAGATTGCTACATGACTGAGGCCTTGAATCATTGCTGTACTCCTTTTCCATTTCGTTCAGGTTCTTCGGCGAAGCGGTCTAGTATGTTTCGTGTGATTTGCTCGGTCATGGGTTCGCGCAATCGCAAGCCATTGACCCACTCGCAACTGCCGGCGTTGAAGACAGTGCCGCCGTTGCGCGTAAACAGCGCCATCATGCCTGCGCCATATCTGCTCGCAGCCAGACTCTCCACACTCACATTGTCGTGGAGGATTTCGCTGGCGAAGAGCAAGTCGCCATCACCTCCGAAGAGATAGGCGCCCTTGTTGCCGTGGTCTTCTTCCAGGTTGGATGACGGTCCCATGGCCAGGATTTCCAGTGTCTCCGGGGCACCATCGGTATGGGTGGGATACGGCAGGCCGTTGCGGAAGGTAAAATCAACACCATCCACCTCGTAGGCAAAGATGCGCGCCTCTGCACCGAGGATGTCACCGAAGTAGAGATCGGTCTGTTCAAATACCCAGTGTTCCGGACGGTAGACCGTATAGCCTTTTGCGTGGCGGGGATTGAAACCGCCCCATCCAACGTAAACGCCGTTCAGGCCGCTGAGGCCGAAGGTCAGGGTACCCGATCTTCCAATCCTGGGGTCTTGCCAGCTACTGGTCATGCGCTGCGGGTCGCTGGCGGCCAACGGGTCGCGCTCACGTGCAAAATACTTGTAGCAAACCTGCGTGTTGCCCTGTTTTTCCAGCCGTATCTGCCACAAAAAATTGGCGCCAAAGCGCGCTACGTTACCGCCGCTGTCCACATAGGTATCCACCGCATCGCGCATTTCTGCACTCCAGTATTCGTCGTGCCCGACAAACACGACGGACTTGTAGTTCTTTAACAGTTCAGGCCGAAAATGGAGATCATGCTGCGTGGCGAAGTCCAGCCTGTAGCCATTATTTTCCGCCCAGACGGCAAAGTGGCGCTCGTACATCGCCCAGCCGGCTGCTACATAATATTTCGAAAAGCCGCGTGTGCAGGCCCATTCCAGAGCAGGGTACCGGGGAATGGCGCCCTGGTCGGGCGGATTATCAATGGGTAACCGTGGTACGCCGACAGGCAACCATGCCTGACCCCGGGCCCATGGGCGCTGCAGACTCAGTACCGGTGACATCTCGTTGACGTCGGGCCCCTTGACATTGCCTTCGTAGTGGTTGGCGCCTCCCCAGCCGTTATAGGCTATCCAGGTGCTGGTAGCACAGACCAGCAAAATATCAGCAGTCTTCCCCGGTTCGGCGGACCGCACGACAAAGAAATGATGGTGCTCCACGGCTTCACCTGCATCGTTCTTCGCTGTGCTTATAACCAGGTATCCACCGGAACAGAGATCGGTGGGGATTCTCCATGAATGGGCTACCGGCCAGCCGCAGCCATTTACGGAACAGTCCGGTGGTGTCTCATGCCAGTGGCCGGGCAGGTTGCCGGCCGTGAAAACCACTTCCGGATCGGCACCGTCGCGCACGATTGAGATGGAATAGGTTTTGGCCGTGGTGCAGGTATGAAAATCGACCGTATCGCCGGGGGCGTAGGAAATGGCGTCTGTGTAACACCACACTTCCAGTTCATCCGGATTATCGGTCGGAAATTCATACCAATTGGTGTGAATCAGGTTGTAATTTTGACCCATGGCCATGTTCCATTTTGTATTCATTTCTTTTCCTCCAAAGGTGCCGTTTCGGTGACATAAGCCAAGAGCAGAAGCGGCAGCGCGGCCAGATAGCACACCGCTGAGAACCCCAGCGCGCGGGTAAAGTCAGTTCCGCTGATGAGCAAGCCGGCGATGGCCGGGCCAATCATGGCACCGGTGGACTGGCTGGCGGGAATCAGCACCACCAGCTTGCCTGAGGCATCATTTTTAGCGACTCCGCCTTGAATATAGGGCAGGCCCAGATTCCAGGTATAGTTGAATACCACCATGACCATTAAAAACCCCGTTGCGGTGAGGTTTCCGGACATGGCGAAAAAAACACCAAGATGACTGACGATGATTGTGGGCATCTGCCATTTCGTCCCCCAGCGGTCGCTCATCCACACGGCTTGAACGGAACCGAGCACGCCCAAGAGCATGCCGACAGACAAACCGTAACCAATGGCATCGGGCTCCAGATTCATGCCCCGGCCCAGGCGTTCGACAAAGGCCCAGAACGCTCCCAGGCCCACACTCCAGATGAGCAAGGCGCTGAGTAGAACCAGTCCCGGCACAGAATATGAATGGTGCTGTTTCGCGTCCGCTCGGCGCGAAGCGGGCGCATGGCGCGGCAGTTTGTCCAGCATGGGCATGAGCGCCAGGGCCATAAGAACCCAGACCCACAACATCGTGGGAACGCCCCACCTGGTTATGCCGATGGGAAACAGGGCCAGGCCCAGACCGCCGTAAACCACCTGGAAGATGATGGCAGTGCTGAAAAGACGTTCAGGCCGTGCGGATGCGCCGATGACGCGAAGCCCCAACACGTAGGCGGAACCAGTACCGAAAAAACCGATCAGGATGCGACAGATCAGCAGTGGCGCAAAGCTGTCGAGTCCCAGGTTGATCAAGTTACCAACCGCGACTGAAGCGGCTGTAAACAGTCCGGCGCGGCGCAAATCGACCCGGTTGATCCACAGCGGGGCGACGAGCGAGGCCGCCAGCATGGCGCCCAGTTCCCCGGCAACCAGGAAGCCAAGTTCGTGACTGGCCAATCCCCAATGATCGGCCAGCGCGCCGACATAGACGGGTTGCACGATAAAAACCGATGAAGCCAGCACCGTCAGGCCGATGGCGGGGAACAGAGTCGAACGTGTGCTGGCTTCGGACATGGGTTGGCGGTGTGCTCTGAGGAGATTGAAAGATATGACCAAAGACCGGCTTTGAGCGCAACATCAAAAGTGGCCAGCCTTATGGTCAAATCGGTCGGAAGTCCTAAAGTTGGGAAATAGCGGGGACGAATTCGGGTACGGATGGTAAAATTTCCTGAAATTATGGAATTGACTGGGTGAATAGCTGAAAATGCCCCGGGTTTCACGGACACCTGGATCAGCAGTAATTGTCAAGGTAACTATCGTCTGGGGGGGTGGCCCATGTGATTTGGTATAATAAAGCGGTATATTTAATCGCCGGAGAATGCTTTGCTGACAGACCGGACAGCGGCCGGTATACCCAGCGCCCCTGGATATATACCGGGTATCTACATCCAGAAGCTCGCGTATCTGGCCGAAGAAGAGGGCCTGGGTTTTCGTTCGTTGTGGAACCAGTTGCCGGATTCGGATAGATGTTCCTCGGGGCGCGTCGCCACCGTGCAGATCAAATATTCAGACTATCTGGGCATTGTTCGGGGTATGCTGGACACTTTGCAACGAAATGGCCTTGGTGATGGTGCGGGGCTGGGGCTGCGTTTTGGCGCTCAATTTGGCATTGTGGATTACGGTATTCTGGGTTATTCCCTTCTGAGTTGCCGGGATCTGGGGCAATGTCTGCAGACCCTCCAGAAGCTCAGTGGCCTGTTTGGAAACATCGCCGAACTCGAGGGCAAATTCATCTGGCGCGAAGGGGAGGTTGCATGTCAATGGACATCGTATTTAATTGATGAGGACCTGGCCCGATTCGAACTGGAGTCTTGTACGGCCCAGTTCATGGCCCTGAACACGCTATTGAGGGAACCGGAACGGTTTCAGCCCATGGGCGTTTCCTTCTCCTTTCCGGAACCACCGGTGACCCGGGATTACAGCCAGCTTTTCCATTGCCCCATCCGGTTCAGCCAAGCGGTGACGGAACTGGTTTTGCCTTCAGCGCTGCTGGATGAGCCCTTTGCTCTGGCCAATAAAGAAGCTCGCGAGGCCTGCACGCATCAATGCCGTATCTTGTTGAAAGACCTGAAAAAAGGCGGCCTGCTGACCGAGCGGGTACGGCAGCTGGTTTTTCGGTCGCCGAGGGATGTTCCGGAGTTGGAAGATATCAGCCGGCAATTGAATCTGAGCGCACGTACCCTGCGCCGTAAGTTGGCGCAGGAAAGTACTACCTATCAGGAAATCGTCACAAGCGTACGCGCGCACCTGGCACGGCGTTATCTGTCCGACACCATGTTGGAAATCAAGGAAATCAGCTATCTACTGGGCTACTCGGAAGTGGCCAATTTCCAAAGGGCTTTCAAAAATTGGGTTGGGCAGGCTCCGGGAGAATATCGTTCAATCCGGACCGGATGATTGCCCACCGCATCACCTGCGGGTATCGCAACAAATTTTGGCCATAATAAACAATAGGCTGACCGCCCCTGACCTATGAGCCGTCCGAATGCATGATGCATATTTGATATCCGACTAAGGCACAGTGGGAGAGTCACATGCACAAACATTTTACTATTATTATCTGTCTCATCACCCTGGCGGGGGCTGAAAAAGCCCTCAGCGACAATGTGATCGAAGAAGTTACAGTGACCGCCCAGAAGCGGGAGCAGTCGATCAACAACGTACCCATTTCAATTTCCGCGCTGGATGAAAAGCTGTTGAAAGACGCGGGCCTGAGCGATGTCACCACGCTGATCTCTTACGTGCCGGGCCTGAATGGCTCGGTCAGCGGCCTCATCACCAATAGCTGGAACATACGCGGGATCGGCACCAACGACTGGTCGGTCGGCTCCGAGCCGGCCGTGGCAGTTTTTCTGGACGATGCCTACATCGGCCGTAACGTGATGGCATCAGCCTCATTTTTCGATGTCGAGCGGGTCGAGGTGCTCAAGGGACCACAGGGAACGCTTTTCGGCCGCAACGCTTCGGCCGGCGCTATCAACATCATCACCAATAAGCCCGACGAAAGGAACTCGCTGTACCTGGCCTACGGCGGTGGCAACGAAGGAACCCGGCGGGTAGAAGTGACGGGCAACTGGGCCGCGTCGGACACCTTCGGCTTGCGGCTGGCCGTACTCGACCGGAGCCTGGAAGGCATCCAGACTGCGGTCAATACCGGCGAGGAACTGTACCACGACGACACTGCGGTGCGCCTGACTGCGCGCTGGGACGCATCCGAAAACGTGGAAGTACTGTTGTCAGGACATTACAACAAGGCGAAAAGCAATCGTACGCGTCCGCACAATCCCGGACTGGCCGACCTGTTCGGCCTGCCGGGGGGGGGGTGACACGTTTGCCAAGGAGATCACCTCAGACTCGCCAAGTAGGGAAGACGTGAAGGTGAAAGGTGTCGATATGCGGGTTAACTGGGAGATCAGCGACTCGCTGTCGTTCACTTCGATCACCGATTGGCGCACTTCGGATCTCATCTACCAACAGGATGTCGACGGTATCGGCGCCCCGCTCTTCGTCGACCTTATTCCGGAACTGCCGCTGGCCCTGTTCTTCGACGGCCCGACCTATTTCTTTCAACCGGCGGTGACCGACGACACCTTTTCCCAGGAATTCCGCTTCAATGGCTCCACCGCAAATCTGGACTGGTTCGTGGGCGCGAGTTATTTCACCGAAGACGTCGCTGAAGAATCCCAATTCTCCTGGCCGCTGACGATCGACCTGGACACGCTGATCGGGGGCGGCGGCGTCCATACTGTGCTCACGCCCGATAACCCGTCCCGTACGGTAGTAAACGGGGACAACACCTCCGTGGGCGTGTATACGGACCTTGCCTGGCAGGTTTCCGATCGCGTTACGCTGACTGGCGGTTTGCGCTGGACGCGGGACAAGAAAGAATTCTGTTCCACCAATTACGACCCCACGTTCGGCATCGTGCCCCTCTTGGGGCCCGATACCGGCGGGGAGGCGATCTGTGATTCCAAGAGCTGGAGCAAGGTCACGCCCAGGGTGGTGGCTTCCTTCGATGCCAATGACGATGTGATGCTCTACGCCAGTTTCGCCCAGGGCTACAAGGGCGGAGGCTACAACACGACGGTGCAGGGTTCGGGCGATTTCGGCACCGAACCGCCCTTCAGCCTCAACGTGTTCGATCCGGAAAACTCGAATGCCTACGAACTGGGCATGAAATCCACGCTGCTGGGTGGCGGCATGCAGTTCAACGTGGCGGCCTACTACACCGACTACCAGGATTTCCAGTTGCTGGACACGGATCTTTCGCTGACCATCACGAACATCGGCGACGTCACCAGCAAGGGCGCGGAGGCCGAGGTCGTCTGGGTGCCCTCGGGCCTGACCGGACTGACGTTGGCGGGCTATGTCGCATACAACAAGAGCAGGATCAAGGCTCCGGGCTTCTCCATCGACGGCAGCGTGCTGCCCCAGGCGCCGGAATGGAGCACGGGTGCCACCGCGCGTTATCAGTGGACCCTGGGCGATGCCGGCGACCTGGCCGCGTTCGCCGGTTACAACTGGGTGGACGACGTGATCCACGATGTCAACGGCATCCGCTATCCGCAGGGCAGTTACGGCATCCTGGACGCCTCCCTGCAGTACATCCACAACGGCGGGCGCTGGAACCTGACCCTGTCGGGCTACAACCTGACTGACCAGGAGTATGTCATGATCGCGGCCGATCCCCTGGGACTCGGTCTTGCGACGAACAACCGGAACACGCCCCGCACCGTGATGTTGCTCCTGGGCGTCACCCTTGGCGATTTGTGAGTGATGGGCGCAGAAACTATGTCATACATGATAAAAACAATGAAATCTTTATCGAGGGTATTGGCTGCGGCCCTGATCTTGATTGCGACCGGCAGTGCGATGGCGGACGAGGAAAGAATCGATCAGTCCAATCCAACCAAGATCTACACCTTTGCGGGTGGCGGCCTCAAGTACACGTCTTACACCAATGGCGAATCCATGTGGGAAATGCGCACCGTGGCCAATATCGGCCTGAGCGACAACGACATGGTGCTTGCCGAATTGGGTTATGGTTTTCATTCGGGTGACAAGGTCGAGGGTAGCAACGAACGGCTGACCAACGCGCGAGCCAGGTGGTTCCATCTGTTCGACATGAATGACGACCTGGCCTGGGGCTATCGCGGCTGGGGCACCCAGGTGGATTTGCAGCTTGCCGGAAAACTGAAAGGAACGGATGGCCAGAATGTCCTGTCGGTCGGCGTACTCCCTGCTTTTGGCCTGGGTGAGAAGTGGTCCCTGTACCTGCCGGTCAACCTGGTCAACAGCTGGGACAAGGGTTTCGAGAAATACAACGGCATGGGCATAGGCGTTTCGCCCTTGCTGATCTACCTGGCGGGTGACGACTGGTGGCGCGGAGCCTATGTATCCTTCTGGCCCAACTATATCCGTTTTTTTTCGGGGGAACTCAAAGGCGATGGGTCGGGTAATTTCGACCTCAATTTTGGTGGTGAAATCACCCCAACCGTTTTCTGGATGAGCACCCTGCAGAAAAACTTCGACAAGAACCTGAGGTCATTCCGGCCCGGCGAGGACACGGGCCTGACCAACGACTGGAATGTATTCTTCCAGGTCACTACCTATTTCTGAGTACTTGACCGGCAGACAGACAAGGCAGGGCAATTATGATAAATGGTTTTGACAAGGGTGAAAACAATCCAGACCGGGTTCCTGACGAGGGTCGTCGCCGCTTTGTGGTGGCCGGCGCGGCGGCCGGGGCCGCCGCATTATCCGGTCAGTCATTTGCTGCGATGGACCTGGACGGGCGGGAGGGAGTCGACCTGCCCGGTGAGCGCGCGGTCGAGTTCGGCAGTGCCGGTCCCATCTCCATGCGCGTGCCCCAGGGCTGGCGCGGTATGAACCTGGTGTTCTACGAGATGTCGGCCAACGATCCGGACTTCCTGGAAATCTATGGCTACTGCGACGCCCAGAGTTACCAGGCGGGAGACCGGGTCAAACTGCATGTCTCCACCACATCGGACCGCTTTGACCTCGAGATCTATCGTGATGGCAAGGAGAAGGAAGTCGTCTACAGGAAATCCGGGCTGCGGGGCAAATTCACCCCAACGCCGGCCGATGCCTACATGAACGGCTGCGGCTGGCCGGTGTTGCATGAAGTTGCGGTCGACAAACAATGGCGCTCCGGCTTCTATGTGGTGTTGCTGACGGTGGAGAAAAACGGCGAGCGCAAGCGCGCCGAAGCCGGTTTTGTACTGCGTGGCAACAAACAGACCCGGATCGCCTACCTACTCACCACCAATACCTGGCAGGCCTACAATAGCTGGGGCGGCGCCAATCACTACTGGGGCATTCACGGCAAGCAGGGCGACGCCAATTCACCCATGCTTTCCTTCCAGCGTCCCTGGGAACGGGGTCTAGTGCTCGCGCCGCCCAATTTCCCCTATCAGTCCAGCGTGCGCGACCGCATGCGCCTGGAACAGGAAGCGGATTTTTCTCCCGAAGGTTTCACCAACTGGGCCTTCATGATGGGCTATTCCGCCTGGGCCAGCAGCGCCGGCTGGGCCGTGGACAACCGGCCTTTTGCGATCTGGGCTGAAGAGAACGGCTACCCGATGGACTACCTGGCACAGACCGATCTGGACCAGGGCGCCGAAGTGTTGCGGGGCTACGACGTGGTGGTCATCAGTGGCCACGACGAGTACTGGAGCTGGGATCAGCGGGACGCCATGGATGCCTTCGTCGAGGGTGGCGGCAAGCTGGCCCGTTTCGGCGCCAACATGCTCTGGCAGGTACGCATGGAAGATGGCCGGCAGGTCTGCTACAAGGATGCGGCCGAGGCGTTGGATCCGGTACGCAACGACCCGCAACGGCGGCATTTGCTGACCAGTCTCTGGGAGCACCGCTTCGTCAAGCGGCCCTCCGCGCAGACCTTTGGCGTCACCGGCCTGCAGGGCATCTACACTGCCACCACCGGCGGCGCGCCTCGCAGCCACGCCGGGTTCACCGTGTACCGCCCTGATCACTGGGTGTTCGACAAGACTGCCCTGGTCTATGGGGACGCCTTCGGCACCCAGGAGGGCATCGTGGGATACGAGATTGATTCGGTGGACTACATCATCGAATATGGCCTGCCGCGGCCTTCGAAACTGCACACGCCGCTGGAAGGGACGCAGATCCTGGCCATAACACCAGGTTATGTTGATCAGATTCCCACCGGCACGGAGGGCGACGCCATTCTCGACACCGCCGTGAAAGACCATTTCGTGCGTTTCTATGCCCATTCCATCGAGGGCAAGGAAGATCCCGCTACCCTGGCCAAGTATCGTTATGGCTCGGCCCAGATCGTGGTGGCCCCCAAGGGCAAAGGAGAAATCTTCTGTGCCGGTACGGTCTACTGGTTCCTGGGGCTGAAATGGCGGAACAGAACGGTCGAGCAGATCACTCGCAATGTCCTCAAGCGGTATTTAAAGACGACTTGATCATTTATGCCGGCAAGAGTGGGCAACTGATTACGGGCGTTTTTTCCATTTACTGGATTGAATTCATAGGAGAAAAGATATGAAACCGAAATTGTTCAAAAGTTTCTGCAGCCGTATCTGCCTGGTATGGTTGTCGCTAGCGCCGCTGTCCGGGCTGCTGTACGCGGATACCATCAAGATCGAAGGCTACACCAACGCCCTGAGCTTCGCCGCCGGTGACAAGGTCAGTTTTCATGTTTCCACCACCGCGCCGAGCTATTCGGTGCGTATCGTGCGCAGCGGCGTGACCGACAAGATCGTCTGGGAAAAATCCGGCATCGAGGGGAAAAGTTACCCCACACCCGAAAAAGCCTGGGCAACCGGGCCGGGCTGGCCGGAATCATTCTCCCTGAAAATACCCGGGGATTGGCGCAGCGGCTATTACATCATCACCTTCATGACGGAAGGAGTGCCCAGCCAGCGTGACCAGTCGGAGCACTTCTTCGTGCTGCGTTCCGCCAATCCGGGCAAGAACACGAAGATCGCACTGATGATCCCGACCGCCACCCTGAACGCCTACAACTACTGGGGCGGCGACAACCTTTATGAAAGCGCGGTCAAGGTGAGCCTGCAGCGTCCCATCGCGCCGGGTTTCATCACCAAGCCGGAGCTCGGTGATGCCCGGATCGCGGATATTGGTGAGCCCAACGAGGGCTACGAGGCGGACTATTTCAAATGGCTGGAGAAACACGACCTGCCGCAGTGGGTAGGCGCCGCCGGCTGGGCCACCTATGAACAGCCCTTCGTGCGCTGGGCCGAAGGAGAAGGATTCAGATTCGACTACATCACCAGCGAGGACCTGGCTCTGCGGCCCGAGTTGCTCGATCACTACAAGCTGTTACTGAGCGTGGGGCATGACGAGTACTGGTCCTGGGAGATGCGCGATGTGGTCGAGAGTCGAATCGAGAAGGGGATGAATTTGGCCTGGTTCTCCGGCAACAGCGTCTATTGGCAGGTGCGTTACGAAGACGACCACAACACCATGGTTGGTTACAAGACGCCCTACCACGAGGATCCCATCCTCAATGATCCGGCCAAAAAGCACCTGCTCACCACTATCTGGTCGTCGCCGAGCCTTGGGAGGCCGGAAAACACCATGATCGGGCTCTCCTTCAACCACGGCGGTTATGCCCGCATCGGCGGCGCCACCCCGTACAGCGCAGGCGGTTACCAGATTTACCGCCCGGATCACTGGGTGTTCGAAGATACCGGGCTGCGCTGGGGCGACCAGTTGGGCGCCGAGGACTTTGTCGTAGGCTACGAGGTGGATGGCCTGCTCTACACCATCGATGACGAGGGGTACCCTGTGCCCACCGGCAAGGACGGCAGTCCCACGGATGCCGTGATTCTGGGCATGGGACCAGCGTCATTGTGGAGTAGTGAGTATACGCCCCAGTACATCCTCGGTGCGATACCCGATTCGGAGCTGGCTTCCATGGTTATCACCGGCGACAGAAAGAACTGGCGGCAGTTCATTCACGGCAACGCGGCAATGATCGTCTTCAACAAAGGCAAAGGCACGGTGTTCAACGCGGGAAGTACCGACTGGGTCTATGGCCTGAAAGGTGGCGACCGGCGGGTGGAACAGGTGACCCGGAATGTCCTGAGACGCCTTTCTGCTTCATCCGAGGAACATAGATGAGGAATTTCCGACATTCATCAATGCTGGCGGTCTGTGCTTTGACAGCGATGACATCTTTTTCGTTACTGGCTGCAACCGATGAACCGGAAACAGTGTCCACATACAGCACCGTGGACGAGGCCGATGAACCAGAAACAGCGTCCACATACAGCTCCGTGGACGAGGCCGAGACCGGCGGTGACCATCCGCTGTTGATCATTGCGCAGCCTGAGGAAGTCGATGACGGGCAGTTCATCGAATTGCTGCTCGCGCCGCAATTGCAGAGAACCACCCGTCGGGGCGAAAACCAGGCCAACTACGAAATTGATTTCGTCGGACTCAAACGGTTGTATAAGGGCAAACCGGACGGCTTTTTTGCTGATGGCGGCATCGCCTGGTGGTGGCTGTACAATGAAAACCTGGACGGCCCGCCCACCAAGCAATGGGCCGCCAACGCCGGTTTGCTATGGACGCCAAATGATGGCGATGCGCCTGAAGTATTCCATGCCCTGGGTGTACTCAATTGGTGGCAAAAATTCGCTGACGGCCAGGTGACTCTGTATACCGGCAAGAATTATCCCGGCTATTACTACGCCGCCAATGCCTATGTGGGGAATGACCGAGATACCTTTATGAGCAACATCATCAGTGGCGATCAGGTTGGCCAATATTTTGAAAATATCGGGTTTGGACTGCACCTGAAATATCAGCCGGGGGACTGGCAGATTCAGGCGTCGATCACCGATGCTGCGTCGGAATCCAGTTATCTGGACTTTTCCAGCCTCAGTAAAAAGCAGTTTCTCTGGGCCATACAGCTGGGTTATACACCACGTCGCACAGATGGTGAAACCCATATCAGCATCATGCCCTACATGATCAACAAAACCGCTACCCTGACCCGGGAGCGAGGCCTGATGCTGAATCTCCTGCATGAATATGGAACCGATGCCGAATTCGCCACTTTTGGCCGCTATACCATACGCAGCGGAGGGGAAGGGATCACGGCTAACGACCGTGGCGAGGAGTTGCCACTGACAAGCGGCGGTTATATCGGTGCAGCCTGGAACCGCCCCTTTGGCAAGGCCAACCAGCAGCTGGCAGCAGCTCTCATGTATGGCCGTGCCAGTGAGTACAAGAGGAGTCTGGCATTCAACAACCAGTGGGGCGTGGAGATCTACTGGAAGTTCAAGCCGTTTAAATGGCTCAACATCATGCCGGATATTCAAATCGTCCGTAACAAGGATAACAGAACCGAATTCATACTCGGCATGATGCTCAACATCTATCGATATTGGTAGGGCCACATTGTCACACACGGAGAAAAATCGATACGCCTGGCCCTCATTTCTCGCCATCGCTCGTAGCGAGATTGTGCATGGGTGCGGCAAGGCCGGCTTTCGCGACCGAGGGGCGCGCAGGCATGGTTGGCGCTCTGTCAAGCACCCCGACCGAGCGAAAGTCGGTCAGAGCGTGTCATTGCGTCATCGCAGTAGAAGGGTGTGAGAAATACGGGCTAAAAAAAGCCCCGCTACTGTTATCGAAGGCACCATGAAGAAAGTCCATAAAAAGGAGGAATTGACCCTATGAAGCCGAACCAGTCTGTAACAAAACCCCGTGTCGTGCCGGTGCTGCTTATGGTGCTCGGCCTGTTCTGGCTGGCGCTTGCCAGTCAGTTTGTCAGTGCGGACCAGAAAGTCAAGCGGACGATCATCGGATACAGCAGCGAGTTGACGGTGCGCCCGGGCGATTCCGTCGAGTTTATGGTCAGCGCCCTGGGTGGCGGATCCTACACGGCGGACCTGGTACGGGTGATCAACGGCGACAAGCTGAGCCGCTACCGGAACATGTTCCGGGTGGAACCGGTGGATGTGCCCTTTGCAGGCCGCTATGACGGCATCGAGCAGCCGCTGGATCTGGGCTCCTATGTGCAGGTCGACAATACCGCCGCCCTCGACAAACTGAAAAGCTTTACCGTTGGTGCCTGGATCTTCCCGGTTTTCGACCCGACGGAATACACCCCGCCGGATCTGGAAAACATCGATCCGTTGTTTCCACCGACCCTGAATATCGGCCCGCTGATCCTGCACGACGCACAAACCGTGGTGTCGCGCTTCGACAAGACCACCGGTACGGGTTGGGCGCTGCGCATCAACAAGGGTTACCAGCTTGAATTCGTGGTCGGCAGCGGCGATGGCAAACTGCACACGGTGCGTATCGAACAAACGGTGCGAGATTGGGACTGGTCCTATGTTTCAGCCAGCTATGACGCGAAAAACACGACCGTAACCGTGCGCCTGCAGGACAAGCCGTGGGCGCCCGGCGACCGGTTTACGGCGCGCAAGCTGCAAGCCAGCGGCAAGGTGGCCAATTTTCCGCAACGCGGGCCATTGCGCATCGCCGCCGCCCGTGACGGCGCGGGCACAGCCAGGGCTCGTTTCTAAAAGCCCGGGGACGTCTTCAATGGCCGCATCCAGGATGTGCGGGTTGCCGGTCGCGTTCTGACCGGCAAGGAAATCGACGCCCTCTCCTCCGAGACCGTACCAAAGGCGCTTGGCAAAGCCGTCGTGGCCGACTGGGATTTCTCCAGGGACATCAAGAGCACGCGGATTCGGGATATCTCCGGCAACCGTCTCGATGGTGTCGCGGTCAATATCCCAGACCGTGCGGTGCGCGGGCGTTTCTGGAAGGGCAGCACCATCCGCTGGACGGACGATCCCGACCAGTACGACGCCATTACCTTCTATGCAGACGATCTCTATGACGCCGAGTGGCAGGCCGACTTTAGCTACCAGGTACCCGAGGGATTGCAAAGCGGCATTTATGCGGCGCGGCTCAAGCAGGGCGATTTTGTTGAATACATCCCCTTCTTCGTCGCTGCGCCAAAAGGCAAGCCGGCGGCGAAGCTGGCCGTCTGGTTGCCGGAATACCGGTACATCGCCTACGCGAACATGACCTATTCGGCAACCGCACCCCAGAGCTACCCCGGTCAGAATCTGAACACCGACGATGCCGAATTCTTCAAGACGCACCTCAAGTATGGAACCGGCGGCGTCTATAACTATCATATCGATGGCCGCAACTTCAGCTACGGTTCACGGAAGCGCCCGGATCTGGGCATGAAGCCCGGCTCCACGGCCTACGGCTTCGTCGTCGATACCTATATCATCGATTTTCTCGAGCACCTGGGCATCGACTATGACATCATCACCGACTCGCTGGTGGATGCGGAGGGGCTGGCGCTGCTGCAACAGTACCCGGTGGTGATGACGGGCAGCCACCCGGAATACGTCAGTACCCAAATGTTCGACGACATCGCCGCCTACACCGACCAGGGCGGGCGTTTCATCTATATCGGCGGCAACGGTTATCTGTTCAGCGTGGCGGCGCATCCCGAGCTGCCGGGGGTGATGGAGTCGCGCAATTTCCACGAAATCGGCGATCGCTTCCTGCGCACGGGTGGACAGGGTGGCCTGCTGGTGGAAACCGGTCGCCAGATGGGGCCGGTGGTAGGCGTGGAAACCTCCGGTATGATCTTCAACGGCTCCAGTGCCTACCGCAAGCTGGAAGCGGCTGACAATCCGCGCGCCGCCTGGATTTTTGCCGGCACGAATGAGGGCAAGGTGTTCGGTGATTACGGTATCGACAAGGTGCATGGCGCCGCCTGCGGTTTCGAGAGCGATCGTTACCAACCCGGCAACGGGGTACCGCGCCATGCGCTGAATCTCGCGACCTCGGAACCCCTCAAGCCCCGGGTTGAGGACATCAAGCTGTCGCAACTGCCGCTGGGCATGACCTATCATCCGCCGGAAGAAGGTGAACCCTGGGCGCAGTGCGACATGGTTTTCTTCGAAACGCCAAACGGTGGAGCCGTGTTCACTACCGGCTCCATCGCCTGGGTCGGTTCGACGCTGGAGAATGATTTCAACAACGATGTGGCGACCATTACGGCAAACGTCATCAGGCGTTTTCTCGACCCGAAACCCTTTCCGTCCGTTCCCGAAACCGATGTGGAGGATGTAGACCGTGCGCTGCCCAACCCGGAATATGAGTGGCACGATCAGCGGTAGGTATACGCCCCAGTACATCCTTGGCGCGATACCCGATTCGGAGCTGGCTTCCACGGTCATCACCGGCGACAGAAAGAACTGGCGGCAGTTCATTGCACGGCAACGCGTCAATGATCGTCTTCAACAAAGGCAAAGGCACGGTGTTCAACGCGGGAAGTACCGACTGGGTCTATGGCCTGAAAGGGCTTTGCGGTCGATTCCTTCAGGTGGCTGAAGAAATACGATCTGCCCCAGTCGTTGCAATGCTACTGCAGCTTGCCTTCTATCTGACAGGTCTGGTTGCGCTTATGCGTTGAATCCACAGGAGGTTTTGTTATGGCTTTAAAAAATTATTTGAAATCGGGGCTGTACCATTTGCTCGCCCTACCCCTGGTTCTCGTGCCCCTGTTCGGCTTTGCGCAGACAGCCGCTGCCGCAGACGAGAAGCCCAATGTTCTTTTTGTACTGACCGACAACACCGGCTGGGGCGATTACGGCGTCTATGGCGGTGGCGTGGCGCGGGGCGCACCCACGCCGAATATCGACAAGCTGGCCTCGCAGGGCCTGCGCCTGACCAACTTCAATACCGAAGCCCAGTGCGTGCCGAGCCGCTCGGCGCTGATGACCGGCCGTTTTTCCATCCGCAGCGGAACCTATGCCGTTCCGATCGGCGTGCGCCTGTATGGCCTGGTGCCGTGGGAGATCACCCTGGCCGAGGCCTTGTCGGAGGCCGGCTATGCCACCGGACTGTTCGGCAAGTGGCACCTTGGGCAAACCCCTGGGCGGTACCCGGGCGACCAGGGTTTCGACGAGTGGTTCGGCATCCTCAATACCGACGAGAGCGCCTATGTCTCGCAAGAATGGTTGATCGAGCACTCCAGCCTGGAGGATGCCGCGGAGTCCCTGAAAGATCGCCTGCCCTGGACCATGGAAGGCAAACGCGGCGAGAAGCCGACCCGGCTGAAGCTCTACGATCCCGGGCAGCGGCGCCTGATCGACGGGGAGTCTACCCGCAGGGCCATTGCCTTCATGGAGCGCAGCGTGAAGGAGGACAAGCCCTTTTTCGCCTATGTGCCGTTCCTGGCCATGCACTATCCGCTGTTGCCGCACCCGGATTTCGAAGGCAAGTCCGGTCACGGTTTCTACGCCGACACCCTCATTCAGACCGATCATTACCTGGCCGAATTATTGCGCTCGCTGGACCGTCTTGGCGTCGCCGATAACACCATCGTTGTCTTTTTTGCCGACAATGGCCCGGAAGACCCGCACACCGGGAACGGTGAATACTCCGGTTGGACCGGCCCCTGGCGGGGAACCTATTTCACGGCGATGGAGGGTGGGTTGCGCGCGCCTTTCATCGTCCGCTGGCCGGGCCATATTCCTGCGGGCCGCGTCAGCGACGAAATCGTTCACATCGTTGACCTGTTTCCTACCATTGCCGGGTTCATCGGCATGAAAATGCCGCAGGATCGGTACATCGATGGCGTGGATCACTCGGCATTCTTTTCAGGCCGTTCGGATCGTTCCGCGCGCGAAGGCTTCTTCGTCTACGTTGGCAATGAGCTCACCGCGTGGAAGTGGCGCACCTGGAAGGTTCACTTCGTCTGGCAGCCGACGAAGTATAGCCCGCGCCAGCCGTATTCCACGATACCCCGGGTCGTCAACCTCGTCACGGACCCGCGCGAAGAGCGGCAGGTGGCGGAACCCTTCAACGGCTGGCTGCAGTTCCCCATGGCCGGGCAGCTTGCAGAACTCAAGCGGAGTCTTCAGGAAAACCCCGTCGTCCCGATGGGTGCGCCGGATGACTGGGTGCCCGATCGTTGAACCCTCCTTCTCAGAAGGACCAGCGCGCCTGAACTTCGAAGGTCCGCGGCGGATCGATGAACTGGAAATAGGTATTCGCAAATCCAAGCGTGCTCAGCGGCACATCATTGCCCCAGGTGAAGGTTTTTTCGTCCGTCAGGTTCCGTCCGACCACGGCCAGCGTCCAGCGGCCGTCCGGGCCGGTCAGGTAGATACGCGCGTTGACCCTCGTATAGGAGCCCTGGATCAGGTTGGGGTCGAGATCGTTCGCGACGACGTAACCGTCCGAATACAGAACGCCGGCGGTCAGGCCCAGTTCCAGGCTGCTGGCGATCAGGGTCGTGTAGTCACCGGCCAGGCTGAGCTCGACATCAGGGGCGAACTGCAGCGGTTTGCCCGACAGGTCCTGGACGCCGCCGTTTGCAGCGCAGCTGCCGTCTTGAACCTGCAATATGTTGCAGGCGGCATTGGGGAAGTTTTTGTATTTGGCGTCGAGGAAGGAAAAGGCGCCGTTCAGCCTGAATTTTTTGGTAACGGCCAGGACGAAATCACCTTCCACGCCTTTCGACTCGGACTTGGCCGCGTTGCCGACGACAAAACAGCAGTTGCCGTCAAAGGTGCTGACCTGAATGTCATCGTAGGTGGCCTGGAACGCCGCCATGTTCAGGCGCCCCCGCCCATTCCAGAACCCGAGTTTCAGGCCCAGTTCGAAGGCCAGCACTGATTCATCCTCGTACTGTTCGGTTTCTATGTTGGCCAGTCGGTTGTCCTCGTCGTAACCACCGGCCTTGTAGCCGTTGGCGGCGTTGAAGTACAGCATGGCCTCGTCCGTCATATCCCAACTGAAATTGATATTGCCGGTGACGTGGTTCTCGTTGCGCGTATTGTCGAAACCCGGCGTATTTTCGTCGAAGGTGAATGGCTCGGTCAGCTTCAGCACGTTGACTCCGTAGATGAAGCCCAGGAATGGATCGGGCGTGTCGTCGAACAGGGAGGCGACGTACTGCTGCTTGAACATTTCCTTTTCGTCCCGCGAGAAACGTACGCCGAAGATCGTGCGAAACGAATCCGACACATGCCAGGTCAGCTCGGCGAAGGCCGAGTAGCTCGTCGTATTCTGTTTGAAGATATTGAAGGTGGTAATGTCCAGAAAGCCCGATGGCGTTTCCGGCGGAAAGCCGAGCAGACCGAAAATTGCGCCTTCGATTGGCGGCAGGTTGCTCAACATGAGGTTCAGGTCCGTGGTCGCATCGAGATCCGCGGACTGGTAGTAGAGGCCGGCCAGGTATTCGAAGGCACCGCCAAGTTGAGACGTCAGCAGGAATTCCTGGCTGAACTGCTCGTGCTCTTCCTTGCGGCGCGCACCGATGAACTGGAGTGGACCATGATCCCCGTCCTGGTAGTAAACGTAATCATAGCCAGTGAGCGCGGTGATCGATCTCAGGGACCATTTCTCGGCATCGTATTCCGCGTTCAATTGGTAAATCTTGGAATCCGTGTTGTCGAATTCGTCCCGCAGTCCCTCCGGCGTGACGATGTTGGCATCGGACTTCGAGTAGCCAAAATTCGCTTCGAAGTTCGGGTCGCCAAAAGTGCGGTTGAGGAACGTTGCGGTGGGTGATGCGATGCTGATCATCTTCTGCCGGCCAGTCACATCGAATTTGCCTTGCTCGAGTTTCAGGCTGAACGTCAGGTTTTCCGTTGCATCCCATTCCAGCTTCACCCGCCCCACGAGAATGTCGTCACCGGGGCCGTCGGTGGCGAGATAGGTATTCTTCACCCAGCCGTCGTCCTTCCACCGTTTGACCACGACCCGGCCACGCACGGTATCCGACAAGGGGCCGGACAGCACGGCCGTCACTCCAAGACCATCGGTGGAGTCTTCGTAAGCAGCCTGGACGTACCCGGTAAGCTCATCGGTCGGCCGCGCAGTGGTGATGTTGATGGCGCCGGCTACCGTGTTTTTCCCGAACAGTGTCGATTGCGGCCCCTTGAGTACTTCGACCCGTTCCAGGTCGAGGAAAGCCGCGCGCGCGTCCCGCCCGCGCCCGAAATAGACGCCATCGATGAACGTACCGACGGATTGCTCGAAGCCGAAATTTACCCCGGAACCGACACCCCGGATGAACAGGTTCGTGCCGGTGTTGGCTTCGGCGATGTGCACATTCGGCATCTGTGGCGCCAGGTCCTCCAACTCGGTGATCCCGGCCTGCTCGATCCTCTCTCCACTGATGACTGCGACCGAGATCGGCACATCCTGCAGGCTCGATTCACGCTTGGTTGCAGTGACCGTGACCTCTTCCAGGATTAGACCCTCCTTGGCCAGGCCGTAGCCCGGCAGGCCGGTGATGAGTGACGCGCAGGCAATAAGGTAAAAAAACTTCTGGAACTTTCGCGAGCATAACCCGACAGGCGTAATTTTCATGTACGGACCCTCTCTGATGAAAACTTCGAACAGCCCCGGAAGATCAAGGCGACCTCGGTGCATCAATTCATCTAGAATGGTTTACCGCCAGCGGAAACATTGCATTGGCAGAGACGGACAATGCCTTATCATTATTGGTCAACAAGGGTAATCTGCCGGAACACAGCCGTTTGGAAATGGTATTGTTCCTTATGAGGAAATGCTGCGCTGAAGTGGCCGGGCCCGAACCGGATGGCGGTGCGGGTAAGCTTTACTATAAAACGTCAGCGTTTTTATAATGTTTACCAGGTCGCCGTCAACGCAAGGAAAGGGCCTTTCTGGGAAATCTTCGCCTTGCCTTTCCAGTCACTCTTGTCCACGTCCACATCAAGCTGGAAAAACTGGTATTGAAGACCGATTCCAAAGTGCCTGGAGATCTGAAAGTTCGCCCCAACGGCGCTATTCCAAAGACCGCCTTTGTAGTTGCCGATGTTGGCGCTTAGCCAGTCGAGCCGGGCTGATAACAGCCAGTGGGGTGCGGGTGAGTAGTAATACCAGGCGCCAATATTGGGCAGAGGCACACCCGAGCTCACAGAGCCCCTCTGAAAACCGGATGCCTCACCATTTATAAAAGCTTCACCCTCGATAAAAGCATTTACTTTCATCCAGTGGAGCCCCGCACCCACACCAAACTCATGCTGGGGGCCTGTGCTGAATCTGCGGCCAAAAAAGACTCGGATCACCGAGTTTTCGACTCCGGCCCTGACATTGCTGCCGGCCTGAAAAACCAGGTCTTCCCACTCAACATCCTTCGTGAGAATCGCACCTCCGGAAGAATCAGTGGTCCAGGCTTGGCCCGACACCATCCATTTTTCACCAAAATTCCAGCGAAATGCAATCTCAGGCGTCCGTTCTGAATCGTCGATCCCAAGCACCTTGTCAAAATCGATGTCATCCCCTGGCACCCTGCCACTGGCCTGGATATCGAAATTCATACTGGGGGCGAATAAACCCACCTGCAGCTGATACTTGTCGGTCAGAAAGGGGTGGTAGTCTTCTGACGACTGTGCCCAAGCGTTTGTCGCCGCCAGGGACATCAGCAAGACCAGAAAATGAACCCCAAGCCTTGTTTTTTCAGCCAACTTGGACATGAAAGCCTCCAGATATTAATTCACCGAGCACCGTCAAGCCGGTCAAACAGGCATGGCGGCGACTGATCGCCCTTTTGATGAAATAGTCTGTCGAATCCACTGACTGGCCGATATGGCCGATCCGGCCAATTTCATATCATGATTTACTCATGGTAGCCAAACACGGCACATACCTTCAATGTGCCGTTAAACTTGTGCTCTGGACCCATAACACATGGCGGAAACGAACAAGAATTTTTACCCCGTCACGACTTGACCATCTGTTTTCGCCGGACAGATTTGGTAAAAATTGCGAGGAGAACATTTATGACACCAGAAACGACTGAAAATCTGTTTTCAATTCGGCAAAAAAATATATTGATCACTGGCGGCACAGCCGGAATAGGCCTGGGCATCGCCGGTCATTTCGTCAGGCACGGAGCCAGGGTGGTCATTTGCGGTCGCCGGGCCAATGGCGCAGAAATCGCCAGTGGTATCGGCGCCGATTTTGTGCGCCTGGATGTCAGCGATACGGCATCGATCACCAAAGGCGTGCGCCGCGCGGCTGACTTGCTCGAACATGGAATTGACGTACTTATTCTGAATGCGGGTGTTGACCTGCACACGGGAACAGTCGATAAACTGGATCTCGATGCATTCCGGCGCCTGTATGATATCAATCTTTTCGGCCTGATTCAGTGCCTGAGAGATGCGGTGCCCTACTTGCAGCGCGGCTCCAGTGTCATCATGACTTCTTCGCCGGCTGGATGCACTGCGGCAGCAGGCATGAGCGCTTACGGTTCATCCAAAGCGGCTGTGAATCACCTGACCAGAACCTTTGCGGCGGAACTCGCTGGAATGGGTATCAGGGTCAACGCGATCCTGCCGGGCATCGTCGAGAGTGAAATGTCCGGCTCCACCGGCTCGCTCGAATTTCTCCGCACCCTGACGATGACCGGAAAGGTGCGCATGCCGGTGGAACTTGCCGGGACTTTTCAATTCCTGGCGAGCGCTGCCTCGGAACCGGTGACCGGAGCGATTATCGCTGCCGATGACGGTATCAGCGCGGGAGTCAGCCAGACTGTAATGGACTGTATCGCTGCTCAATTACAGGAGGGTGACTGAGTGTTTTTCCAATGGCCAGTCATGATAATTTTGTGACCTCGTGAGACCTATCCGGTATCGGCGATTCTAACGACAATATCATTTCATATAACATCAGGAAAATCTGAATATGGGTATTCTCGCGGGCAAAGTTGCACTGGTGACCGGAGCAGGTAATGAGAATGGCATCGGATTTGGCGCCTGCCGCAGCCTGGTGAAAGCAGGGGCCAGGGTCGTCGTTACCGATCTGGTTCGTGGGCAGGCCGACCAGGAGCGGCTGGATGCCCGTGTTGGCGAACTCATCGCTGGTGGAGGGGAAGCGATTGCCTGTGCACTGGATGTAACGGACCCGCAACAGGCAAGCACCGTTGTTGATCACACGGTGGAACGGATGGAAAGGCTCGATATCGTGTTCAACAATGCCGGTTACCCGGGCGGCGTGGGGCCGTTTCTGGACTTGACGGACGAGCAGTTCAACACCAGTTGGGCAGTCAACCTGATGGGCATTGTCAATGTCTGCCGGGCGGTGATTCCACGGATGCGGACACAGGGCGGCGGAGCCATCATCAACAATTCCTCCCTGGCCGGTCTGGGCACAATTACGCGATTTGCCGGCTATTCTGCGAGCAAGTTCGCCGTCATCGGGCTGACCAAGGTGCTGGCGGTGGAATTTGGCGAGGACAACATCCGGGTCAACGCGGTCTGCCCCGGCGCGGTCTGGACGGATATGGGACAGGCGGAAGTCGAGTTCTTTCGTCAGCCCGGACAAAACTTCGAGGAAGCTCGCCAGGAAGCGGTGCAGGGCGTGCCGTTGCAGCGCCGCTGGGCCGAACCGGGCGAAATCGGCGACGCGGTCGTCTACCTCGGCAGCGATCTGGCTTCGTATGTAACGGGTGTCGCTCTGCCCATCGCCGGCGGATTGGCGCCCGGTCTGTAGCAGGGATGGTGCGGTGACAGACACCAACTCACGAAAACATTTTGAACGTGCCCGGCAGGTCATTCCCGGCGGCGTCCAAAGCAACTACCGCAAAAGCCCGTATCATGTTCCCGTCTATTTTTCGCATGGCAAAGGCGCCCGCCTGTACGACATCGACGGCAAGGAGTACATCGATTATTCGCTCTGTTACGGCCCGGCGATTCTCGGACACAGCAATGAGCATCTTCGCCGGGCGCTCGTCAGGCAAGCGAGCAAGATGTACAGTAGCGGGGTCAATACGTTGGAATACACGGCGGCCGCAAAGATTTGCCGGCATGTCCCCTGCGCAGAACAGGTTCGCTTCGCCTGTAGCGGCACCGAGGCTGTCTACAACGCCCTGCGCGTCGCGCGCGCCTACACCGGGCGCAACATGGTGGTGCGCTTCAACGGTCACTACAACGGCTGCCTGGATTCGCTGATCGGCGGTATCGTGCAGGACATCGGCTGTCCGGTACCGGTCGACGGGGAGCGCGGTGACGATACTTTTTCACAGTTGAGCAACACGCTGGGACGCGCAAAACACGCGTTTCATGATTCCTACATGATCGAATGGAACGACCTGGAAGCGCTGGACACGTTGCTGCGGCAATACGGTGACGACATCGCGGCGCTCTACATGGAACCGGTCATGATCAACCTCAACGGCTGCCTGCCGGAGCCGGGTTACCTGGAGGGTGTGCGTGAGCTGTGTACACGCCACGGTGTGGTACTGATCTTCGATGAGGTCGTCACGGGTTTTCGCATGGGGCTTGGCGGTGCTCAGGCCCATTTCGGCGTCATCCCGGACATGGCGATATTCGCCAAGGCCATGGGTGGAGGGGTTCCGGTCTCGGCGTTCTGCGGCAAGCGGGAAATCATGGATGTCATCACGCGGACCGAGGTTATCGCGGCGGGAACCTACAATGGCCACCCACTGGCCATGGCGGCGGTAATTGCGACCATCGAAGAACTGGAGAAGGACGACGGCGCGGCCTTCGAGCGGATCAACACCCTGGGTAACGTCCTGGCGGATCGCTTGCGTGACCGGTTCAGGCGCCACGGTGTTCCGCTGATTTTGCAGGGTTTCCCGGGAGCCTGGACCATCGCCTATTCGGAGGCCGGAAAAATAATCAACCACCGGGATTCGGTAGAGCAAGGCGACACATGGGCGAAAGGGCTGCTTTTCTCTGAGCTGATGAGTAAGTACGGTGTCATCGTACAGGCGAGATTTTGTACTTCTGCCGCCCATACCGACAGCGAAGTCGACGAGACCCTGCAATGTGCCGACAAGGCCATAGAAGAATTCAAAATCGAGACTGGATAGCGGTGGGCGCGGGCACAGATTCTAATTCAGAACAGACTGACGGTAACCGCCCCGTTGAAGTCCTTGCGGTAATACTGCTCGCCTGCGCGGGCGCGTCCATCTTCCTGGTGGAACCACTGTTTCTCGGCACCGCCGCCGACGCCATGGGTCTGAGCCACGGGCAGACCGGTTTGTTAGCTGGGATTGAACTGACAGGTACAGCCATCGGATCGGTTGCTGCCGTATTCTGGATTCGGCATGTCAATTGGCGGACTGCAGCCTATTTTTCTCTCGGCATAATCATCAGCGGCAATTTTCTATCGGGCACGACAGATCAACTCAACGACCTGTTCGTCATTCGCTTTTTAACGGGCCTGCTTGGAGAAAGCACCACTCTGGGTATCGCCCTGATGCTCATCAGCAGGATGCACAATACGGACAAGCTGTTTGGGCTCGTTATCGCGAGTGAGGTTGGGCTGTCAGTGCTGGCCATGTTGTTCATACCCGGCCTGATCGAGACCGGGGGAATCAGTGGGGTGCTGACACCATTGGCCGTGTTTGCCATTCTGGTTCTCGCAGTCGTCCCAGGGATACCTGTTGGGGTGGCCGAGCGGAGTCGTACCGATGCGGAGGATGAAACGTATCTTGTGTTCCCTGTTTTCCTGGCGCTGGGCGTGCTGCTTGTATGGTCTCTGGGTGTTGGGGCCGTGTGGGCATTCATTGAACGCATTGGCTCGCTTGCGCATATTGAATTAGCCGCAGTCGGTACCGCGCTGGCCATTGGCGCCAGCGTGGGGCTGTGCGGTGCATTGCTCGCGGTTGTGGCCGGCAAGTTCTGGGGCAGGCTGCCTTTGTTCACGCTTGCCATGGCCGGGCAGATCACCGCCCTTCTCATGCTGGCAAAAGCTGTTAACTGGATATCGTTCACCTTGGCTGTAACCTTGCTCAGCCTGTCATGGAATTTTGCACTTCCATTTCTGCTGGGGACGATAGCGGCGTATGACAAAGCCAGGCGGTTCATTGTACTGGTCATCGCCGCTCAAGGCCTGGGCGTCGCCATTGGTCCGCTCATTGCCGGTCATCTGAGTGACCGCATGGGGCTCGCTGCAGTCAGCTATTTCGGAATAGTGGCGTGCATCGTCAGCGTCTGCATGCTCATTGCGACCTTCGTTATTGCGAACAAATCAACGGCCATGGTAACGCAAAGGCATTAATCACGGCTTGCAGCAGTCGCCCGGACTGCATGCATTTTTATGATGAGGTGAATTGTGAATTTCAGTCATTCCCCGCAAGTAGAAAGCCTGCGCACCCAGGTGCGCGATTTCATGGACGATTACATCGTCCCCCGTATCGCGCTGTACAACGAGGAAGTGCGTGCGGGTACATTTCCGGTGTCGTTCATGGAAGACCTCAAGGCGCTGGCCCGATCCGAAGGCTTGTGGAACCTGTTTCTGCCCGGGCTGCGGGACGATGAGCCGGGTACCCGGCTCAGCAACCTGGAATATGCCCCACTCGCAGAGATCATGGGCCGCGTGGGCTGGGCCTCCGAGGCATTCAACTGCAATGCGCCGGACACCGGCAACATGGAGCTGTTGCATATGTTCGCCACACCGGAGCAGCGGGAGGAATGGCTGGTGCCGTTGCTCAACGGTGAGATCCGATCGGCCTTTGCGATGACCGAACCGGACGTGGCTTCTTCCGACGCCACCAACATTACGACCGAGATTCGGCGGGAAGGCAACGAGTATGTGATCAACAGCCGCAAATGGTTTATCACCAACGCAGCCCACCCGAACTGCCGGCTCATTATTCTGATGGGCAAAACCAATCCCCATGCCGACTCCCGCAAACAGCAAAGCATGATCCTGGTCCCGCGACTGACTGAAGGCGTGGAAGTTGTCCGTAATATCAACATCATGAACCATTACTCACCGGAAGGTCATTGCGAAATCATATTCCGTAATGTGCGGGTGCCGGTCAGCAATCTGCTGGGCGAGGAGGGCAGTGGTTTTGCCCTGGCGCAGGCGCGCCTGGGGCCTGGCCGGATTCACCACTGCATGCGTTCCATCGGTGCGGCCGAACTGGCTCTGGAGCTGATGGTTGAGCGCTCGCAGGAACGTAAAACCTTTGGCAGGTATCTGCACGAACATGGCGCTGTCGCCGAATGGATCGCCCGGTCACGTATTGAGATCGACCAGGCGCGGCTGTTGGTGCTCAAGACCGCCTGGATGATTGACCGCCTGGGCGCCAGGGCGGCACGCAAGGAAATCTCCATGATCAAGGCCCTGGTACCCATGTTGCACACCACGGTTTGCGACCGGGCGATGCAGACCTTTGGCGCCATGGGCATCAGTCCGGATACGCCGCTGGCGGATCACTGGACCTGGGGAAGGGCCTTGCGCTTTGCCGACGGGCCGGATGAAGTTCACCTGCAGTCCATCGCGCGAATGGAAATCAAGGGGAGCAAGGAAACATTTGGCGCGACGGCGGCCTATCTGACCCCGCCGGAATGTTACTCCGCCGTCAAGTAGAGCAACTTGTGCGTTCACGGGAATCAACGGCTGAAGCCTTGTCTTCCCGAAATGCTTTCCACAGCATATCAGCATTTTGTCCGGACTCGGCCACACTCTGTTCCTTCACGCAGCCAAAGCCACGGATGGCGTCAGGCAATGAGGCAATCTGCACGGCGATGTCATAGTTTTCCTCGTTCAGTCCTTCGAGCAGGCGATACATGTCGTTTTCATAATCCTTGATCAGGGCTCTTTCGCCGCGCCGCTCGGCTGACCAGGAGAAAATGTCCAGCGGAGTGCCGCGCAGCGGCTTCAACTTTGCCAGAATACGGAGAATCCCCATCATCCACGGGCCAAAGGTCCGCTTGTGCGGCCGTGCATCGGCGCCTTTACGGCCCGGCAGCATGGGTGGCGCCATGTGAAAGTGGAACCGGATATCCCCCTCAAATTCCCGGCGTACGGCGTTCAGGAATTCGCCGTTGGTGTAAAGTCTCGCCACTTCGTATTCGTCTTTATACGCCATCAGTTTCGCATAGTATCTGGCTACTGCCCGGGTAAGGCGCTGGTCCGGGCCGGTATCTCTCCGGCGTACATCATCGACCAGGCGGCTGTAACGGTCCGCATAAACTGCATTCTGGTAGTCACAAAGCCACGCCCGCTGTCTTTCAATCAACTCCCGGAGACTCTGTGGCGGTTCCAGTGTAACAACTTTGCTGCGGCGACCGGGCAGGAGGTTGGAAAACGCGACCAGGTCTTGGGCAGCCAGTCGTCCCAGTCTGAATGCTGAAAGATTGAAATCAACCTTGACGCCATTGAGTCTGATCGCACTTTCAAGGGCTTCTGCGGAGATTGGCAGCAAGCCCGTCTGAAAGGCATACCCCACCAGCATCAGGTTGGAGGCGATGGTATCGCCCATCAGGCTCAGCGCCCAGGCTGAAAAGTCATGGCTGTGCACCCGGTCCGTCCCGGCCTGTGCCCTGATGGCCTCGAGAAATTCCACTTCCCGGAAGTCCATGTCAGGATTGAGTTGAAATGCGCCGGTTGGCACCACAGTCGTGTTCACCACCACATGCGTGCTGCCGCTTTCCATGGTGTCGAGCGTATCGGTGGCTCCACTCACAATGAGATCACAGCCCAGCAGCAGATTGGCTTCAGCCGTGCCGATTCTGGTTGCACCGATAGCCTCCGGGTTGTTGGCCAGCCTCAGGTGGCTGGTGACGGCGCCGCCTTTCTGCGCCAGCCCGGTCATGTTATACGCCGACGAGGCCTTGTGGTCCATGTGCGCGGCCATGCCCAGTATGGCCGACACGGTGGTCACACCGGTACCGCCAATACCCGTGAGTAATATGCTGTACGGGGTTTCAAGACCGGGCAAGTCCGGCATGGCCAGTTGGCTGAACAGATCGTCATCCAGGCTCGGGCTGGCGGGCTTGCGGAGTGCGCCACCGATTATGCTGACGAATGACGGGCAAAAGCCATTGACGCAACTGTAATCCTTGTTGCAGTTCGACTGATCGATTCGCCGCTTGCGCCCGTGCTCCGTTTCCACCGGTTGGATGCTGACGCAATTGGACTGCCGGGAGCAGTCGCCACAACCCTCACATACGGCGGAATTGATGAAGATCCTGCGTTCGGGGTCCTCCAATTGACCACGCTTCCTGCGTCTGCGTTTTTCGGCTGCGCATACCTGGTCGTATACGATGACGGTCGTACCGCTGATTTCCCGCAGTTCCCGTTGCACCGCATCCAGCTCGTCGCGATGGCGAATCGAAATACCGCCCGGCAGGCTGTAGCCCTTTTTGTACTTGTCTATATCGTCTGAAACCAGCACGACTTTCCTGGCGCCTTCGGCAATGATCTGCCGCACGATTTCGTCTACACCAATATTTGCGGTTGCCTTGGTCGGCTGACCACCAGTCATGGCAGTGGCGTCGTTGTAGAGGATTTTGTAGGTGATATTGACTCCGGCATCGATGGCCGCGCGAATACTCATGTACCCGGAATGGAAGTATGTGCCGTCACCAATGTTCTGAAAAATGTGCGCCACATCGGTGAATGGGGCGATGCCGATCCAGTTGCCGCCTTCTCCGCCCATCTGTGTCGGTGGCAGGTTATGCCGATCCATCCAGATTGCCATGGTGTTACACCCGATTCCGCACAGGGCCAGGCTGCCGTCAGGCACCTTCGTGGATGTATTGTGCGGACAGCCGGAACAAAAGTAGGGCGTACGGGCAATGCCCTCGGGCGGGTTCGCGTTTTCACGCCGAAGCCTCGCTTGTATCGTTTCCTGCCGGGCTGCCATGCGGTGGTCCATTGCGCCCAGCGCCTCCAGCCGGTCCGCAATCAGCCTGGCCAGCGCCAGCGGGTCTATCTGAACGTCCGATGGCTGCAGGATGGTGCCGTCAACGTCGGTTTTGCCGGTGATTCGCGGGCGTTTCACCAGCTTGTACAGGGCATCTTTCAGTTGCGGCTCGATAAAGGCGCGCTTTTCTTCTACCACCAGCAGCTCATCATAATCAGCGCCGAAATCAGTCAATCCGGCCTGCTCCACCGGCCAGATCATGCCGATTTTATACACACCGATACCGCATGCCGAAGCGGCTTGTACATCGAGCCCAAGAAAACTCAGGGCCTGCATCAGGTCGAGATAGGCCTTGCCGGCGGAGATGATTCCCAGCCTGCGCGGGGAACCGTGCACCACGATCCGGTCGATTCCGTTCGCCCTGGCGAATGCCTGGGCCGCCGGCAGACGGAACCGCTGCACCAGCTTGTCCCATCCGGATGGATCGAATGCAAGCCGGGTATTGAGGCCGCCAGGCGGCAAGGAGATATTTTCCGGAGTCTCGATCCGGATGGTTTCCGCCACGTCGACGGTGGCCGTGTTTTCCACGGTCTCATTGACGCATTTGATGCCGACCCACAAGCCGCTGTAGCGGCTCATGGCGATGCCTTGCAGGCCAAATTCAAGGTAATCCGATATGGTGGCCGGGTAGAGAATGGGTATGGAGTGCGCGGCGACGGCCTGGTCACTTTGGTGCGCGGTCGTCGATGACTTGCCCGGGTGGTCGTCACCAAACACGAGCAATACACCGCCATACTGTGACGCGCCGGCCAGGTTGCCGTGCCGGATGGCGTCACCGGCGCGGTCTACTCCGGGACCCTTTCCATACCAGATGCCGGTGATGCCGTCGCAGCGGGGTTCGGGTAACAGCGTGACTTGCTGGCTACCCCATACGGCTGTCGCAGCCACCTCTTCGTTGACAGCCGGGTGAAAGGTAATTTCATGCTCGGTGAGCAGGCGCCGGGTACGCCCTAGCTCCATATCGTAGGTGCCCAGCGGCGAGCCGCGATAGCCTGAAATAAACGTGGCCGTGTTGAGCCCGGCTGCGCGATCGATCGCGCGCTGCATGAGCGGTATGCGCACCAGCGCCTGGGTCCCTGACAGGAGCAGTCGGCCACCGGGTAAGATGTATTTGTCGTCGAGCTGAACTTCGCGCAATGGCATTGGTTCAGCGTTGTCGAGTCCGAAAAGCTTCCAGGGCAAGTTCGAGCGATTGCACGCTGGTACCCGCAAACAGCCCGCCATCCAGATGGAGAGCATGCCCCGTGACCATGGCGCAGTCACCGGCGACGAGGAACTGAATGGCGGCGGCGACCTCATCGGCCGTTGCCAGCCGGTTGATCGGCTGAAACATCTCGATCATGGCGACTTCGTCCTCGGGTGCCACGTCATCGTCCATCATTGGCGTCGCAACACCGGTTGGACAGACTGCGTTGACCCGAATTCCGCGCGGCGCCAGTTCGAGTGCCGCGGTCTTGGTGATGCCGATCATCGACCATTTCGAAGCCCCGTAGGATGCAAATCCGGGGAACCCAAGCACCCCGGCCATCGATGAAGTGTTGACGATGGCGCCGCCGGCGGGCATGTGATCGACGACGTGCTTGATGCCGAAAACGGCGCCCATGAGATTGACATCGAATTGAAGCCGGTAGTCCTCGTAGACCTGTTCTGATATTGTCCCGGCACCGATCGCGATTCCCGCATTGTTCACCAGGATGTCGATCCTGCCATAGTGCTGTGCCGCACGGTCGAGCAGGGCGGCGACCTGCGACTCATCTGCGACATCGGTATGGACGAACAAGCCATCCAGGTCTTCAGCCTTTGCGGATCCGTCCGCAATATCGGCGATCACAACCTGTGCCCCTGCGGCGTGAAATCGCTGAGCGGTAGCGAGGCCGATGCCCGAAGCACCACCGGTTATGACCGCAATTTTGCCATCAAGATCAAACATCTGCTCTTCTCCTTTTTCCATGATTAACATGCTCGCTGCTCCTGCAGCAGCCTGCTCCGAAAATTTTGCACTGTCGTCATTCTGACAGGTCGGCTGAATGGCAACGCCGTGAATGGCGGCCAAAGTATCTTCCTTACCGGCCATTTCTGGCCGATCCGATGCAATCCGACTTCAAATTGTTTGGGTTTGCCCTGAATATGACAAAACTAGCTGCAGAGATACCATGGAAAATTCAAGCTCATCAAGAACCTGCGATAGAGATATCGGCAAGCCCCGTCTGATCATTGGGGGCGCGCTCTTTGTGAGTGGATTTCTCAGCCCCTTGCTGCTGCCACTGGTGACCCGATCGGATCTGCCCGGGAGCTGGAAAGTTTTCCTGTCGACCGGGCTGCTGGTCGGTTTACCTGAAGTGTTCACGGTATTGGCGGTTGTAGTGTTGGGCAAGCAGGGGTTGGTCATGTTCAAGGAGAAACTGTTTTCCATGTTGCGCAAACACGTCGCCCCCGCCGCAGTCAGTGTCAGGCGCCATCGCCTCGGTTTGTTCATGTTTCTGGCGCCACTGGCCACGGGCTGGCTATGGCCCTATTTCGCTCATTTCTTTCCCATACTCTCCAGCAAGCCACTCCTGACGGCAGTCATTCTCGATCTGCTGTTTGCATCGAGTTTCCTCGTACTGGGGCCTGAATTTTGGGGAAAAATCCGGAGCTTGTTTGTATATGACTATGAATAAAGCCGGGTTTGAGAGCGGCAACAACAACTTCACGGGTATTCGACGCGGCGCTGTACCGGCAGCACCGTCTGGAACCTGGGGTTGAGGTTAAACATTGAAATTTAAACGGACCAACAGAACAGTATGAATCAGGCCACATCAACAGCGCAATACCGGCTGACGGCTTATACCTTCGCTGCGCTTGGCGCCTGGATATTTCTGATACAGCCACTGTTTTTAGGGGCCATGGCGGAAGCTTTCCAGTTAAGCCCCCGGCAGATTGGCTATCTGGCCGCTGTTGAGATGGCAGGGGCCGCATTGACATCGGCGCTGGCCGTATTCTGGGTCAATCGTGTGGACTGGCGGTATGTGGCGGCTTTTAGCCTGTGCGCCGCAAGCCTGGGAAACTTTGCGTCCATCTTCGCCCCTGACCTTTACCTGTTGTTTGTAGCAAGGTTCTGCACGAGCTTCTTTGGTTCCGGCATTGTTCTCGTCATCGGGCTTATGTTGCTCGGTGAAACGAGAAACCCGGATCGGCAATATGGTATCGCTAACGCCTTACAGGTGGGATTTTCCGCCGCAGCCCTCGCCTTGTTGCCGCGATTGCTTTCACTGGGTGGATCAGTGCTGATGCTGTTGTTTCTGGGTGGGATCTACCTGTGTGCGCTCCCGCTTCTGCGATGGGTGCCGGCAGCCAGCAGAAAACAATCTGCGTCTGGTACTCCGACGATGAAGCGATTCAGTGGGCTCAATATCGGGGTGGTGCTGACGCTTCTGTCGTTTCTGTTTTTACTGGCTGGCAGCGGGGCATATTGGGCGTTTATTGAGCGTATCGGTGACGGGGCGCAATTATCCGCCACCGCTATAGGAACTTACCTCGGCATAGCAACGATCATCGGCGCCCTGGGTTCGGTCACAGCCGCCATCCTCAGCGTACGGTTCGGACGTGTAGCCCCGTTGATCATCGGTTTTATCGGTTATGCCGCCGGCCTGGGCTGTATCAATCTTCCCGTTACCGGTCTGACGTTTGTTGTCTCGGCGGTATTGTTCAATTACTCCTGGAACCTGATTGGCCCCTATCAATTTGGTAGCCTGGCCGAGTTTGACACCACGGGCCGATTCATGGTGATGTTGCCGGCCGTGCAGGCGGGTGGGGTTACCTTGGGCCCGCTGCTGGCGGGGCAGGTCATTTCCGGTGGCAGTTTCGTTCGCGCGAGCCATGCCAGCTTCGTCTTGATGATATTAGCGATGTCAGTGCTATTACCTGTTGTCATCCGTGCCGGCTCGGTAAAAGAACGAATAACCTGACTCAAATCGGCTTTCTCTCGCTACGATCGGTCAAATCCGACAGACTGCTAGAAAGCCAGCAATCGTGCGGGGGTTGTCACTGTCAGCCTGGCAATGATTGCATCCGATACGCCAATGCGTTGCAGAGTAGGGACCACGTAATTTTGCAGGCGCACATAACCATGGCCACCGTAACGGCGGGTCATGATTTTCAGGAACACATCCGTGCCGATGACGATCTGCTCACCGTAGCCTTCGTTCACCAGTTGATAGATGGCGGCAATCTTGTAGACATCAGCATCCGCTACCGACCCCAGCGCTTCCGTATCCCAGGTTTGGCCAAAGCAGTCGAAACAGATGTTGATGCCTTGATCCAGCACCTCGCGGGCATAGTCCAGTTGAGGCGCCCAGGCGGCGGCATTGTCCAGCAGCATGTCCAGACTGGTGATCTGCACCTTGCCATGAAAATGACACATCAACAGATGCTCGGGAGACATGCCGCTCTCCAACAGGGTTTTGTAAACCAGGTGGCTGTCTTCCTGGTTTGTACCCACGCCGAGGTGTGCCGTCACCATTATGCCGGTGTCTGCTGACACCTGCGAGGCTGCGCGGAGAAAATCCAGTTGTGCTTCGGTATTGGCGTTGCTGGCCACTTTGATCTGCCCGGGCCGGATACCCGTGCCGTCGATGCCGTTTTCAATTTCGTCCATCATCCAGGCCATGAACTGCGGCACCGAGGCATCCAGAAAACGTGCTGGCCACGACTTTTCCGCGTAGAGGCCAGTGCTGGCGACAATATGTACGCCGGTTGCCCTGGAAATACGCTTCAGACCACTGACATCACCACGGATTCCCGGTGCGCTGCATTCCAGGATGGTGCCACCGCCACAGGCATGAAAGTCACTCACCTCGGCCATCATCAAAGTCTCATCGCTGAGATCCCAGTTGTCGTGGTTGCGCGCAAAATAACCGTGGTTCAGGTACGCCAGATCTTCCATTCTGACCGGGTCTTGCGGTGCCGATGGGAAGACACAGGCGGGCGGCTCACCCAGGACCGGCACATACTCTTCCATATAGAAATCAGCGTTGGTGAGCACATGCTCGTGCATGGACGTGAAGCCCATCTCGTCGGGCGCTACCGGCCCCCGTACGGTCATTACTGTCTTCATCGCTGCATCGATCTCCAGTTCATGCTCCAAATACCCGTTACTGTAAACATCTTCTCCGGCGGCTAGACCACTTCAAGCATGTGCTCGATCTCCCAGGGCGTAATATGCGAGAGATAGTCTTTCTCGTGGGCGGCTCGCGTATCGGCATAGACACGGACGAATTCTTTTCCAAACACCTCCACGGCGATGTCAGAATCCCGAAACCGGACGATCGCGTCGTGAAACGTTTCCGGGAACCGCTGCTCTGCGGGAATCCGGTCTTCATTTTGCCAGGCGTTGTAAGACACCGCTTCACTGGGCTCCGTCTGGTGTTCTATTCCCCACAGGCCTGCCGCCAGCGTGGCGGCCAATGCCAGGTAAGGGTTCGCGTCAGAGCCGCCAACCCGGTTTTCGATGCGCTGGGAAAGCGGTTTGCCCGTGAGCACGCGAAATGCCGTGGAGCGGTTGTTGATCCCCCAGTTTGCCGCGGTCGGACCGACTTCCGGAACGAAACGCTTGTATGAATTCACGTTGGGAGCAAACATCAACAGCAGCTCGGGCATCAGCTTTTGCAGGCCGCCCAGGAAATGCCGCATGGTGGCACTGATGCCGTTTTCCGCGTCGGCGTCATGGAATACGGGCCGGTTCTCCCGGTCGCGCAAGGAAATGTGGATGTGACAACTCTGGCCCGGCGCATCCTCGTGCAATCTCGCCATGAAGGACACCATCCGCGATTGCCTTTGCGCCAGGGCCTTCAGAAAGGTCTTGTAGATGACCGCATCATCGGCGGCCTTGCAGCCCTCCGCGTAATGCAATACGGCTTCGGCGCAACTTGGGGAGAATTCCCAGTGAGCGACTTCAATCGGAATATCCATTTTCGCCATCGTATCGATGATTTCACCGAAAAACTCCGCATGGATCGCCTGGCGCATGATGCCGTAGTAGGCAGTTGTCGGGTTGGCCAGGCGCAGATCCCGATGGTGCTTTTCCTTTACGCTGTGCGTGGTTTCGTCGAGCAGGGTGAATTCCAGCTCGCAGGCGTGGAAGGGTCGCAGCCCCATCTCAGCTGCCTTTTTGGCGACATCTCCATAAATGCAGCGTGAATCGATCTGCACGCCCTTGGGATCGGCGTGTTCGGCCAGAAACAGTAGGTTGCGGCGGGGAGCTTCCCACGGGATGACGCGGCAGGATTCCGGGATAATCCGGACCGGCGCATCACCCACCGCCTGTTCCTCACCCAAGGTGAACCCTTTGATTGGATACACATCGTCACCCGTCGTGCCGGCGTGAAAATTGTGCACCATGTTCAATCCGCCCTCGAGGGCGCTGAGCAGTTTTTCCCGGGAAACGTACTTGCCGCGTAACTGCCCGGACTGATCGGTCAATGCCACGTATACATGGCTCACTTCACGGTTCTGAAGCAAGTCCACGATGTCAGTTTTGGTTTTGAGGTGGGAAATTTCCATCTGAAAATTGTAGCAGGGCACAAGACCCTCTACGCGGTGCCACCGGAATCCTTGGCCTTTTCAGACAGAAGATTGGCCGCTGGAGACAGGGTTGGAACAGGAACTCAGTCGAAATCAATTTTGAGCAGGGCGCTCAGCTCCGACAGGGCCTGGGTCTCGTCAAGCACTTTTATGGTGGCCATACCCATTTCCCTGGCGGACTTCAGGTTGATGCCCAGATCGTCGAGGAAAACGGCCTGTTCGCAGTTGATGCCGAGACGTTCGCAAGCCCGCAGATAGAATTCCGACTCAGGTTTGCGTACGCCCTCCCTGCTCGATTCCAGAACCAGATCGAACATTTCCATTACCTGTGCAATTTTGGTGGCCTGGGTGGGGCTGTTTGCCATGCCGGGGCCCGACCCCGACCCGATTTTCACATTGTTGGTCAGGCACGCTACTTTATAATCCTGTTTGCAGCGCCGCAGCGCCCGTACCATGCGTGGGCGCAGTTCTCCACTGAGTAGATTGATTACTTGCCTGCCCCGGATTGGGAAACCTGCCTGCGTGGATTCTTCGAGAAACGCCCGGTCGAATTCTTCCATACTGATCTGGCTGGATTCAAACTTCGCCCAGGCATTGGTTTTGGCATTGGTCGCGTTGATGCTCCTGATAAAATCTCGCGGAATGTCCCGTTGCCGCTCAAAGCGGTTGAAGGCATCGAAGGGGCTGGTCGTCAGCACGCCCCCGAAATCCCAGAGTACTGCTTCAATGTGAGACGATGGGGGCATCTGCTCAGTCGGCAAATCAACACTGGCTCTTGATCAGGCGGCGGCACTGTTCGCCGAGTGTCCCAACCGCTGGCCCGAAGGGCGCAAAGCGTTGATCCTGGGTCTGGCCATGGTAGAAGCGATAGTAGATCTGTTGTAATATCACGGCGTTACGCCAGTAACCGTAGACGGAGTAGAACGTAAAGCCCGATGTATCAATGCCGGTCTGGTCTTGGTAGAAAGCCAGAATTTCCCGGCGCGTAAGCATTCCCGGGGCGTCGGAAGGTTGCATTTTCACCCGCAGCAGGTCTTTCGGGTCGCTGGACTCCATCCAGTAGGCGAGTGCATTGCCCAGATCCATCAGGGGATCGCCCAGGGCGCAGAGTTCCCAGTCGATCACCGCCCGGATACGGCTGGGATCGGCCGGGTCCAGGATGACGTTGTCGATGCGGTAATCCCCGTGCAGCACTGTATGCCGTCCGCTCTCCGGCGGAATGCGGTCCTCCAGCCAGAGTCGAACGTCTTCGAAGGCATCCACGTCCGGTGTGATCACCCGCTCGTAACGCCCGTTCCAGCCCTCGATCTGGCGCCGCACGTAGCCTTTGGGGCGGCCGAAATCACCCAGACCGGCGGCCTCGTAGTCCACCTGGTGAAGCTCGATCAGCTTTTCCCAGAATCGTTCACAAAAGCGTCGGGTATCCGCCGGGGTGAAAGTCCATTCCGGCGGCAACTCCGCCTTGACCACCTGTCCTTCCACTTTGCGCATGACGTAAAATTCCGATCCGATAATGGATTCGTCGTCGCTGTAGTACAGGGTTTCTGGTACCGCAGGGAATACTGGCCGCAGCAGGTTCATGATGCGGTATTCCCGGATCATGCTGTGGGCGCTGCGCGCCTTGGTTCCGAAAGGTGGCCGGCGCACCACGAGATCGTTGCCAGGGTAGTTCAGGCGATAGGTGAGGTTCGAGCTTCCGCCGGCGAACTGGCTGATGTCTGGCTGGCCTTCCAGGTTTGGAATCACAGTTTTCAGGTGGCGGTCGAGTGCCGTCCAGTCGAGTTCCTCACCCGGGCGGACGGGTGTGACCGGATTCCTGCCGCTTTCAGTCAAAACGCCTGGTCCGGGTTATCTCCGGCCCTGCTGCAGACCGGGCCACTTTCCACTTACCCCGAGGCAGTGAGTTCATATCTGTGATTTATACCAGTGCCACTCGGGTGCGATATAATCGGACGCGTACTCTTCAATGTACCTGGGCGGGTTCTCCGCGCGGAGCTTGTATCCCAGTGTCTTGTAGACCTCATACAGCCTGCGCAGCTTGCTCAGGGCATCGATATCGAAATCGACGCGCAAGTTGATGTCCGGCAGGGAACCAGCCTTGCAAACCCAGATCTGGGCCGAAAGCTCCGGGTACCTGAGCGATGGGTCTTCGTCCGACGCTTGCCCACCGGCATCCCGGCCCGCTTCCAGAGCCATCAACAATCGTTCGGTCAATTCAGCTCCGTGGTTACTTTCGAAGCTTTCCGCCATCGCCTCGACGACATGTGCGCCGGCGAGTGCGTTGCCAACGGCGATGCAATCCTTTCCCGCAACGTGGCCCTTCCAGTCCGATGCATCCTCGCCTGTATGCACGAAGGTTTCCCCTTCTCCGGTGAGGATTGCCAATTGTCGCCAGGAATAAAACCTGTCACTGGCCTCGAGTTTCTCCGTCAACTGGTCGAAAGATACGCCCTGATCGATAAGGTCAGCGGCCTGGAAGCCGAGTTCAGGGTAGGCAAAGGCCTGGGAAATGGCGAGTGCCCCCGATTTGGAGAACGCAGGCAGAAACGCACCGGCAGAAAATGATCCCGTCGTGACAGCATGACCGATCTTTCCGGTTTTTTCGTCCAGGCCCATTACGGTATATGTCATCGAGTACATCTCCACCGATTAAAAGTTAATCCATTCCGCAAGCGCTTGTCTATCTGCTCTTGCCTGAATGAGAGACTGACATTTTATCAACGCGCCGGAGCCAGACAAGGCGTGCAGGAGTTGTTGGCCATTTCAGACAGAGGTATGGCCGCGCGGGATAGTCCATTGTCCGGAGACCCCATAGTATGCAAGCGCCGGAACGGGTACATTGACCGGACCCGGAACCGGAAGTCACCGTAATTGAGGTGGCTGAAGCGAGTACTGAGCAATGATTGACAGGAAATATTATCAACCGCTGAGCGGAAACGACATGCCGCGCTTCGGCGGCCCGGCCACGTTCATGCGCTTGCCAGCCGTGAGCGATGCGATGGAACTGGATGCGGCGTTTATTGGCGTTCCGTTGGATATCGGCACGTCAAATCGCCCGGGAGCACGTCTGGCACCCCGCGAGATCCGGGACGAATCCCGCATGATCCGCCCCTATAACATGACGACCCGGGCCGCGCCGTTCGACAGCCTGTTGGTGGCAGACATGGGCGACGTTCCTGTCAATACCTTCAATCTTCACAAGAGCATGAGGATCATCGAGGCATTCTATGACGAAGTGTTCCGCCATGACTGCATTCCGCTGAGCATCGGGGGCGATCACACCATCACCCTGCCCATCATTCGGGCTCTGGCGAAAAAATATGGTCCGGTAGGGGTGATTCACGTGGATGCTCATGCAGATGTCAACGACCGGATGTTTGGTGAAAAAATTGCGCACGGCACACCATTTCGGCGGGCGGTGGAAGAAGGACTGCTCGACTGCAAGCGCGTCGTGCAGATTGGCTTGCGCGCTACCGGGTATGCGGCCGATGACTTTGAGTGGCCCGCAGAGCAGGGTTTCCGTATCGTCCAGGCAGAAGAGTGCTGGCACAAATCACTCACGCCATTGATGGCGGAAGTGCGTGAGCGACTCGCGGGAGGAGCGGTCTATATCAGCTTTGATATCGACGGCATGGACCCGGCCTATGCGCCCGGAACCGGAACTGCGGAAGTTGCCGGCTTAACACCTCCGCAGGCGCTTGAGATCATACGCGGAGCGAAGAGCCTGGACATTGTTGGCTGTGACCTGGTGGAAGTATCCCCACCCTTTGACACCTCACGCATAACTTCGATACTGGCGTCCAATCTGCTCTATGAAATGCTGTGCATACTGCCGGGTGTGGAATATCGCGAACCGGGTCAAGGCAGTGTGGCATAGAGGGTTCTGATCGCCGGGTGTGGGGCGACTCGGCCTATACCGGGCAAGGCGACGTTAACAGACATATCATTGTCAGCACGAATTGATCAGAGTATTACCCCGATATTGACTGAAACTCCGGCATGAACTTGCAGAGCGGCTGAGAAAACACAATACTCACTCAACCGTATTTCTGGCAATATCAAACGCATGAGCATGGATTTGCCACAAGCGCTGCAGCAGGCTTTACTCCACCTGGAATCAGGTCAGCCGGATAAATGTGTGTCTGTGTGCAATGAAATCCTGGCCGGGAATCCGGGCTTGATTCAGGCAGTGTATCTGCGTGGTTGCGCTGAATATCAAACCGGTGACATTGCTCAGTCAGTCAGTGATCTCGAGTTCGTCCATGGTAGCCATCCTGAGCACCTGCACGCGGCTTATTACTTTGGCCGCTCTCTGCACGCCGCAGGCAGGCTTGAAGAAGCACTGGCGCCTCTTCAGGCCGCCCTGGGCGAGCGCGAACTTGAACTGCAATCCCGCTACGAACTCGCTACCTGTCTGTCCCGTTTGCGGCGCAGACCCGCGGCCATCGCTCACTATCAGACCATCCTGAAGTTACAGCCCGGAAATGCCCAGGTGGCCGCCAACCTGGCGTCATTGCTGGAACGTGAAAACCGCCTGGATGAAGCTGAAAAATGGGTCGGCAAGGCGCTATCAATTAATCCTGCCAATGAAACAGCACAAATGACGCGCGCCACGCTCGACCGGCGCAGCGGAAAATTTGCAGAAGCAGTACAACGTCTCCGGAACCTGATTAAGGGGATTGATCATCCTGTCAACCGCAGTATCGCCTGGAATCAGTTGGGCCAGTGCCTGGAAGGCCAGGGTGAATGGGACGAGGCTTTCAATGCCTTCAGTGAATCCAACTCGATACTGAAGACGCACTCATCAGGCGGACACCCCGATCCACGCGGCCCGCACGGTTTGCAAACCCTGGCCCGGGTCCAGGCGTGGCTGCAGGAAAATCCCATGGCAGCTTGGAATAAACCGGCCAGTCCTGATCAGGGTGGTATTGCATTCCTGGTTGGTTTTCCAAGATCCGGTACGACCTTGCTGGATCGTATGCTTTCAGCCCATCCGGATATTGAAGTACTGGAAGAAAAAAGCCTGTTCTCTCCCCTTCACCAGGACTGGTCGGAACCCGGTGCGCTGGAGGCGCTGGCTGATGTCAGCGAAGCGCAGATCATGGATGCCCGAGAAATCTACCGGCGGGAAATGTTACGCCACCGCCGTCAGCCGCAGCGCCCCCTGGTGGTCGACAAGCTGCCGCTGAATCTGGCTTATCTTTTTCTGATTCATCGCTTATTTCCTGATGCCCCCATCATCTTTGTGCAACGTCACCCGCTGGATGTCTGTATCAGTTGTTATTTTCAGGCTTTTGAGCTTGAAGCATCAATGGCCTATTTTCTCGATATCGAACACACGGTGCAGTACTACAATGCTGTGATGCAGGTGGCGAACCTGTCCATGAACCAGGTCGCTAATCCGCTGCACCGCTTGTGTTATGAAGATCTGGTGGCGGCTCCCAGGGCTCAGCTCGAGGCACTGCTTAACTTCCTCGCCCTGGAGTGGGACGATTCGGTGCTGGAGTACCGGCAGCGGGATGGTGATCAAACCAGTAATACGCCCAGTTATCAGCAGGTGTCGCAACCCTTGTATACCCGGTCGATTGGAAGGTGGCGGCATTACGCAAGCCAGCTTGAATCCAACCTTTCAGTGTTGCGGCCCTGGGCGAAACGATTTGGCTATCAGGATACGGACACGGTTGAGAACGCTTAACAGGGACTGACAGCCCGATCCTCTGGTTGCCTCATCGCAGTTCTGAACGTTGCTGCTTGTGCTGGTTTTGGAATGTGTCGAGGGGCGTTTATACTGGCTAATATCCAATCACAAATTGCGGACAGACTCTTCTCGCCTACACCTGTCTCAGCCGAAGATTTTTGATGAAGCATGTATGTCTAATCCTGTTTTTGGTGCCCGCCCTGTTTATGCAGCCGGTGGTCGCGCAGCAAACCCTGTTGCTTAAACAGACCATCGGTCTCGGCGGATCAATCAGCAAAATTGCCACCGGTGCGCGCCGCGAAAATATCAAGGTATCCATCTCCGGGGACGGCAACTGGCTCGCTTACACGCTCGAACAGGAAAATTATAATCGGGACCTGTTGCTGCTGAACTTTAACTCCGGCACCACGGCGGTGGTCACGGATGGCACGGCGGGGGCGGGCTATGCTTTTTTCAACCGGATGTTGATTGACCAGGACGCGGGCTCCGGCGGAGATTTCCTGCCGTACTCCTTCCGACAACTGGGAATCGGCAAGCTGATCGGAACCCGGACCTGGGGTGGCCTGATTGGTATCTTCGCCAATCCGCTACTGATGGACGGTGGCGTGCTGACGGTACCGTTTTAGGGCCGGGATACTCAGCTTGAACGGGCAATCTCCGAAGTGTTGTCGCAACTCGAGGGGTTTCAGAGCGAGGTTCCATCAGCAGATCCGGCATTGCCGACTGAACTGGGTCAGTAGTGGGTCGAACTCCTATTCAAGGCTATTGCTTCTTGCATTTTTAACACATAATCGGGTGCAGTATCGTCCAGCCAGCCGGGATATCCACCCCGGATTACATAGTTGAGCAACTGCGAAAAACTTGCTTGAGAAAATACATAAGAGCCCACTGTTACCCATTCCATCTCATGGTTTTGATGCAAGATCAGCTCAATGGGTGTTCCAAAAGCCAGGATTATTTTCACAAAATCATCCCTTGTTTTAAATCCCCTGGTTTGTTGTTTGAATTTGAAAGCCTCTTCAGGAAAAGGATATTTTTTATAGGTTTCTCCAATAAATCCGGAATAATGTGTGCCTGAGATTCCTCCGTGCAGATCCCCAATACCGGCAGAATCCTCAATCAACCAGGCTGATAGTGGAAACTCACTGACTACACCATCCTGCACTGCAAGCATATCGCAGATCACTTCACAGAAATCCGTGGCAAAAAAGAAGTTCTGATCCAGCAGCAACATGTCAGATTCAATATTAAAAAATCCGAAGGCTATGGTTCCGTGGCTCTGTGATTCGAAGGCTAAGGGCATTGGCAGTCGTTATGTCCTCCGGTTTTCGATGAAGCCTGGCGTGTGGAAAAGGAATATTCCTGTGCAAAATATTTGCATGGGCTGGACTGGCAGGTGGTTAGGGTCGGGACACTCAGCCTGAACGGGCAATATTTTCAGCTCAACGGCCCCAACTGTAACTGACCTCAAGGTCATACTGGTCTGAGGTCAGCAATATGTTCTGCAATGGATCCAACTGGTTTGGTGTCTCGATAGACTCCTCTTCGGTATACATAAAGGAAAAACCGAGTTCGTGACCATTGCGGAGCTTGTAGCTGAAGCCTGCCGTGTAGTGTGCTTCTGTCAGGTTAACCAACAGAATATTAAAGGTGTTTTCGGTGGCGGGCACCGGTTCATCGCTGATGCTCATGCCCGCACGCAGCGTCCATTTGTCATTGATGTCCCAACTCGAACCCAGACTATAAATCGGTACGTCTTTCCAGCCAAAACCCGGCCCGTTATTACCGCCCAGGCAACGGCTCACGTCAGTTCCACCCAGGCCGGCACTCGGGCAATCATAAATATTGGCGAATGAATTACCCAGCGCATCAACCTTTGAATACCATATCCGTTGCGCATCAAGGCTGAACGACAGGCGGTCAGTGGCTTGCCAGGTGAGGCCCATTCTGAGCCAGGCTGGGATGTCCATATCGCCACCGCCGGCAAGCAGGTCGGCGTAGTCACCCGATGAGCCGACATTGATTTTCGACTGGTACATGATGCCAAATCGGAAGTGTTCGCCCAGTAGCCGGTGTAATCCCACTTTCAGACCAATGCCATAGTTGACATCGCGCCCGTTACCACTGAGCTTGTCCGGCAGTTTGGCGCCGTTGCTGGCGGCAAAGGTCTCAGTATATTTGGCAAAGCCGCCAATGCCTTTGGCCTTAAGGCCTTGTGCCACCAATACTGCGGAAACGCCAAAAGATGTCTTTTCTCCCCACTTCTTTGCCCAGGTGATGTCGACATAAGCCTGCGACATTTCAAAACGGGTCGTGTCGTCCCCGTAGGTGCCGGGCAAGGTCACCACTCCCTGGGGGCCGTCACCATCGGGGTCAAAGGATGCAAAACCACCTTGATACGAGGCACCGATGCCGCTGCGCATGTAAAAAGCCCAGGCAAATGCAGTGTCATTTTTAAGCTGCCGGGTCTGAGCAATTTCCGGGATGACAAACAGGTCGTCGTTGCTGTCGATATCTGCCGGGCCGATAGTGAAGGAATTCTTCTGCCCCATATTTCCATCATTAAAAGTCGTGTAGTTTCGATTGGGCATGAACAGTGAAACGCCGACATCCGTTCGGTTGTCCAGGAATACAGCCACCGCCGGATTATTGACGATGGAAATGGCTTCTTCCGGCAAGGCCATACCGGCGCCAGCCATGGCCTTGTTACTGGTGCCGATGCCGTGTGGGAAATAACCATTGGTAGCAAAAGAAGCATGACTGATCAACAATCCAGCGAGGATCAGAAAAGCACCCGAAGCGCGTTTGATGATTTGCACGAAAAATATCCTCCTGTCAGCAGCGGCAATCTTAATATATTTTAATAGGGGGAATTGATAATCCGGCTTTTTTAGGCGAATTGGGTGATCGTTGACATCCGGTTAATGGCCCTGATAGACCGGCATTCAGATGCGCATGCGTGCCGGCAGGTAATGATTAAAATGGGTGACAAGCAAAAACCGAAGAACAGACCGTATATGTCCCGGCTGATTCCTGAACGTGTGGTGATCAAACACCTCCGCCAGAGATTTGCCCGGTGGCTAATATCCGGCATGGTCAGCGATCATAAGAATGTTGACGCCCTGAATCAGAACCGCGTAAGCCGGGTGTTGGTCTGCAGGCCAAACCACAGGCTGGGAAATCTGCTTGCAATGACACCCTTATTGACGGAATTGGAGAACTTGCTACCGGGGGCAGAAATAGATTTTGTGGCTGCAGGCGGGATAGCACACGAGGTGTTCAGCGGCTATGCAAACGTTGCCAGGGTGTTCCTTTTGCCACGACATGCCTTCAAATCGCCGTTTCAGTACGCCAAGATAATGTGGGCCATCAGGAAAAGAAACTACGACCTGGTGATCAATACCAAAGCGAACTCAAGCACCGGGCGCCTGATCACAAATCTCGCAAAAGCCAGTTACCGGATTCTTACACCAAGAAACAGTGACGCCCTGAATTGCGAAGAGCGGAGGCATTTTGCCAAGGGTCCTGTATATCTGTTGCGGGAACACCTGAATTACTCCGGGTCGCAACAGGAAAAAATTCCTCCCCTGGATATACGTCTGACCCGCGGTGAAATCCAGTGGGGCAGGGAAACACTCTCAAGAATCCATCAACAGGGCCGGCAGAAACACCCAACCCGGACTATTGCCCTGTACACCCACGCCACTGGAAAGAAGTGTTACGACGAGGCTTGGTGGTGGTCGTTTTACAACTTGATAAGTGAAAAACACAGTAACCATGCTTTTATTGAAATTCTTCCGGCTCACGCGCAATCCAGCCTGAATTTTGCAATTCCTGCTTTTTACAGTACAGACATCAGGAAACTGGCCTCATTGATCAGTGCAACAGAAGTTTTCATTGGCGCTGATGGCGGCGTAATGCACCTGGCAAGTGCGGCGAAAGTTCAGACGATCGGCTTGTTGTCATTTACTGACCCTGAAACCTTTGGCCCCTATGGTGAGAGGAATTTTTCAATCAAGACCAACGACAAGAGCCTTGAATTGATTGTTGAACAAATCTCCGAATCTCTGGTGAAAAGTTTGGCTTAATGGCGGCTTCAGTCGCCGCTCCTGCTTGCGCTCAGGGTTAGCAGCCAAACTGAGGCATCGCGCTGGACTCGCTCGACTTCCTCAGGGCTGTAGCTGGTGATTTCCAGAGGCCATTCCTTCTGCACCTTTGCGCTTGGTGGATAGGCTTCAAGCGGCTGATGGTCAAATCGCCAGCGTTCAATAACTACATCTTTCCATGCGGATGGGGTAAACAGTGCCCTGATCCTGGGCAGGTCGCCCATGATGAACATTTCGTGACCGTGGAAATGGATGGGTGCATCGAGATAGAGTGCGCCGCCCGGTTTCAGAACCCGGCGTATTTCCTGCAGGCAATCGGCGTAGTTCAGTGGCTCAACTGCGGTGTAGGCCTTCTGGCCCCAGTGCTCCAGTGACTGAATGCCGAATACGCGGTCAAAGCTTGCGTTTTCAAAGGGGATTTCGCCGGCATGACCGTAGCCGCCATGACCGATCCGGGGTCGCCGGCTTTTGGGCAGGCGAGGCTCGACACCGGTCCAGGTGCCGCCACTGCGGCGGATCAGATTGCGTGCCAGGGTGAAGCGGCCAAAGCCCAGTTCCAAAACGTTGAGCTGCTGTGAATCGTGCAGGTGCGCCTCGATGGAAGCTACTACACATTTTCTGAGTGGCGTGCCGAAGGAAATGCTGCATTCCCGCCGGCCTTTATTGAATTTTGGGCAGCGCTTGCAGGCAATGTCCCTGATGTCGTCAATGTCTTGCCAGTAGGGCGCGCTCCATTGCTGTTTTGCTTTTCCGGGCCTCGTGGTCAGGCTGTACCAGCGTTTGGTAATGGATTGCAGTTTGCTGTGCATGGCAGCGATCATACACAAGCTCTTGCTGAGCTTATAGCGATTGACAGGCTTGAACGGAAAAAGAAAAGCCCCTCACGCGGAGGGGCTTTCCAGGTATTACAGGGAAGAAAGCTGGCTTACATCATGCCGCCCATTCCGCCCATTCCACCCATGCCGCCCATGTCGCCACCAGGCATCGGTGAGTCTTCCTTGGGGAGTTCAGCAACCATGGCTTCGGTGGTGATCATCAGGCCGGCGACTGAGGCTGCGTTCTGCAGTGCAGCACGCACGACCTTGGTCGGGTCCAGAATGCCGGCTTCGATCATGTCGGTGTACTCACCGGAAGCGGCGTTGTAACCGAAATTGCCCTCGCCTTCGCGAACCTTGTTGAGAACCACGGAGCCTTCCCCGCCGGCATTGGCGACAATCTGGCGCAGCGGTTCCTGCAGAGCTCGGGCGGCAATGGAGATACCGACATTCTGGTCTTCATTGTCACCTTTGAGATCAGCAACAGTCGCTAGTGCGCGAACCAGCGCAACGCCACCGCCCGGTACCACGCCTTCTTCGACGGCGGCGCGGGTTGCGTGCAGTGCATCTTCAACACGGGCTTTCTTCTCTTTCATTTCCACTTCGGTGGCTGCGCCGACCTTGATCACGGCCACACCGCCGGCCAGCTTGGCCACGCGCTCCTGCAACTTCTCGCGGTCGTAGTCTGAGGTGGATTCCTCGATCTGGGCGCGGATCTGGCCGACCCGGCTTTCGATCTGACCGGAGTCACCGGCGCCATCGATGATGGTGGTGTTTTCCTTGGTGATATTGATCTTCTTGGCGGAACCCAGATCTTCCAGCGACGTTTTCTCCAGGCTCAGGCCGACTTCCTCGGAAATTACCGTGCCACCGGTCAGGATGGCAATATCTTCCAGCATGGCCTTGCGGCGGTCACCGAAACCAGGCGCTTTCACAGCGGCGACTTTCACTATTCCGCGGATGGTGTTCACCACCAGTGTAGCCAGTGCTTCACCTTCGATATCCTCTGCAATGATCAGCAGGGAGCGGCCTGACTTGGCAACGCCTTCCAGCACCGGCAGCAGGTCACGTACATTGCTGATCTTCTTGTCGTGCAGCAAAATGTAAGGCTCTTCCAGGTCAACGCCCATGGTTTGCTGGTTGTTGATGAAGTAGGGCGACAGGTAGCCACGGTCAAACTGCATACCCTCCACCACGTCCAGTTCGTTGGCGAGGCCGGAGGCATCTTCAACGGTGATTACCCCTTCTTTGCCCACTTTTTCCATCGCCGAGGCGATGATGTCACCAATTTCGGTGTCGGAGTTGGCGGAGATGGAGCCAACCTGAGCAATCGCGTTGTTGTCGGTACACGGAGTGGACTGAGCCTTCAGGGCATCGACAATACCGGCAACGGCCTTGTCAATACCACGCTTCAGATCCATCGGGTTCATGCCTGCGGCAACGGCCTTGAGACCTTCGCGCAACAGGGCCTGGGCCAGTACGGTAGCGGTAGTGGTTCCGTCACCGGCGACGTCGGAGGTCTTGGAAGCAACTTCCTTGACCATCTGTGCGCCCATGTTCTCGAACTTGTTGTCAAGTTCGATTTCCTTGGCGACAGATACGCCGTCCTTGGTCACGGTAGGTGCGCCGAAAGATTTATCGAGCACTACATTACGCCCCTTGGGGCCCAGGGTTATCTTGACCGCATCGGCCAGGATATTAACGCCGCGCATCATCTGACTGCGGGCGTCTTCACCAAATCGTACATCTTTTGCACTCATTATTTAATCCTCAAAAATACCAATTCTGTAAATGTTGTCATCGGCAGGCTGATCAGCCTTCGATGATGGCCATGATGTCGTCTTCGCGCATGACAAGAAGTTCCTCGCCATCGACTTTGACTTCAGTGCCTGAATATTTACCGAACAACACTTTGTCGCCGGCTTTGACATCCAGCCCGCGTTGTTCCCCGTTGTCCAGCACCTTGCCGTTACCGACTGCCAGCACCTCACCACGAATCGGCTTTTCTGCCACATTGTCTGGTATCACGATGCCGCCAGCGGACATCTTTTCTTCCTCTACGCGTCTTACGATTACGCGATCATGCAAAGGACGAAGTTTCATTTCAGAATCTCCCAAATAAAGTTAAACAATTTTGATCAGACACGGGCAGGCGGTGCCGACCCGTTACGCTTTCTGTCTGCAGTGGTTTTCACCATTCACACAGCCTGTCGTGGCAAATGGGGTTGCGGTGGAACTATTTCAAGAGAAAAGTGTAGAATTCGCGCCTTCATGGATGCATCTCCTACTAAACTTAATGAACAGCAAAAAGCTGCTGTTCACTATATAAAGGGCCCGCTGCTGGTGCTGGCTGGCGCCGGTAGCGGCAAAACCCGTGTCATCATCGAAAAAATTGTCCATCTGGTTCTTCAGCGAGGATTGCCGGCACAGAAAATTGCAGCCCTTACTTTTACCAACAAGGCAGCCCGGGAAATGAGAGAGCGCCTTGCCAAACGTCTGGGGGCAGACAAAGCAAAAGAAATTACTGTGTCAACTTTTCACTCCCTGGGCTGGAGGATCCTGCGGGCGCACCATGAAGAACTGGGCTACCGCCCCGGCATCAGCATCCTGGATGAGCAGGACAGCCTCACGGTCATCCGGGACCTGTTGCCGGAAGGGACGGCACCGGAGATGATTCGGCTGGCACGGAGCCAGGTATCACGGTGGAAAAATCGTGCCCAGATGGCTGATGCGGCACTGGGCGGGATGGAAAGTAAGGGTGAAGCTTCGATCTGGCGCTTGTACCAGCAATACCAGGAGCACCTGCGGAACCTGAACGCAGTCGATTTCGATGATCTTCTGTTGCAACCCCTGCGCGCCTTGCGTATGGAAGAAATCAAGCTGAAATGGCAGCAGGAGATTCGTTACCTGCTGGTAGATGAATACCAGGATACCAATGAAGTTCAGTATCAGATGCTGCGCAGCCTGGCAGGAAGTGAAGGGCGACTCACCGCCGTGGGAGATGATGATCAGTCGATTTATGGCTGGCGGGGCGCTCAGCCGGAAAACCTCCAGCAGCTAGCGGAAGATTACCCCGCCCTGAACGTCATCAAACTGGAGCAGAATTACCGCTCTTGCGGCCGTGTGCTTAAAGTGGCCAATGCATTGATTGCCAATAACCCGCATGCGATTGAGAAACGGCTGTGGAGCGCGCTGCATGAGGGCGAATACATCCGTGTCATTCCCTGTGAAAACGAGGTGGAAGAGGCTGGGATGATTGCTGCGGAAATCCTGCACCGCCAGTACACGACCCGTGCCAACTGGGGGGACTTTGCCGTGCTCTATCGTGGCAACTTCCAGTCACGCGTACTCGAACAGGCACTGCGTGAACAGCAGATTCCCTACCACCTGTCCGGTGGCATCTCTTTTTTCGAGCGTGCCGAAATAAAGGACCTGATGTGCTACCTGCGCCTGGCAGTTAACCCGGATGACAACACCGCTTTTCTGCGCATCGTCAATACACCGCGCCGGGATATCGGAGTCACTTCGCGGGGAATCATTGCGCAACACGCGGGCCGCAGACACATCAGCATGTTTGAAGCCAGCTTGTTGCCCGACTGTCGTGCAGCTTTGAGACCACGCAGCGCGGAAAGCCTGCGGCAGTTCAATAATCTGATCATTGCAACCGGTGACCGTGGTGAACGGTCTGACCCGATCGAAGCGGCTACCGACCTGTTTGCAGAAATCGGCTTTGAACAATGGCTTCGGGATCAGGCGGATAGCCCTGCCCGGGCAGAGCGTCAGATCGACAACATGCGGGAACTGCTGGCCTGGCTGCGTCGTCTGCACGAATCTGCGCCGGAACAGGGTTTGATCGACCTGATGGGTCGCTTGTCCTGGTTGACCAGTCTGGATAACGAGAAGGAGCCCAGCCAGGAGGTTCGTCTGATGACACTGCACGGTTCAAAGGGTCTGGAATTTCCACATATCTTTATTGCCGGCGTGGAAGAGGAACTGCTACCGCATCGCATCAGCCTGGA
>JAJRRA010000055.1 GCA_024279945.1 Gammaproteobacteria bacterium
GCTTCGCCAGATGCCAGGAGATAGATTGGCATTGTCCAGTCTTGCATCTATGAAATACAGAGCCAGTCAACTTGAAGCTGAATGGGAACAAGCATCAAGGGATGCCCGAATGGACGTGTGCCATTACAGGCTCATAAAAGACGAGAATGAACATTTTGGCGCAAGTGATGTTTCAAAATCCTTATTGGGGTTTCAGTCGCTAGTTAGCAACATTTTTGCGGCATTGACCGATAGGCCGAGAGAAAGGGGTAGGCTGTCGCAGGCTGTAATTCAAACTACACAACTCAATTTAGGCTTTGCTTACCCAGGCTCGTTTGCATTTGCGTTGTATGTTCCAAGCGAAACTACCCTTTTTGGTGGCAAATTTGATGATACTGTAGATGCAACTTTCAGAGTACTAAATCTTCATGATCAAAAAGAGGTTCGAGCAATTGCTGAACAACTGGGAATTGCGGTACTCAGACGGGTATTTCAATGGTCAGAGTCAAACCTTGCTTCTGGGTTTGATTTGGCATTGACTTGGACAAACGCACTTGGGAACAAGCGGGGAGATAGCATCAATCTCCAGCACTGGGCGTCATTAGTTGAATTGATCGGCAGCACCTCTGAAACTGACACTACCACACACACAGAAATCGGTGTATTAGTAGGCATTGAAACGGGTGGGAGAAATTTTTTTCACCTAGTAGTGCCAAATGGGCCTAGCTATAAAGGCGGCTTGGCAGCAGAGTTTGATAAGCAAGAAAAATGGACGGTAAATAGTACCTATCGGGCGATTATTGAAGCGCAATCAACGGTTCAATATTCAACGGATAAAACCAAAGAGGACCACGAACTAAAATTTTGGAAATGATACGTTCTGCTTGACGCTAAGCATAAAAGTTCATACAATAGATATATGAACAAGCTATCCGTCAAAGCCCGCGCTCAAATCCTACACCTCCTTTGCGAAGGAACGTCCATGCGGGCAATCTCCCGCCTGACCGGTGTATCAATCAATACGGTATCAAAGCTTCTGGTGGACGCTGGCAATGCTTGTGCCGCATATCACGACGATGCAGTACGCGGCCTTTCTTCAAGGCGCATCCAGTGCGATGAAATCTGGTCATTCACATACAGCAAGCAGAGGAACGTTGAAACCGCTAAGGCTGCACCGGAAGGCGCTGGCGATACATGGACATGGACCGCGCTGGATGCCGACAGCAAATTGATCGTTTCCTATCTGGTAGGCGGTCGTGACGCGGGTTACGCACATGAGTTTATGCAGGACGTAGCAGAACGGCTGGATACCAGGGTTCAACTCACTACAGATGGACACAAGGCTTATCTGGAAGCAGTTGAGGGTTCGTTTGCTGGTCAGGTTGATTATGCACAACTTATTAAAATGTACGGCGCTGTACCCGAACATGCAAAGGGTCGATATTCACCAGCAGAATGTACTGGCACAAGAAAGATTCCAGTATCGGGTTATCCCGACATGGACCACGCCAGCACTAGCCACGTTGAACGCCAGAACCTTACCATGAGAATGCACATGCGCCGATTTACAAGACTGACAAACGCATTCTCAAAGAAGTTTGAAAATCACGCGCACATGGTCGCGATCTACACCGTGTTCTACAATTTCGTTAAGATCCACCAAACACTTCGAGTCACCCCCGCAATGGAAGCTGGTCTGTCTGACACGGTACGTAGTTTTGAATGGATCGTTGGCTTGATTGAAGTTAACGCGCCGAGACCAAGACCGCGAGGCCCATACAAGAAGAAAGCTGAAATTTCAAACTGAGACACTACCATCCGTCGTAATAGCTTGCAACGTATCCATTCGGTACATTTTCGCTGATTTCGCAATCAAGATTTTCCGATTCGAATTGGGTGACATTGAAAGTCACGCTAGCACCCTGCTTGACGATGGCATGCGCTGAGATTGGTAAACCGGTATTGCAGTTGATAGTGACTTCTACACCTGCCGGGTTATCGTCGTCAAATATCTTGGTCACCGTAAAGCTTGCCAGCGCCTGTTGGTCCTCGGGAATAATTTGGTCAAGCGCGTTACAACCCTGCAGGTTGCCGGACAGGAAAAGGTCTCCTCCTACGTCCGGAATACCCGCTGCGCCCGGACCCGGGCCCGGGTCTCCGTCATCAACCTGATCAAGCAATGCTTGCAGTCCGGAGCACAGGCCCAGCAGGGGGTTATCTTCGATCTTCACATTACCTGCAACATGGATCAGTAATGACAGGTCATCAAGATTTTCGAGTATGTCGTTCTTTGCAATCCACAGCACACCATTCACACGAGTAAGCGCAGACAGGCCATCAACGTTTGTGAGCGCATCGTTGTTCACAAGATACAAACCGCCCACACTGGCAAGATTGGACAGGCCGTTGATGTCAGTGAGCGCAGCGTTGGCCTGAATTTCGAAGTATCCGCCCACGCTGGTGAGTGCGGACAAGCCATTGAGGTTGGTGAGTGCCACGTTTGTAGTAACTTTGAAATAACTACCCACACTCGTGAGGCTGGACAAGCCATCAACGTTGGCCAGGGCAGGATTCCATTGCAAATTCATGTACCCGCTGACAGTGGTGAGCGCGGAAAGTCCATCGATATTTCCCAGAAGGGTATTGCTCGTAATCGACAAATAACCCGTGGTCACAAGGCTGTATAAACCATCAATGTTCACCAGCTTGGGATTAGATGTAATCCCGAACCAGCTTTTAACGCTGGTAAGGCTGGAGAGACCATCCAGATTCATTAGGGAATCGTTATCGCTGATGAAGAAATTCCTCTTCACGGTGGCGAGGCTGGTGAGACCATCAACATTTGGCAGTACAGGATTATTACTAATGTTCAGATCCCCGGCCACGCTGGTGATACCCGACAGACCGGCCAGGCTCGCCAGAACTGTGTTGTTGGTGATACTCAGGTTGTACACGCTGGGTAGGCCGCTCAAGCCAGCCACGTTGACCAGCGAGGTATTATTGGCAATTGTGACGCTCAGGGTGGCCCCGCTGGTAATACCGGACAGGCTATCGATATTAGCCAGAACGGGATTATCGGAGATTTCGAGACTGAGTTTTACGACGGTGAAATTGGACAAACCACTGATGTCTGCCAGAACGGCATTGTTCTTAATCCACAAAGTACTGCTCACACTGCTGAGACCGGAAAGGCCATTCACATTGGTCAGGGCCCCATTATTGGTAATTTTCACAACATTACCCGCGCTGGTAATGCTCGACAAGCTGTCAATGTTGACAAGGGAATCGTTGTTGTCGATCGTCAGCGCCCCGACGCCGGTAATACCGGACAAGCCGCTAATATCGGAAAGGATCGGATTGTTAATAAGGTACAGGACCCCGCTCATACTGCCGCTGAACGAGGACAAGCCATTGAGATTCGTCAGGATGGTGTTGTTAGCGATATGCAATCCATGAATACTCGTGAGGCCCGAAAGGCTGTCTATGTTCGCCAGGAGTGGATTGTCAAAGATCGCCAATGTACCCGTGACGCTGGTCATACCGGACAGGCCGGTGATATCCACCAGGACGGGGTTGTATTTGATCTCCAGGTTCCCCCCCCACAGCAACGAGGCTGGAAAGACCGTTGAGATTGGTGATATCGCTGCCCCTGACTCCAAGGTGTCCCGTCACCGTGTCGCAGGGACCGTAAGTTGTCTGGAAATTATCGACATCCGACTGCGATAAAAGTGAGATAGTGCTCGGCGAACAATTCACCGCCGCCAGCAAGGGAGAGGAAAACAGGGAGATGCAGAAAACCATGATCAGCGCGGCGATCATTTTTGTTGTTTGTGCCTGATGGGGACTCATGATACACGGGACTCCTGTATGAAAACAAAAGTAGCAAATCACCGTCTTGCCGGGGCGAACGAATAATAAAGTTTATAACTTCAACAGTTTATCTCATATGAAAAAATATATTATCCACTGTAGCCGCTGAATTCACGCCTAACAGGAACTTTAATTGATTTGGGACAAGGCTGGCGTTGCTATAAGACAGGCTTACTCACTCGTCAGGCCAGTGGTCACGCATTGCGGCGGCCTTTACTGTATATTTCTACTCTGGTACCCGGTTTGGGACGCTCAACACTCTCTCCCAGTAGAGAGCAAACTATTTGACCAGGGAATCGAACAAGGGCAGGCAGGCGCCGAAACGTGCTATTTCGCGGCTGCAGCCACCATGATAGCCGCTCTGGTGGTGGGTGGGCGGGCGGCTGATCTGGCCGCCTGTCGCTGCAGGCCTGGAAATAGTAAGTACCCGGATTGGAGAACAACGGTCCATTGCGCTGGCCGACGGGTCTCTGGTCTATCTCAATACTCAGACATCCCTGAGCATCAAACTGGACGACAAGTTGCGCCGGGTCGAATTGATGGCGGGCGAAGCCCTGTTTACCGTAGCAAAAGATCCAAACCGGCCATTTATTGTAAACGCCGGGAAAACCCAGGTCCGTGCGGTCGGTACCCAATTCAATGTTCGTCGTGAGCAGGACATGGAAACGATAACCGTTGTCGAGGGGAAGGTGGCACTCAGCGAAACCGGTGGCAGTACACAAGCCACCGCGCCGGACCAGCCGGAAACTGTGGACGCCCGGACACAGGTGCAAGCCGGCGTTGCGCGATCATTGCAAACCGGCATTGAATTGACACCAGGCAAGCAGGCAAAGATACGCAACAGCCGGACCCCAATTGAAACCACAGACGTCAAGACGGAGAAGGTTGTGGCGTGGACTGAACGGCGGCTGATTTTCGACGGCGAAATGCTTGGTGAGATCGTCGAGGAATTCAACCGTTATAACCTCAATCGTGTGGAAGTCACAGATGCGAAACTCAGATCCATCCGCCTCAGCGGAGTCTTTGATGCAAACGACCCGGAATCCCTGCTCACGTTCCTGAGCAACACGGAGCAACTGAGGATACAACAGCGGGCTGACGGTACCCGGCTTATTTGCCCCTCGAATTCTTTATAGGTATCCCGGTACTCGAATTCGATCTCTCAACACTCTCCACTACTTAAGGGCACAAAAACGTCTGGAGGAGAAGTTCTGTGATACGAGTCAATACCATCCGATTACTAGGCATATTCGCCCTGGCCACCGCTTCGCTCGCACTGGCGGACAACAACCCTGGATGACAATATTTCACCCCAGGCACTGAACAAAGCACTGAATGAATTTGCCGAGCAATCGGGCCTGCAGCTTGTCTACCGTACTGAGCTGGTAGCCGGTATTGAAAACGAAGGTACCCGCTCCCCCAACAACGATGATGAGGCGCTCAGCCAGCTTCTGGCCATTACCGGGCTGGAATATCGCTTCATCAACGAATTGCGCATCAACGGCCTTGCCGATGTGGTCAGCCTTACACCGAGCCTGGGAGTAGCCGATTGTGGACCGGCTTCCCCTAATCTGACCCTGCGCGGAATCGGTTCCACCGATCGCGACGCCGGCAGTGACCGTTCGGTAGTCGTGTTCGTTGACGAGGTTTACATGGGCCGGGCCGGTGGATCGGCCTTCGACCTGTTTGATCTTGAATGCATCGAAGTACTGCACGGCCCGCAAGGCACACTGTTCGGCAAAAACGTGGTTGGTGGCGCCATCCACTACATCAGTAAAAAGCCGGTAGCGGAAACGGACGCCTATCTGCAAGTCGGTGCAGGAAACTACAATTTGCTGGAAACGCGGGGCATGTTCAACACGCCCCTGGCCGACAACATCAATGGCCGTTTTTCATTCAGCACCAGGGACTGTGACGGCTTCCAGACCAACCTGAGAACCGGAAATGATGTCGACACCGCCGAGAATGTAAGCGCACGCGGCGAAATCCAGTTTACGCCATCGGATGATCTTACAATATTGCTCAGCGCCGACCTCGCCCGCGACAGGATATATGGAATCTCACGGAAAGTGGCGCCCGCATCGGGCTTTACCGCCTTCCTGGGATTTTTCCCTGATCCGGACCCACGTAATGTCCAGACCAATGTTGACGGTTTTTTCGACCGGGATATCGCCGGATATTCCGCCTGTCCTCATTTCCCTCGGATGAAAAGTGGACATGGGTCGTCGGCGCCTTCTTTTCCAAAGAAGACACCAGCCGTTTGTCCACTCGCGACCGTTCCCTGTTTGGCAGTACCTCCAAGGCAAGAAAAATGGCTGCGGAATCCTCGACGCTCGGATCACTTATCAACCTAATGCGGGAAGTTTCGAAGTCGCGTTGTGGATACAAAATGCCGCCAATGAGCTATACCGCAGCCAAGTGCAAGTTGGAGCCGGCACCGGTATTTCACCTTACGGACAACCGAAAACTTACGGCCTGAGTGTTTCCTGGCAGTACGAATGACGGGAAGGGTTTCTCGGCATAATCACTGGTCCCGCTGCATGCGGTCCGGACGTTTACTCGTCTGGGCCCTGGTCATCATGGCAGGCGCCATGCCCACCCCGACTATGGCCGAATCGCAGCATGTGGTCACTGGTTTCCGCTGGAAAAGAAGTCGAGGTGGCGAACTACGGGGCAAACTCCGGTTCCACCGGCGTAAACGGCGTCACGGCTAAACTGGTTTACTACGATGCGGAGAATCCTCCGGCTGATATTGTCGGTAAAATCGTGGTGTTCTAAACAAAGGTGGATCAGGCACAGGTCGAACGCTTCGGCAACAGTGACTACGAATATCGCAGCACCGGTGAAAACCAGGGCCGCCTGTCGAGTGATTATCGTTATCGTATTCCTGATGACCTTATTTATCAGGCCGCAACATCGATAAACTCGACTGATGACAATGGAGGCGGGATGTCATCGCCAAGTTCTTTGAGGCTCTGAAGGTGTAGTTCTATAGCTTCCTCAATGAGCTTGATAACCTCTCCCCGGGACTCACCGATTACGGCACATCCTGGAAGGTCTGGTACGTATGCACCATAGCTTTCGGGGCCCTCTTCAACAACAACTATATATTTCATATGCCATATTCTACTTCAGGCTGGCCTGCTTGAGCATATTTGACAGTGTTCCTGGCGGCACTTCCAGGCCAGGTTTGCCTGCAACAGTGACTGTGCCTGGCTTTTTTGGATGATGAAACTGGCGGTGGCTTCCTTTCATTCGTACCTGCACCCATCCATCGTTTCGAAGGTATTTAAGCACATCTCTCACTTTCACCTTGCCATTTTGGCAAGACAGTTCGTGACCGCATGTAAGTTTCTACCTCGAATGGATGCAGGACAATCCCCATATCGGCATCTCATCCATCGGGTGAATCTACCGGAAAATTGATTATGTTTCGACTGACCAATTTCTTGTACCATTCCCAACCATCATGCAGCCGGAACTTTATCAACAAATGCGGAATCTGGAGGACAGTCACTGGTGGTTCCAGGGACGTCGCCGGATTGTCGCTTCCCTGCTCGGCGCCATCTGCCTGCCCGAGAACGCAAAATTGCTGGATTTGGGCTGCGGTACGGGCGGTAACCTGGAAATGCTTTCAGACTTCGGCGAGGTAATCGGGGGTGAACTGGATGCCACCGCGGCCGAACTGGCCCGGCAGCGTGGCGGCGCGGCAGTGCTGGAAGGGAGTCTGCCGAATGATCTTCCGGTTGGCGAGGGTGACTTCAATTGCGTAACGATGCTGGATGTACTGGAACACATTGAGGCGGATGCACGAAGCCTGGAAGCGGTGCATCGTTTACTCGCGCCGCGTGGCCGCCTGTTGCTCACCGTGCCTGCCTTCGGCTTCCTGTGGGGGCCGCACGATGAGGCGCACCATCACCAGCGACGCTACCGCGCAAAAGCATTGCGCTCACTGTTGCAGGAGGCCGGTTTCCGGGTCAACAAATTGACTTACTACAACACCTGGCTGTTCCCGCCCGCCGCCCTGGTGCGCCTGTTGCGAAAATTTCTGCCCGCCGGCGATGCCGGGGTCGAGTTGACCCTGCCGCCACCGTGGTTGAACCGGCTACTTGGCGGCTTATTTGCCAGCGAACGACATGTGCTAAAACATGCCCGGTTTCCGTTCGGGATTTCCTTGCTCGCGATTGCTCAAAAAAGTGAGGACCCGGCCCGTGACTAAGAACAGATCGAACCGATGCAGGCGCTGATCCGTTTCGCCATCAGCGGTGGCCTGGCCACGCTGACCCACGTTACGGTGTTTGTGCTGCTGGTGGAGTGGCTGAACATTCGCCCGCTGTATGCCTCGGTACCGGCTTTCCTGGCCGCAGTGGGTGTTTCCTATGGCATGAACTACCGCTGGACTTTTGATGCCGACGGGCCGCATCGCGTCATGCTGCCGCGTTATCTGCTGGTGGCCGTGACCGGTCTGTTGCTGAATCTGCTGATCACCTACCTGGTGGTCGATGTCGGCCACCACTGGTATGGCTATGCGCTGGCGGCAATTGTGGTGCTGGTCCCCCTGGTGACCTTTTCCCTGAGCAAATTGTGGGTTTTCAAACCCAGCGAACCGGACTCAGAGTAGCAGCGCCTATTTGTTGTGGCAGGTAATGCACACCGCGCTGGCAGTGTTGTTTTTGACCATAAACGGGGGGAAGGTGTTGTCGTGAACATTATGGCAGGACACACACTCAACCTTACCGCCCACAAGCCGGACGTCCCCCATTCCCCAACCGTTCTGCACATCAGGCGGAACATTGAATTTTGAACTGGCAGGGTAGTCCATGGATATGGGGTGGTCATCGCTCAGGTCAGTGCCCAGCGACAGAACTGTTGGCTTCCCGGTGTAGAAGTCACTATGGCAGCGTTCGCAGTTCGGGTATGAAGTGGTATCGGGAAATCCATCGAGTTGCAGCAGTGCATGCTTGTTGTCAAACACCATGCCATATACCGTGACCTGGGAAATCACGCCGTCATGACAACCCAGGCAGAGGGCGGAGACCGGGCTGGGCTGCCCCGGCACCGTTTCCATGGTGGGGCTGCTGTACGGGGTGAATGTCAGGGGCGTTCCCGCACGATTCCACAAGGGGCCGTTAACGTCCGGGTTGGCCGTGTGAGGCGTGTGGCAAAACACACACACGCGCGTTGTAGTACCTGTACTCAAATCATGCCGGGTGCCTACAACGCTTGCGCCTTGTAGCGGAGAATTAGAAATCAAAAGGACCAAAACCGCGAATGCCGCAAACCAGCCTGGAGCAGGCTTTATCCATTTAGGTAAGTTGACCTGTGCACTCATCAGAGTACATCCTCCTTAAGGTTGACTATGGTCATATATTAAGATTAAAAATGGTTTTGCAATTTGACCTATGTCAGAGTAACTGCCACCCAATCCAAACGATTACAATACCGCAGGGATTCATGGTGCTGCGATGGCATAACATCCAGGGTACGAATCTCGCAAACAGGGAGGACAGCGGTATTATTCCCCGCAGAAATCAAATTGCATCAGGTGGTGATTTGCCCAGGCTGCATTATATGGTGCTGGCCCTGCTGCTTCTGGTCTGCGCGGGCTATTACGCCATGCCCCTGGCGGACAGTGATTTCTGGTGGCACATCGCCGCCGGGCGCGACATTCTGCAACGAGGCGCTCTGCCCCAGGTCGACCCCTTCGGCGTATTTCCCGCCACGGATATCATTCGTAATGACACGGTATTGAAGGGCCAGTGGCTGGGACAGGTCGTGCTGTATGGCCTGTTCGAGGCCGGTGGCGTCAACGCTGTGGTGGCCTTCCGTGTTGCCGTGTTGCTGTCCTGCATTGGACTGATCTACCTGCGTGCGCAACTGCCGGGAGCCAGTAAACCACTGGCTCTTTGGGTATTGCTGACCCTGGCAGGGCTTATCACCTTCGGCTTTGTCGGCGAACGTCCGCAATTGCTATCCTTTTTGTTCGCCACACTGTTCTTTACTTTTGTCGATCTGGCCCAACAACGACAGAACTGGCGGTGGCTGCTGCCACTACCGCTGATCACCGTCATATGGGCCAACAGCCACGGTGGCGTCATTCTTGCGGTTGTGCTGCTGGGGATGTGGAGTGGATTAGGCTGGCTGGATCAATCCATATCCACGCGCGAACGTTATCAGTGGCTGGCCATAGCCGGCCTGGTATTTCTGGCTTCACTGCTGACACCCAACGGCATCCAGACCTGGCTCTATCTGTTCCAGCTTGAAGGCAGCGTACTGCAACAGCGCACATCCGAATACATCAGTGCCCTGCGCGTCTATGAACTCGGCTTCGTTTGGTCGCAACTGTGGATTTACAGCTATTTCGTGCTGGCTGCGGCCGGGCTGATCGGCTTGCTCCAATTGCGCCTGTGGCGCGAGGCCGTGCTGGTGGTTTTCCTGGCTGCCATCAGTATTTCCGCCTTTCGCTACCTGGCCTTTTTTCTGTTTATCGGGACGCCCTATTTGGTCCTCGGACTGGGCCGGCTGATGCCTGTGAAGATGGATGCAATGGCCACTCCACAACGGGTGCAGGCGCTGCTGGCAGGGGTGTTGACGATCCTGTTGATCAGCGGTGCGGCACGCGGCACCGTATTCGTGGGTGGGCTTGATCGGGCCGCCTATCCCATCGCTATTGCCGATTTTGTCGACCAACAGGAACTCACCGGGCGCGCCTTCAATAACCTGGAATGGGGCGGATATTTGTTGTGGCGGCTGGCCGGGCAGGTTCAGCTTTTTATTGATGGCCGCCTGCTGGACACCTCCCGCTTTCCGCCCTACACACATATGCTGTGGGCCACGCCGGAAGGTGTGCAGATGTTCGAACAGGGCCGTTTCCAGTTGGTCATTCTGCCCTACCATGGCCGCTTTGACCCGCAACGCTACAAGCTCATCGACTACCTGGCGGCGCAGGGTGACTGGCGCCTGGCATTTCGTGATTCCCAGGGCATGGTGTTTGTGCGGCGATAGACCCTGCAAAGGTGTTGGGGTTAGAATTTGGCCTCTGTGAGCACCGGCCCGCACTGAAATTATTTCTTCTGGGGAAAGGCGATCATCACCATTGCTAAACATGAGTTCACCCCCGCCGGGCTGGCTATCATCCTGTTGGCTGCCACCTGGCTGATCTACGGTGCCTTCTTCGCGCCGGCCGGGCTGTTCACGGATGATGAAATTATCTACGCCGCCATGATCGACCGCTTCGCCACAGCCGGCAGTTTCATCATCCAAAACGGTTACGACATCAATCATGCCGAATCTTTGCGCCTGGTGACCCTGAGGGCAGGGCCACACGGCCTGGTGCCGCAATACCCTTCCGGCTTCGGCATCATCGCCGCACCTTTTTACCTGCTGGGCGGCCTGCAGGGCATTATCTTTCTGAACACGCTGGCATCCGTGCTCACACTTTGGCTGACTTACAAAATTGCCTGCGCCCTGTTCGACGATAAGCGCCTGGCCGTCAACGCGGCGCTGATTTTCGGCCTGGCCACATTCGCGGCTGATTACGCCTTTGCTATCTGGCCGCACGCCACCTCTAACGGGTTCGTGGCGGCAGCGATTTATGCGGCGATACTCAGCATAAAAGATGGCGGGCGAGTGTGGCTTTGGGGCGCACTGGCCGGGGTGATGATTGGTCTTGGAGTCGCCATTCGCGCTGAAGTTATTATGGTGGCGCCGGTTCTGTTTATCTGGGTGTTCGTCAACGCCAGGTATCCGGGGCGCACGCTGGCGGCTTTCCTGTTCGCCCTGGCTGCAGGACTGGCGGTAGCGGCCTGGCTCAATTATCTGAAGTTCGGGGTATTCAATCCGCTGACCTACGGAGCCGAATCAGAAGGAGTCAGCAACCGAACGCTGGGCGGATATGTCGTATATGCCCCCTATGGACTGCTGGTCGCGGCGTTTGCCATGAGCCTGCGCTGGAAACGGATGCAGCAGTGGGTGACGGGGAATTGGGGCTGGGTCATGTTGGTCCTCGGAATAGTCATCGCGGCATCGATACCCACAGCGCGGGATATAGCGCTGAAGATCTTGAACGGACTGTATGCGCTGGTAGTGGATCTGCGACACCTGAGCTACATTGACACCCATCCCCGGATCGACCACGTTGATAATGAGTTCTACCGCTACTACGGGATGCTGAAGAAATCATTGCTTGAAAGCCTGCCCTGGCTGAGCCTGACGGTCTTCGCCATAGTCGGCCTGTTCAAATCCAGGCAGCGCTCGGCTTTTGCGCTTTGTCTCTTGTTGCCGCTGGCCCTTTTCATGCCGTATGCGGCCTATGAGTGGATTGGTGGACGCGCGAACAACATGCGCTATGTCTCACCTGTGCTGCCCCTGCTGGCCATCATGGCCTCCTGTGCCTGGAGCACGATTTCCAAAGACCGGAATGTCTGGCTGTACCGGACAGCACTGGCCTCTGTTTTGCTGACCAGCGGATTGTTGTATGCCTTTTCCGCGAGGAGCGCGCAACTGGGCTTTGCCGATGCTTTCTTTGTGACCGGCGGAGCACAGTGGATGGCGCTGGCCTTGCTGCTGCTCTCGATTGCCTGGATTGTCCTTCCCGCAAGCCGGCGCTGGCTGCAGCTTCCCGTGGTCGTGGCCACTCAAGCCTGTTTTATGCTGGCCTTCGTGAGCGCATATGCCGGCGATGCGTCAATGACCCGGTACGTACGCTCTATGGTGGCTCAGCAAACCCAATCCACCCGTTATATCGAACCGAATGCCCACGTCTTCGCACCCGGCTATTTTGCACTCTATTTCCAGCTACTCCGGCCCGAAGCGACACTGGCCTTCCACGATCCCCGGAACATCGCCCAGGACATCGAATTCATGAATATTGCCCTGGCACAAGGGCGCCCCGTGTACATTGCCTAGGTTGAACTGACACGCGTCGTGAGAAAAGCATACCTGGATATGGGATATAAATATGGCCCTGAGGGTTTCACAATTACACGATCGATCTCGCCGCTCGACCGTCAGCCTCACGATCTGTATCGCTTGACCCTGTACAAACCATGAGCCGTGTGAATCCGATAGAATGACCGCAGTGCAATAAGAACAGGCTCTGATGAAATTGATCATACAAATCCCCTGTTATAACGAAGCAGGGACTCTGCCCGCCACACTGGCCGATCTTCCGCGCGAGCTTGCAGGCTTCGATACGGTCGAATGGCTGGTCATTGACGACGGATCAAGCGACACCACGGTTGAGGCAGCCCGGCAAAACGGTGTCGATCACATCGTGTCGCTGCCCTCCAACCAGGGTCTTGCGCGGGCCTTCATGGCCGGGCTGGATGCATCCCTGCGCGCGGGGGCCGATGTTATCGTCAACACCGACGCCGACAACCAGTACGATGCCACCTGCATCCCTGATCTGACCGGCCCGATTCTCGAAAACAAGGCGCTGATTGTTATCGGGGCACGGCCAATCAGCGACATCGACGGATTCTCGCCGCTGAAAAAATTCCTGCAGAAACTGGGCAGCGCCGTGGTCAAGTTCGCCAGTGGCACCAACGTCCCGGATGCGCCCAGCGGGTTTCGTGCATTCCACCGTGATGCTGCGATGCAATTGTACGTTTTCAACTCCTACACCTACACCCTGGAGACGATCATTCAGGCCGGGAGGCTGAATATTCCGATCCGTTCTGTTCCCATCCGGGTGAACGCCGCGACCCGGCCATCACGGCTGTTCAAGAGCATACCCGCCTACATACTCCGGTCCATCTCCACGATTTTACGCATTTCCATTCTGTATAAACCCCTGCGTTTTTTCGTGACCAGCGCAATCGTAACGGCGATTCCCGGTCTGATCGCTGTGATCAGGTTCCTCTATTTCTACGCGACAGGGGATGGAAGCGGCCATGTGCAGTCCCTGATCCTGGCCACTGCACTGCTGGCGATAGCGACCGTGTTTGGCATTGGTGGCGTACTGGCCGCCCTGGTAGCGGCCAATCGCATCCTGTTGCAGGAAATGCGATACCGGCAGCTTCGGTCAGAACTGGATGGGCGGTGAGTAGTTTCACACCTGCTGCCAGAATCGTTCTATGACTTGTCTTTTGGCCGGACCGCTCCAGCCCGCCCCGCTTTGTCGATAGCCACGACAACGGCCTGCGCCCAGTCGGGACACCCGGCTACGTAGCGGTCGCGTGTTGCGCGCGCTTCATTTGGCGACATTACAAGCCGCTGATCAATCAGCACCTCCAGTTCTGCCACCCTGTTGCCGGCGGGTAAATTGGCGATGAGGCCTGCTTTCCCAAGCTCGAGTACGTAACCGGGGAAATCGCGGCCATTGTAGATTGCCGGAACCCCCAGAATCGCCGCTTCGCTGGCCATAGTTGCACTTTCACTGACCAACAATCTGCAATGAGCCAACAAATGATGTAGCTGTGAAACAGAGCCCTGATACTGGAACGGCATCAGATTTTTCGGTAAAGGTAGTTCGCTGGAGATATGAACCCGGCCAAGCTCTCCCAATTTCTCCACAATCCGGTCCAAAGTGCCGGTACTCCAACCGGACTTGCCGACATCATGATTTGCATGCCACCCGACCGCCCTGATGAAAAAATTAGCTACACCTGTCTCCAAGCCTGCCTCACGGGCCAGATCACGGTCTGGTAAAAACCGGTCGGGATGCAGGTAGGAAAGCTCCTTGGTTCCGGCAAGCCGGATAGTTCGCCCGTCCGGAGTCGGCCCACTGTAGGCTTGGGGTACATACAATTGGCCGATAAACGGCCAGGTCAGCCGGTTTTGCAGGGTCGCGTTCTCGGAATCATAAAAACTGATTGAAGGAATTTTCAACAGCTTGCCCACGTGGGAAATCGCCGTGCCGCCAAAGCCAAGCATCACGTCCGGTCTGAACTTCCGCGCCTCTTTTGCTATTGCCAGATCCCGGTGGATGAGTTCGAAAGCAAGTCCGATTATGTGAGTACCGGCGCTGCTGACCGGCTCGTGGGGCAAGCCGAATTCATCCAGAAGCCCGCAGGCGACATCCTTGTGCCGGGATAAAATGAGAACTGTGTCGCCGCGCGCCATCAACAGATCAACGGGGTGCTTGAAAAAAAGCACGTCGGCGGGATGAACAATATCGAAGAGAACCTTCATCGTCCGGCAAATCTATCACATCGGACACATGTTACAAACAGGGTAGCAGCATGCCCCGCTACACGCCATGCTGTTACACTTCAATACGTGAAATTACTAAGCATCATTACCGTTCACCTGCAGGACTTCAAAGGCCTGAAAAGTACTTTTAGATCGCTTGCTAAAGTGACCGGCGATCCGCGCGTGGAGTGGGTAGTCATCGATGGAGGTTCCCGGCCCGCTTCAGATGCAGACCAGCAACTTCTGGAGGAGGTTGCGAAGCTGGCCGACCGCTTTGTTTCCGAACCGGACGATGGCATTTACGATGCCATGAACAAGGGAGCACAGCTTGCCAATGGTGCATATTTTCTGTTCCTTAATGCAGGTGACCGACTGTCGCGGGATTTCGAAATTGAAACAATTGCAGATACCTGTGCGGAGCAGAAACCCGACATGATCTGGGCTCATGCCATGAGGGAATATGCCGATGGCAAGTTCGGTCTTATGAGATTCCGGAAACCCCGGTGGGCCTGGCTTGGTATGCCCGTGAACCACCAAGCTGTGTTTTTTTCACACATACTTTTTGCAAACATGGAATACGACACATCGTTGCGCATCGCCGGCGATTACGACCTGCTGCTCCGTGCGTTGAAGTCAGGCGCCAGCGTCTACTTGCTGGAACAGGTTATCAGCGAATTTGCTGGTGGTGGTTGCTCGCAACAACAGAGCCTGCTTTCAAGGGCGGAGCGAGACAAGATCCGACAGAGGCACTACAGGATTCCAAGGGTATTGAACAAGATGATCTCGCTGACTGACCAGGCTTTTGCCGCCGTCAATGCTGCCAGCCCGGCGTTCTACCGGTTCTGGCGCAAGTGGGTATGACGGCTGGCCTGCCATGATAAGCTGGGGTGTCGTCTGTACGACGGTGTAACAATGGTGGGTTCAATGATATCGAGTATTCAAATTCCCAGTTTTAATCCGGCACGAGTACCACCCGCTGAGTCGACCGGCCGACACCGGGACCTCCGGTCCCCAGTGTAATTCCTGTGGGGCACAACTAATGGCAATGCCTGATCCAGCAGATCCATCCAGCTACTCTAATGGTGCTATTGCGTTCCTTTCCCGGCTGGGAATCGGAGGGGTCGGGCGGGGTGCAGTTCTCAGCCTGTCGATCCGACTGGTGATGATCGCGCTCGGATTCGCACAGTCTATGATGATCGCTCGCCTGCTCGGCGCAACCGGATTTGGTGTGTTCGCGATCACGTTGTCGGCCGCCGGCCTGATCGCCAGTTTTGGATTGCTGGGTTTTGACAACTATGCGGTGCGCGAGGTCTCACGCCTGCGTACGCGGGAAGAGTTTGGCTTACTGAAGGGCTTTGTCACGGCGTCGACTGTGGTCGTGTTGCTGGCTTCATCGCTTGGTGGTGTAGTCGTGTACAGCATCTTCAGCCTTGTCTCCCCAGATGCATCAATAAAGCCAGCATGGATCCTGATGGTGACACCGCTAATGGCCCTGTTACTGCTGGCGCGCGGTGTGGCGCAGGGTTTCGGGCGCGTGCTGGATACCCAGGCGCCTTCTGAATTGCTCCGTCCGGGCTTGATGGTCTTGAGCCTGGGTGCGGTGTGGGTGATCGTGATGCCGGTGACACCCAACCAGATACTGGGGTTGTTTACAATCGCCAACCTGGCTGCTCTGGTGTTTGCATCCTGGCTGATATACCGACTCATAGTCTCGTCGACAGCGGGAGTGACGGTCCGTTTCAGTGTTGCGGAATGGTTCAACGGTGCCTGGCCATTTTTCGGCCTGGGCCTGCTGATTGTGCTGCAGTCAGAGATCAATACCCTGATGCTGGGCTGGCTGGCCGGACCCTCGGAAACGGGCTTATTCCAACCCTTGCTGCGCCTGACTCCAGTCATGGTGATTGCCATTCAGGCGATCAACGTACCGCTTGCGCCACGGATTTCGGAGTTGTGGGAGCAGGGCGAAACGTCGAAACTCAGACATACCGTGCGGCTTGCAACGCTGACATCGACCGCCGCAGTGGTAGCAACCTGCATTGTTCTGCTGCTGGCAGCACCGTGGATACTGGCAGCATTCGGGGCTGAATTCGTTGTCAACGTGTCCGCGCTCTGGTGGCTTGCGGCCGCCCAGGTTTTCAATGCCGCCTGCGGCTCGGTTGGTATATTGCTGAACATGACAGGCTACCAGGGCCAGGCTTTCAGGGGCTTGTTGGTTGCAGTTGCTGTCAATTTTGCGCTGGGGCTGTGGTTGATACCTGCACATGGAGCTCATGGCGCCGCAATAGCGTTTGCTGGCAGTACTATCGTGTGGAATATCGTCCTACTTCGGGCCGTCCGGAAACGGCTGGGATTTGATCCATCCCTTGTGGCCGCAGTGGTAAATATTTCAAGAAAAGACCAGTGAACCAGGATGTTCGATTATCCAGATTCGTCTCCGAAAAAATAATCATTTGTATGCCTGATTTCGTTCAAGAAAGTTTTTTTAACCGTCTGACAGTCGAGGACTCCCAGTTTCTCAAAAGCACAACAGGTTGAAAAATACAGACGAGAAATCCAAACACATCCCGACTCATATCGGGCAAGAAGCGCCACCATTGATTTGGCAGGGAATTCAGGTCATCAAGCAGATTCTGCAGTTCGTAACCCATTAAATATAACCTTTCCAAACCAAGCCACTCCAGATAGGCCCTGCACCACTTTTTTCTGTGGCTCCCCCTCAGACCGAGTTTCCACTTATCCAAAGAATCCTGAATAATCGAACGGTATCGAGTCACTCCTGTTGGGTCTCCCATCTGGCCTTCGAGTTGTACCGAAGAAAACTCCTTGATCATGCGGGAACTGAAATCAATTTCCAGGTAGTTCGAAATATCCTCAACTACGCGCTCCGGAGTTGAAATCAATTGTTCGTACTGTATAGCAATCGCTCTATTTTGATATGCTTTGAACGTGCTGCAAAGATTCTCAGCTCCTTCGAATAAATCAATCTTGTGCTTCCACACATTCCATTTGCCATGGCCCCATGTTTGTATACATGAATTGATAACAGCCAGAGGATTTCGCCACAAAAAAATAAACTTTCCATCGGGAAAAGCCTCCATGATCTGCTCGCAGATCAAATGGTAACGCGGGGTTTTATCCAGAAAATAGGTCACATTTTCATCGCTGGCTTTTTCGTACAATTCTTGAGCAACTTTGCCCATCGCTGATAGATAGTCTGCTTTTCCCGCGGGAAGTTGCTCACAAAAATCAACAATGGCGTGATGCGATTCCTTGTGCGAATATTCGGTATACGTGCCGGTTTTTTTCAGCGGATAAATCAGAGGTAACAATATCCAGGGCTCTGACACTGTAGATATTTGATCATGAGACGCCAAAATTCGCTGCAGTAGAGTCGAGCCTGTACGGGGCAAAGAGAAAATAAAAATTGGCCGAATTTTACTCACTATAAATGCATGTCGGTGTTGTTTGAGTCCATCTGTACTATCAAAATGCCCCCACCTTATCAGGGTTCTACCGCAACACTCGCATCCTCCAGCAACACCTTGTAGTCATACCCATACCCGAGGCTCACGTCCGTTGCTGCTGTGCCCTGCACCGTAACCGTATCACCAATCTTCACGGTCTGGCCGGTCTTGGCCACCAGCACGTTTCCCGGCGCCGTGCCGGTGCCGTCCTGCAGCGTAACCCAGTTGGTGCCCATGACGTTCTGGGCGAACTTGATCACCTTGCCGCGCAGACTAACGACCTGCCCCGCGATGTCCGGGTAGGTGGCGTAGATTTCCGCAATCGTCATGCCGCCTTCCAGTGGTTCCAGAGCCGCTGTGATCGATGGAGTGACTGCTGCAGTTTCTGCTGGTACGACTGGATGACCGGTGGGAAGCACTGCAGTGGAATCTGCCGGGGCGGTCTCTGGATTCGCCGGAGTAGCCTTGGTTTCCTTCGAGGCAGCCTCTGTATCCGCCGCTTCAACTACCTCGATATTGTCGACAAAAAGTATGCTGTCAAAGGTTCTGTCTATGGTAGGGCTGTAGAAGTTCGTCATCAGCGCGCCGCCGGGAAATGAGATTTTATCACCCTTGTTCACCCACACCAGCGAGGTGGCGATCCAGGTGCTGCCCTCGTCCGACACAAGCTGCAGATAGGTGTAGTTGTCCACCTCGATGATATCGGTCACCGTGCCGTTGAATATCTGACCTTCCACCAGCCCCTGTGGTGCAGCAGCCGGTTCACTTTTATCGCCACAGCCCTGCAGCAGGAAGATCAGAGTCAAAAGAATCAGCTTTTTCATTATCCGGGTCCTCGGTCAATCGGATTAGTGGGCATTAGCGCCGGTGTAGGGTTGCATGTTCGGCATTAATGCTGCGGGGGGACTTGATCACAATCAATTGATGCGCAATTTCTGTTCTATTAGAGCCTTCAGGTCTTATACTGAACCCTTGCAATTGGGGAGTTGCAAGGTCTGCCCTGTGCAGGTTTTTAAAGAAACTCCCAAGAATCGGCGACTATATCAAAAGGAGCGCACCCATCGGCAATTTTTATCATTCAGGGTCCATCGGATGAACACGGAAAAAGCGTGGATGGCCGGTTCAATCGGGGCGCTGGTCTTCCTGGCGTTAACCGTTGCACTACTACACCAGATCGTCGACCCGGACATCTGGTATCACCTGTCGATCGGGCGCGAGATCGTCAAGCTGGGTGCTTTGCCCACGCAGGAGTTCCTGGTTTACCCCAACGCGAACCTTCCGGGCGCCTTTCACGAATGGGGCTTTGGCCTGTTGAATTACTTCGTCTACCAGTCCTGGGGTTTTACCGGGATGAGCATTCTTAATGCGCTGGTCTGCGCCCTGATGTTCTGGTTCCTGTTCCGCGCGGCGAATGACGACAGGCCGCTGACGTGGTTCGTTGCGACTCTGCTGCTGATCCCGGTCTATTTCTGGATGGAGGTCCGGCTGACTTACCGGGTGGAAATATACCTGTATCTCGCCATGGCCTGCGAACTCTGGCTGCTGGAACATTTTCTCCGGCAGCGTGATTGGCGCTGGCTGGCCCCCATACCACTGGTCGGCCTGTTGCTGTCGCAGATGCACCCATCGGTCATCATCCTGCTGGTTGTGCTTGGTACTTACGCACTGCAGGTATTGTGGGACAGTCGAAGCTCCCGTAGCGATCTGTCCCGCTACGCTGCATGGTTTGCGCTTTGCGGTGTGGCCACGCTGTTGCTGGCCATGATTAACCCCTACGGATGGGAGCAGGTTCTCCTGCCGCTGACTTTTGCCGGGGAACGTCGGATCACCAATATTATCTCGGAATTCCTTCCTGCGCTGCTCTCACCGTTCAAGTGGGAATACATTATCATGCTGGCGATAAGCGCCATCGTTATCGTAGCCAACCGCCGCCGGCGTCTGGTGGATATGATCCTGTTGCTCGGCTTTGGCTTTCTCGCTTATCGCTACGTGCGAAATGTCGGCATGTTCGCCCTGGTGATGTACCTGCCGATGGCGCGGGGCCTGACGGATGTGCTGGAAAATATAGGCCAGCGCCTGTCCTTAAATCAACAGGTCGCCGGCACCGGGCGTGCCCAGTGGGGGCTTTGGGTGCTTGCGGTGGCGGTAATGGCAGGGTTTACGGCCGAGCGTGTTACACGTCCTGACTGGGGCTGGGGGATCCAGCAAGGGCGGTTTCCGCTAACGGCCGCCAGGCTGATCAGGGATATCAAACCGCCGGGCCGGATTTTCAATCAATACGAGTTCGGTGGCTACCTGGGCTGGGTGCTCGGCGGCAAGTACCAGGTGTCGATCGACGGGCGGCATTACGCAGCCAACCGCGCCTTCGCCTTCTATAATGGTGTGACCTATGCCAGGCACGGCTGGCAAACAGCGCTGGATCGCTATGGTGTAAACACCCTCATCCTGAAAGCCACCCGCAGCTATGAGGCGCAATTGATTCCACTGGTACGGATTCTGGCCAATGACCCGAACTGGCTGCTTGCCGGTCGGTGGGACAACACTCTGCTGTTCTTCCGCAAAGGAGCCGTTGCCAATCTGAAGCAGGGATTCTACCGCGACAAAAGTGAAATCTGGCAGCAAGTCCGGGAGGACGCAGAGGCATTCATCGATTTCCGACCGGACCGCATTCCCGCCTATTACTCCCTGGCTGAGGCGCTGTGGGGCCTAGGTGATCTCAACGCTGCAGTGGATGCGTTCCAGCATTATCTGAAACTCAAGCCTGACGACCGCAAAGCAGTCAAACGATTTGAGCAACTGGAAGCAGAACTTGCCCAGGGTCATAATGGTTCGAAGACTGTTGAGTAATGAGGCAATTATCACCATGACCGCCCCACTGCAAGCGCGCGAAACTGAACCACTGATCTCATTGGTCGTGCCCGTATTCAATGAGCAGGAGGTGCTCGGCGTTTTTCTGGAAAAAACTTCAGGGGTTCTGGACGATGCCGGCCTGGATTACGAGTATGTGTTTGTCAACGATGGCTCGAGCGACGCCACCTTAGCTGCATTGATCGCGATCTCACTGGAAAACCCTCGGGTTCGCATTGTTGACCTGTCGCGCAACTTCGGCAAGGAGGCCGCGCTGACGGCGGGCATCGACCACATCCGTGGCAATGTGCTGGTGCCGATCGACGTGGATTTGCAAGACCCCCCCGAGTTGATACCACTATTTGTTGAGAAGTGGCGTGAGGGTTTTGACGTGGTATACGGCGTTCGCACCAGTCGCGATGAGGACTCGCTGGGCAAGCGGGCAACTGCAGGTGGATTTTACCGCCTGTTCAACCGCTTGTCGCCAACACATATCCCGGACAACGCGGGCGATTATCGCCTGCTGGACGAGCGGGTAGTAGCTGTATTGAAACAATTACCGGAGCGCAACCGTTTCATGAAAGGTCTGTTTTCCTGGGTTGGCTTCAACTCAGTGGGTGTACCCTACGAGCGTCCCGCACGCGCGGCGGGGGAAACCAAGTGGAATTTCCGTAAACTCTGGAATTTCGCCCTGGACGGCATCGTCAGTTTTTCCACCGTACCGCTGCGAGTATGGAGCTATATTGGGGTTGTAGTCTCGGTGCTGTCGTTCCTGTATGCCTCTTTTATTGTCATGAGCGTGCTGATATTCGGCAAGGATTTACCGGGCTATGCCTCCCTGCTGACTGTTGTACTGTTTCTGGGCGGTATCCAACTGCTCTCGCTGGGCATTATCGGCGAGTATCTTGGCCGCCTGTTTCTCGAAATCAAAGGGCGCCCGATTTATGTCGTGGACCGGATATATGAAAATGGCGTCTACTGCGAAAAAGCAGCCTCTTCCAGTAACACCTTATAAGTGTAGCCCGAACCGATATCGACGTCTTTGCGCAGGGTACCGGCAGCAATCACCAGATCGCCGGGGGCCGGTGTCTCGCTGGAGGTCGCCAACAGCTTGTTGTCCGGGGCCGTGCCACTGCCGTCCTGCAAGGTAATCCAGTTTTTACCCATGACATTCGCACTGACCTTGATCACCCGCGCGCGCAGGCGTACCGACTGGCCGTTCAGGCCAATCGAATCGGCAACAATACTTGCTACGGTCTGACCGTCTTCCAGCGCCTCGATCTCGCCGGCTACCGGGGCGGGAACCGCTTCGGGCGGGGCGACCACCGGGTGATCTACACTTTGCTCCTCCATGGCACTCTTGTGCAATTTGGCAATATCCCGACCGTCAATGCTGACCTTGGATACGAACAAAATAGACTCGAACGTCCGGTCCAGTATCTTGCTGTAGAAATTCCTCATCTCCGCGCCGTTACTGAAGCTGACCTGATCACCCACGACTACCTCCAACGGGCTGGTCGCAATCCAGATATCCGGATCTTCCAGGCGCAGGTAGATGTAGTTGCCCACGTCGATGGTCTCAACCACGCTGGCAGGCCCGATTTGCGCGTCAGCCGGAAGCGTTTCCTCAGCACTCAGACCTGGTGTCTGAACAATCAGGGAGCAGGCAAACAGAATAAAACTCATTGCTTTCATTTGGTATTTCCTTTGCTTATGCGTGACGGGACAAACCCGGGCCGCGTGACCGCCGCCGGTATCATACTGAGGACAGTGTTCCACGCTTTCAAGTCACGTGGAACGTGTGGTGCAAGCGCTGATGACCTTTATCAAATAAATGATGAATAGATTTACATTTTTTACTGCACAAGGCTATATTATGCGGGTCTTACAACACCATCAGGATTAAGTGCATGCTATTCAGTTACAAGATTCGAACCACCCTATCGCTCACCCTGCTTGCCTTACTTATTTTCCTTTTGGCGGGCTGCGCCACACCTGCCCCCGAAAAGCCGGCGGTAGCGCAACAAACGGTCTGGCCCTCGCCGCCCCAGCAGCCACGCATCCGCTACCTGGGCAGTTTGCAGTCGCTGGAAAACCTGTCCGACAAAAAGCAGATCAGCATCCGCGATATCCTGATGGGCAAGGAGGAAGTGGAAAATCGAAACCTGACCAAACCTTACGGCGTGTACTCTGATTCGCACGGCCGGGTGTTTGTGGCTGACACCGGTTTAGCCGGCCTGCCGGTATTCAACGTTGAGACCGGCGCCGTTTCCTTCTGGGGAGTTCAGGGCCGGGGTTCGCTGCGCAAGCCGGTAGGCATTGCCGGCGAGGCCCTGGGGCCGATCTATGTCAGCGATGCCGTCGGCAAGCGCATCGTCAAATTTGACGTCAACGGCAAGTACCTGACCGCCTTTGGCGGCGAGAAAGTATATCCCGGTCCCGCCGGCCTGGCGTTCAACGAGGTGAACCAGCGCCTGTACGCGGCCGATACCAAGCGTCACCAGATCCTCGTATTCACTCCCGAGGGTGTACTGGAATCAACCATCGGCGAACCCGGCGAAGGAGAGGTGCAATTCAATTTTCCCACCAACATCGCGATTGACCGGGAAGGGCGACTCTACGTGGCCGACACGATGAATTTCCGCGTACAGGTGTTGGAATCCGACGGTACGTTCATCCGCACCTTCGGCAGCATCGGTGACCGTCCCGGTAATTTTAACCGGCTTAAGGGCATCGGTGTGGACAGCGATGGCAACATTTACGGCGTGGATGCCTCCTACAATAACTTCCAGGTATTCAACCGGGAGGGCCGACTGCTGATCTATGTTGGTGGTGCAGGCCGGGGTTCAGGGAATTTTTACCTGCCCGCAGGCGCCTTTGTTGACCGCAACGACCGTATATATATTGCGGATCAGTATAACCAGCGCATCCAAATGTTCCAGTACCTCAGCGACAAGGCACCAAAAGGTGACCTGGAGGGAAGTCAAGAAGGCAATGGGCCATGATCAAATTCGCGGCTGGAACCAAGGTTACAACTAGTAATATTGCCAGAACTAGGCTAATGTTGACCTAAGTCAATTAGTCTAAATTAATGGATGGAACCCAATAGCCAGAAAGGTTCAAACTCCGGTTAAGCAGAAACATTAGCGAATTATATTTTTGTATTTAATTCATCAAGTTAACCAGTCGAATAGTTATTTTCACAATTTTAATAGTAAATTGCACTTTAAGGAGATTTAAAATGAACAGAAACTGGCTTGTCTCAATTGTTGCCACGGTCGCTCTGACCGCCGGAGGCAGCGTATTTGCAGCATCAATCCTCAATTCAGAGCACGACCTGAGCGGTAACAACGCAAACGATAACGGACAGATTTGCGTGTACTGCCACACGCCGCATAGTGCCAATCAAGCCCTGGCGCCATTGTGGAACCGTAATCAGACAACCTCAACATTCATCATGTATAACAGCCCAACCATGGATATGGTCCAGGCCGCACAGCCTGCAGGCGTTTCCCTGGCCTGCCTCGGCTGCCATGACGGAACCATTGCGCTTGATCAAATTATTAACACCCCCAATGCCAGTTGGACTTCAAACGGTGCAGTAATGACACCCGGCGCCCACCTGCTCGGCACCGACCTGAGCAATGATCATCCCATTTCTCTGACTTATGACAACGCCCAGGATACGGAATTTAATTCTGCCAGCAGCGTCGTTGCAGGGGGACTTGGATTGTTCACTAGTTCCAATGGCGCCAATCAGGTTGAGTGCGGTTCCTGCCATGACGTGCACGATCCGGCCATCGTTCCGTTCCTGCGGAAGAGCAATGCCAACAGTGCTTTGTGCCTGACTTGCCACATCAAGTAATGGAGTCAAGCATATAAGCCAATGAAACGCCGGATGTACATCGGCGGATTAGGAGTCAGGGCGGTTCAGGCCGCCCTGATTCTTTTTGGCTTGACGGTTGTAACCGCCTGCGGCAATAAGGCCATGACCTTGTTCTTTGATGTGCCGCCACCGAAACCCGAGGCGCCGGTAGAGGTCAAGAATGAGAAACCGCGCAGCGCGCAAGCCAGCCCGGAAGCGCTGGGATACGTGGAAGATTCCAATGCTGAGCGCCCGCCTATCGAAGCGGTAACGACCTGGAAACAAGCGCTGGAAATGTTGCCAACCGATAAGAAAAAAAGGGTAAACTGGTCGCAGGCAGTACGCGATGGCATCATCAAACCACGTGCGCTGGCGCCCAAGGATCTCGGCGCGAAAGCGTTCAAGATGGACTTTTTTATCCAGGCCGAGAAGCCGAAAAATGACGCCTGGTTCCCACACTCCGCACATACCGAGTGGCTGGGTTGCAAAAACTGCCATAATGTCAACCTGTACCCCTACCGAAGGAACCCCGTCAAGATGAAGCAGATAAAAAAAGGCGAATCCTGCGGGGCTTGCCACGGCAAGGTTGCCTTCAGTTTGAAAAGCTGTAAGCGCTGTCACACAAACAAGTAGCACATGATACCGATAGAAAACAAGTCGAGAATCGGAACGCGCCTGTCGGTATTGAGCTGTGTGTTACTGGCGTTTATGGCTGCGTCTGCAGCGCAGGCCGCGAAGAAGATACCCGGCAATCTGGTGCTGCAGCGAAGTCAAGGCTCCGTCAGCGCCGAGATGACGCCACCCTCTATCTTCCCACACTGGATACACCGCATAAATTATCGCTGCGACGCCTGCCATGACCGCCTGTTCAAGATGGAGTTGGGCGCCACTGAGATTTCCATGGACCTGATGAAAAGCGGCAAGTCCTGCGGCGCCTGCCACAACGGTAAGGCCGCCTTTGAAGTCAGTTTCCAGAGTTGCAACCGCTGCCATGTGAGCGCACCTTCCGATGGTCCCAGCGCGAAAAACGATTGAGAATGATTGCTTCGCATGAGATACCCGGGCCACACCTGGATTCTTGCTGCGCTGCTGCTAACGGCTGCTTTCAGTTCTGATCTGCAAGCCTGGCAATGGCTTACCCTGTACCCGCTTGAGGCTGAAGCCATTCTGCGCTTTGATGGCACCGACCGCACTAGCGATATCGGTTCGGACGGCAAAGACATCGAATGGCGTGCGGGCGTGCGTCTCAGCCAGGAAGGCTACACCATTCATCCCGGCATAGCCCGCTACGTATTACAAATCGAGCCCATCTGGACCACCGGTTACAACCGGATTGACGATGTTACCGACAACCGGGACGGGAACTACCTGAATTATCTCATCTCGGCTGATGTTTTCAGGGAATCAACCTCCCCGGTAGGTTTCAACGTCTCGCTGTTACAGAGCCAGGATCACAACACCGGTTCGCTGGGCAGTCGCTACGACAACTCGGTCCAGGATAATACCGTGGCAATCAATTGGTTCAACCACCCGTTTCCGATGACCATGAAGTTCAATTCACGCATCTTCAAGCAGAATTTTCGCTCAACAGCGGACGCACCCATCTCCGAACGCGATGAGAAGATCGATACCTGGAGCATTGAGGGCCGCAGCAGCAAGATGGACTTGCTGCTCGAACGCCAATCTCTGAACGACCGCGTCTTTGTGCGCAACAACAACTATGACCAGAACCGGGCTGTCCTGAACCACACTTTGTTGTGGGGCCATAACAGTTCTTTACGTTCGTACTGGGACTATCTTGACCGTGTCAGTTCCAACTCCAACCGGCGGTTTCGAATCAGCGAAAATCTGCGTATCCAACACACACCGAGCATTTACAGTTTCACTCGCTACAACTATCTCGCGGTGACTCAGTCCTTCAGTACCATTGAACACAGCGGCCTCTTCGAACTGGGCCATAAGTTGTACAGCAACCTGAACACCAAGGGTTATCTCTGGGGCCTGACGCGCAATTCGCAGGCGCAGGACACAACAGAGCAGCGTGTGGGTATAGAGACCAATTACAGGAAAAGCGGCCTGCCTTACGGTGCGAGTGTTTCCGCCGCAGTCCGTTATGCCTACCAACTCACTGACCGGAACTCAAAACTCGGGCTGAACGAAGTCGTGGATGAACAGCACGCCGTTCCGCTGGCTGGTGATGTTATCCTAAGTCATCGGTTTGTGCTGTCATCGACCATCATTGTCACCGATGCCCTTGGCCAACTGGTCTACAGCCCGGGAGTGGATTACGAGGTATTTGAACTGCCCAGCGAACTGACCCAGATTCTGGCCATTCCGGGTGGGCGTATCGAGACCGGCAGCAGCATCCTGGTGAGTTACAAATCACACAGACTGCCCTCACAGGAGTTTTCAACCACCTTTACCCGGGTCAGCCTGGGCTTCAATCTGCCCTGGATGCGTTTCTTCTACTACGACGACAATCAGTCGAATAAACTGCTGTCGGGTATCGGCAAAAGCTTTCTGACAGACCGGCGCGATACCAGCGCCCGACTTGATTTCAACTGGCGGATTTGGGATATCGACACGAGGCTCTCCGCCGAACGCCGTTTCACCATGGTTAATGATTACGAAGCGACCATTGACACCTTTAGCCAACAATTCGGCTGGGCCACCGGAGGCCAAGTCACCATGAGTTTGAGTTTGTTGCAACAGTTTACCGTGGCCACAGACCGCGATACCGACCTGTACAATTTGACCCTCGCGATTGACTGGCGACCACTGTACAACCTTTCCATCCGTCCTACTCTGGGTGCCTGGAAGCGTCTGGACATATGGAAGGATGGGATTCAAGCGGACCGTGATGACATGTATGCCGTGGCAGGGGTCCGGTTGCGCTGGTATTACCGCAAGGTAACTTTCGACATGGATTTCAACATCAACCAGCGAACAACCAATAATTTACGGACCGACGAAAAGCGGCTTTGGTTTAACCTGAGCCGTCGATTCTGATGAGGAAGGTCTGGATGCTGTTCCTGCTGGGCGCCCTGTGTGCCTGCTCCACCGGCGGCGCACCCGTAGCAAACCCCGCTAACGCCACCGGAGACGAGGCGCCAACCCTTTTATGGCCACCCCCGCCACAGCAGGCGCGCATCGAGTACCTGCGGCAATTCACCTCTCCCGAAGATCTGGGGCTGCATCGGCCTTTCGGCCGCAAACTACGCAAGTGGCTGGCCGGTGGTGACGATCCGCGGATGTCACGGCCTTATGCTATTGCAGGCTCGCAGAGCTTACTGGTGGTTGCAGACCCGGATGCAGCCCTGGTGCATGTATTCAATACCGGGGACAAGACCTACCGTACAGTGAGTAAAGTGGGCAAACAGAAATTGCGCTCACCCATTGGCGTGGCGCTCGGCGCCGGGCGGTTATACATTGCCGACTCGGCATTGAAACGTGTGTTCATCCTGGACCGAAAACTCAAGCTGCGTCAAACTCTTGAGGGTTTCGAGCGCCCCACGAGCCTCGCCTTTGCGGAGCAGAACCAGCGACTCTACGTGGCCGATACCGCCGCACATGAAATTCGTGTGTTCGATATTGACGGCCAGGCGGTGCAGACCATCGGCGGCCGGGGTGAACAGGAAGGCCGGTTCAACTTCCCTAGCCACCTGGCAGTTTCCGGGGGACAGTTGGTGGTTAACGACACCCTGAATTTCCGCATCCAGGTTCTGGACCTCGACGGCAGGCCCCTCACCACTTTCGGTAAGCACGGCGTGGCCATCGGGGCCTTTGCCCAGTCCAAGGGTGTGGCGATGGATACGGACGGGCATATTTACGTGGCAGATGTGCGCATGAATATGGTGCAGGTGTTCAGCCCTGAAGGTGAATTGCTGCTGGCCTTTGGCTCCGGGGGTAATGCACCGGGTACTTTTGATATGCCCGCCGGGCTGGCTTTCGTGGATAATACGCTATATGTTGCCGATTCCCTGAACCGTCGTATTCAGGTATTCCGTTACTTGCCGGAGAAGCTGTGAAATGAAAAGAATCTTCCTGGTCATTTTTAGCCTGTTGACTGTCCCTTCCGTGTTTGCATTTGAAGAAATTGAGCAAACGGTGCACAACCTGTCCACCAGCGGACCGGGTTCGATAAAAAGCACCAGCGAGCCGAGGGTGTGTATTTTCTGCCACGCGCCACATTCTATTTTGCCGACAGCGCAGACCTGGAACCGGGTGGAAGGCAGCGGCGGTTACATCCCCTACCAAAGTACGACGTTTCAGGCACAGGTTAGCGACATCGGTTCCTCACGCCTGTGTCTTTCCTGCCACGATGGCACCATCGCACTGGGCGACCTGATGAGTAACAACAGTTCGCTCATCGGCGGTGACGACAACCTGAAAAGCACCTTCATCACCGGCCGAGCCCGCCTGGGTACGGACCTGCAGGATGACCACCCGGTATCCATTGTTTATGATTCGTCACTCGCCATCGCAGACACCCGGCTGATCAATCCGGGGAGTGTGGATCTGCCGCTGGAAAATGGCGTTCTCCAGTGTGCTTCCTGCCATAACGTTCACAGTAACCGCCTGCCGCCGTTCCTGCACCGGACCACCTTGAACGGGGAGTTGTGCATAAGCTGCCACAATCAGACGGGTCGGGGCTGGACTTGGCAATCGAGTGCCCATGCACTATCTGACGCCAGGTCAGCCGATGGTGAACCCTGGGCCGAACGGAAGCCGGAGTGGAGAGGAGACAATGTAGGCGAAAATTCCTGCATGAACTGCCATACGCCACACAATGCCGCCACGCCCGTCCGGCTGATCAAGGATCAGGAAGAGCAAACCTGCTATTTGTGCCATGACGGCACCACAGCGAAGACCAATATCCGCGACGAAATGCAGAAGTTCTTCAGACACCCGGTCGATGTAACGCCGAGTGCCGGCCATGATGCCATGATTCGGGAGAATCCGCTCACCATGCCGCTTCACGTCGAGTGCGAGGATTGCCACAACCCGCACGCCAGCAAGGAAGACCGGCCGATGATCACACTCAACCCCAACGACTCCCTGGGCTCGAATAACTCCACGGCGCCCTTTGCCAACCGCACCATCGCCGGGGTGAGCGGCATCGATATCAATGGCAGTGTTAAGCCCGAGTCCGAATACGAGTACGAAGTCTGCTTTAAGTGCCACGGTGTGCCGGGCAAGAATGCTTGCGGGAATCGCCGCTGCTCAACCGCATCCCGATACAATATGGTGCGCCAGGATGGCACCTACAACCTGCGTGACAAGTTCGACCCCGGAAACCCATCGCTGCAGTCCTATCACCCGGTTGCCGAAAATGACCCGAGCAACAACCAGGATGTGCCGAGCCTGCGAGTGGACAGCTCACTGAATACTTCAACCAGTCAGATTTACTGCGGCGACTGCCATGCCGGCGATCGCTCACCGGCCGCTGGCGGTACCGGCCCCGGCGGTGCACACGGATCCGTCTATGAAGGGCTGCTGGCCATCCGATACGAGTTTGACCCCGAGTCCCCGCTGGCCTCATCCCAGGATAACCTGTGTTTCAAATGCCACGACTCCGGCATCCTGTTCAGCGATGTGTCCTTTCCGCACCGAGAGCACGTGCGGGAAGAAAACACCTCGTGCATCAATTGCCACGACCCTCATGGTTCCGCACGCTATCCGCACCTGATCAATTTTCTGCTACGGACCAATGTGGGTGGGCGGACCTATGAAATTACCGGCACCGGCGGATCCGGCGAACCAATCTGGCAGGATGATGGGCAATTTGCCGGCACTTGCTGGCTGAACTGCCACGGCGAAGAGCACGACGGCGAATCCTATCCAGATGATTAACCGGAGGGCAACTTCTTTGGCCATCTCCGTGCGGCCTGCAACACGTGCAGGATTTCGATCCGCCCGTCCCGAACCCGGTAGGGCAATATATACGAAGTTTGCTTAACCACCAGTTCCTTCGTATTGGGCACCCGCCCTGGTCTCCCCATACCGGGATGTTTACTCAATAGTGAAGCGGCATCTCTTATTCTCAACACGAACTACTGAGCAGCCTCAGGATAATCTTGTAAGCCCCAAAAAGGGGGCAGGTTTATGGAACCTGACCCCGGTTTCGGTTTGGCTTAGCTTCCGCGAAGCTGAAGGTTAATAAGTCTTCGGCTTATGATTTTTGCCGTGACAGACCAGTTGGCAGGATCCACTTCCCGCACCGCCCCAGATGAATTCGATTTTGCCACCGGATGGTGTGACCACCGAAGTATCAAAGTTGATCAGCCGGTCGTTGCTTGATGCATGCGGGTCGTGACAAAGGTTACACGAGGCATCCTCACCCTGAATGTGCTTCTTGTGCTCCTTGAAGCTTTTGTTGTCGTCACTCAGGATATTGCTGGCGCTGTGGCAACTGAAACAGGAAGCGTACTTGGCCTGGGCATAGGTCGACGGATCATTTGTATCGAACCGTTTTTCCAGCAGCGTAGGCCAGGTTGAACCATGTGCACCATTAGGCCCTGCACCACCGGCCGCCGGGCCGCTGTTGCTGTTGTGGCAGTTGGTGCAGGAGGTGATGCTGTTGGCTGCCCAACCGTTGATCAGGCTCGGCATGTCACCGTTTGCAGTAGTTGCACCCACCTTGGTAACCGGGTGGTAAGAGGTCTTGGCCGTAAATTCTGTCCGCACGTTGGTCTCCGGATACAGGCGCGGAGTCGGTGCGGCCGGCTTGCCGGTGCTGTCGGCGTGGCAGCGGAAGCACACTTCGTACTCGTACGTTGCCGTGGCAACGGGGTTGCCTGCCGTATTGACACCCTGCACACCGGTCATCGGGCCGCTACTGGCCAGGCGGGGTGAGGTCGATGCGCCCGGTACGCTCACCCGGCTTTCCGCCTCGTGCGGGTTGTGGCAGTCGTTACATTCCACGTGCCGGGTGGCGCTATTCACTACGGCTGTCTCAGCCGAATCATGCACACCCGAATTCGCTGCCAGAGGATGGCCTGAAGCTTTCTGGATATCTGTCCGGATATCGGAGCTCGCCGGATTGCCGTCATGGCAGGTATAACACTGACTTTCTTCAAAATCGACTGCTAACAAAGAATAGTCGGTCGCGGGGCTGGCGTCATCGGGCCAGCCGTGCGGATAGTGGCAATTGGCGCAGGAGGCTACTTTGCCCGCATCGCTGAGAGCCGGGTAACTGCTGCCGTACTGTCCGCCGGGCCACATCTCAGCCGCACTGGTACTGAAGTGGGAAGCGGCCCCACTGGCCAGCGTGTGGCACTCGGTGCACATCGTCTGGATATTGTTGATGCGCAGCAACTGGCCGTTACTGGCACCGTTAAAATGCATATCGTGGCAAGTCAGGCAGGAGACCTTGTTGGCCGCATCCAGCGGCAGGCCGGAAGGCGCCTGATAGTCACCGGTGGTCGGAACGATCACACCCACCGGGTGTGATCCCTGTGAGGAGACACTGACATCGCGTGCGCCATGGCAGTCTTTGCACATCTGCTCCGTGTTGTTGTCGATGCGCTGGTCATGGCGACCCTCGCCGGTACCCGGTCCGCCGTACGCAGGCGCCAGGGGGTCAAATGGCGTTTTACTCTGGCTGTGCTGATTATGGCAGGTCGAACACATGACCCCGTCACCTTCAAGCCGCGCCAGCATTTCCGGGTCGGTCGGGGTGGCCAGGTCGGCGACTACATACAGATACCAGGTATCACCTGCCGCGAAGGATGGCGATGTGCCATCAGTGAAGCTCAGGGTCAGACCATCGCCCAGGGCCACGTTCGTGCCAGTGGTCCCGGAACCGTCTGCGACGCCGCTGCCGCCAATCTGTAAATACCATTCAAACTGCGCAGTGCCGGTATCACCTGCAGTGGTGATCAGGATGGTGTAGGTCTGAATGGTGTGGCCGGTATAGGCACCGCCGGAAACTACCGTTCCGGTGGAGGTATTGGCGCTGTCGGCTTCGACACGCCCCTGTGGGCCGGCATCCCAGCGATGCGAGGTGCCGCCGGCAGCCATTCCGGCCGGCAGGGCCAGGCCGGGGCGGGCCTGGTCAGCATCAGCAAAGGGTTTGCCGGTGGCCGTGCCGCCGGTCACATGGCAGCTTTGGCAGAGGTTGGCATTACCTGCCACTGACGTAAGTGCATCCCCCAGTGAGTTATGGAGGTTATGGCAGTTCAGGCATTCGATTGAATTGCTCGAGTCATGCGGTGGATCCAGCGCCAGGGCTGGATCTGCCACAGCGAACATTGCAAGCAGTGTGAACAGAATATTTCGGATACTCATCATGACTGTTCCTAGTTTGGTTTGTCTGATACAAGGCGAACGACGTAGGTACCCGTAAACGGAACACCACTGAGCGAAGAACCGCTGATCTCGACCACGACATCTCCCGGGCCCATTCCCGCCAGTACTTTTCGGGCTTTGAACACGCCACGCCATTCGGGCACACCATCGCGGTCGAAGTCGCGAAGCTTCCAGTCCTTGCTTCTTCCTCTGATCGTGGGTTTCCCGTTCGCCCGGACCGTTGATACATCGATCTCTTTAGCATCCAAGCCGTCGATGCGCAGGACCACCATCATCTTGCCTTTCGGCCCGGGCCATCTGTAGGTATCACTGCGGATCCACACCACAGGCAACAATGGCTTGGGATCAGCATAATTATCGATACCAAACACCTCGGTGCGGCCGTTATTAACGGATGCGACCCATAAGCGGTTAAAAGGATCGAACACCAGGCCCATCGGGGTGCGCAATTGACCCGGTTCCGAGCCGAATCCGCCGATGGTCGTCAGCTTCACGCCGGCAGCATCGTATACCTGTATTTCACCCTGGAAGCCATCGGCAACATAAATGCGGTCCAGCTCATCGGTCGTGATGCCCAGGATCCTGCCAAAACGAAGACTGAAGCTACCAGGGCCGTTTTTGGAACCAAAGCAGTGCTGAAACACACCCTGTCGATCAAATACCTGTACCCGGTCGTTGTTTTGATCACCAACAATCACTGCTCCCGTATCACTGACGTGTACTGCAGACGGGAAATTAAAACTGCCTGCGGCTGTGCCAAAACCACCGAAACTAAATTTTGGTACGCCGTTGAGATCGTAAACCTTGATCAGGTTTGCATCGCCATCCGACACGTAAACTGCATCGGCGGTCGGATCCGGATCAATGGCGATGTCATTGGGATTGCTGAATTCTCCAGGACCCTGACCCAATTGGAATAACAACTTCCAGTCAGAATCATAAACACTGACGCTACCGGTTTTAGCATCTGCAATGAAAATGGAGCCCGCAGCATCCACCGCTACGGCTGATGGCGTTCCCAAATCCGGTACGATCCGATCCATGTCGCCCAGGCGGTCAATTTTGACCAGTTTGCCCCGACTGGGATCGACGGTATAGACATTACCAACACTGTCTGCCGCCAGGCGAGTCGGGGCGTCCAGGTTTTCCCCCTTGGCGCGAAGAAACGTGACGTCTGGCGCTGAAACCAGCGAGGTGCCACCCCAGGTACAACTTTGGGCTGACGCCTGCACAGGCATAAGCCCAATGGTCATAATGGTCAAAACCAGAGCGTAGTGAAATAGCCTGGTAAGTTCATGATTTGATTTAATCCTAGACATGAGCACACTCATCTCCCGTACGCAATAATTCACCGGAACAACACCGGTTACATACCCTGATTCACTTTCCCCTTGTGGTTGTTCAAGCGAAGCGTCCAGAAAACAACTCATATCCGCCCAGCTTGGGAGGCGACAGCGTAGTAACCACAGACAAAATGGTACCATTTTCAAAAACATGTGTTAAGTCAGAACCAGACGAATACTTGACATTGGTCATGTCATCTTCACATCGACCGGCAGCTATTTTTCTGCTTTTTGCTCGGGACTCAAGCGGGGGGTAAAATAATCGATAGCTGAATCCTCATCGACCGGTTGGCCCCGTTTATCCAGCAGTTCCTGGTCGTCATCACTCCATCCACGCAGGCCGGTTTTAAGTGACTTGACTTTGTTGAAACCCATTTTCTGCATCACATCAGCAGCCAGGGCGCTGCGATGGCCGGAGCGACAAACGACAACGATTTCCCGGTCTCTCGCGCAAGCGAGTTGCGGTACCGTTTCCTCGTAGTCAAATTCGCAGGCCGACTCCAACACACCACGCGGTACGTTGATGGAGCCGGCAATATGCATGGCCTCGAACTCATAGGGCTCACGGATATCCAGCAACAGGACAGCGGGGTCGGCTTGCAGGGTCTCCGCCAAATCCCAGGGCATCAATTCCTCAACGTTTTGCAGTGATTCTGCAACCAGTTGCATAAAAGATTTCATCGCTGAATTATATAAGCTTTGAGACCCTTTTCTCCAGCGGGCCAGGTTTACGGTGTCGCTACAGCTATTGGTAACGGAACTGTTTGACTGCCAGCCAGGCAACGACAACAGTGCCTGCGATCAGGGCCGCCACGTGCGGCAACGCAGACAAGGCGCCTGATTCAAAACTGATCAGCTTGTGCAGCGCATCCATCGCCCAGCCCGTCGGCAACAGCTTTTGCAGGAACTGCATCCACGGCGGCGTGATTTCAATCGGCCACCAGCAGCCGCCGAGTGCGGCCAGCAGGTTGGCCAGCAGCACACCCAGGCCTGCAGCCTGAGCCTCCGTTCTTGCGACACTGCCTAGCAACAGGCCCGCAGAAGCACAAAATGCCGCCCAGGCTGCCAGAACCACCAGTACCATGGCAAAATCCGGGCCCCAATCCATGCGGAAAAACAGCGTACCAATGGCCATAGCAGTGCCTATTTGCAGCACCGCAAGCACCATACGGCCGCCCCACTTGCCTGCGATCAGTTCAACACGGGAAATCGGTGCTGAGGCCAGGCGGCGCAGTAAACCACTGATGCGCTCAAGGGCCAGCATCGATGCGCCACTGGTGAGCAGTATGAGCAGGGTAAACATGACCAGAATTCCTGGAATCGCCTGCTGAAACCCGCTCGGAATGTTTTTCCTCTGGCCGGCGGGTTTGACCTCCAGTTGCCAGATTCTGGGCCTGAGGTTGAATGCAGCCAGCGTCTGGGCCGACAGCCCATCTGCTTGTGCGCTGACAACGGTGATGTCCGCAAGAACGGTATACAGGCTGCGGGTGATGCGTAAGGCCTCGTAGTCCCGTGAAATCGATGATGCAGCCGTATCGTAGCGGGCAACCACCTGTTCCCCTGCCAGAACCTGATCACTCAGCCTGTCGGGAAAAATGAGACGGCGCACCGGCTTTTTGTCCCCGGGTTTTTTGTTCCCGGGCTTGTTGTCCGGTGCGGTGATTTCGCGCCATTGGGGGGCAAAGCCGTTGTCTCTCAAGCGCTTATCAATCTGTTCCTGCATAAAACCCGGCGAATTCGCCTCGATCACCAGCGGATTCGTAACGGCCCGGTCCATCCCGGAGGCATAACCACCCGTTGAACGAAGCCGCTGCGCGGCAGGATAAAACCTTCATCTACAGTTAAGCTCCTGTTTACCCAATGTCGGGTAGTTACAAAGGAGTTTACCCCATGAAACCCACTGAACAAAAACGCTTTGATGCGTTGTATGAACAAC
>JAJRRA010000056.1 GCA_024279945.1 Gammaproteobacteria bacterium
CAGGGAGCCGGTGCTGATGCCTATGATGAACAGGGCCAGCAATGTTGACATCAGGTTTTCATCGCCGCCCAGCACGTACTGGCTGTAGGCTGGGATCTGGACCAGGAAAATCGCACCGAAACACCAGAACCAGGAAATCCCCAGCACGCTGTTCAGCACCGTGCGGTTTTCATTGAGGAACTTCAGGTTGCGAACCGTTTCGGTGAAGATATTCCAGTTGATTTTTAACTCATGACTGACTGCTTCAGCAAGTGGTATTTTCGTGCTGTAGCGGTACCCGGTTAGCGCAACCAGGAGACAGGCAATGCTAACCCAGTAGGGCCAGTCTGATTCAATTCCGGCCAGTTGGGGGCCGGCGATGGTGCCGGCGAGTATGGCCACAAATGTACCCATTTCAATCAGGGCATTGCCACCCACCAGTTCTTCCTTGTGCAGCACCTGGGGCAGGATGCCGTACTTGATCGGCCCGAAGATGGTGGACTGCAGCCCCAGCAGGAACAGCACCAGCAGCAGGAGTGGGAGGTTGTTCATCCAGAAAGCCAGGGCCGCCAACAGCATGATAAAGACCTCGAACAACTTGATCCGGCGAATCTGGATGGATTTTTCGTACTTGTCGGCGAACTGCCCGAACAGGGCGGAAAAAAGGAAAAACGGCAGAATAAAAACCATTGCGCTGAGATTGACCACCTGGCTGGTGTTCAAACCGGCTATCTGGCTGCCTTTGAAGACCAGCAATGCCGCCAGTGCATTTTTGAATATGTTGTCGTTGAACGCACCCAGGCCCTGGGTCATGAAAAACGGCATAAACCGCCGCTGGCGAAACAGATTGAATTGTGAGTGGCCCGACACGGCGTATTTAAGCGATGCTGGTCAGCACACCTGCGATGGTCGCGGTCATCATCGTGGCCAGTGTGCCGCCAAGAACCGCCGTCAGGCCAAGCCGAGCCAGATCCGAGCGGCGATCAGGGGCCAGGCCGCCAATGCCGCCGATCTGGATGGCTATGGAGGAGAAATTGGCGAATCCACACAGGGCATAGGTTGAAATCAGCAAGGCTTTCGGCGACATACTGCCCTGGATTTCCTTGAGGTGGGCGTAGGCCACAAATTCGTTGGTGATGATCTTTTCGCCGATCAGCCCACCTACGGTTACCGCGTCCTGCCAGGGTATGCCGATAACCCACGCCAGGGGTGAGAGAAAATAACCCATGATCATCGACAGGCTGATTGGCTGACCGGCAAGAGACTCAAGCCCCGTGACCTGGCCTATCCAGCCCAGCGGGTAGTTGATCAGGGCGATCAGGGCGACAAAAGCCAGCAGCATGCCGCCGACATTGAGTGCCAGTTTGACACCATCGCCGGCGCCGTTTGCGGCCGCTTCGATGACGTTGGTCGCGGTTTTTTCAACGTGCAAAGTTACCTTGCCCCGCGTCACGGACTCATCAACTTCCGGCTTGAGCAACTTGGCGATTACGATAGTGGCTGGAGCCGCCATGATGCTGGCTGACAGCAAGTGTTTGGCATAAAAGATTCGTGCCGCCTCATCGGCGCCACCCAGCATGGTGATGTAAGCAGCCAGAACGCCGCCGGCAATCGTGGCCATACCACCGACCATCATGGTGAGCAACTCCGACTCGGTCATGCGACTGATGTAGGGACGAACCACCAGTGGGGCCTCGGTCTGGCCGACGAAAACATTGGCGGCTACCGAAAGTGATTCGGAACCGCTGGTGCGCATCACCTTCAGCATCACCCAGGCCATCGCTTGCACGACTTTTTGCATTAAGCCCAGGTGGTACAGGACCGACATCAGCGATGCGAAAAAGATGATAGTTGGCAATACCTGGAAAGCAAAGATAAAGCCCAGGTTGGATGGATCGGCAAGCGACCCGAAAATGAACATGGATCCTTCCATGGCAAAGCCGATTATGGTTACGAAAATACGGCTCAGGCCTTCAAAAAATTCACGGCCCCCGGGAATGAGAATAACCAGGATGGCAAAAAACAACTGGAGTCCGATACCTGATAGCACCAGTTTCCAGTCCACTTCCCGGCGATTGGATGAAAAAGCAAAAGCAATGCTGAGCAGAACCGCCAGCCCGAAGATTCCAAAGGCAATCGTGCCGATCATGAAGTGCTCTCCCTGGTGTTTATTTTTCTGATCATTCCCGTGCGCAATGTATCGGCTTTAGCTTCTGCTGGCAAACACCAGGGAACTTCAGATCAATTCCCTAGATTTTAATATGAGTCCATTTTTCACTGTTCCACTGCCAGGCGGCGTTAAGGGCCTGACCAACGCGGTAGACCATGTTGATAACCCAGATGCCGAGCAGGCCGAAGCCGAGCACAGGCCCAACCAGGAAGGCCAGCGGCAGGAAAAACATCCACTGCCAGGTTACGCTGATCCACATGGCACGCTTGGTGTCGCCGGCGCCAATCAGGGAATTCATCAGCACCATACCCATGGTGTCGAAAGAGATCATCAGCGCCCACAGGATCATCGGCAAAAAGGCCAGTTGACGGGTTTCAGGATTGGTCAGGAATACCCCCAGGATGGGATTGGCCAGTGGGATCAGCAGCAGGCTGAGGATGATGCCGTAAACAAAGGTGAGGGCGCCGCCATTCCAGCCCCAGCGGGCGGCATCCTTCGTATCACCACGCCCCAGCGCATTGCCGACCAGCGTGGTCGAGGCAAGTGATATGCCGAAGGCCGGCAGGATGGCCGTGATATGAAAGGTCATGAGGACATTGATGGCGGCGACTTCAGCGGTGCCGATCTGCCCGACGATCCAGATCAGGGCAACCAGTCCGGCCGAGAAAAAAAGCTGTTGCAGACTGTTGGGCAGGGACAATCTGAATTGCTGCCACAAGGTACTGCGCGAGGGTATCCGGTGCAGAAACCCCTTATCACTGGCATGCCGGATGGCGAAGAAAAAATACAGGATGGTACCGACATAAAGCGAGATCGTGGTTGCCAGGCCCGCGCCGAATACGCCCAGTTCCGGAGCCCCCAAATTACCGAAAATCAACACCCAGTTGAGGAAAATATTGATGGCGTGCATGATCAACAGCGTGCGCAGGTACACCCCGGTCATGTGGATGGCGCTCCAGTAGCCACGAAAAGAGAAGTTCATGCCTACGGCGATCATGCTGGCGATGCGTATTTGCAGATAGGGAATGCCCAGTTCCCTGACTTCGGGGGCATCGGTCAGGAATGTGAAGGCAGTGGGTGTGGCCATGATCAGGATGATGCACAGGGGCAAACCAATCAGCAGCGCCAGCATCAGGCCGCCATTGAGCGGAACGGCGGTTTCTGAATGCCTGCCTTCACCCAGCCTTCTCGCCGCCAGTGCTTGTACGCCGGCGGACAGGCCGATGATAAAAGAGATTGCGAGGTAATTGGTGAAACTGCCTATGCCGGTGGCTGCCAGCGCATTGTCACCCAGGTGTCCAACCATGCCGATGTCCACCAGGTTGAGGATGTTCTGTGACATCATGCCACCCATAATGGGCACTGCAATGCGCCAGATTTGCCCGCGCCGGCTCTTTGACGGAAACACGGCATGAAGTCTGGCGGTGAGCGTGTTCACGTGGCAAAGATGACGGTTTCCCGTGTTGCGGCGAATTCAATGTCAGGCCAGCGTTCTTCGGTCAGTTGCAGGTTGACCCGTGAAGGCGCCAGGTAGACCAGTTCTCCAGCGCCATCCTTAGCCAGGTTCATTTGCAACTGGCGTTTGAAATCAGCCAGCATTTTGTCATCATCGCAGCGAATCCAGCGGGCGGTTTGCACATTGACTTTTTCAAAGGATGAATCGACGCTATATTCATTTTTCAGCCGGTAAGCCACCACATCGAACTGGAGTACGCCGACGGCGCCCAGGATCAGGTCGTTACCAAGCAGGGGCCTGAAAAACTGGGTGGCGCCTTCTTCGGATAACTGCGCCAGCCCTTTTTGTAGTGCTTTCAATTTCAGCGGGTCGCGCAGTCGAGCCCGGCGAAACAGTTCCGGTGCAAAATTGGGAATTCCGGTGAACTGCAAGGTCTCGCCCTCGGTAAAAGTGTCTCCGATACTGATCGTGCCATGGTTGTGCAGGCCAACGATATCGCCCGGAAAAGCACTTTCCACATGTTCCCGGTCCTGGGCCATAAAGGTCAGTGCGTTGGCCGCCTTGATGCTTTTTCCCAGCCGGACATGGTGCATTTTCATGCCGCTGTGGAAACGTCCTGAGCAGATTCGCATAAAAGCAATCCGGTCGCGGTGAGCCGGGTCCATATTAGCCTGGATTTTGAATACAAATCCCGTCAGTTTGGACTCATTGGCCGCCACTGTGCGGCCCCGCGTGGGATGTGCGCCCGGTACGGGTGCGTTGACAACGAAAGAATCAAGTAGCGGTGCAACGCCAAAATTGTTGATGGCGGAGCCGAAAAAGACCGGTGTCTGCTCACCGGCGAGGTAGGCCTCCTGGTCAAAAGTATGGCTGGCTCCTTGCACCAACTCAATTTCCTCGCGCAGTTCATCCGCATCGCGTCCAAGCCGCTGGTCCAGCTCCGGGCTGTCGATACCCTCGATGATGGCAGCTTCCTGGGTTACGTAATTCTTGCCGGACTCGTACAGGTGAATCTTGTTGTCCAGTAAATGGTATACGCCCTTGAGGCGCTGGCCCATGCCGATCGGCCAGGTGACCGGTGCGCACTGGATGCCCAGCACCGATTCCACTTCATCCAGCAGTTCCAGCGGGTCGCGGCCTTCCCGGTCGAGCTTGTTGATGAAGGTGAAAATGGGAGTCTGTCGCATGCGACAGATTTCCATCAGGCGGATGGTTCGCTCTTCCACACCCTTGGCGCAATCGATGACCATCAGGGCTGAGTCCACTGCGGTCAGTGTGCGGTAGGTGTCTTCTGAAAAGTCGGCATGTCCCGGTGTATCCAGCAGGTTGACCACACAATCATGGTATTTGAACTGCATGACGGAAGAGGTCACCGAGATGCCCCGCTCCTTCTCCAGCTTCATCCAATCGGAGGTCGCATAGCGTGCGGCTTTTTTGGCCTTAACCGTGCCCGCCATCTGGATGGCACCACTGAATAGCAGCAGTTTTTCAGTCAGCGTAGTCTTGCCTGCATCCGGGTGTGAGATGATCGCGAAGGTCCGGCGGCGGATGATTTCATTTTCTAATTCGGACATCTTTTCCAACCGCACCATAAAGCGATCTATTCTAACACCAACACCGGGTCAGTCGGTGCTAGTGGCTCGCCGAAACGCCTTCCACAATCTGCTGGGCTTTGGGTGTGATGACCGCACCTTCCCGGGTTCGAAAGGCAAACGGCAGGGAGATGATTTGTAGTCCGGAATTTTGCTGGATCGCAAAGTGCAGGTGAGGGCCGGTACTGAAGCCGGTATTCCCCGAGCGGGCGATCTTCTGGCCGGCGCGAACACGGGCGCCTGGACGTACACTGACACTGGCCAGGTCGAGATGTGCGTACAGAGCCATGGTGCCGTCTTCGTGCAGGATACGGACCTGGTTGGCCTTGTCGGCAAATTTTTCGAAATTGCCCCCACCACGATTGAAGTCTTCCTCTACATCCATCACCGTTCCGCCGCGCGCTGCGTGTACCGCAGTGCCAATCGGCATGACGATATCAAGGGCATACTCGCTGTCGGGTGTGATATGCGTTGTTTTCCCCTTGAAACCCTGGCTGATGGGGTATTCCTCGTTGGCCGCAAACGGTGGCAGTATGACCAGGCCTGAAACTGGTGTGCTGATGGGGCGTCCGGGAACTGAAGTCATGCCAAGGCGATAGCTGAAACCCTGCCTTTGATCCAGCGCTCCGATGCCGACCAGTGTTTTCTCCGTCTGGGCCGGGATCACCCAGCGAGCGGGCAGGGGAGGCTCGGTCAGGACATTCACAGATTGTTTAAGGGTTAATTCAACTTCGATCGGGCCCCAGAAATCGTTGAACACGATGTAGACCGGGCTTTCCTTTTTTCCTTCCATGCGCAAGCGAACGCGTGGTTCCGGTTCCCGTTCCATGTAGACGGTGGAGAATTCGACTTCCTCGTCCGGCGCCTGGTCGGTGAAGTGCCAGATTCCGTTTTCATCCTGGAATTTATAGATATTTTTTGCCGCTGCAACGACCGGTAGCAGCGCCATCGCCAGAATAAGCCAGATCAGCAGTATCCTTTTTCGTTTCACGACCTGTTCCCTCAGGTTACGTACATCAATATCAGCATTCAATCACGTTTACGGCCAAACCGCCACGTGAGGTTTCCTTGTAGCGGCTTTTCATGTCGGCGCCGGTTTCCCGCATGGTCTTGATCACTTTGTCCAGTGACACCCGGTGTTGGCCGTCGCCGCGCAAGGCCATGTGTTGCGCGTTAATGGCCTTAACCGCGCCCATTGCATTGCGCTCAATGCATGGAATCTGAACCAGGCCGCCCACCGGGTCGCAGGTCAGGCCCAGGTTATGTTCCATGCCGATTTCTGCCGCATTCTCTACCTGGGCAATCGTGCCGCCCACGGCTGCGGTGAGGCCGGCGGCCGCCATTGAGCAAGCCACGCCCACCTCGCCCTGGCAGCCCACCTCAGCGCCGGAAATGGATGCGTTTTGCAGATAAAGGATGCCAACGGCCCCGGCGGTAAGCAAAAATTCGAACACGCCATCGTCGTTCGCAGCGGGAATAAAGTCCAGGTAATACTGAATCACGGCCGGGATGATTCCGGCTGCACCATTGGTCGGCGCGGTAACGACACGGCCACCGGCGGCGTTTTCTTCGTTGACGGATAGTGCAAACAAATTGACCCAGTCGAGCACCGCCAGGCGATCCTCGTTGTGGGGTTGCCGGCGAAGTTCCCGGTAGAGTTGCGGCGCGCGCCGTTCCACTTTGAGGCCACCCGGCAGTACGCCCTGTTGGCGATAGCCACGTTCCATGCAGTTATGCATTGTCTGGCGAATTGCCGTGAGACCCTGACAAATTTTGTCCCGGCTGCGCCAGGTCTGCTCGTTGGCCATCATCAGGCCGGCAATCCGCAGGCCGTGCTGCTCACAGCGTGCCAGCAATTCGTCGGCGCTGGAGAAAGGGTAGGGCAACACCGTTTTATCGGCGACGATGCGGTCTTGTGCCGCCTCGTCCTGATTGACCACGAAGCCGCCACCAACCGAGTAATATTCGCGACTTTCCAGTAACTCTCCGGCAGCATCCAGTGCTTCGAATTGCATGCCATTGGGATGGTGCGGAAGGACCTTGCGCTTGTTGAACAGCAGGTCCTTCTTTTCCCGGAAGCGGATCGTATGGCGGCCGGCCAGGAGTAATTTTTCGCTGCTTCGTATTGCCGCCAGCGCGGCATCAATGTTGTCCGGGTCAATCCGGTCCGGCAGGGAGCCCTGCAGCCCGAGCATCACCGCTTTATCGGTGCCGTGGCCGCGCCCGGTATGTGCCAGCGAGCCATACAGACTTATTTTTACGCGAGCGGTCTTGTCGAGCAGTCCCCGAGTTTCCAGCCTTTGGGCAAAGGTGCATGCAGCCTTCATCGGTCCAACGGTATGGGAACTGGACGGGCCGATGCCTATTTTGAACAGATCGAATACACTGATGGCCATCGTGCTATTTTACCCGTATTAAAGAGTAATGAGCGCTAAACTGGCCTGAAGGCGCTTCGCGCTCCGTGCAGGGGTCAGGTTCACAGAACCCGGTTAAACTTATGGCGATTGATAATCAAGACAATAGGGAATTGGTGCTTTACACCCTGATCGGCTGTCACCTGTGCGATGGCGTTGCCGTCATGCTGCAAGAGATGGGGCTGGAGTGGACTGCAATGGAAATCGATCTGGATCCGGAACTGGAGAAAAAATATGATATCCACATTCCTGTCCTGGGCCTCCCGGACACGGGAGAAGAATTATTCTTCCCCTTTGATGAAGACCAGGTACGGCAGTTCCTGAAGGGCAAATCATGAGCGTGTCGCTGTAAGAGCCCGCTCTGCGGGCGACTATTCCAGAGCCTTTCGCCCGCAGAGCGGCTTGTCGCATCTCGTGTTCTTATGTTCGGTTGTGCTCACCCAGGGCGCCGCGCAGTGAAGCGGCAAGTTTATCCACGCCTTCGCGGATGACCACCGCCAGGCCTGAGAAGAACTGGCGCGTGCGGGCTTCAGTCTCGCTCAGAACAAAGCCAAGAACCACGTAGACGATCAATATGGGCAGAGTCTTGGCAATCAGGAGCACGATGACGACCAGCCGGAACACCCACGGTTCTTTGTCGTAGCGTTCGGCCAGAGCCTGACAAACACCGAGCACGATGGGCTGCCCGGGACGGCCGTTTAAAGCTTCTTTCATCTGATCAAAAACACTTTCAGCGGTCATTTTTTTCTCCCACACTATTCCTGTTATTAACTATGCAGTTTTCATGCCAGAAAAACATGGCCTGAAAGTCACTATTTGGGCCGCCTGTGGCGGATTCAAGGCGATTTTCGCCACCCGGATGGTGAAACAGGCAGGCAAATGGTGTAAGAGCCCGCTCTGCGGGCGACTTGCATGGAAAAGCCAGCCTTTCGCCCGCAGAGCGGGCTGTTACATAGCCTTTCGCCCGCAGAGCGGGCTGTTACATTTACAATAGGACTTAGTACTGCACAATAAAGGTCTGCCATGCCAGGTTCTTCCGTCGCCATTTCATATCTCGATGCACCGCGGTTGCTGCGTGCGCTTTCCGCCGGCATCGGCCATCTGTTCCAGCGCCGTGAGTACCTGAACAAAATCAACGTGTTCCCGGTTCCGGATGGAGACACGGGCACCAACATGGCGTTTACCTTCAAGACCATCCTGGAAGCCACGGCGTCATCGCCATGCGGGCGCGTGGATGAGTTGATGGACCACGTGGCTGCTGCAGCGCTGGAAGGCGCACGGGGAAATTCCGGGGCCATCATGGCCCAGTTTTTACACGGTATGCGCGAGGCGGTGGCAGGCCGGCGTTTGCTGACCGCAGAAAGCCTGGCAATGGCGACACAGGCAGGGGCCAGGGCCGCATGGACCGCCATGTCCAGCCCGGTGCCCGGTACCCTGCCCACCGTACTGGAAGACTTTTCTGAAGACCTCGTCCGGCAAACTTCTCAAGACGAACAGGATATTCGTGAGTTAATCCGCCACGGCCTGAAACGGGCCCAAGAGTCACTGGCCAACACACCCAATCAGTTGGCGGTGTTGAAACAGGCGGGCGTAGTCGATGCCGGCGGCCAGGGTTTTGTCGACTTGCTGGAAGGTATTTGGACGTATATTGAAAGTGGTGCAGTGGACCCGGTCGCGGGCGAATGGAACGATGAGAGCGCGGCTCCGGTGGGTGACTTTGCACTGGGTAAGCATCGCTTTTGCACGGAATGCGTGCTGGAGGGCATTGATCTTGACCGCGACGCGGTGATGGCCCTGCTGGAAACGCTGGATGCCAGTTCATTGATTGTAGCCGGTGGGCGTCAGCGCGTGCGCGTGCATATCCATGTCAATAATCCGGCAGAAGTGTTCCTTGCATGCGAGGATTTCGGCACCATCACCCAACAGAAGGCCGATGACATGAAACGCCAGCACGGTATGTTGAACCTGGCGGGTGAAACGGCGGTGGTGGTGGACTCGGGCGGGGATCTGCCCGCATCGGAAGTTGATCGGCTGGGAATCCATGTGGTTCCCGTGCGCTTGAGTTTTGGTGACCGTGAATATCTGGATGGCGTGTCGCTGACACCCAAAGAGTTTTATCGTCTGCTGGCGGAATCAGCCGAAGCGCCGCTGACTTCACAACCTCCGCCACAGGACTTTTCACGGGTTTTCTCATTGCTGATATCCCACGGATACTCCGTGGTTTATATCGGACTGTCGGGACAACTCAGTGGGACGATCAGCGCCGCCAGGCTGGCTGCAAGCCGTGCCGAAAGTGGGGATATTCGGGTGGTGGACAGTCTCAGTGCAACGGCAGGCCAGGGCCTGCTCGCCATCGTGGCCGCGGAGGCTGCCGCTGTCGGCATGTCTGCCGAAGAAGTGGAAGCCCTGATGCTCGAAACGGTACCCCGGACCCGGGTAATGGGCGTTGCCGATGACCTTTCCTACGGCGTAAAGGGTGGTCGGGTTCCCGCCTGGTTCAAGCGCATTGCCGACTGGCTGCACTTTAATCCGGTGTTAACCGCCAGCAAGGACGGGAAGATCAGGCTCGCGGGTATTGTTCGCGGGCGGGGTGCAAGACCAGCAGCGCTGGCGCGCAGTGTCGTGCGGAAAATGGACTCCGATACCATGTACCGGGTGCTGGTGGCCCACATGGATAATGAGCGAGGCGCCAGAAAAGTGCGTCGCCACATCCTGGAACAACATGGCCAGATTCACTCCTGTCACATCACCCAGGCCGGCCCGGCTCTGGGTGTTCACCTTGGCCCGGGAGGGCTGGTGGTTGGGTTCCTGCCGCAACCGGAGGTTCTCAGATAGAAAAGTAAGAGGCCGCTTGCGACCGACGGCCCGATTGCGCTCAAGAGCGCTCTTACAGAAAAGTAAGAGGCCGCTTGCGACCGACGGTCCGATCGCGCTCAAGAGCGCTCTTACAGAAAAGTAAGAGGCCGCTTGCGACCGATGGCCCGATTGCGCCCAAGAGCGCTCTTACAGGAAAGTAAGAGGCCGCTTGCGACCGACGGTCCGATCGCGCTCAAGAGCGCTCTTACAGAAAAGTAAGAGGCCGCTTGCGACCGACGGTCCGATCGCGCTCAAGAGCGCTCTTACAGAAAAGTAAGAGGCCGCTTGCGACCGACG